>NZ_NWVL01000001.1 GCF_002382885.1 Streptomyces sp. WZ.A104
TCATCGGCAGCAGCGCGCCGAGCGCGACATCGCCGTCCGCGTTCCGCTTGAACCAGATGTTCGGGAACCCGAGGAACCGGTGCCAGGCCACACCCATGTTCGTGTTCAGCGAGATGGTGATCGCCCAGACCATCGTCGTACCGAGCTTGATCATCGCGAACAGGTAGACCAGGTTCTGGAGCGTTTCGACGCTCAGCCCCTTGAAGGCCAGGACCAGGGGGTACGAGGCGAAGTACGCGGGGTCGTAGCTGTCGACGTGGTGGAGGGCGCCCTCCAGGCCGCGCAGCGCCATGATGGCGGTGCCGATGATGAGGATGACGATCTCGACGAAGTACGCCTGGCCCATCTTGGAGCCCGTGAAGCGCGACTTGCGGCCCGCCCGCGAGGGGAGGTTCAGCTGGCGGATCGCGATCAGCACGATGATGCCGAGGGTCGTGCCGAGCGCGATGAACTCGATGTAGAGCTCGTACGGGAGGAAGCCGCCGATGACCGGCAGCACCCAGTCCGCCTTGAACAGCTGGCCGTACGCCGTGACGATCGTCAGGCCCAGCGTCAGGAAGCCGACGGCGACGAACCAGTGGGCGACGCCCACGACGCCCCAGCGGTTCATTCGCGTGTGGCCGACGAACTCCTTGATCAGGGTGATCGTCCGCTGCTTGGGGTCGTCGGTGCGGCTGCCTGCCGGTACTGCCTGTCCCAGACGGACGAAGCGGTAGATCTGCACGATGGCTCGGGTGATGAGCGCAACGCCGACGACCGTCAGCACCAGCGACACGATGATCGCGGCGAGTTGCATGAGTAGGGCTCCTCGGGCCTGCGAGAGCGGGATCCAGTTACGTACGTGCGACTGCCCACTACTACTAAGCAGTAACTTATTTGGTCTGTGCTGACACTATCCACTTAGTCCACCCTGCTGTAGCCGGGCGGGCGGTGATCTGTGTCGCTCAGGTGTGCCTTGGTTGTGCCTTGGGCTGTGCCGCGGGCGGTGTCCCGGGTGGTGTCCCGGGTGGTGCCTCGGTCGGGCTGGCCTGTCGGAGGGTCGTCCGCAGGGTATTGCGTACGGCCTCCGTCAGGATCGCCAGGTCGAGTACTACTCCATGGTGCTCTGCGTAGTGCTGGTCCAGCAGGGCGGGGTCGTCCCACGGCATGCCCGAGCGGGCCCGCACCTGGGCCAGGCCGGTGAGTCCCGGCCGCAGCTCCTGCCGCCACTGCCGGGCCCCGGGGTGCGCGGACCGGGGGTCGCCCGGGGCCAGCGGGGCGGGGCCGACGAGGGCGAGGTCGCCCCTTACGACATGAGGGAGCCGGGAGAGCAGGTCCAGCCGGAGCCGTCGGGTGCGCAGGCTGCGGAGCTCGAAGACCCTGCCGTCCAGACCGGTGCGGGGGCGGCGGTCCCAGGCGCCGCCCGGGGTGCGCCGGGCGGTCAGGACGAGGGCACCGACGGCTACGGCGGGGGCGGTCAGGGCCAGCAGGGCGGTGCCGAGGGTCAGGTCCAGCAGCCGTTCTGCCGTCGTGCGGGGGGCGAGGCGGTCCGCCAGGCGTTCCGCCCGGTCCAGGAGGCCGGTCAGGTGGGCGGCGGGGCGCGAGGGGAAGTGGCCGCGCGCTGTTGCCGGGTTCGAGCGGGTGACGGCGGGAGGGGCGGCGGGGCTGGTGGCCGGTGTGCGGGGGGCGGCCGGTGGCGGTGTGGCTTCCGTGGGGCGGGGCTGTGGTGGCACCGGTGCCTGTGTGCGTACGGGGTTCTGCCCCTGCCTCCTCCGCTTCTCCCTCCGCTTCTCCTTCTGCCTGTTCTGTCGTACGCGCCGCTTCCTCGCGTTCTGCATCGCGCCCACCCGGGGTTCGAGATTCGATGGTGTGACGATCCACGGTGAAACCTGCCGGTCGGGGACGGTTGTGACCGTCTCGCGGCATTTTGTGACAGAACGATCCCATGGTGGGACGGTGGGGTGCGGGGTGTGCGAGGGGTGTGGCGTGCGCGGGTGTGTCCGTGGGGCGGGAGCGGGGGCGATGTGTGGTCCGGATAAGCACTTAAGTTGAGCCCGACCGACTCAGGTCTGTTGACTAGGGGGCGGGTGTCATGCATTCTTGAGTCAGATCCACTCAAGTAGTCAGTTGGAGGAATTGAAATGGCACGTGCGGTCGGCATCGACCTGGGCACGACTAACTCCGTCGTCAGCGTTCTCGAAGGCGGCGAGCCCACCGTCATCACCAACGCCGAAGGCGCCAGGACCACGCCGTCCGTCGTCGCCTTCGCCAAGAACGGCGAGGTGCTCGTCGGCGAGGTCGCCAAGCGCCAGGCGGTCACCAACGTCGACAGGACCATCCGCTCCGTCAAGCGCCACATGGGCACTGACTGGAAGATCGACCTGGACGGCAAGAGCTTCAACCCGCAGCAGATGAGCGCCTTCATCCTGCAGAAGCTGAAGCGCGACGCCGAGTCGTACCTGGGCGAGAAGGTGACCGACGCGGTCATCACCGTCCCGGCGTACTTCAACGACTCCGAGCGTCAGGCGACCAAGGAGGCCGGTGAGATCGCGGGCCTCAACGTCCTGCGCATCGTCAACGAGCCGACCGCCGCCGCCCTGGCGTACGGCCTGGACAAGGACGACCAGACGATCCTCGTCTTCGACCTCGGTGGCGGCACCTTCGACGTGTCCCTCCTGGAGATCGGTGACGGCGTCGTCGAGGTGAAGGCCACCAACGGTGACAACCACCTCGGTGGTGACGACTGGGACCAGCGTGTCGTCGACTACCTGGTGAAGCAGTTCGCCAACGGGCACGGCGTGGACCTGTCCAAGGACAAGATGGCTCTCCAGCGTCTCCGTGAGGCCGCGGAGAAGGCGAAGATCGAGCTCTCGTCCTCGACCGAGACCACGATCAACCTGCCCTACATCACGGCGTCCGCCGAGGGCCCGCTGCACCTGGACGAGAAGCTCACGCGCTCGCAGTTCCAGCAGCTGACCTCGGACCTCCTGGACCGCTGCAAGACCCCGTTCCACAACGTCATCAAGGACGCGGGCATCCAGCTCTCCGAGATCGACCACGTCGTTCTCGTCGGTGGCTCCACCCGTATGCCCGCCGTCGCCGAGCTCGTCAAGGAGCTGACCGGCGGCCAGGAGGCCAACAAGGGCGTGAACCCGGACGAGGTCGTCGCCATCGGCGCGTCGCTCCAGGCCGGTGTCCTCAAGGGCGAGGTCAAGGACGTCCTGCTCCTCGACGTCACCCCGCTCTCCCTCGGCATCGAGACCAAGGGAGGGATCATGACCAAGCTCATCGAGCGCAACACCACGATCCCGACCAAGCGTTCCGAGATCTTCACGACGGCCGAGGACAACCAGCCCTCCGTGCAGATCCAGGTCTACCAGGGCGAGCGCGAGATCGCGGCGTACAACAAGAAGCTCGGAATGTTCGAGCTGACCGGTCTGCCGCCGGCCCCGCGCGGCGTGCCGCAGATCGAGGTCGCCTTCGACATCGACGCCAACGGCATCATGCACGTCGCTGCCAAGGACCTCGGCACCGGCAAGGAGCAGAAGATGACCGTCACCGGTGGCTCCTCGCTGCCGAAGGACGAGGTCAACCGGATGCGCGAAGAGGCCGAGAAGTACGCCGAGGAGGACCACGCCCGCCGCGAGGCCGCCGAGTCCCGCAACCAGGGCGAGCAGCTCGTCTACCAGACGGAGAAGTTCCTCAAGGACAACGAGGACAAGGTCCCCGGTGACGTGAAGACGGAGGTGGAGACCGCTGTCGGCGAGCTGAAGGAGAAGCTCAAGGGCGAGGACACCGCCGAGATCCGTACGGCCACCGAGAAGGTCGCCGCCGTCTCCCAGAAGCTGGGCCAGGCGATGTACGCCAACGCTCAGGCCGAGGGCGCGACCCCGGGTGCCGAGGCCCCGGGCGACGGCCAGGCCAAGGCCGCCGACGACGACGTCGTCGACGCCGAGATCGTGGACGACGAGAAGGACACCAAGGACACCAAGGGCGGTGCGGCGTGACCGAGGAGACTCCGGGCTTCGAGGAGAAGCCCGACGTCCCCTCCGGCGCCACCCCTGATGACGCCGAGCCGAAGGCCGCCGCTCCCTCCGAGGAGGAGGCGGCGGCCCCGGCCGGGGACACCGACCAGACCGTCGGCCTGACCGCACAGCTGGACCAGGTCCGTACGGCGCTCGGCGAGCGCACCGCGGACCTCCAGCGGCTCCAGGCCGAGTACCAGAACTACCGCCGCCGTGTGGAGCGGGACCGGGTCACGGTCAAGGAGATCGCCGTCGCGAACCTCCTGTCCGAGCTCCTGCCCGTGCTCGACGACGTCGGCCGCGCACGGGAGCACGGCGAGCTGCTCGGCGGCTTCAAGTCGGTCGCCGAATCGCTGGAGACGGTCGTCGCGAAGCTGGGCCTCCAGCAGTTCGGCAAGGAGGGCGAGCCCTTCGACCCGACGATCCACGAGGCTCTGATGCACAGCTACGCGCCGGACGTCACCGAGACGACCTGCGTGGCGATCCTTCAGCCGGGGTATCGCATCGGCGAGCGCACCATCCGCCCCGCGCGGGTGGCCGTCGCCGAGCCGCAGCCGGGCGCCACGCCCGCCGCGGCCAAGGAAGAGAAGACAGACGACGAGGAGAGCGGTGGCACCGAGGAGGTCTGACGGCAACGCGTCTGACCACCAGGGTGCACACCGACCGGCCCGGCGGTCGGCCCACGGGCCGGCCGCTCGGCCGATCGTCCGGAAGGAGGGACGTCGATGAGCACGAAGGACTTCGTCGAGAAGGACTACTACAAGGTCCTCGGCGTCCCCAAGGACGCCACCGACGCCGAGATCAAGAAGGCGTACCGCAAGCTCGCCCGGGAGAACCACCCCGACGCCAACAAGGGTGACGCCAAGGCGGAGGAGCGCTTCAAGGAGATCTCCGAGGCGAACGACGTCCTCGGCGACGCCAAGCGGCGCAAGGAGTACGACGAGGCGCGCGCCCTCTTCGGCAACGGTGGCTTCCGCGCCGGTCCCGGTGGTGCCGGCGGCAACTTCAACTTCGACCTGGGCGACCTCTTCGGCGGGGGCGCACCGGGCGGCGGACAGGGCGGCGCGGGCGGCGGCTTCGGCGGCGGGGGCGGTCTCGGAGACGTCTTCGGCGGGCTGTTCAACCGCGGCGGCACGGGCAGCCGTGTCCAACCGCGGCGCGGCCAGGACGTCGAGTCCGAGGTGACGCTCAGCTTCACCGAGGCGGTCGACGGGGCCACGGTCCCGCTGCGGATGTCCAGCCAGGCGCCCTGCAAGGCGTGTTCCGGCACCGGTGACAAGAACGGCACCCCCAGGGTCTGCCCGACCTGCGTCGGCACCGGCCAGGTCTCGCGCGGCAGCGGCGGCGGCTTCTCGCTCACCGACCCCTGTGTGGACTGCAAGGGCCGGGGCCTCATCGCCCAGGACCCCTGCGAGGTCTGCAAGGGCAGCGGCCGGGCGAAGTCGGCCCGGACCATGCAGGTCAGGATTCCGGCGGGCGTCTCCGACGGCCAGCGGATCAGGCTGCGCGGCAAGGGCGGCCCGGGCGAGCGCGGCGGTCCGGCGGGCGACCTGTACGTCGTCGTGCACGTCGGCGCCCACCCGGTCTTCGGCCGCAAGGGCGACAATCTCACGGTCACGGTGCCCGTCACGTATCCGGAGGCGACGCTCGGCGGCGAGGTCAAGGTCCCCACCCTCGGCGGCCCCCCGGTCACCCTGAAGCTTCCCGCGGGCACCCCCAACGGGCGTACGATGCGCGCCCGGGGCAAGGGCGCGGTGCGCAAGGACGGCACCCGCGGCGACCTCCTGGTCACCGTGGAGGTCGCGGTCCCCACCTCCCTCGGCCAGGAGGCCAGGGACGCGCTGGAGGCCTACCGGAAGGCGACCGCGGACGAGGACCCGCGGGCGGAACTGTTCCAGGCTGCGAAGGGAGCTTGAGATGGACGGCCGTCGACGCAATCCGTACCAGCTGACCGATGAATCGCCGGTGTACGTGATCTCGGTGGCGGCCCAGCTCTCGGGCCTGCACCCGCAGACACTGCGACAGTACGACCGCCTCGGCCTGGTCTCCCCGGACCGTACGGCCGGGCGCGGTCGGCGATACTCGGCCCGCGACATCGAGCTGCTGCGCACGGTGCAGCAGCTGTCGCAGGACGAGGGCATCAACCTCGCGGGTATCAAGCGGATCATCGAGCTGGAGAACCAGGTGGCCGCGCTCCAGCAGCGCGTCGCCGAGCTCTCGGCGGCGGTGGACGGCGCGGCGGTCGCCATGCAGCAGCGCGAGGCCCAGGTGCACGCCTCGTACCGCCGCGATCTGGTGCCGTACCAGGACGTGCAGCAGACCAGCGCGCTGGTGGTCTGGCGGCCCAAGCCGAAGCGGTCCGCGGAGTAGGGCGGCGGGGCACCGGGGGGTACATACGACGACGGCCGGGCCGGGAGAACACCAGATGTTCTCCCGGCCCGGCCGTCGTCGTATGTCCGCGGCGTCGCACGGCTGGCACCAAGTGGCCGGGGCGCATGCAGCAAGTTGACAGTGATCGCCGCCTGGTCCGGCCCGCCCCGCTGGCAAGCTGACATACGTCGGCGGACGAAGCCGGCGAGACACGTGACGCAGTGAGTACGGGGAGGAAGAGATGGGTGTCTACGCGTTCACCGGGAGGATGGTCGGTGCGGGAGGACTGCTCCTGGCGCTGGTCGTCGGAGCGGCCGCCGCACCGGCCCACGCGAGCGCCGGAGCCGGGACGGTCGCCGCGTCCGCGACCGCCGCGCCGCTGTTGACCGGGGCTGGGGCTGGGGCTGGGGCCGGGGGCAATGCCGGTGCCGGTGCCGGTGCTGGGGTCGGTACGGCTTCGGAGGCGGTGTCGGACGTGGTGTCGAGGGTCACCTCGGCGGTCTCCCGAGTGCTCTGCGGCGCACCGCTGCCGAAGCCGGTCGGACCGTTCATGGGCAAGGTGAAGTGCGTCAACGGCTGGCAGTAGAGGACCCGGTGGAGATCACGGTGGTCCGTGCCTCCACCGACGCCGCGCCCGCCGGCACCGCGGTGCTCCGGCTCATCGGGATGCTGCCCGCGCACTGGGACTGCGGCCAGCACATCGAGGAGGACCGGATCACCGTCCTGGTGCGCGGCGGCGTGCGGGACGCGCGGGAGCGGTGCGCCGAGGCACTGCGGGACCGGGCCCTGGAGGGGTGGGTGCTGGAGGGGAGCGGGTAGGGCCTTGCCTCTCCCGTCTCAGATCCAGCCCTTCTCGCGGGCCAGCAGGGCAGCGTGCGGGCGGCTGGTCGCGTCCAGGATGCGGAGCACGTCGGCGACATGGCGGCGGTACGTCCGTACCGAGATGTCCAGGTTCCGTGCGCCCGTCTCGTCCTTGGCGACCCGGCACATCTCCTCCATGACGCGCTGCTCCATCTCGGACAGCACGCCCGAGGGCGCGGGGTGGGTGTCGATCAGGGCGGAGAGGTCCGTGGACTCGGTCCAGATCTTCTCGAACAGGGCCAGGATGTTGGAGACCAGCCCGGCCTGCTGGGTGACCAGCGCGCCGCGCGAGGTGTCCGAGGGATCGACGGGCACCAGGGCCGTACGCCGGTCGTACACGAGGATCCGCTCGGACAGCTTGTCCGCGGCCCGGATCGACGCGCCCTGCGCGGTGAGTTCGCGGAGGTAGGCCACGGTGGGCGGGTGGTCGAGTGCTTCCCGCAGCACCACGCTGCGGATCTGCACGCCCCGACGTAGGCACCGGGTGTCCAACGGGCGGGCGTGCGCGATGTTCTCGGGGGTGAGTGCTGTGTACGGCTCGACGGAAAGGATCTCCTGGCGGGCGAAGAAGGCCAGGTCGTCGATCCGGTCGCGGATCTGGCGGAGCACTTCGAGCCGCTCCACGCCCTGCGTGGCGAGGGGCCGGGCCTGCTGTTCGGCGGTCAGCTCGGCGACCAGATGCCGGGACCTGGTGACCTGGTGGAGCTGTTCGTGCAGCTCGCGCAGCCGTATCTCCGTGAGGCGCTCGACCGCGGTCTCCGGATCGGCCGCCGAGACGCCGCCGTGCCCGTCGGTCCGCAGCAGGCCCAGCTCGGCCAGCCGGGCGAGGGCCTTCTCCACCTCTTCGCGCGGGCTGTGGAGGAGGACGCCGATGTCCTCGGTGCTGGTGCCCGGATTGCGCAGGAAGTGCCGGTAGGCGCGTTCCTCCGTGGTGTTGAGACCGAGTATGGACAGGCTTCCGTCGTTCACTGCTGCCGCTCCCCCGCGTGCCGCACGACAACCGACGGTGCTGCCGCATCGGTCAAATGCCGCGCAACCGTCGAACTGATGAGGGAGAGGGTAATGCAAAGGTAAAGCAGCAGGTAGTCCCTGCCGGCCGGGTGGCGGGCGCGGGACGGGGGACAGTGGACGATCAATGGATGGAGACTGCTGTGACGGCGATGGCTGACGAACGGATGACGGTCGACGAACGGATGACTGCCGGTGGGCGGACGGCTGCCCATGGGCGGGCGATGGCCGGTGGGCGGCAGGCGATGGACTTCGCCGCGCTCACCGAACGCGAGCTGGAAGTGCTCGTACTGCTGGCGAGCGGCGAGCAGAACCGCTGGCTGGCCCGGAGGCTCGGCATCACGGAACGTACGGTTCGGGCCCACACGTCGAGCATCGTGCGCAAGCTGAACCTGAAGTCGCGGTTCGAGGCCGCGATCGTGTCGTACCTGCATGCCGAGGACATCAGGAGGGCCGCGTCCGTGACCTGACGCCGTGACCTGACGCCGCGGTACGTGCGCACGTCGAGGTGCGCACATTGAAGGGCGCACATTGAAGTGCGCAAGCCGAAGTCCCCTGCCGGAAGTCTTGCTTCCGGCAGGGGGCTTCGGTCGTTCACGGGCCCGCCCCTACGGCAGGGCCGCGCTGATCGCGTCCACCGCCATCATCCACATCGGCTGACCGCCGGTGCCGAACGCCGCCGACAGCGCGTAGCCGATGGCCGCGTCGAGCGGTTCGGGGGTGCCGGCGTCCTCCTGCCACTCGGCTATCACCCGGCGGTCTCCGTCCGAGGAGAAGTCCCCGAGGTGCTTGCCGTCGCGGGTCAGCCGGCTGAACGGGATCGAGTTCGGGACGAGCCGGTAGTGGATGCCCGCGTGACGGACGTCGACCCGGTACGTCTGCCGCCGGAGCTTCCCCTTGCCGGGCTTGATCGTCGCGGCCTCGCCGTCCACCGTGATCGTGAGGTGCCGGGGGTCGCGGGTGCCGATGACGATGTGGTCGTCGACCTCCGCCTCGGGGGCGCGGACGATGGTGATGGTGGGAATCCGCTCGCCGCTGACGACGAGCTTCTCCCGCTGCTCGCCGAGGAGTTCGACGGAGATCTCCCCGTAGTGGTCGTCCTCGGTCGAGGCGGGCAGGGGGAGGGGGGTGGTGTCGGTCATCTGGATCCTTGAATCCTTCGATCGTGCGATCGTGCTGAGGGGGGTGTTCGCAGGGAGTCAGTGACGTACGGGACTGGGGTACGGGACTGGCGTACGGAATTCTCGCAGGCGCGGCGGTGCTTCGGCGCAGTTCAGTGCATCGTCGCAGCAGTCTCCGCGGCTGCCGTGGCGACCGCCGGGGCCGTGGTCAACTGCGTCGCGGTCAACTGCGTCGCGGTGAGGTCCTGGTAGAGGGCGCTCCGCTCCAGCAGCTCCTCGTGCCGTCCGTAGTCGCTGACCCGGCCGTTCTCGAACAGCACCAGCCGGTCCGCCGTGGTGACCGTCGAGAGCCGGTGGGCGATGAGCAGCACCGTGCAGTCCCGTGCGGCCTCCTCCACCGTTCTGCGCAGAGCGGTCTCGCTGAGCCCGTCGAGGTGCGCGGTGACCTCGTCCAGGAGCAGGACCTGCGGGCGGCGCAGCAACGCCCTCGCGATGGCGAGGCGTTGGCGTTCTCCGCCGGAGAGGGCGAGGCCGCGGGCGCCCACCGCCGTGTCGAGGCCGTCCGGGAGCGAGGCGACGAAGCCGTCGAGCAGGGTCCGGCGGAGCACGTCGGCGACGGCTTCGTCGCTCGCGTCCGGTGCGGAGTAGAGGAGGTTCTCCCGGAGCGTGCCCGCCAGCATCGGGGAATCCTGCTCGACGTAGGCGATCCGGCGGCGGAGTTCTGCCCGGCCGAGTGAGCGGATGTCGGTGTCGTCAAGGAGGATGCGGCCGTCGTCGGTGTCGTAGAACCGCTGGATCAGGGAGAACACCGTGGTCTTGCCGGAGCCGGACGGGCCGACGATCGCGGTGACCTTCCCCGCCGGTGCGACGAAGCCCGTGCCGTTCAGGACGGGTGTACGCCCCTCGTAGGCGAAGGTCAGCCCGTCGACCGTGACGCGGGGCGGCGGGCCGGAGGGCGCCGACGGCGTACCGTCCACGTCGTCCTCCGCCGCCATGGACCGCACCTCCTCGATCCGGGCCAGGGCGCCGAGTCCCTGCTGGAGGGCGGTGGTGCCGCCGACCAGGGAGAGGACCGGGCCGCCCAGGTTGAACAGGTAGAGCAGGAAGCCGATCAGCGCGGCCAGTTCGAGGGTGCCCATGGCGACCAGCGCACCGCCGAAGCCGATGACGGCGAGGAACGACGCCTGGACGATCAGCCCGGCCAGTACGGCGATCAGCGCGTGGTAGCGGGCGCCCTTGAGGCCTGCCCGGTAGGCGCGTTCGGCGGCCTGGGTCGCCCGCTCGGTCTCCTTCGCCTCGCCGCCGTTGGCCTTCACGGTGCGGGCCGCGCCGAGCGAGCGGTCGAGTGCCGCGCCGATCTCGCCGACGGAGGTCTGTGCCTCGGTGGTGACCCGCTTGATACGGGGCATGACGACGCCCATCGCGATGCCGACGACCACCAGCACGGCGGAGGTGATGCCGAGCAGCGGCAGGCTGACGATGCCCATCAGCACGATCGTGGCCAGCAGGTGGATCGACCCGTCGACGAGCTGGATGAGACCGCCCGTCGCCGCGTGCTGCACGAGCGTGCTGTCGGAGGTGACGCGCGTGGTCAGTCCACCCGGCTCGGTACGGTCCAACTCGGCCGTGCGCAGGCGTATGAGGCGCGCGATCAGGCCGCGGCGGACCTGGAGCACGACGCGTTCGGCGGTCCGCTCGCTGAGCCAGGACTGTAGCCAGGTCAGCCCGATGGAGGCGAGCAGCAGGCCGAAGAGCAGGAGGATGTCCTCCCGCAGCCCTCCGCCCGTCATGAGCTTCGCCAGCACCGACTGGATGACCAGCGGCTGGGCCAGACCGGCGGCGCTGCCCATCAGGGTCAGGGCCAGCACGGTGAGGAGGATGCCGCGGTGCGGACGCGCGTACGAGAGCAGCGCCCGCAGCGCGGGCCGCTCCGCCGGAGACTGTTCTGCGTCAGGTGTGTTCACACCCGTAGTTCTATCCCCTTCTACCTGTGCGGGGAACTGTCGTTTGCGGCAATGCCGTAAGAGCCAATGGTGCGGGCCTCACGGTGTGGGTCAACATTCTTTCTGTCCGCAACGGACACCGGGAAACCGGGCATCACCGAGATGGCCGGGAATGCCGGACGTAAATCCCCTTTCGCCTATGGAGGCAACTCTCATGCAGAACGTCACCGAGAAGGACCTGTTCGACGGCTACACCGCCTACACCTCCGCCGAGGAGCTCGGCCTGCACGACGGCAAGGAGGCCGCGCCGGCGTTCAGCCCCACCATCCCGTGGGCCATCCGCGCCACGATCATCAGCGCGCGTTCCTCGCAGCAGTGCGCCGCCGCTCTCGGCTCGCTCGCCGCGAAGACCGTCGAGAACAAGTGCTGACCAGGCTCTCTTCGCTGTGAGCCGCGGGGTCCGGCCGGACGTGCCATGGGCACGCTCCGGCCGGACCCCGGCCCCCAACGCGCACAGGAGGCGTCGTGGAGGAACAGCAACGGGACTTCGAGCGCATCCTCGTCGTGGGGACGGGGGCCCTCGGCGTCGCCTTCCTGCCGTTCTGGATCAACTGGCTCGGGAACTCCTTTCCCGATACGGAGAAACGGGTCGCGCTGACCCGCTCCGCATGCCGATTCGTGTCACCGGACGCGGTGGCCGTACTCTCCGGGAAAGAAGTATTCATCGACGACTGGAACGCTTTTTCCGGCGTCGCCGTACCCCATGTGAGCCTCGCGGAATGGGCGGATCTGATTCTCGTCCATCCCGCCACTCTGAATTTCGTCGGCCGATTCGCCCTCGGCGTCGCCGACACCCCGCTCATGGTCGCTCTGCACACCACCCGCGCCCTGGTCGGCGTCGCCCCGTCGCTGCCGCCCGGTGCGCTCGGGAGCCCGGTCGTCCAGGGGCACCTGGCGGCCCTGCGCGAGCGTCCCGGTGTGGTGCTCGCCCCGACGATCCCCGCGCGGAGCGCGAGTACCGGAGAGGTGGAGGACGGTGGCTCCGCGCCGCTGAACGAGCTGTACGACCTGTGCGTCGCGCGCCGGAAGGAGTGTGCGCTGTGAGCGTGGCACATCCCCTTGCCGGTAGGGCCGTTCTGGTGGCCGAGTACGGCACCGGCCTTCAGGTCACCCGGGTGCACCGGGTCCCCGGCAGCGGCGCCAGTGACACCCTTGGTGCCGGTGCCGGTGCCGGTGCCGGTGCCGGTGCCGGTGCCGGTGCCGGCGTGGCTGTCGACGACGGTGTCGGTGACTTCCTGTGGTGGCACGGGCCCGGCCCTCGTCGTGTCGGCCCGCTCCGCGCGCCCGGTCGGCTGCTGCGCCTCGTCCCCGACCTGGAACCCGCCACGGGGGCCGCGCTGTTGTCCACCGGGACGCCGTACGGAGACGGGCTGCTCCACCGGGCCGCCGGGTCCGCATCGGCCGCCGCCTGGCTGCGGGACCCCCGCCCGCAGGCCGGGCGGCTCGTCGCCCACTCCCTCGCCGCCGCCGCACGCGCCCTCCGGGCCCTGCACGGGGTCCCCCTGCCCCCGGACCCGGAGCCGCTCCCTCCACCGGGAGTGCGGCGGCTGCGGGAGTGGGCGGCCGGGACCGGGACGCTCGCCCCGGCGGCTGCCCGGCTGCGCCGGTGTGCTCTGGAGGTGTGGGGCGGCGACCGTGCGGAGCGGCTGCTCGACTGGGCGGACGACGCCGTACGCCCCTCGGGCCCCGGAGCCTCTGCCGTACCGCTGCACGGCTGGGCGTCGGCCGGTTCGCTCGTACCGCCCCGGAGCCGGGGCAGGGTGGCGCTGCTGACCGGCGAGGACCTGGGCGTGGGCCGCCGGGAGTTGGACCTGGGCTGGATGCTGGGCGACCTCGTCGAGCTGGCCTGGTCGTCACCGCTCTACCGGACGGCGGGGGAGGGCGCGGGGCTGCCGTCCGCGGCCGTCCTCCAGCGGGTGTTCCTCGGCGCGTACGACGAGGACGGCGACGGCGACGACGGCGACAACGACAACGACGGCGACAACGACGGTGACAACGACAACGGCGGCGACGGTGACGGCCACCGGCTCTGGGGGCCGGTGTACGACCCGGGTGCCGTCGGGCGCTGCGCCGTGCTCCGCGTCGTCACGCACATGCAGGACTTCGCCACGTACTGCGAGTGGAGCGACGAATTGCTCGACTACCTCGCCTTCACTGCCGAGTTGATCGATGAGGAGGGCCGCCGCGCGGTCCCCCGAGGAGTGTCATGACGAGCACGACGAGCACGACGAGCACGACGAGCGGGCCAAGCACGACGGAGACGACCGGAGCGACGGTCGATGCGCCCGCGCTGATCCGGTTCCGGCCGACCGGTCTCGACACGGCGCCGGAGGTGAACGCGCTGCTGGAGCGGCTGGGGCTCGGCCCCTTCGTGCCGGACGGGCTGACCGCCTTCGGCGGGCGCAACGACAACTGGGCCGGTACGACGACCGGCGGCCAGCAGGTCTTCGTCAAGACCGTCGCCCGCGCCCCCGACGGCAGTCGGCCCGAGATCGACCGCGCCCTCGCCTTCGAGGCGGCGGCCGCGCGGCTCCCGGCCGGTTCGCCGCTCCGTACCCCCGAACACCTGGGCACCGACCGGGCCGCCGCCGTCAGCGCCTTCCGGCTGCTGCCCGGGGCCCGTTCGGGCTCGGAGGTCGCGTTGGACGGCGACTTCGACGAGGAGCTCTGCCGGGAGGCGGGACGGGCCATCGCCACGCTGCATGCGATGGGAACGCCGGAGTCCGGTGCGGACCCGGGCGCCGACGCGGCCCCCGCCATCGACACCGCCGAAGCCCCGCTGCCGCCGATGCGCTGGCTCCGGGCGTTCCCGTGGAGCGAGGTACAGGACCGCAGCATGGCGCAGATCGCCGCCTGGAAGCTGGTCCAGGACGACACGGAGGCCGTCGCCGCGCTCCACCGGCTGCGGGAGCGGGAGCGTAGGGCACCGCACACCCCCGCCCACTGCGATCTGCGATTCGACCAGTTCCTCGTCCACGGCGGGACGCTCCACCTCTGCGACTGGGAGGAGTTCCGGCTCGCCGACCCGGCCCGCGACGTCGGCGCGTTCGTCGGCGAGTGGCTCTTCCAGGCCACGTACTCCGTCTTCGCACCGACGGGCGAGGCCACGGCCGCGCAGGACTCCGTCGCGCTCGGTTTCGACCTCGCCCACGAGGAGATCGTGGAACGCGGCGCGGCCGGACTCCGCCGCCACATCCCTCGTATCGCGGCCTTCTGGGAGGGCTACACCGGCTGCCGCACCCCGGATCCGGAACTCGCCGAACGGGCCGTCGGGTTCGCGGGATGGCACCTGTACGACCGGCTCATCGCCACCGCGCAGGCGCACGCCGTCCTCAACCCGGTCGCGCGCGCCGCCGCCGGGATCGGGCGGACGCTGCTGCTGAATCCGGCCGGTGCGGTGACCACCCTGCGCCTGACCGATACGACAGCCGCGTCGAAGCCCGACGCCGCCCCTGACGCCCCGCCGACCGTCTCACCGCCCGACTCCGTACGGCGTACTGACCCCGTACGGCGTAACGAAGCCGCACTCCGTAACGAAGCCGTACGACGTACCGACTCCGCCCCGTCCGGGAGCTCCCGATGACCCTCACCCCCGCGCCGCGTCTCGTCGCCGCGCTCGACCTCGTGTCCGTACGCGCCGACGCCCTCGAAGCGCGGGTCGCCGGGCGGAGGCTGACCGCGGACAGCCCACGCGACCTGCGCGGGCGGCTCACCAACGCGCTGTACGAGGAGTTCCACGCCGGGAACGGGGCGCACCGCCGGGAAGCGGACGCCCCGCCCCGCCGTACGCTGCGCGACTCCGCGCTGGAACGCCGCCTCTCCGCGGCCGTGCCGCACGCCACGACACCGGTCACCGGCCGGCTGCTGGAGGTCGGGGACGGCGGTGAACTGGTCGTACGGCTGCCGGAGATCACCGCGCGGCTCACCGCCGACCGGCTCATCGGCCCCGGTGCGCCCGTCCCCGGCGAACTGGTCGAGGTCGCCCTTGAGGCGGCACGGCCCGCCCTCTCGCCCGGCTTCTTCTACGTGATGGGCTCGCGGCCCCTGCCCTCTCCCGCGGGTCCGGTCCGCCGACTCTTCCTCCACGCCCGCGACGCGGACGGGGCCGTCGGGCTGTGGACCGCCGCGCTGGCCGCGCTGGAGGGCGTCGGGGCGCGGTACCACGCCAAGGTCCTGTCCGACGAGGACGACTACCCGCGCCGCGACAGCGTCGTCGTCTATCTGCACGGCGACCACGTGCCGGCCGAGCGGGCGGTGGCCGAAGCCGTACGGGACCTGCCGGGCCTCGGCTCCGACACCTCGCTCTTCACCGCCAGGCTCGCCCCCGGCGTCGCCGCCGCGTGGGACCCGCGCGATCCGCGGCCCGGCCGTGACGGCATGAGCTTCGGGCAGCACCGCAGCTTCGCGCTGGCCACAGCCCTCGTCGACCACGCGCAGGCGCCCGGGTCCGGCGACCTCGCCGACCACGTCGTACGTGCCTTCCGCGAAGCGGGCATCGACCCCGAGCACCCCGAGAACAACCTTGCCGGAACCACCATCACCGCGACCGCTGGAGTGTGAGCCCGATGATCATCACGGAGACGACGGAGACGACGGAGACGGCAGACATGATGGAGACGACGGAGACCGCTGCTGAGATTCCTGAGGCGGCGGAGACTTCTGAGATTCCTGAGGCGGCGGAGGACGGCGAAACCGCCGTCGGCGCAGGAGGTTTCGGCGCGGCGATCACCGCCGCCTACAGCGACGCGCTGGCCGGTGTGTACGACGACATCTACCCGAGCACCCCGGACCTCGACGACATCGCGACGTACCTGCTCACCCTCACCGCACCCGGCGCGAGCGTCCTCGAACTCGGCGTCGGCACCGGCCGGGTGGCGCTTCCGCTCGCCGAGCGCGGCTTCGACGTCACCGGTGTCGAGTCTTCCGAAGGGATGCTGGCGCGCCTCGCGGAGAAGGACCCCGAGGGCCGGATCACCCCGGTCCACGGTGACTTCTCCGGTCTCGACCTCGGCCGCGCCTTCGACGTCGTCCTGGCCCCGTTCAACGTGCTGTGCTGCGCGATGGCGGTCGACGAGCAGATCGCGCTGATGCACGCGATGGCGCGGCACGTCACGGCGGACGGGCACGTGGTGATCGAGACGTTCGACCCGAGCGACTACCACGTACAGAAGAAGAACGAGGTCAACACCTACCCGATCGGCGCGCGCGGGGCGCTCATCGAGTCGGTGGGCGTGCTGCCCGCCTCGCAGAACATGATGTTGCAGAGCACGCTTTTCCTGGACGGCGACGCCCCCAGGTCCGCGACGACCGTGATGCGGTACGTGTGGCCGGGCGAACTGGACCTGCTCGGTGCGATCGCCGGTCTGGAGCTCGTCGGCCGGTACGCGGGCTGGCGCGAGCAGCCCTTCGACGGGGGCGACAGCCGGAAGATGTGCGTGTCCGTGTTCCGGCCGCTGAACTCGGGCGGCTGATATGAGCCCGAGCGTGTCCGTGCTCCCCGGCGGGCTGCGCGTGTGCGTCGATGCGGTCCCGCAGTACGGGCGCGGCCTGGCAGCCGTCGCGCTCACCGTGGCGGCGGGGGGCGACGACGACCCGGCGGGACGCCACGGTACGGCGCATCTCGTCGAGCACCTGATGTTCCCCCGGTCGGGCCCGGGAGGCGCCGGTGACCTCGCCGGGCAGGGGCACGCCGCGCTGATCGAGGGCGCGGGCGGGGTCTGCAACGCCGAGACCCACCGCGACCACACGGTCTTCCACACCACCGTCCCCGCCGAGCTGCTGCCCGACGTCCTGGCGTGGGAGGCCCGTCGCCTGCTCGGCTTCGTGCCGACGGAGGACGTGATCCGCACCGAAACCGCCGTCATCGGGGAGGAGATCCGCGGTGCGGGGGCCGCCGGACGGTACTGGGAATCGGCGCTGGGTGCTCTGTACCCGGGCAGCCGGGACAGTTTCGGTACGGCGGCCGAGCTCGCGGGCATCACGGCCGGTGAGGCCGAACGCTTCTTCCGGGCGCACTACACGGCACCCCGGATGGTGTTGTCGGTCGTCGGGGACGTGGACCCCGCGCGCGTCACGGCGGCGGTGCACGAGGTGTTCGACGGGGTGGGTGCACCGGGTGCGCAGGGTGCGCAGGGCTTGCTGGAGGCGCCGGGAACACCGGGAGTACCGGATGTGTCAGGCGCGCTGGGGGCGCAGGGAGTGGCTGGAGTTTCGGGTGCGTTGGGGGAGACCAGGGCGTCGGGTCCTGTTCCCGCTTCCCGCCAGGAGATCCGTACCGCCTCACTGTCCGCCGCCGGCCCCGGCGTCGCGGTCGGTCACCGGCTCCCCGACCTGGTGACCGACCGCCCCGCGTACCTCGCCCAGGCGGTTCTCGCCCAGGTGCTCGGCCGGTCCCGGCTGCCCGCGCTGGCCCGGTCGGCCCGGGACGGGCACCGACTCACCTCCGCCACCGTCACCTGCGGGTACCACGGCCAGTGGCTCGCCTCCGCCGCGCCCGACCTGACCCTCGCCGTGCTCGGCCGGGCGGCCGGGACCGGGGTCGACGCCGCCATGGACGTCTGGCGGTCCGTACTGCGGTCCGTGGCCGACCGGCCCCTCTCCGAGACCGAGCACCGGCGTGCGGTGAACTCGCTGCTCGTCGCCTGGCACCGGCAGGCCGACTCGCTCCCCACCCGCGCGGTCGCCCTCGGCCGTGACGCCCTGCTCCTGCCGGGCTCGGCGGGTCCCGACGCGCTGCCCGCCGAGCTGCGCCGCACGACCCCCGCCGAGGTGTCGGCGGCGGCCCGTGCCCTGCTCGAAGGGCCCACCACCGTGACCGAACTCGTCCCGCAGGAAGGCATAGCCGGATGACCCGGGCCAGCACCGCCACCGTTTCGCCCACCGTCTTGCCCACGGCCCTGTCCCCAGCCTCGCCCACCGTTCCGCCCACCGCTCTGTCCACCGTGCTGCCCACCGGGCTGCGGGTCCTCGCGGCACACGCCCCCGGTGCCCCGCTCGCGGAACTCCGCCTCGTCATCCCGTACGCGCGCACCGAACCGGGTCTCGCCGGCGCCCAGGAGCTCCTTGCCGCCTGCCTCGGAACGGGCAGCCGGGACCGTACCCGGCAGGAGATCGCCGACCGGGCCGCCGACCTCGGGGCGGAGTTCAGCACCGTCGTCACCGCTGAGTCCCTGATCCTCTCGGTCAGCGTGCTCGCCCCGGGCCTGCCCGGTGCGCTGGACCTGCTGGCCGAACTGCTGCTGCGCCCGAGGTACGAGGAGGGCGAAGTGGCCCTGGCCCAGCGCCGGGCGGCCGCCGCGCCACGTGCCCCCGCGCCCCGGGTCCGGCTGCGCCGCGCCGCGCTCGCGCACGGGTTCGGTCCGCACCCGCTGTCCTCGGAGTCCGGGGGTACGGCACCGCTCCTGGACGTCGTCTCCCTGCTTCCCGACGACCTCTTGGCTCTCCACGCGCGCGCCGTCGTGCCGGACGGGTCGTCGCTGGTCGTCCTGGCGGGCGAGGAGCCGGACGCCGTACTGCGCATGGCCGACGAGCGGCTCGCGCCCTGGTCGGGCGGCCCGTCGGGGCTCGTGCTGCCGCCGTTCGCGCACCTGGTTCCGCGACCGGGCCGGGTGTCGCTCACGGAGACGGAGACGGAGAAGGGGAGGTGGACGGGGACGAGGAGCGGGGCCGACGGGGGAGGCCGTGGCGACGACACCGCCGGGGAACAGGCCCTCGTCCTGACCGTCGGGCCCGCCGTCCCCACCGCCGATCCGCTCCACGCACCCTTCCACCTCGCCCAGTTGCTGCTGGGCGGCTACGCATCCGCCCGGCTCGCCCGGCAGGTGCGCGACCGGCACGGCCTCGCGTACGCCGTCTCCGCCCGCCTCCGCGAGAACGGGGCGGGCAGCTGGCTGGAGATCGAGTGCGCGGGAGCGCCGGGCGGCGCGGGCAGGCTCGCCGACGAGGTCACCCGATGCCTCCGGGAACTCGCCGAGGAGGGCCCGTCCCGGACAGAGGTGGATCGCGCCCGCGCCTACGCGACCGGCTTCACCCGCTTCGCCCTGGCGACCCGGGCGGAGGAGGCGAGTGCGCTGGCGGGGTTCGCCGCGGCGGGTCTGGAGCCGGACTGGCTGGAGGGCTACCGGGCCCGTGTCGCCGCCGTCACGCCCGAGCAGGTGGCGGAGGCGGCCGCGCGCCACCTGGCTCCGGACCGGGCCGTCGTGGCGACGCACGAGCCGGGCCCCGAGGGCGCGCCGACCGTCGACCACGAACCGAGCGCCTTTGCCCCCGCCTCTACTCCTGCCCCTCCCTCTGCCCCTGCCCACGCCTCTTGCACCGCCCCTGCTGCCCAGCTCGACCACCCCACCCCGTACGAACTCCGCGACCAGAAGGGTGCCCACCGGTGAACCCGGCCGTCCTCTACCCGCTCCAGCCCGACCACCCCGAACTCGTCGCCCCCTTCGCTGCGCTCGTCCAGCGGTCGGGGGCCCGGCGCCTGTGGATGTGCCAGTCCTTCCAGGCCGAGACGCACCAGGCGCTCGCGTATCTGGCGGGTGCGGGGCACGCGGTGCCGGTCGGGACGAGCGTGACGCTGCTTCCGCTGCGGCATCCGTACGAGGCGGCGCTCCAGGCCCGTTCACTGGCGCTGCTCACCGGCGAACCGGTCGTCGCGGGATTCGGCATCGGCAACCCGGACTTCGTGGCGGGCCTGACGGGACGCCCGTACGGCAGTCCGAGGACTGCGGTCCGCGACTACCTGCGGTCGGTACGCGCGCTGCTGGACGGCGAGCGGGTCGAGTTCAGCGGCCCGTACCACCATCTCGACGGCACGTTGCCGGTCCTCCCGCACGCGCCGCGGGTCGAGGTGGGCGCGGGCGTGCTGCGGCCCGGGATGGCGCGGACGGCGGGGGAGGCGGCGGACGTCGCCGTCACTTGGATGACGCCGCCCGCCTATGTGGCGGGGACGCTGCGGCCCGCGCTGGAGGAGGGGGCGGCAGCGGCCGCCCGGCCCCGGCCGCCCCGGATCGCGACGGCCGTCCACGTCGTCGTCGACCGGCCCGGCCGTGACGTGCGCGGCCTGGCGCTCGCTGCGACCTCCGGGCACCGGGAGGCGCCGCACTACGCGGCGATGCTCCGGGCCGCCGGGCTCGTTCTCGACCCGCACGACCCGGCGGGCACGGCGGACGCCCTGCTGCGCCACCGGGTGGTCGTGGCGGGCAGCGCGCGGGAGATCGCGGCCGAGCTCGACGCGTACCGCCGCAGCGGGGTGGACGAGGTGCTGCTCAACCCCACGGGGGTGCTCCTCGGGGAAGGGGTGCACGCGGCCGCGGAGGACGTCGAGGAGATCATCGCCGCCTGCCGCAGCTTCCTGCCGGACGTCCGGCAACAAGCTGCGTCCGTGGAGCCGCCGGAGCGGCCCGGACAGCTGGTTGGCTGAAGACACACCGGCAGGTGAGCGCTGAGCGAATCCGCCGGTTGCGGCCGATCAGCGGGATGCGGCCAAGCAGTCTGATGCGGCCGATCAGCGGGATGCGGCCAAGCAGTCTGATGCGGCCGATCAGCCGGATGCGGCCAAAGCGGTCTGATGCAGTCAGTCAGCGGGACGCAGCGCATCAAACCCGATGTACCGAATTGACCGAACGGCAGGACAGGACACAACACGTGCGATCCGTGCGACCAGAGCATCCGCCCCGGGCAGGGGGCAGCGTCGTCTTCTCCGGAGTGAGCAAGCGGTTCGGCGATCACCAGGCCCTCGACGACGTGAGTTTCGCGTTGCGGCCGGGCAAGGTCACCGGTCTGCTGGGCCCCAATGGGGCGGGCAAGAGCACGCTGCTGAGGATTCTGCTCGGGCTGGCCCGCCCCGACTCGGGGGCCGCCGAAGTGCTGGGCGGGGAGCCGCTGTCCGCTCCGGAGCGGGCGCAGCGGGTCGGCGTGGTCATGGACGCGATCGGCTTCCACCCGCGGGTGACGGTCCGCCGTCAGCTGGAGATCTCGGCCCGCTCGCTGGGGCTGCCGTCCGCGCGCATCGCCGAGGTGATCGGGCAGGTCGGCCTGGACGGTGCGGAACGCAAGCGGGTCAAGGCGTGTTCCACCGGTATGCGGCAGCGTCTGGCGCTGGCCGTCGCCCTGCTCCCCGACCCTGAACTCCTGATTCTGGACGAGCCGTTGAACGGGCTCGACCCGGATGGTATCCGCTGGATGCGCCGGCTGGTCGAGCGCTCCGCCGCTGAGGGGCGGACCGTGCTGATCGCCAGCCACATGCTTTCCGAGGTCGAGCAGAGCGTCGACGACGTGGTCGTCCTGCGTCGCTCGGTGCTGTTCACCGGTTCGCTCCAGGAGTTGGTGCAGCGCGGCGGAGGCCGCCTGGAGGACGCCTACTTCGCACTCGTCGAGGGCGCGGACGCCGCGCCGCGTACGGAGGTCACCCGTGCCTGAGGTCCTGCGCAACCAGCTTTCCGCCGAACTTCTCAAACTGCGTTCGGGCCTGGCCCTGCCGACGCTTCTCCTGGTGGCCCTCGCCTTCTGTGCGCTGGGCCAACTCGGCCTGGTGTACGCGGATTCCGACCCCGCTTCCGCCGGTGCCGAGCTCACCGAGAACATCGTGGGGCTCGGCGCGTCCGCCGCGCTCTTCGCGACGCTGCTCGGGGCCCTGCATGTCACCAACGAGTTCAGCTCCGGTGCGATCGGCCGCACCGTCCTGTACGCCCCCGGGCGCTCCTCGGTCGTCGGCGCCAAGCTGCTGACCGCGACGCTGTCCGGGCTGGTGTTCGGCGTCGCGGCGGTGGTCTGCTCCCTCGCCGTCGGTTACGCGGCCCTCGCGGCCAAGGACGCCGAGCTAACGGTCGATGGTTCCACCTGGACGACCGCCGCCGCCGTCCTGACCATCTGCACCCTGGCCGGCCCGTGGGGTGCGGCGATCGGCTTCGTCGTCCGCAACCGGCTCGCCGCGGTCCTCGGCCTGGTCGTCTGGGGCACGCTCGGTCAGATGCTGGTACTCGGCCAGCTCCCCGAGGTGGGCCGGTTCCTGCCCGAGGGCGCGCAGTTCGCCCTGCTCGGCGATGCCTCCGCCTACCCGGACGCGCTGGCGGCGCCGTACGGCCTGCTGCTGCTCGTGGGCTGGGCGGCGGCGATGTCCCTCGCGGGCGCCCGCCTCTTCAACCGCCGCGACGTCTGATCACGGGCCGCCGCCACCCGCCGTGCCTGGCCTGCCTCACCCCTGCCGTACCGGGCCTGCCTCGCCAGCCGTGCCTGGCCTGCCTCCGCGCTGCCTCACCCGCCGCCACGGTCCGCCCCGGCGATCCCGGACCGCACGAGGAGGGCGCCGAGGTGGGTGCGGCTGGTGGCGCCGAGGGTCTGCATGAGCTTGGCGATGTGGGCGCGGCAGGTGCGGACGCTGATGCCCATCTTCCGGGCGACGACGTCGTCCACGTGGCCTTCGGTGAGGAGGCGGGCGATGCTGAGCTGGACAGGGGTGACCGGGGCGTCCGGTGCGGCCGTGCGATGGTTCTCGGCCAGCGGGACGGACTGTGCCCACAGCACCTCGTAGACCTGGATGAGGTAGGAGACCAGGGCGGGATGCCTGATCCGCAGTGCGGTGTTCCGGTCGGCGGAGGCGGGGATGAACGCGACCGTCCGGTCGATGATGATCAGCCGCTCGACGGTGAGCTCGGTCGTGCGCACCTGAAGGTGCTGGGCCGGTACCCGGGACAGGTAGTCCCGGATGGAGCTGCTGTATCTGGCCGGGTGCTGGTAGATGTGGCGGATCCGTGCGCCGCGCTGGATGGCCTTGTGCGCGTTGGCCAGAGCTGCTCGCAGGGTTTCGGCGGGCCGGTTGCTGCCGGGCTGGGCGGTCAGGATCTCGTCGGTCGAGGCCGTGGCGGCTTCCTTGATGGATGCCTGGATGGTCGCGAATCCCTCCAGCACCGTGATCGCCAGGTTGGGGTCGTCGTCGGTGACGGCGGTCAGCGGCAGGAGTGCCTCGCTCAGCGAAGCCGCGAGGCGCAGACGCTCGTCGATCGCCCGGGATACGGGCTGCAACAGGTGGGCCAAGGCGGCTGACGGCGGTACGGGGCGCATCCACCCGTCGTCCCACGGGTCGGGGTGCAGCAGAGCCAGATCGATGAGGCAGGGTGCGGCCCTGAGTTCGGCACGTGGCACCCGTCCGGCGCGAAGGGCCTCGCGGTACAGGCGTAACCCTGGTCCGCACACCTCGGTGTTCGCGTGCGGGTGGGGTGTTTCACCCTCTTCCAGTGCCATTTGGTACCCCCCTGCTTTGTGCAGTGCAACAAGTGGACGGTGGTGCCACGGTAGTAGTTGGGGGGATTCTGTACGTGTCGAGGGAGCCGGGAACTCCCTCGGTGCACCTACGGGCGTGGCTGTGCTCTCCCCCGTTGCGCAGTCACGCCCGGGCCCGAGGCGCGAGGGTCGCGGATCAGGAGTCCGATTCCAGGATTCCCGACCGGGCGATCAGGTAGCCGAGTTGGGCCCGGCTGGTACTGCCTAGGGCGGCGGAGAGCTTGGCCACGTGGGCGCGACAGGTACGGACATTCATGCCGAGTCGGCGGGCGATGGAGTCATCGACGTGGCCATCCACCAGGAGTTGTGCGATGGACCGCTGGACACCGCTGATGCCCCGTGGCGTCGGGTCGTACTTGACCTCCTCCAGGAGAGGGGCCGCGCGGGTCCAGAGCTGTTCGAAGACTTTAGCCAGATACTCGACGAGTCCGGGGTGGCGTAGCTCCAGAGCCACCTGACGGTCGTCCTGGGCGGGAATGAAGGCGACCGTACGGTCGAAGATGATCAGGCGCTCGATGAGTTCTTCGAGGGTGCGGATCTCCACGTGCGTATCCGCCATGCGTTCCGCGTAGGCGAGCGTGCCGGGGCTGTGGCGCACGGTGTGCTGGTACAGCGTGCGGATGCTCACGCCGCGGTCCACCACGGACATGCCCCGCTCCAGGGCCTCGCTGAGCCGGTCCTCGCTGCGGCCGCCCCCGGGCTGCACGGTCAGCACCTCCGTGCGGCACTCCGCCGTGGCGAGATCCAGGGCGGCGTTGATGCGGTTGACGCCTTCCAGCACGGTGATGGCGTGGGTGGTCGGCGGATCCTGGGCGCTGATGGCCATGAAAGGCTCGAAGGATTCGGTCAATTCGACGGAGTGCCGTCGACGCTCCTGTATCTCGCGTTCTATGGGGTGCAGGCGTTGCGCCAGCGCCGCCGACGGAGGTACGGGCCGGAGCCACTCGGCATCATCGGGGTCGGGGTGGAGCAGCGCGAACTCCATCAGGCATGGTGCCGGTGCGACTTCCGCGCGCGTGATGCGTCCGGAGCGCAGAGCACTGGCATAGAGGCGACTCCCCACCTCACAGAGTTCAGTTATCCCGTGAGGATGTGTCGGCTTTGTGTTGCTTGTGGGCATATCTCCACCCCCCAGGTTCCTGAACATTCAGGAACATGATGCATCGACTCAGTGGTGTTCGAGTGCCCAGGTAGGACATCGTCTTAGGTGCGGGGGAGAAGAAACCACAAGTGAGGACGAAGCCGACTATGGATAAGCGAACGCTTCGCTCGGCGCTTGCCGCCTCGTTCATCGCAGCTGCGGTCTTCGGCGTGCTGGGCGGCAGCGGAATTGCCTCGGGCACCGAGGCTGCATCCGCGCCGGGGGACATCGCCTGGGGTACCGAAGCGGCGGCTGCGCCCGGCGACATCGCCTG
Source organism: Streptomyces sp. WZ.A104 (assembly GCF_002382885.1). Classification (GTDB taxonomy): domain Bacteria; phylum Actinomycetota; class Actinomycetes; order Streptomycetales; family Streptomycetaceae; genus Streptomyces. The sequence continues at coordinate 25,056 of NZ_NWVL01000001.1, forward strand.
GGGAGCCGAGGCGGTAGCCGCGCCGAGCGACATCGCCTGGCTGGTGTCACCCTCCTCGGGTGACATTGCCTGGTCCGCCCCGGCCCGCACGGTCGCATGACCACCCCGCCGGACGACCGCACCTTTCGGCGCGAGATGGCAACCGCCTATCGCTCAGGGTGGCATTTCATCGATCTGCTCACGGCCCTCCCCCGCCGTGGCGACTCGTTGATGGTCACCCTGTTCGGAGAGCCGATCGTCGTGGTGATGGAAGAGGACGAGGACGTCCGCGCCTATCGCTGTCTCCGTCGGCCCCGTGGTGCGCCGCAGCCGGTCCGCTGCGCCGTGAGGTACGGCATGATCTTCGTCAATCTCGATCAGCGGGACCACGAGCTGTTCGACGCAGAACCCCTTTCCGCCACCCCCCGCAGTGCCTGAGCGATTCCCCCGTCGTCACCTATCGCTCCGGCGCTTCCCCCACACAGCGGCGCCACCGTGACCTGAACACGGTGGCGCCGTTGTGCTGCCTCCGCGGCCCAGGGCCCCTCAGGCCCTGCCCTCAGGCCCTGCCGAGCGCCCGGTCCAGGGTGATCTCGATGACGACCCGGTCCGGGTTGGGCCGAGGCGTGCGCTCGTAGCGCTCCGCGTAACGGCTCACCGCGTCCGCGACGACCTCCGGCTCCGTGCGGATCGTCGCGACGCCCTCCAGGGTCGCCCAGCGGGCCCGGTGCATCTGGCAGACGGCCACCCGCGCTCCGTCGGGGCCCGCGGCCAGGATGTTGGCCACCTTCCGGCTGCCCTTGTTGGTGATCACGCGGGCGACCCCGGCCTCCGGGTCGTACGTCACGCCCACCGGCACCACGTGCGGCGTGCCGTCGGGGCGGAGTGTGGTCAAGGTGCACAGGTGGTACTCGCGCCAGAACGCGAGGTACTCGGGGCTGGGGTTGCGTACGTCTGCCATGGGGGCAGCGTAGGCGGGGCCGGGCCGCCCGCGTAGGCGGGACCGGGCCGCCCATGGGTATCCACGTGCGGAACCTCTTGAGTGGAGTAGACTCAACTTTGTGCACGTTGCATAAGTCAACGCCATGACTCACCAGCTGCGAGGAGGAGTAACCACACGTGGACGCAGAGCTGACCAACAAGAGCCGGGACGCGATCAACGCGGCCACCAGCAGGGCCGTGAAGGACGGGCATCCCGACCTCACTCCTGCGCATCTGCTCCTCGCGCTGCTGGAGGGCGAAGGACGGCAGGCGAGCGCGAACATCACCGATCTCCTCGCCGCCGTGGACGCCGATCAGGCCGCCGTGCGCGGCGAGACCGAGCGGCTCCTCGGCACCCTCCCCAGCGTCACCGGCTCCACCGTCGCCCCGCCGCAGCCCAACCGCGAGCTGCTCGCCGTCGTCCAGGACGCCGCGCAGCGGGCCAAGGAGCTGGGCGACGACTACACCTCCACCGAGCACCTGCTCATCGGGATCGCCGCGAAGGGCGGCCGGGCCGGTGAGATCCTCGACGGGCAGGGCGCCAGTGCGAAGAAGCTGCTGGCCGCATTCGAGACGAGCAGGGGAGGGCGCCGGGTGACCACACCCGACCCGGAGGGCCAGTACAAGGCCCTGGAGAAGTTCGGCACCGACTTCACCGCCGCCGCGCGCGAGGGCAAGCTGGACCCGGTCATCGGCCGTGACCAGGAGATCCGCCGTGTCGTGCAGGTGCTGTCCCGCCGGACGAAGAACAACCCCGTGCTCATCGGTGAGCCCGGCGTCGGCAAGACCGCCGTCGTCGAAGGGCTCGCCCAGCGCATCGTCAAGGGTGATGTTCCGGAGAGCCTGAAGAACAAGCGGCTGGTCTCCCTCGACCTCGGCGCCATGGTCGCCGGGGCCAAGTACCGCGGCGAGTTCGAGGAGCGTCTGAAGGCCGTCCTCTCCGAGATCAAGGAGAGCGACGGCCGCATCATCACCTTCATCGACGAGCTGCACACCGTCGTCGGCGCGGGAGCAGGCGGCGACTCCGCCATGGACGCGGGCAACATGCTCAAGCCGATGCTGGCCCGCGGTGAGCTGCGCATGGTCGGCGCGACCACGCTCGACGAGTACCGTGAGCGCATCGAGAAGGACCCCGCCCTGGAGCGCCGCTTCCAGCAGGTGCTGGTCGCCGAGCCCTCCGTCGAGGACACCATCGCGATCCTGCGCGGTCTCAAGGGCCGTTACGAGGCCCACCACAAGGTCCAGATCGCGGACTCGGCGCTGGTGGCCGCCGCCACCCTCTCCGACCGGTACATCACCTCCCGCTTCCTCCCCGACAAGGCCATCGACCTCGTCGACGAAGCCGCCTCGCGGCTGAGGATGGAAATCGACTCCTCGCCCCTGGAGATCGACGAACTCCAGCGTTCCGTCGACCGGCTGCGGATGGAGGAGCTGGCGCTCAAGAACGAGTCCGACGCCGCCTCCAAGCAGCGCCTGGACAAACTGCGCCGCGACCTCGCCGACAAGGAGGAGGAGCTGCGCGGCCTCAACGCCCGCTGGGAGAAGGAGAAGCAGGGCCTCAACCGGGTCGGTGAGCTGAAGGAGCGCCTCGACGAACTGCGCGGCCAGGCCGAACGCGCCCAGCGCGACGGGGACTTCGACACCGCCTCCCAGCTGTTGTACGGGGAGATCCCCGGCCTGGAGCGGGAGTTGGAGGAGGCCGCCGAGGCCGAGCAGGAGGCCGCCAAGGACACCATGGTCAAGGAGGAGGTCGGCCCGGACGACATCGCCGACGTCGTCGGCTCCTGGACCGGCATCCCGGCCGGGCGGCTGCTGGAGGGTGAGACCCAGAAGCTGCTGCGGATGGAGGACGAGCTCGGCAAGCGGCTGATCGGGCAGAGCGAGGCCGTGCAGGCCGTCTCCGACGCCGTACGCCGTACGCGCGCCGGGATCGCCGATCCCGACCGGCCCACCGGGTCGTTCCTCTTCCTCGGGCCCACCGGCGTCGGCAAGACCGAGCTGGCCAAGGCGCTCGCGGACTTCCTCTTCGACGACGAGCGGGCCATGATCCGCATCGACATGAGCGAGTACGGCGAGAAGCACAGCGTCGCCCGTCTCGTCGGCGCCCCGCCCGGTTACGTCGGCTACGAGGAGGGCGGCCAGCTCACCGAGGCCGTCCGCCGCCGCCCGTACAGCGTCGTGCTCCTGGACGAGGTCGAGAAGGCCCACCCCGAGGTCTTCGACATCCTGCTCCAGGTCCTCGACGACGGCCGGCTCACCGACGGCCAGGGCCGCACGGTCGACTTCCGCAACACCATCCTCATCCTCACCTCCAACCTCGGCAGCCAGTTCCTGATGGACCCCCTGGTCAAGCCCGAGGCGAAGAAGCAGCAGGTGCTGGACGTGGTGCGGGCCTCGTTCAAGCCGGAGTTCATCAACCGGCTCGACGACCTCGTGGTCTTCTCCGCCCTGTCCGGCGACGAGCTCGCGCACATCGCGGGGCTCCAGATCGGCCGGCTGGCCCGGCGGCTCGCCGACCGGCGGCTCACCCTGGACGTCACCCCCGAGGCACTGGCCTGGCTCGCCGAGGAGGGCAACGACCCCGCCTACGGTGCGCGACCGCTGCGCCGGCTCATCCAGACGGCCATCGGCGACCGGCTCGCCAAGGAGATCCTGGCCGGTGAGGTCCGCGACGGTGACACCGTACGGGTGGACCGGGCCGAGGACGGGCTGATCGTCGGCCCCGCTTCGTAACCGAAGGTCACCGGGTGTCGCAGCCCGTGGCCGTACGCCCGCCGGTCCCCGTCCCCACACGCTCTCTGTCAGCTTGTGGCGGATAGGGGCCGTGCGGGCTTGCCATGCCCCGCCCGCCATGGGAGAGGATGGCCGTACTCGTCACGAAGGGAAATAACGGTGAGCATCGATCCGTCCTCGATTCCTAATTTCGGGGGCCAGCCCGAACCGCAGGCGGCAGGACCGGAGGGCCCCGTCGTCCCTGACCAGGACCTCGTCAAGCAGCTCCTCGACCAGATGGAGCTGAAGTACGTCGTCGACGACGAGGGCGACCTCGCGGCACCGTGGGAAGAGTTCCGGACGTACTTCATGTTCCGGGGCGAGGACGAGCAGCAGGTCTTCTCGGTCCGTACGTTCTACGACCGCCCCCACGCGCTCGATCAGCGTCCCGTCCTCCTGGACGCCATCGACGACTGGAACCGCCGCACCCTGTGGCCCAAGGTCTACACCCACGCCCACGAGGGCGAGGAGGGCGAGGCGGGTTCCGTCCGGCTGATCGGTGAGGCGCAGATGCTCATCGGCACCGGCGTCAGCCTGGAGCACTTCGTCTCCTCCACGGTCAGCTGGGTCCGCGCGTCGATCGAGTTCGACAAGTGGCTCGTCGAGCGCCTCGGCATCCAGCCCGCCGAGGACAAGAAGGACGGCGAGGAGCCCGCCGGCGCCTGACGCCACGGCCCACGGCAGCGGCCCGGGAGGCGGTCATCACGACCGACTCCCGGGCCCTTTCCGTATCCGGGCTGATCCGCCCCGTGCCTGGCCGTACTCAGCCCAGCCGTCCCAGCCGTTCCACCGCCTCCTCCAGCACGTCGTCCCTCTTGCAGAAGGTGAAACGGACCTGGCTGCGGCCCGCCTCCGGATCGTCGTAGAAGACCGAGTTCGGCACCGCCGCCACCCCGCAGCGCTCGGGCAGCGCCCGGCAGAAGGCGTACGCGTCCTCGTCGCCGAACGGGGCGATGTCGGTGGTGATGAAGTACGTCCCCTCCGGCTCGTACACCCGGAAGCCCGCACTCCGCAGGCCCTTGGCGAGCAGGTCGCGCCTGCGCCGCATGTCCGCGCGGAAGTCCGCGAAGAACGTGTCGGGCAGCGCGAGCGCCTCGGCGATCGCGTACTGGAACGGGCCCCCGCTGACGAACGTCAGGTACTGCTTCGCCGAGCGCACCGCCGTCACCAGCGGCGCGTCCCCGGTGACCCAGCCGATCTTCCAGCCGGTGTACGAGAACGTCTTGCCCGAGCTCGAAATGGAGACCGTGCGCTCGCGCATCCCGGGCAGGGCGGCGATCGGGTGGTGCGCGCCCTCGAAGACCAGGTGTTCGTAGACCTCGTCGGTGACGACCAGCAGGTCGTGCTCCACCGCGAGGGCCGCGATCCCGGCCAGCTCGTCGGGCGTGAGCACCATGCCCGTCGGGTTGTGCGGGGTGTTCAGGAGCAGGAGACGGGTGCGCGGGGTGATCAGGGCGCGCAGTTCGTCGAGGTCCGGGCGGAAGTCCGGGGCGCGCAGGGTGAGCGGTACGCGCTGCGCGCCCGCCATGGCGATGCACGCGGCGTACGAGTCGTAGTACGGCTCGAACGCGATGACCTCGTCGCCCGGTTCGAGCAGGGCGAGCAGGGAGGCGGCGATCGCCTCGGTGGCGCCGGTGGTCACCAGGACCTCGGTCTCCGGGGACCAGGTCAGGCCGTAGAAGCGCTCCTGGTGGGCGGCGACGGCGCTGCGCAGTTCCGGGATGCCGGGGCCCGGCGGGTACTGGTTGCCGTGCCCGGCGCGCAGCGCCCGGACGGCCGCCTCCCGGATCTCCTCGGGGCCGTCGGTGTCGGGGAAGCCCTGGCCGAGGTTGATGGAGCCGGTCCGCAGGGCCAGCGCGGACATCTCGGCGAAGATCGTCGTGCCGAACGCGGCGAGGCGGCGGTTGAGCAGCGGCCGTCCCGCTGCGGGGTTTCCCTGGGTCGGTCGTCCCTGTGTCATGGGCGCCATCCTGTGCCGAAGCTCTGGAGTTGCTCAAGTCTGCTTTCACCTCCGCAGGCTGGGGCATGCCCCTGTCACGCGGGCAACCGGCACGCGGAAACAACGGGAAACGGAAAACGGGGAAGCGACGGGGGAACCTCGCTTCGGGGGAAGAAAGGCGGGTGAACGGCATGGTCTTCGTGGTGCTGATCGCGGCGGTGGTCGTAGGGGGACTGGTGTTCCTGGTGCGCAGGAGCGGAGGCGGCACGTCCGGCGCGAACGGCACGGGCGGGGGCTGGGTCGGCGGCACGGGCGGGGGCTGGGTCGGCGGCTCGGGCGGGGATTCGGGCGGGGATTCGGTCGGTCACTCGTGCGGTGGCGGCTCCTCGTGCGGCGGCGGCGGTGGCGGGGGTGGCGGCGGGTGCGGCGGTGGCAGCTGAGCCACGGCTGAGCGCGCCGTCCGGCAGTCACCGACAGTGACCCGGCGCCGGGCGTCCGGAGGGCGAACTCCCTCCGGACGCCTTTTTGTTGCGCGACGCGGACGTGTTCGGTTGAACAGTTGAACCGTGCTGCCCCCGAGGGGATGGAAACCACGGCAAGTTGGGCGAAAACGCTGTGAGTGCGGCGTACTTCGTGATTCCCTCGTCGAAGAGAACATTCAGCCCTCGGACCCCAGTTGGACCAGATCGGGCGTTCCCCTTCCCTCCACGCGCAGTAATACAGGGGCGCCCCGCTGTCCATGTGTCCATGTGTGTTTGCGGAGCCGACCCATGCTCACGACCCTCCAGACGGCCTATTCCGATACCCGCGCCGCCGACCTGGCCTGGACGCTGGGCCGGGAGCCGCTGCCCGCCCTCGCCGTCCTCGACCTCCAGCTCGACGGCGCGGAACTCCAGCTGCGACTGCTCGGCGCCTCCCACCAGGTGCTCCTTCAGGAGGACCGCGGAGTCTGCTCCGAGACCGTCGCCTGTATGCCCGGCAGCAGCACCCCTCTGCCCCTCGGCGTCGCGAAGCGGCTCGGGGAGTGGGAGTACGAATTCGCGGCCCGCGTAGAGACCCTGACCCAGGGCCAGTTCGCGGGGCGCGCGCAGGAGCTGCTCGCCCTGGTGAGCGACCACCCGCACGGTCTGGCGGGCACCTTCCCCGGCAGCCCGTACGCCTTCACCGCGATGCTCGCCCACCGCGCCGAGGGCCAGGTGCGGTGGCGCACCTGGCACGCGTATCCGCAGGAGGGGCAGTTGGTGGTGACCCGGACCCGGGTGGGGGTGCGGATTCCCGCGGCCGCGGCCTGAGCCGCGGGCATGCCGGTGGCGCGGCACTTGCACCCTTGTGGGTGACAAAAAGCGATCGTTCAGTGACGTAGCGTTCGCATCATGATCGACCAGCAGGTGTCGCTACGAGGGGGCGCGGCGCGGCTTCCCGTGCGGCCGAGGACCGGCCGGTTCCTGGTGCTGGCCGCTGTCTTCATCTGCGCCGCCTGCGGTCTCGTCTACGAGCTCGAACTGGTCGCCCTGGCCTCGTATCTGATCGGTGATTCGGTCACCCAGGCTTCCGTCGTGCTCTCCGTGATGGTGTTCGCGATGGGCATCGGCTCTCTCCTCGCGAAACGTTTGCGCTGCCACGCCGCGGTCGGGTTCGGGCTGATCGAGGCGGCCCTCGCCCTGATCGGCGGCTCCTCGGCGCTGGTCCTGTACGCCACCTTCGCCTGGCTCGGCGAGTCGCGGCACGCCCTGGTCGGGTTCTCCCTGGCGATCGGTGTGCTGATCGGTGCCGAGATCCCGCTGCTGATGACGCTGATCCAGCGCGTGGACCGGCAGGACGCGGGCGGGGCCGTCGCCGACCTCTTCGCCGCCGACTACGTGGGCGCGCTCGTCGGGGGGCTCGCGTTCCCCTTCCTCCTGCTGCCGATGCTGGGGCAGCTGACCGGTGCCCTGTTCACCGGCGTGGTGAACGCGGCGGCGGGCGGCGCGCTGATCCTGTGGGTTTTCCGGCGCGACCTCAGCTCCCGCTGCCGGTGGCTCCTCGTCCTGGTCAATGTCTCGGTGATCGCGGTCCTGGGCACCGCCACGGTGCTCGTCGACGACTTCGAGCGGGCGGCGCGGCGTGCGGTCTACGGGGACCAGGTGCGGGTCGCCGTGCAGACGGGGGTGCAGGAGCTCGTCCTGACCGGCGCGGACCGCGATTCCCTCGACCTCTATCTCGACGGCCGCCTGCGGGTCAGCGCCCGTGACGAGTACCGCTACCACGAGGCCCTGGTCCACCCCGCGATGAACGGGCCCCGTGCCCGCGTCCTCATCCTCGGCGGCGGCGACGGGCTGGCCGCCCGCGAGGTCCTGCGCTACCCGGACGTCCGCTCGGTCACCGTCGTCGAGCTGGACCCCGCCGTCACCCGACTGGCCCGCACGGACCCCGCCCTCTCCGGCCTCAACGGCCACGCCTACCGCGACCCGCGCCTCACCGCCGTCGCGGCGGACGCCTTCACCTGGCTGCGGGCCGACCGCGCGCGCTACGACGTGGTGATCTCCGACCTGCCGGACCCGGGCATCACCGCCAGTACGAAGCTGTACTCGGCGGAGTTCTACGGGCTGATCGCCCAGGCCCTCGCCCCGGACGGGCGGTTCGCGGTGCACGCCGGGCCGATGGGGGGCCGCCCGGAGACCTACTGGACGGTGGAGGCCTCCGTCCGCGCGGCCGGCCTCACGACCCGCCCGTACCGCATCGCCGGCCGGTACGCCGGCTTCGCCGCGAGCCCGGACCGGGTCGGGGGCGAGGGCCACGGCCCGGAGGACTGGGGCTTCGTCCTCGCGGGGCCGGGCGAGGTGCCGCAGCTCGCGCTGGCCGCCGGGGGGCCCGCGCTGCGGTCGCTGGGGAGCCGGGAGCTGCGGGAGGGCGCGCGGGCCGCGGACGCCGCACGGCTGCCGGGGCGGACCCCGTCGACACTGGTCCACCCGAGGTACTGGGAGGACGTGTGAGGACGTGTGACGTGTTGAGGCGGAGGGCAGGTTTCCGTGGCATGGGTCGCCGTTCGGCGGGCGGAAGCGCTGACGTCCGGGCCGTGGCCGATTAGGCTCGGTCGGCATGGAGCATGAGGTGCACGTTCCGGTTCCCGTCCCGGCCCTGCGGCGCGCGCTGGGCGATCCCGTCCGCGTCGCCCGCTGCGTCCCCGGCCTCCAGCAGGACGCCGACGCCTCGGCATCGCCCCTGGCGGGCCGACTGAAGCTCCGGGCCGGCGGCCACACCATCACCTACCGGGGCGAGCTGAGGCTCTCCGGCCCGGAGGGTGCGGAGACGGCGGGCGGTGAGCGGTTCTCGGTCACCGGGGACGGCGTGGAGGTCCGGGGCCGCGGTGCGGTGAAGCTCGCCCTGACCATCGCCCTCACGGAGGCGGACGGCGGGACGACCCTCACGTACAGCGGCACGGCGAGCGGGGACGGCCGGCTGGTCGAGCTGGAGGAGGGCGCGGCCCTCGCGGCCGCCCACCGGCTCCTGGACCGCTTCACCCAGCAGCTGGTGACGGAGTCGCTGGCGGCGCGGGCCGAGGACGGCGGAGCGGCCGCCGAGGGGCTCGCGGGCGACGACGAGCCCGTGGGGGAGGGTGCCGGGGACGCGGCCGAGCCCGACGCCGAAGCGGGTTCCGGGCCCGTGTCGGACGCCGAAGCCGACACAGGAGACGGGCCCGGGGCTGTGCCCGACACCGACCTCGACGCCGAAGCCGACAGCGAGGCCGAGGACCGGGCCGAAGACGGGTCCGTTTTTGACTCGCCCGTGCCGCCGCCCTCGCTCGACCCCGTCGCCGGGGTGGAGTTCACCGTCCCGGACGAACCGCCCGCCGAGGCCGCGCACGCCCGCCGCACCATGATCGGGCGCAGCGCGGAGGAGGTCGACCACGCGCCCCCGCGCGGTCGCTACGCCCCTGTGCCTTCCCCGGAGGCGGGCGGTGCGAGCACCGTCCTGCGCTGGGCCGCCCCGGCCGCCGCCCTCGCGCTGGCCTCCGCCGTGGTGCTGGGCCGGGCGTTGCGGCGCCGCAGGACATGAGCCGCCAGTAGGGTCGTCGGGTGAGCAGGAGCGAAGAGAACGTCAGGCTGAGTGTCGGCGACGCCGAGTTGACCGTCGACCCCGTACACGGCTGCCGCATCAGCAGCCTGCGGATCGGGGGCGTCGAACTGTTGCGCCAGGGCGAGCGGTACGGCTGCTTCCCGATGGTGCCCTGGTGCGGACGTACCGGGAACGGGCGGTTCCGAAACGGCGACGCGCTCCACGAGCTGCCACTGAACTCCCCGCCGCACGCCATCCACGGCACGGGCCGGGACACCTCCTGGCACACCGCGCACACGGCCGCCGACGCGGACGAGGGCCGGGCGTCCTTCTACTACGACCTCGCCGAGCCCTGGCCGTACGAGGGCCGGGTGACGCAGACCTTCGAGCTGACCGAGGACGGGCTGACGCTGGGCCTCGCCGTGGAGACGTACGGCAACTCCTTCCCGGCACAGGCGGGCTGGCACCCCTGGTTCCACCGCAGCATCGGGGGCGGCCGGGATGCTGAGCTCTCCTTCGACGCCGCCTGGCAGGAGGAACGCGGCGCGGACCATCTGCCCACCGGCCGCCGCATCGACCCCGTCGCGGGGCCGTGGGACGACTGCTTCGGGATGCCCGACGGTGTCGACGTCAAGCTCACCTGGCCGGGGCAGCTGGAGCTGACGGTGAAGAGCCGCAGTGAGTGGGTGGTCGTCTACGACGAGCAGGACGAGGCCGTCTGCGTGGAACCGCAGTCCGGGCCGCCGAACGGACTGAACACCGCACCCCGGCTGGTCACGCCGATCGACCCGCTGGAGACCACGACGACCTGGAGCTGGGTCCGGCTCTGAGCCGGTTCGCGGCCGGGTGTGCGATCAGGGATTCCGGCACCGCTTACCCTCGTGGACATGACTGACGTACGCGCTGAGCTGCTCCAGCAGATCAAGGACAAGGCCGTGGTGCACGGCAAGGTGACCCTCTCCTCGGGTCTGGAAGCCGACTGGTACATCGACCTGCGCCGGGTCACGCTGGACGGCACCGCCGCGCCGCTGGCCGGGCAGGTCATGCTCGACGCCACCGCCGAGCTGGACTACGACTGCGTCGGCGGACTGACGCTCGGTGCCGACCCGGTCGCCACCTCGATGCTGCACGCCTCCGCCGCGCGCGGTAAGAGCCTGGACGCGTTCGTCGTCCGCAAGGCGCAGAAGGCGCACGGGATGCAGCGCCGGATCGAGGGCACCGACGTCAAGGGCCGCCGCTGCCTGGTCGTCGAGGACACCTCGACCACGGGTGGCTCGCCGCTGACCGCCGTCGAGGCGGTGCGCGAGGCGGGCGGCGAGGTCGTGGCCGTGGCCGTGATCGTCGAGCGCGGGGCCGCCCCGGCGATCGCCGAGGCCGGTCTGCCGTACGTCCACGTCTACTCGGTGGCGGACCTGGGCCTCGCCTGAGCCTCGCCCCACCAGGGTGTGACCTGCGGTTTTCGTCAGGGGTGGACGGTTTCACGTGAAACCGTCCACCCCTGACCCGTAACCGTCCCGTATCCAACCGGGTCCGCCGGGTGGAGCCGGAGGGAGAGTCTGGGAAGATGGGGGCGACGATGACGTCGCCCCCAGGTCAGGGACCAGCCTGCACACCCGCACATCCCAAGGAGCGGTCAGATGCCCATCGCAACCCCCGAGGCGTACGCCGAGATGCTCGACCGGGCAAAGGCGGGCAAGTTCGCCTACCCGGCCATCAACGTGACCTCGTCCCAGACCCTGCACGCCGCCCTGCGCGGCTTCGCGGAGGCCGAGAGCGACGGCATCGTCCAGATCTCCACCGGCGGTGCGGAGTTCCTGGGCGGCCAGCACAACAAGGACATGGTCACGGGCGCGGTCGCCCTGGCGGAGTTCGCGCACATCGTCGCCGCGAAGTACGACGTCACCATCGCGCTGCACACCGACCACTGCCCCAAGGACAAGCTGGACGGTTACGTACGTCCGCTGCTCGACGTCTCCGCGGAGCGCGTCGCCAAGGGTCTGAACCCGCTGTTCCAGTCCCACATGTGGGACGGTTCGGCCGAGACCCTCGCCGACAACCTGGCCATCGGCCAGGAGCTGCTGGCCAAGGCCGCCGCCGCCAAGATCATCCTTGAGGTCGAGATCACCCCTACCGGCGGTGAGGAGGACGGCGTCACGCACGAGATCAACGACGAGCTGTACACGACCGTCGACGACGCGCTGCGCACCGCCGAGGCGCTCGGCCTGGGCGAGAAGGGCCGCTACCTGCTGGCCGCCTCCTTCGGCAACGTCCACGGCGTCTACAAGCCCGGCAACGTCGTGCTCCGCCCCGAGCTGCTGAAGGACCTTCAGTCGGGCGTCGCCGCCAAGTACGGCCAGGCCGCCGGAAGTCAGCCCTTCGACTTCGTCTTCCACGGCGGCTCCGGCTCCACCGCGGAGGAGATCCTCACCGCGCTGGAGAACGGCGTCGTGAAGATGAACCTCGACACCGACACCCAGTACGCCTTCACCCGCCCGGTCGTGGACCACATGTTCCGCAACTACGACGGTGTCCTGAAGGTCGACGGCGAGGTCGGCAACAAGAAGACCTACGACCCGCGCACCTGGGGCAAGGCGGCCGAGGCCGGTATGGCCAAGCGCGTCACCGAGGCCTGTGCGAACCTGCGCTCCACCGGTACGAAGCTGAAGTAACCATCCGTCGTTACCGACGTACGGTGCCGGGCCCGGTCCTCCTTCGGGGGGCCGGGCCCGTTGCTGTGCCGAGATCACCTGGAGAAGGAGGGCCCGTCGTGGCCGCGCTCTATGACTTCGACACCGCCGTCGACCGCCGGGGCACGTGGTGCGTCCAGTGGGACGGGGCCGCCGACCGGTTCGGGGCCGACGGCCTGCTGCCGTTCACCATCTCCGACATGGACTTCGCCACCGCCCCCGAAGTGCTGGAGGCGCTCCGGGCCCGGCTGGAGCACGGGGTGTTCGGCTACACCACCTGGCAGCAGGACGACTTCCGCTCCGCGATAGCCCACTGGTACGCCACCCGGTACGGCACCGACATCGACACCGGGCAGCTCGTCTACGGCCCGTCCGTGCTCAGCCAGCTCTCCCAGCTGCTCCAGATGTGGACGGAGGAGGGGGAGGGCGTCGTCGTCCACACCCCCGCCTACGACGGTTTCCGCAAGGCGATCACCGGGCTCGGGCGGGAGCTGCGCGGGGTGCCGGTGGGGGACGAGGAGGCGCTGGAGCGGGAGCTGGCCCGGGCGGACGCCAAGGTCCTGGTGCTGTGCTCGCCCCACAACCCGACGGGCCGGGTGTGGACGGCCGGAGAGCTGGCCCGGACGGCGGCGCTCGCGCAGCGGTACGGGGTCGCGGTGATCAGCGACGAGATCCACGCGGACTTCGTGCACGAGGGGCAGGTCCATGTGCCGTGGCCGCGGGTGGCGGGCGAGGGCGGGGGCGCGGGCCGCTGGGCGGTCGTCACCTCCGCGTCCAAGTCCTTCAACTTTCCCGCGCTGACCGGTTCGTACGGGCTTGTCGGCGATCCGGCGGACCGGGCGGAGTTCCTGCGGCGGATGGAGACGGCGGAGGGGCTGGCCTCCCCGGCCGTGCTGTCGCTGACCGCGCACATCGCGGCGTACCGGGAGGGCGGGGCGTGGCTGGACGCGGTACGGGAGTACGTGGCGGGGAACCTGGCGTACGTCGCGGAGCGGTTGGGCGCCGCGCTGCCCGAGCTGGGGTGGGTGCCGCCGCAGGCCGGGTACCTGGCGTGGATCGACCTGCGGCCGCTGGGGGTGGACGAGGACGCGTTGCAGCGGGTGCTGGTGGAGCGGGAGAAGGTGGCGGTGATGAGGGGGTCCGTCTACGGGGCGCCCGGGTTCGTCCGGCTGAACGTGGGGTGCCCTCGGGAGAAGGTGGTGCTGGGAGTGGAGGCGTTGGTGCGGGCGGTGAGGAGCACGGAGTCGAGCCCTTCCGCCGGTTGAGGAGCGGAGGCCCGGGGCAGCGCCCCCGCGTCGGGGCTCCGGGAGCGCGGAGTGCGGGCAGGGGCGCCGAGGGGGAAGCTGGCCCCATGGCTGCTGCTGCCTCCGAGCCCGGGGAGACGTCCGGGGAGATCCGTGTCGCCTCGCCGGCCGGGCGGTGGGTCGTGCTGACCACCGTGCTCGGGTCCGGCATGGCGATGCTGGACTCCACGGTCATCAACGTGGCCCTGCCCCGCATCGGCGCCGACCTCGGCACGGATCTGGCCGCGCTCCAGTGGACCGTCAACGCGTACATGCTCACGCTCGCCGGGCTGATCCTGCTCGGCGGGGCGCTCGGGGACCGGTACGGGCGGCGGCGGGTGTTCGTGGTGGGGGTGGTGTGGTTCGCGGTGGCCTCGTTGCTCTGCGGGATCGCGCCGAACGCGGGGGTGCTGATCGCCGCCCGGGCCCTGCAAGGGGTGGGTGGGGCGCTGCTCACGCCGGGGTCCCTGGCGCTCATCCAGGCGAGCTTCCATCCCGACGACCGGGCCCGGGCCGTGGGACTGTGGTCCGGGTTCGGCGGGGTCGGGGCGGCCGTGGGGCCGTTCGTGGGCGGGTGGCTCGTCGACGGGCCCGGGTGGCGGTGGGTGTTCCTGCTGAACCTGCCGCTCGCCGCGATCTGTGTGCCCGTCGCCCTCCGGCACGTGCCGGAGTCGCGCGATCCGGCGTCGCACGGCCGGTTCGACGTACTGGGGGCCGTGCTCGGTGCGCTCGCGCTGGCCGGGGTGACGTACGCGCTGATCGAGGCGCCGGAGCGGGGCGCGTCCCCGCTCGTGATCGGGTCGGCCGTCGGCGGGGTGCTGCTGGGGGCCGCGTTCGTGCGGGTGGAGCGGAAGCGGGCCGATCCCATGCTGCCGCCGTCGATCTTCCGCTCCCGGCTGTTCACCTCGGTCAACCTGGTGACCTTCTGCGTCTACGCGGCCCTTGGCGGCTTCTTCTTCCTCTCCGCGATCCAGCTCCAGGTGGTCGCCGGGTACTCGGCGCTCGGCGCGGGCACCGCCCTGCTGCCCACCACCGTGCTGATGCTGCTCTTCTCCGCCTCGGCCGGTGAACTGGGGCGGCGGATCGGGCCGCGCATCCCGCTCACGGTGGGCCCGCTGCTCGCCGCCGCCGGGATGCTCCTGATGCTGCGGGTGGGGCCGGGCAGCGCATCCTTCGGCTCGTACGTCGGCGAGGTGCTGCCTGCCGTCCTCGTGCTCGGCACCGGGCTCGTCGTGGTCGTCGCGCCGCTCACCGCGACCGTCCTGGCCGCCGTGGACACCGGGCGGGCCGGGCTGGCCAGCGGCATCAACAACGCCGCCGCACGGGCCGCCGGGCTGATCGCGGTGGCCGCCCTGCCGCTGCTCGCCGGGATGGGGCCGGAGGCGTACCGGGACGCGGGCGAGTTCGCCGCGACCTTCCGGCGGGCGATGCCGATGTGCGCCGGGCTGCTGGTCGCGGGCGCGGTCATCGCCTGGTGGACGGTCCGCGCCCCGGCGGCCGCCGCCGTCCGGGGCGAGCGGCCCGAGTGCGCGGTGCACTGCGGGGTCGCCGCCCCGCCCCTGGAACCGGAGCAGCCCTCCCCGCGGCGACCGGGGCGCGGTCCCGCCGGGACATGACGGCAGGCACACTTGAGCCATGTCCATCCACGAGAACCTGCTCGGGGGCCCTGCCCCGACCCACCTCCCCGACGACCCGGAGCCGCGCGAGCTGCTCGCCGCGGGCACCCCGCCCGCCGAGGTCGCCGCGAAGTACCCCACATCCTCGCTCGCCTGGGCGCAGCTCGCCGACGAGGCGTTCGAGGGCGGCCGGGTCGTCGAGTCGTACGCGTACGCCCGTACCGGCTACCACCGCGGCCTCGACGCCCTGCGCCGGGCCGGCTGGAAGGGCCACGGCCCCGTACCGTTCGAGCACGAGCCGAACCGCGGCTTCCTGCGCGCCCTGCACGCCCTGGCGCGGGCCGCCGGGTCGATCGGCGAGACCGCGGAGCACGAGCGCTGCTCGACGTTCCTGCGGGACTCCTCGCCGACCGCCGCCGACATCCTGAGCTGACCCCGGCCGCGCACTCCGTAGCCGGGCCCGACGCTCACACAGCGCGGGTCCGGCCCAGGGCCTCCCTTCGGACCAGGCCGGGCTCGCGGGGTCCGGTGCGCACATCTGCCGCGTTGTCGTCAGTCTCCGACGCTCCGCGTCGACTCCCTCCTCCGCCTTGCAGCTGCACGCACCGGACCCCGCTCCCTGATCCGGCCTGGTCCGAAGGGAGGCCCTAGTATGCGAGCAGGGGACCGGAGCTCCATCACCTCACGGAAGGGGCGGACCGCTACCCGGAAGCTCGTGTCGAGGAGACAGCGATGTCGACGAATCACCCCGACCCCGAAGCCACCGGTGCGGACACCCCGTACCTGGACTTCGCGGGAACGACTCCGTACGAGGACTATGTCCAGGCGGATGTCCTGACCCACCTCCAGCACCTCCGCTCGGACGACCCCGGCGAGATGGTCTTCCTGGTCACCACCCAGGTCATGGAGCTGTGGTTCACGGTCATCGTCCACGAGTGGGAGACCGCCACCCGCGCCCTGCGCGAGGACCGCATACCCGTCGCGCGTGACGCCCTGAAGCGTTCGCTGCGCGAGCTGGAGGCGCTGAACGAGTCCTGGCGGCCGCTCGCCGGACTCACCCCCGCCCAGTTCAACTCCTACCGGGGGTCGCTCGGGGAGGGCTCCGGATTCCAGTCCGCGATGTACCGGCGGATGGAGTTCCTGCTCGGCGACAAGTCCGCGTCCATGCTGGTGCCGCACCGGGGTGCGCCCCGCGTGTACGCCGAGCTGGAGAAGGCGCTCGGGGAGCCCAGCCTCTACGACGAGACGCTCGCCCTGCTGGCCCGGCGCGGGTACGCCATCCCCGAGGCCGTCATCGGCCGGGACCTGACCAAGCGCTACGAGCCGTCGCCCGAGGTCGAGGCCGTGTGGGCGGAGATCTACGCCTCCGACGACCAGAACGAGGAGCTGGTGCGCCTCGGCGAGCTGCTCACCGACGTCGGCGAGCTCGTCTGGCGATGGCGCAACGACCACCTCGTCGCCACCCGCCGGGCGATGGGCTCCAAGACCGGCACCGGCGGCTCCGCCGGAGTGGCCTGGCTGGAGAAGCGCGCCACGAAGAACGTGTTCCCCGAGCTGTGGACGGCGCGCAGCCATGTCTGAGACCTCCCGTGACACGCTCCGTGAGCGGGCGCTGAAGCTCGACGCCGCCGACCCGCTCGCCGACCGCCGGGGGCTCTTCGCCCTCGACGAAGGCGTCTATCTCGACGGCAACTCCCTCGGTGCGCTGCCCGTCCACGTTCCCGCCCGGGTACAGGACGTCCTCACCCGGCAGTGGGGCGAGCTGCGCATCCGGTCCTGGGACGAGAGCGGCTGGTGGACCGCGCCCGAGCGGATCGGTGACCGGATCGCCCCCCTCGTCGGGGCCGCCGGAGGCCAGATCGTCGTCGGTGACTCGACCAGCGTGAACGTCTTCAAGGCGGTCGTCGCGGCGGGCCGCCTCGCGGGCGAGGGACGTGACGAGATCTTGGTTGACGCGACGACCTTTCCCACGGACGAGTACATCGCGGCCTCCGCCGCACGGCTGACCGGCCACCGGATCGTGCCCGTCGCACCCGCCGACGTACCGGCCGCTCTCGGCCCCCGTACGGCCGCCGCCCTGCTCAACCAGGTGGACTACCGCACGGGCCGGCTGCACGACCTGCCCGGACTGACCGCCGCCGTCCACGCGGCGGGCGCGATGGCGGTGTGGGACCTCTGCCACAGCGCGGGCGCGCTGCCCGTCGGGCTGGACGAGAACGGGGTGGACCTGGCGGTCGGCTGTACGTACAAGTACCTCAACGGCGGCCCCGGTTCGCCCGCGTACCTGTACGTCGCCGAGCGCCACCAGGCGGCCTTCGACTCCCCGTTGCCGGGGTGGAACTCGCACGCCGACCCGTTCGGCATGACCCCCGACTACGCCCCGGCGGACGGTTCGGCACGGGGCCGGGTCGGCACGCCGGACATCGTCTCCATGCTCACGCTGGAAGCGGCGCTGGACGTGTGGGACGGGGTGTCGGTGGACGCCGTGCGGGCCAAGTCCCTCGCGTTGACGGACTTCTTCCTGGAGTGCGTCGAGGCGTACGTTCCGGCGGGCCGGGTCACCTCCGTCACGCCGGCCGCGCACGCCGAACGAGGCAGCCAGGTCGCCCTGCGCTGCGAGGACGCCGGGCCTGTGATGCGCCGCCTCATCGAGCGGGGCGTCGTGGGCGATCTGCGGCGGCCGGATGTGCTGCGGTTCGGCTTCACCCCGCTGTACCTGGGGTTCGCCGACGCGGAACGGGCGGCGTGGGTGCTGGCCGAGGTGCTTGAGGAGACAGCGGAGCCGCAGGCGGCCTGACGGGCCGTCACGGCGCCTGCGGCCGGGCGGGGACGGTACCGAGTGCTGGTACCGTCCCCGCAGGTCAACCCAGTTGGGCACCTGACCCAGGCATAGGCACTGGCATAGGCACAGTCACAGGCATAGGACGGTTGAGCAGCATGTCGGATTCTGCCGCGCGTGATCGGGACGAGGCCGAGAGCGCATCGGCGTTCGCGCATCCCGAGGTCGTCCCTGACCGGACCGCCTCCTACGGCGAACACCCCGACCAGGTCATCGACTTCTACGCCCCGCGCGACGGCCGCACCGCCGCCCCCCTCGTCGTCCTCCTGCACGGCGGCGCCTGGCGGGCCCCGTACGACCGGGCCCATGTCTCCCCGCTCGCGGACTTCCTGGCCCGCCGGGGGTTCGCCGTGGCGAGCGTGGAGTACCGGCGGGGCGCTGCGGCCGACTCGGGGCAGGCGCCCGGTACGGAGCTCGGCGCGGACCCCGCCGCGGGGCGCTGGCCGGACACCTTCGACGACGTGGCCGCCGCGCTCGACGCCGTACCGGCCCTGGCGGCACAGGAGTTGCCGGAGGCCGACGTGCGGCGCGTCGTGGTCACCGGGCACTCGGCGGGCGGACACCTCGCGCTCTGGGCGGCGGCACGGCACGTACTGCCCGAAGGGTCGCCGTGGCGCCTGCCTGCCCCGCCGCCCCTGCGCGGGGTCGTCGCACTGGCCCCGATCGCGGACTTCGCCAAGGCCGTGGAGCTGGGCGTATGCGGTGGAGCGTTCAGCCAACTGCTGGGGGAGGGCCGTGAGTCGGACGACCGTATCGCCCATGCCGACCCCGCGGCCCTGCTGCCCACCGGGATCGCCACGGCGATCGTCCAGGGCATCGAGGACATCGTCGTCCCGCAGGCCGTGTCGGAAGCGTACGTCGACGCGGCGGCGAAGTCCGGCGAGACGGTCGGGCTGACGCTCCTCGGCGGGGTCGGGCACTTCCCGCTGATCGACCCGGCCGCCGACGCCTGCGCGATCGTGGCGGAGGAGATCACGCAGCTGGCCTGGTGACGAAGGGGCCGCGGGCGGATCGCACACCGCAGTTGCGGACAGAAAGTGTCCGCAAGGGTCTCTAACTTGGTTGTTGTCGACCCGAACGGGCGCGAGGCGAATGGGCGCGAACCGTACGGGTACCGAACCGAGCTGAGGAGAACCCCATGACGATCCTGGTGACCGGGGCCACGGGAACGGTCGGCCGCCGTGTGGTCGAGCAGCTGCTGGAGCGCGGCGAGCACGTCCGGGCCCTGACCCGCGACCCGGCGCGGGCGGAGCTGCCCGAGGGCGTCGACGCCGTCCGGGGCGACCTCACGGACCCGGCGTCCCTGGAGTCCGCGCTCGACGGTGTGACCGGACTGCACCTCATCACCTTCGGCGGGGCCCTCTTCGCACCGCTGGAGACCGGTTGGGAGATCCTCGCGCTGGCCCGGAAGGCGGGCGTGCGGCGGGTGACCGTGCTCAACGGGGGCGGGGAGACCCCGATGGAGAGGGCGGTCCGCGCGAGCGGGCTGGCCTGGACGGTCGTGATGCCGGTGGAGTTCATGGCGAACGCCCTGGAGTGGGCGCCCGGAATCAAGGCCGAGGGCGTGGTGCGTGAACCGTACGTCGGCCGGCTGAGCGCGATGGTGCACGAGTCGGACATCGGCGCGGTGGCGGCGGTGGCGCTCACCGAGGACGGTCACGCGGGCCAGGTGTACCTGGTCACCGGTCCGCAGGTGCTGACCGTCGGCGACAAGGTGGCGGCCATCGCGGCGGCGCGCGGCGCGGACATCGAGCTGGTCGAGCTCACGGAGGAGCAGGCGCTGGAGTCGTGGCGGGCCAACGGGATGCCCAAGGACGTGATCGGGTTCCTGATCGACGTCTACCGGGACACCCCGCCCGAGGGCCGGACTGTGATCGACACCGTCCAGCAGGTCACCGGACGGCCGGCGCGGACGTTCGCGCAGTGGGCGCGGGAGCACGCGGAGCACTTCCGTGCGAAGGCGTAGCCAAGGGGGCCCTCGGGGCTCCGGACGGAGTGCGGTGGAGGCGGGGTAGTCCTTGAGACGGACCCCGCCGAATCCATATCGGTGCTGACGACCCGCCGTCCGCCGCCGCCTACCGTGGGAGCGTGACCGAGACCCAGACAAAGACCAAGGGCCCGGAGTTCCGGGCAGCCGAAGGGGCGATGAACGGCCTGCGGGAGGACCTCTTCCGCCAGGCGCTCGCCTACCGCCCCCTGCCGCCGCTGAACCCCGAGGGACGGCTGATCCGGCGGCTGCCCGGAGGGCTGCGCAAGGGCGTCGTCTGGGCCCCGCACGCCCTGGTGCTCTTCGCCGCCTTCGTGGTGATGATGATCGGCTTCGCCGAGTGGGAGTTCCGCTTCCTGATGGGTCTGGTGCCCGCGATAGCGGTGGCGATGACTCTCGTCAGGCCGGTCGCCGCGTTCTGGGCCTCCATGCTGGCGACCGTCTTCTGCGGGGTCCTGAGCGGCGAGCTGTGGGCGCCGAGCGCCTTCGCGGCGCAGGTGGTGGTCATGGTGGTCGTGGCCGCCCGGACCCGGCCCCGCACCGCCGCCTGGATGTGGCTGCTGACCCTGCTGTTCGGGATGCTGCTGGAGGGCGGCGACCCGACCGTCACCGCGCCCCTGGCGACGCTCTCCGCCTTCGTGCTGCTCGTCGTCGCCGTGGTCCAGATCCGGCGTGACGCCGAGCGCGAGGTCACCGTGCAGCGCACCGTCACCGCCGTCGAGCGCGACCGGCGCACCCTGCTGGAGGAGCGCACCACGATCGCCCGGGAGCTGCACGACGTGGTGGCCCACCACATGTCGGTCGTCGCGATCCAGGCCGAGGCCGCCCCCTACCGGGTCGAGAACCCGCCGCCGGAGCTGGAGCAGGCCTTCGTCACCATCCGGGAGAACGCCGTGGCCGCCCTCACCGAGCTGCGCCGCGTCCTCGGGGTCGTACGGGCGGAGGACTACGAGGCGCCTGACGCCCCGCAGCCCACGCTCGCCGTGCTGGACGGGCTGCTGGACAACGTCCGCGAAGCGGGTCTGGAGACGGAGAAGGTGATCACCGGGGCCGTCCGCGAGCTGCCGCAGGGCGTCGAGCTGTCGGCGTACCGGATCGTCCAGGAGGCCCTGAGCAACAGCCTGCGGCACGCGCCGGGCGCCTCCGCCAGGGTCGAGCTCGGCTATGTCCTCGGCGGGCTCGGACTGCGCGTGGTCAACGGGCCCCCGACCGGACTGGTCAAGCCGTCCCAGGGGGCCGGGCACGGGATCACCGGGATGCGGGAGCGGGTCGCGATGCTGAACGGTGAGATGACGGCCGGGACGACGGCGGACGGCGGGTACGAGATCGCGGTGTTCCTGCCCGTACCGCTGTCCGAGGAGCCGGAGACACGGGACGCGACGGGCAGCGAGGTGACCGGCCGCGACACGACCGGCGGCCCCCCGGACACGGACGCGGACGGCAACGCCGACACGGTCGTCATCGAACGGGACGGCCGCGCATGAGCGACACCGATATCCGGGTGCTGATCGTCGACGACCAGATGATGGTCCGCGAGGGCTTCTCGGTCCTGCTCAACGCGATGCCCGGGATCACCGTCGTGGGGGAGGCGGTGGACGGGCGGCAGGCCGTCGCCCAGGTCGCCGCCCTCCGCCCGGACGTCGTGCTGATGGACATCCGTATGCCCGAGATGAGCGGGATCGAGGCGACCCGCGAGATCGTCGCGCAGGACGCCGACGCGAAGGTCCTGGTGCTGACCACGTTCGACCTCGACGAGTACGTGTACCAGGCGCTGCGGGCCGGGGCCTCGGGCTTCCTCCTCAAGGACGCCTCGGCCCGGCAGCTCGCGGACGGCGTGCGGGTGGTGGCCTCGGGCGAGGCGCTGCTCGCCCCGACGGTCACCCGGCGGCTGATCACCGAGTTCTCCAAGCTCGCGGAAGCCCCGCGGCCGCCCGCCCTCGCCCGCGTCGGGGACCTCACGGAGCGCGAGACGGAGGTCCTCGTCCTGATCGCGCAGGGCCTGTCCAACGCGGAGATCGCCTCGCGCCTGATCGTCGCCGAGTCCACGATCAAGACGCACGTCAGCCGCATCCTGGTGAAGCTGGGTCTGCGCGACCGCACCCAGGCGGCGGTGTTCGCGTACGAGGCACGGCTGGTCACGCCGGGTTGACCCCGGCGGGGCTGCCCCGGGCCCCTTGCGCCGGCGGCGGAGGCGGGTAGCGTCGGGTCATGCACGTGTCATTCGACCCCTGGTCTCCCGCGTTCGTCGCCGACCCCTACCCCGCCTACGCCGCCCTGCGCGCCGCCGGGCGGGCGCACTGGTTCGAGCCGACCGGGCAGTGGCTGATCCCGCACCACTCCGACGTATCGGCGCTGCTGCGCGACCGCCGCCTGGGCCGTACGTATCTGCACCGCTTCAGCCACGAGGAGTTCGGCCGCACCCCGCCGCCCGCCGCGCACGAGCCGTTCACCACGCTCAACGGTCAGGGGATGCTCGACCTGGAGGCGCCCGACCACCCCCGTATCCGGCGGCTGGTCTCCAAGGCGTTCACCCCGCGTACGGTCGAGAACCTCGCCCCGACCGTACGGCGGCTGGCGGCCGGGCTGGTCGACGCGTTCGTGGCGAAGGGCGGTGGCGACCTGCTGGCAGAGGTCGCGGAGCCGCTTCCGGTCGCCGTGATCGCCGAGATGCTCGGGGTCCCCGAGGCGGACCGGGGGCCGCTGCGGCCCTGGTCGGCGGCGATCTGCGGGATGTACGAGCTGAACCCGTCCGAGGAGACGGCGAAGGCCGCCGTCCGGGCGTCGGAGGAGTTCTCCGCGTATCTGCGCGGGCTCATCGCCGAGCGCCGCAAGGCCCCCGGCGATGACCTGATCTCGGCGCTCATCGCCGCCCACGACGAGGGGGAGCGGCTGAGCGAGCAGGAGATGATCTCGACCTGTGTGCTGCTGCTGAACGCGGGCCACGAGGCGACGGTGAACACCACGGCGGGCGGCTGGCGCACCCTCTTCCACCACCCGGAACAGCTGGCCGCCCTGCGCGGCGACCCCGCGCTGCTGCCCACCGCGATCGAGGAGCTCCTGCGCTACGACACCCCGTTGCAGATGTTCGAGCGCTGGGTGCTGGACGACATCGAGATCGACGGTCAGGTCATCCGGCGCGGGGCGGAGGTGGCGCTGCTGTTCGGCTCGGCCAACCGGGACCCGGAGCGGTTCGCGCACCCGGACACGCTCGACCTGTCCCGTCCGGACAACCCGCACATCACCTTCGGCGCGGGCATCCACTACTGCCTGGGCGCCCCGCTGGCCCGGCTGGAGCTGGCCGCCTCCTTCGGGGAACTGCTGGGCAAGGCGCCCGGGATGCGACTGGCGGCGGAACCGGAGTGGCACCCGGGGTACGTGATCCGGGGGCTGAAGGAACTGGTGGTGGAGGTGTAGGCACACAGCCGGTGGGCTCTGCGCCCCGGCGTGCCCGTGGGCACCGCGAACCGGCGCCTTCAGCAGGGCGGTCCGCAGTCCACCAGCGCCTGAGGGCCTGTCAGGACGTCGAAGCCGTACCCGAACGCGGCGATCCCCGCGACGGCCGCCAGCAGCCCGAGCGCCGCGCGCCACCGGCCCCGTACGACGGCGAAGACGGCCAGGGCGGCCGCGGCCCCGCCGACGGCCATGACGGGCAGGCCCAGCCAGAAGACGTTCGGGTTGGTCTCGCTCTCGAAGGCGCCGAAGAGGCCTCTCCTGCCGTACGGGAGCCAGACCATGATGCCCGCGAGCGTGCCGAGCACGGCGATGAGGCAGCCAGCGGTGCCGGTGATGGCGTCCCGTCGGGTGTCCGTGGTGTTCATGCCAGGGGGGACGTGGGTGGGGTCCGGGCCGGTTCCCCCTCAAGCCGCTTCGGCGATCGAGGAGCGCGGCCCCGGGGACAGCGCCCCCGGGGACAGCGCCCCCGGAACTAGGTCAGTGGGTACGACGTCCTGCCCGACGCCTCGTCGATCTCCTCGTGCGCCTTGGTCAGCAGTTTCATCGCCAGTTCGTTGAGCGCTCTCGCTCCCGCGATCTCCTCGCCGACCCGCTGCTGGTCCTCGTCCGACGGGTGGCGGCTGGCGTAGCCGTGGGCGCGTACCTCTGTTCCGTCGGAGAGGCGGACGAGCGCCGCCGCACGGGTGCGATGGCTGTCCTCCTCGAATTCGAGGTCGATGTGCCATCCGACAGCGATCCTGGTCATGACGGTCACCTCCGGGACGTCCGCGGTCGTCTCCTTTCAGCGTGCGCCTGTCGTCCCGTCCGCGCTCGCCGGGGGCGGCAGCATCAGCCCCCAGGCGCCCGCCCGCACGGTCCAGGTCCGGGTACGGACAGGGCCGCCGGTCTGTATGTCGGCCCGGTAGCGGAAGTCGGCGCCGGAGACGGTGACGGCCTTGGCCTCCACGGTGACGTCCTCGCCGTCCGAGGTGCGGACGACGACGTCGACCAGGCCCGCGTCGCCCTGGGAGGTCACCGAGACGCCCCGTACGGGCGTGTCCAGGTCGCTCAGCAGCACCCCGTCCGCCTCGATGCGCAGCCGGTGCGTGCCCGGGTGGGCGGCGGCGACCGGGGCCGGGCGGACCAGGGACGTCATCAGGGAGCGGCAGGTGTCCCAGACGGCCGTGACGCCCGAGTGCGGGGTCCCCGAGCCGGGCGGCGGTGCCGGGGCGGGGATGCGCAGCCGGCCCAGCACGACGCCGTCGCTGTCGTCCACGAGCAGGTCGAGCCGCCGCACCGCCCCGTCGAGCGCGGTCCGCGCGGCGGCCACCGCGCCCCGGGGCACGCCGAGGGCATGGGCCACCTCCAGGGCGTGCGCCGCGCCGACGGGGATCAGCGAGAGGACGCCCCGGGCGAGCTCCCGCTCGCGGTGCAGCTGGGCGACGGCGCGCAGCAGGGCGTGGTCGTCACCGACCACCACGGGGCGGCGAGGACCCCGGCGGGACAGGGCCCGGGCGAACTCCTCGGGGGTGTCCGGAAGGCAGATCTTGGCGTGCGAACCGGCGCTCAGCACGTCCTTCGCGATACGCACGGACTCGCCGTCGGTCCGGCGGGCAACCGGGTCGATGACCACCAGGAGCTGGTCGCCGCCGTCGCCGGGGGGCTCTGCAGCCGACACCTCGGTCCTTCCTCGGGTAGCATCTTGGTGCAAGAGCCCCTTGCGCTATTGCGCCAGGGGCTTCGTCTATTCCGGGGCACCCGGTTCGACGGCTCAGGCTTTGCCGTACATCGTCGTGCGGCAGGTACGACCTTGACGTACGCCCCCTGACCTTGGACATGCCCCGCCCGGAAGGGGTGTACGCCTGTGCCCGCACTTGTGCTGCTCGGTGCTCAGTGGGGTGACGAGGGCAAGGGGAAGGCCACCGATCTCCTCGGTGGATCCGTGGACTATGTCGTGCGTTACCAAGGCGGAAACAACGCCGGTCACACGGTCGTCGTGGGCGACCAGAAGTACGCACTGCATCTCCTCCCCTCCGGAATCCTGTCGCCGGGCTGTACCCCGGTCATCGGGAACGGTGTCGTGGTCGACCCGGCGGTCCTGCTCTCCGAGCTGAGCGGTCTGAACGAGCGAGGCGTCGACACGTCCAAGCTTCTGATCAGCGGAAACGCTCATTTGATCACTCCGTACAACGTGACGATCGACAAGGTGAGCGAGCGCTTCCTCGGCAAGCGCAAGATCGGTACGACGGGCCGGGGCATCGGTCCGACGTACGCCGACAAGATCAACCGGGTGGGAATCCGCGTCCAGGACCTCTACGACGAGTCGATCCTGGAGCAGAAGGTCGAAGCGGCCCTGGAGCAGAAGAACCAGCTTCTGGCCAAGGTCTTCAACCGGCGGGCGATCGAGGCCGGCCGGATCGTCGAGGAGATGCTCCAGTACGCGGAGCAGATCAAGCCGTTCGTCGCCGACACGACCCTGATCCTGAACGATGCCATCGACGAGGGCAAGGTCGTCCTCTTCGAGGGCGGCCAGGGCACCCTGCTCGACGTCGACCACGGCACGTATCCCTTCGTCACCTCGTCGAACCCGACCGCGGGCGGCGCCTGCACCGGTGCCGGCGTCGGCCCGACGAAGATCAGCCGCGTGATCGGCATCCTCAAGGCCTATACGACGCGCGTGGGCGCCGGTCCGTTCCCGACCGAGCTGTTCGACGAGGACGGCGAGGCGCTGCGGCGCATCGGCGGCGAGCGCGGTGTCACCACCGGCCGTGACCGCCGCTGCGGCTGGTTCGACGCCCCGATCGCGCGGTACGCGACCCGGGTCAACGGCCTGACGGACTTCTTCCTCACCAAGCTGGACGTCCTCACCGGCTGGGAGCGGATTCCGGTCTGCGTGGCGTACGAGATCGACGGCAAGCGCGTCGAGGAGCTCCCGTACAGCCAGACCGACTTCCACCACGCGAAGCCGATCTACGAGACCCTGCCGGGCTGGTCCGAGGACATCACCAAGGCCAAGACCTTCTCCGACCTGCCGAAGAACGCGCAGGCTTACGTGAAGGCCCTGGAGGAGATGTCGGGCGCCCCGATCTCCGCGATCGGCGTCGGCCCCGGCCGCACCGAGACGATCGAGATCAACTCGTTCCTGTAGGCAGCCGGTACCGGCCCGCACGGGCTGTACCGCCTGCCCGGATCTTCCGGCCCCGTCCACATGATGGACGGGGCCGGAAGATTTTACTTTCGGTACCGTTCCCAGGATGGTCTAGACCTTGACAGGTACAGACCATCCTCGCTTGAGTGTCGGACACCCCCACGGCGGCGCACGGCCGGACGTCGCGCCGCGTCGAAGGAGTGTGATCACGTGATCCGACGTGTCTTGAGTGTGCTGGTCGCGCTGGGCGCGCTTGTCGCGGCGCTCGTCATCCTTCCCGCCGCCACCGCACAGGCCGCCGCCTGCGCCACGGCGTGGAGCTCGTCCTCCGTCTACACAGGCGGCCAGTCCGCCTCGTACAACGGCCGCAACTACACCGCCAAGTGGTGGACCCTGAACGAGACCCCGGGCAGCTCCGACGTCTGGGCCGACCAGGGTGCCTGCGGCGACGGAGGCGGTGGGGATCCGGGGGAGAACGACGGCTTCGTCGTCAGCGAGGCCCAGTTCAACCAGATGTTCCCGAACCGCAACGCCTTCTACACGTACCAGGGCCTCACCGACGCCCTGGGCGCCTACCCGGCCTTCGCCAACACCGGCAGCGACGAGCTCAAGAAGCGGGAGGCCGCGGCCTTCCTCGCGAACGTCAGCCACGAAACCGGCGGGCTGGTGTACATCAAGGAAATCAACGAGGCCAACTACCCGCACTACTGCGACGCGGGCCGGCCTTACGGCTGCCCGGCCGGACAGGCCGCCTACTACGGTCGCGGCCCCATCCAGCTGAGCTGGAACTTCAACTACAAGGCGGCCGGTGACGCCCTGGGCATCGACCTGCTGAACAACCCCTACCTCGTGGAGCAGAACTCCTCGATCGCCTGGAAGACCGCCCTCTGGTACTGGAACACGCAGACCGGCCCCGGCACGATCACGGGCCACAACGCCATCGTCAACGGGCCCGGCTTCGGCGAGACGATCCGGTCGATCAACGGCGCGCTTGAGTGCGACGGCGGCAACCCGGCGCAGGTCCAGAGCCGCATCAACAAGTTCACGCAGTTCACCCAGTTCCTCGGCACCACCACCGGCCCCAACCTGAGCTGCTGACCCGGCAACCTGGGCTGCTGACCCTGCCCGGCCCTGCCCGACTCTGATCCACCCGTGTCCCCATCCGTGCGGGGGGTGTGCCCGGCTCGCGCCGGACGCACCCTCCGTTCCGGCGTCCGGCGTCCGGCGTCCGGGGCGCGGTCGGCGCGGTCTGCGCGCTCGTGGACAGGGCGCCGCCCCCCCTGCGACGCGACTACGGGAACCGGGAGTCCGGGCGGACCCGGTCAGATCAACTGCGGCCGCACCGACATCAGCAGGTGCCTGTGGGCGTCCGTGCCCGTCCCGTCCGCCCCGCCCGTGATCATCGCGCGCTGGCCCGCCCCCAGCAGAAGGAGCCGCAGTGACGGCTCCTCGAAGGCGGCCAGCGCGTGGGCCAGATACGCCGGGTTGAAGGCCACCACCATCTCCTCGGCGCCCTCCAGTTCGGCGGGGACCCGCTGTGAGGCCACATCGTCCTCGTAGCCGGCCTGGAGCAGGACCGAGGCATCGGCACGGGAGAAGGTCATCTGCACCGGGCTGTCCCCGTCGGCGACGACGGAGACCCGCTTGACGGCCTCCATCAGCCGGGCCCGGTCCACCACCGCCACGGCCGGGTCCTGCATCGCGAACAGCTTCTCGTGGCGCGGCAGTCGGCCCTCCAGCAGGCGCACGGTGGTCCGCATCCCGGCGTGCTCGAAGCCCGCCGAACCGGCGTCCAGGGCCACGCTCACCAGCCCGGACCGCCCAAGCGAGCGGGCGATCTCGGTCAACCGGCGGGCGGAGACGATGACATCGGCGCTCTCGCCGGGGGCGGTGGCCTTCCACGGCAGCGTCCGCACGGCGAAGCGGTACCGGTCGGTCGCGGCGAGTGTCATCGTCCCCGCCTCCCCGTCGAGCCCCAGCCGGATGCCGGTGAGCGCGGGCAGGGTGTCATCGCGCCCCGCGGCCACCGCCACATCGGCGACCGCCGCCGCGAACAGCTCCGCGTCGACCGCTCCCCGGACCTGCGGCAGCGCGGGCAGCGCCGGATAGTCGGCCAACGGCAGCACGGACAGGCCGAACCGGGCACCGCCTCCCGACACCGTGAACCGCGAGCCCTCCACCGCGCACTCCACGGGCCCCTCGGGCAGCACCTTGCAGATGTCCAGCAGCCGTCGCCCCATCACGAGCACCCTGCCGGGCCGCAGGACTTCGGCGTCGCTCACGTCGATGCGCGCGGACGCCTCGTAGTCGAGCCCGGAGATCCGCAGCCGCCCGCCCTCGACCTCCGTGTCCAGCAGCAGTCCGCCCAGCACGGGAACGGGCGAGCGCACGGGCAGGACGCGGGCCGCCCAGGCCACGGCGTCGGTCAGAGCGCTGCGCTCGATACGGAACTCCATGGTGGTGCCTTTCCTCGGAAGCCGACACCGAGCACGCTAGAAGGCACCACTGACAGTCGGCCCCGGGCACGAGTCAACGGAAAGGCCATGAGGCCGGGCACCGACGACAGCGACCACCCCCGTGAGCCGCTGCCGTCGTTCCCCGAAGGACGTGCCCGAGCACGTTCGGACGATAGATCGCGGGGTAGGGAGACCGGGAGATTCAATACGCCCAGTGGGACGGCCGCGGAGGTATCAGTCCGCACAGCCACACCGGCCGGGCAGCGGCCGAGCAGGCCACGGACAGCAGACATCGGGGGAACACGTGCGAGTGCGTGAGCGGGCCGACGACCTCCTGCGGATGCACCGACTGGTGCGGAGCGGCGGCACGCCCGCCTTGCTGCGCTGGCTCTCCGGCCGGGCCGACGGCTGGGCCGGCCTCGTCGGGTCGGACGGGACCGTGCTGCACGCGGCGGCGCGTACGGCGGGGGCGGTCGTCCCCGATGTCGCAGAGCTGCTCGCCGAGGGCGCCACCGCCCTGACCGAGCGCGGGGCCCAGGCGTACTCCCTGGACACCGGCGAGCACACCGCCCTCCTCTTCCCCCTGCACACCGACGACCCCGGTACCGCCCCCGTGCTCGCCGTCGTCACGCCCCGGCCCGTCGCCGCCGGGCTCGCCACGCTGCTGGCGGACGTGGTGCTGGCGCTGGAGCTGTGCTGGCAGGCCGAAACGCTGGAGCGCAAGCGGCGCCGGGTGGACCTCGCCGAGTCGCGGGGCCGGGAGGCGGTGCTGCACCTGCTGATGACGGGCCAGCTCTCCATCGCCCAGCAGGTCGCCGGTGCGCTGCGTCCCCGGCTCCCCGACCCGGTGCGGGTGTGCGTCGTGGAGTGCTCGGGCGACGGGCGGGACGAGGTGGCCCGGGTCTGCGCGGAGGCGGACGGCGGCCGGTCCTGGATCGTGCGGTGCCCCGTCTACGTACGCCACCTGATCCTCGTGACGCCCGCGGACGAGGCGCCGCAGGGGACCGCCACCGACCGGGTCGACCGGGTCACGACCGACCGGGTCGCCACCGGCCGGGTCCCCATCGACGAGGCCGTCGCCGCCCGGGTCGGTGACTGCGTGGTCGGTGTCAGCGAACCGGTGCCGCTCGCCGACACCGCCACCGGCTACCGCCAGGCCTTCCATGCCCTCGCCGTGGCCCGCGAACTGCCTTCCCGGCACGCGAGGTTCGGCGTATCGCCGGAGGCGGCGCTCGTCGTCGGCCGCGCCGGGCGGCAGTGGGCCGACGCCCTGCTCGCCCCGCTCCTGACCCACGTCCCCCGCCGCGCCCAGGACCCCGTGAGCCAGGAGCTGGCTGCCACCGCCGCCTCCTGGCTGGCCTTCTCGTCGCACGCGACCGACCACCTCAAGATCCACCGCAACACCCTGGCCGCCCGCGTCCGGTTCATCGGCGAGCTGCTCGGCCTCGACCTGCACCGCCTCGCCGACCAGGCCGCCCTCGACCTCGCCCTGCGCATCCGCGCCACCCCCGCCCCGGCCTGCACCGCCGAGCCCGCCCCGTACGCGGACGGCACAGGCACAGGCACAGGTATCGGAACAGGCGCGGGCACCGGCACCGGCACCGGCCCGGGTACGGCAAAGGCGGCGCAGGCTCTCGACGAGCTCCTGCGCCGCCCTTCTGTACGGGAGTGGGCCGAACAGCAACTGGCCCCGGTCCAGGAGGTCCGGGGCGCGGAGGAGACCCTGCGCACGTGGCTGGAGTGCGAGGGCCGCCTCGGCCCGACGGCCGCCCGGCTGGGCATCTCCGTCCCCGGCGCCCGCAAGCGCCTCACCCGGCTGGAGACCGTGCTCCAGCGCTCACTGCTCCGGCCCCCCAGCGCCCGCTACGACCTGTGGCTGGCACTGCGGAGGAAGGACCTGGATCTGGCCCCCGGCCCGGACCTGGACCTGACGGCGTGTGATGCCGTCACTTCGTGACGGACGACGGAACTGGAGAGGACCGCGAGCGCTGTCGCGGTCACCGATGGGGCGCGGCCCGTATCGCCGTGCAAGGCCTACCGGTGACACGCCCGCACGAATTCTGCGGGCGCACACCGTGGGTCCTGCTGTGCCCGCTCAGTCCGCCCAGGTGAGGAAGGCCGACCAGGCGTCCGGCGCGACGGCGAAGTCGGGCCCGTCGGGCACCTTGGAGTCACGGACGTGGACGGAGTGGGGGCAGGCGGCGACCTCGACGCAGTCGCCGCCGCTGGCGTTGCTGTAGGAGGACTTACGCCAGTCGAAGGCGACCTCGATGCAGTCGCCGCCGCTGCTGCTGCTGTAGCTCGACTTGAACCACCGGAGGGTGCTGCTCATTCCTTCACTCCTGCCAACCGCATGATGAGGTCCAGCGATTCACGAGGACCCAGGGCCTGTGACCGGATCTTCGCATAGCGCTGAGCATAGATGCTCACCTTTGCCGGGTCACTGATCAGCAGGCTCTCGTCCTGCGGCTCCAGATAGACGAGATGTTCATGCGCGGGAGTCTCCAGCAGGTTCATCGAGCCGCGATCACCCGCGTACTCCCCGTACTTCCCGGCATCCAGGGGCAGCACAAGCAGCGTGACATTGCGCCGCCGGGCGCACTCCACAAGATGGAGCAGCTGCTCCCGCATGATCTCCTCGTTGCCGATGACGCGGCGCAGGACGGCCTCGTCGATGATGATCTCGATCATCGGGAGCGGGTCCCGGTCGAAGAGGGCCGTACGTGCCAGACGCAGCTGGACCAGCTCCTCCACGCGCTCGTCGGAGAGCGGTGGATATCCGCCACCGATGAGCGCCCGGGCGTAGGCCTCCGTCTGGAACAGTCCGTGGATGACGTTCGTGGCGAACAGCTGGAGGCTGATCGCGGCCTCCTCCAGCAGCGCGTAGTCCTGGAACTGCTGAGGCAGCCGCTCCATCCGCATGTACCGCCGGGCCGTCGTGAAGATGCCGGTGCCGTTGCCGAAGACCCGTTCCAGCTCGACGAGCATGGCGTCACTGGCGGGCTGCGCGCAGGTCTCCATCGCGCTGATCGCCGCCGCCGAGTAGCCGAGCTCCTTGCCCTCCTGCTCCTGTGTCCACCCGCGCTGGATGCGTAGCGTGCGAGCGATCTCCGCCACCATCTGGGCGGTCGGGCTCGCGGATTCCTTGTTCTCTGCACTCGCCATTACGCGATCTCTTTTCGACTCAACCGAACTCAACCGGTCACTACTCGATACCGTCGAACTCAACTCGGCTTCAGCGAAGTCGGTGCAGGTCAACGGCTATGCGACGCACCTCGGCAGGTAGGGAGAACGCTAGGCGACGAGCGCCACAATCGTCTTGTGAATGCAACGAATCGCGGGCTGAAAATCGAGTGGATTCCGGACTCCGGATTCCAGCTCCGCAAGGCGGGCGTGCAATTCGACGCCGTCCGCGTCGACGGCGACGAGGGGCGGCGGCTGGCCGACCTGATGGAGGAGTTGGTCGGGGGCGAACCGGGCCCGGTCGTCACCGAGTCGAACGGGCGGCGCGGGGTGTACTTCCTCGTACCGGCGGGCTCCACGGCCGGACGCCCGTGGCCGCGCGAGGTGTCGACGTTCAACGGGGCGACGGGCCGGGTCAGTTACGTACCCGTACCGGCGCTCGGGGGTGACACCTGGCCGCTGATGTGGCGGTACCGGCCGACGTGCGCGCACCGGTTCGTGCACACGCTGATCCTGTTCAACGCGGCTTATGCGTTACTGAGTTGAGTGCCTGGGGTGGAGGGCGGACGGCGGGCCCAGGGGGGGCATGGCGGGACCAGGCGGGGCATGGCGCCGATCCAGGTCGAGCCGACCGGATGTAGCTCAATCCGACTTGGTGTAGGTCAGGCTCTCGCCCGTGCCGGTCACCGTCCGGCGCAGGGTGCCGTCCGGCAGCAGGGTCAGCTCGGTGGCTTTGCCGGGGGAGCATGAGGTGGCCGGTTCGCCGGAGGAGACGGCGGAGGGCCCGATCCGGACGGGGCCGTCGGCGGTGGGGCGGGCGGCCAGGCGTGCGCTGAACTCGCAGTGGTACGTGGAGCCGGAGGAGAGGGGACCTTCGGCGGTGAGGGAGAGGACCGGGTCGCCGACGTCGCCCTGGCGGATGGTCAGCGTGCGGGTGGAGGGGCCTTGGTCGCCGGGTATGGAGCCGGACCAGGTGCCGAGGTAGACGCGGGGGACGGTGCCTTCGTTGTCGGTGGTGCCGCTGTCTCCGCTGCCCCCGCTCCCGCCGTTGCCTCCGCTGTCGCCGTTCGCACTTCCCGTGTCGTTCGTGCTGTTCGGGCCGTTCGCGTCGGCTGAGGAGGACGCGTCCGGGGAGATGGTGGTGCCCATGCCTCCGTCCTTCATGAACGCGTACACGGACCCGCCCGCACCTATCGCGACGACCACGGCGACGGCTATCAGCGCGGCGGTGGCCCCGGCGGACCGGCGGTCCCGGGCGGGAGGGGGCGCGGGGGTGAAGTAGGCGGGGGAGAAGGGCTGCTCGGCGGTAGGGCCGTGCGGGTGGGGGTACGGGGGCGGCTGGGGATGGGCATGGGGGTGCGGGGGCGGGTTCGGGTGCGGCGGGGCTGAGGCAGGGGGCGGAGCCGCGGGGGCTGGCGGGGGCACGGAGGCTTGGAGGGCCGCCGGGGCCGCCGGGGCCGCCGGGGCCGTCGGGGCCGTCGGGGCTTGCGGGTCCTCCGCGTCGAGCAGCTCCACCGCATGGCGGCCCAGTTGGGCGATGAGGATGCCGGGGAGCCAGGGTTCGTCCGCCTCGGCCCCGCCCAGGCGCGCCAGGATCTCGTCCGGGCCGGGCCGGGCCGCCGGGTCCTTCGCCAGACAGTCCCGTACGACGTCGGCGAGCTCCTCCGGTACGCCGGTCAGGTCCGGGTCCTCCTGGGCGATCCGGAACATCAGGGCGTGGGGCCCGCCGCCGTCCGCCGAGCCGAAGGGCAGGCGGCCGGAGGCGGCGTACGCGAGGACGGACCCGAGGCAGAACACGTCGCACGCGGTGGTCACGCGCTCGCCGCGCACCTGCTCCGGGGCCATGAACCCGGGCGAGCCGACGATCGCTCCTGTGCGGGTCAGGTCGCCGTCGGGCACGGAGTCCAGGGCGCGGGCGATGCCGAAGTCGATGACCCGGGGACCGTCGATGGTGAGGAGGACGTTGGACGGCTTCAGATCGCGGTGGATGAGCCCGGCGCCGTGGATGTGCTGGAGGGCGTGGGCGAGCCCGGAGCCGAGGAACCGGACGGAACGTACCGGGAGCGGCCCGTACGCCCCCGAGGCCGCGACGGGGGCGCCGGGGCGGCCGGAGACGATGCGCTGGAGGGAGGGCCCGGCGACGTAGCCGGTGGCGACCCAGGGGACCGGGGCCTCGGTGTCGGAGTCCAGCACGGGGGCGGTCCAGGCCCCGCCGACCCGGTGCGCCGCGTGGACCTCCTGGCGGAAGCGGGCGCGGAACTCGGGCCGCTCGGCGAGCTCGCGGCGGACGAGTTTGAGGGCGACGGTGCGGCCGCGGTCGGAGCGGGCGAGGAAGACCTGCCCCATGCCGCCTTCACCGAGGCGGCCGAGGAGCCTGTACGCGCCGATGCGGTGCGGGTCCTCGGCCCCGAGCTTGTCCATGGCGCGTTCCTCCCCTGTGCAGCCCGCACGAGGATAGCGCCGCGCCCCGACGACCGCCCCGTCCCGGATCTCCCCGCCGGGATCCGTATGCGCCGCTGCTCGCCCGCTTGATTTGGACGACCGTCCAGGACTACCGTCCAATTCGGACGAAGAGTTCAGACCTCTCTGCAACCCTGGAGTGCGTGATGGATCATTCCCTGCTGGCGACCCTGACCGCGGCGTTCCTGGTCTGGGAGGCACTCCTGCTGATCCCCATGGTCCCGGGGAAGCTGGTCGACACGAGGGACTTCTCGTCGCTCCCGCGCTGGCAGTACAACGGGTTCAACGCCTACCTCACGTCCCTCGGGCTGGCCAGCTTCGTGGTGGCCGGGTTCGCCATGGCGGGCCGGCACTGGGTGTTCGTGGCGGCACTGGTCCTGAGCCTGGGCTACGCCGCGGTCTTCGCGGCGGACCTCGGCGCGGTCTTCCCGGTCGTGCCCGACCGGCTTCCGGTGCAACTGCTGGTGCTCGAAGTCATCGCGCTGGCCTCGGCCGGTGTGGGTGCCGTGATCGCGATCCAGGGCATGCGCCTGTGAACACCACATCCCCTTCCGGCGCGACTACACGGGAGAAGATCATCGAGGCCGCGGCCTCCCTCATCCCCGAAGTGGGCTGGGGTGGTGTGACCAGCAGGCGGGTCGCGGAACGCGCGGGCGTGAACACCGGTGTGATCCACTACCACGTGGGAAGCATCGGCGAACTCCGGCGCATCGCCGCGGTGGGCAGGATCCGGATGTTCTTCCTCGACCGGCTCGGTGACGCCCTGACGCAGGAAGATCCGTCATCGGCCGTCGAGATGATCCTCCGCTCACTGTGCTCCGGTGACTCGCACGACCCGGAACTGCTACTGCTGTACGAATCCCTGGTCGCGGCAAACCGGGACGACCAGCTGCGCACCGAGATCGCCGCCTCCCTGTCCCAGTTCCGGCAGCGGTTGCACGACTGGTTCGCCGAGCACGGAGTCGCGCGTCCACTCCCTGCCGCAGTGACCCTCATCGCGGCGATGGACGGCTTCCTGCTCCAGCGAACGCTCGACCCGGACCTCGACCCCGCCCCCCTCATCGACGGCATCACCGCCCTGGTGACACGCCAACCGGTATAGCGTTCCCGCGCGAAACCGCGCCGGACTCCAGCCCGTCCTCGCGCGCCGGACTGGCTGGAGCGGGCCGGGTCCGGGCCCGGGGCGGACGGCCCCGGCGGTCAGCCTCTCCACCGCCCCCGACAACCGCTCCAGCACCCGCACCGTCTCGCGGGTCCCGGACCCGACACCCTGCCGACCTCCGCGCCCCACGTCATACAAGGTGGCCATGGAGACCGCCCCCACCAGCGCCTACGCTCACCGCATGACCCCTCATGCCCCTCATGTCCCGTGCGCCGACCCCGCGGCCGGTGCGGCCGTGAAGGCCGCGGACCGCGCGCACGTGTTCCACTCCTGGTCCGCCCAGGGCCTCATCGACCCGCTCGCCGTCGCCGGCGCCGAGGGGGCCTATTTCTGGGACTACGACGGCAACCGCTACCTCGACTTCACCAGCGGGCTCGTCTACACCAACATCGGCTACCAGCACCCGACCGTGATCGCCGCGATCCAGGAGCAGGCGGGCAAACTCGCCACCTTCGCGCCCGCGTTCGCCGTCGAGTCGCGCTCCGAGGCCGCACGCCTCATCGCCGAGCGCACCCCGGGTGACCTGGACAAGATCTTCTTCACCAACGGCGGTGCCGAGGCCGTGGAGAACGCCATCCGCATGGCCCGGCTGCACACCGGTCGTACGAAGGTGCTCTCCGCCTACCGCTCGTACCACGGCGCGACCTCCACCGCGATCAACCTCACGGGCGACCCGCGCCGCTGGGCCTCCGACAACGGTTCGGCGGGCGTCGTGCGGTTCTGGGCGCCGTTCCTCTACCGCTCGCCGTTCTACGCCGCGACCGAGGCCGAGGAGTGCGCCCGCGCACTCCAGCACCTGGAGGACACCCTCGCCTTCGAGGGCCCGGCCACCATCGCCGCGATCATCCTGGAGACCGTCCCGGGCACGGCGGGCATCATGACCCCGCCGCCCGGCTATCTGGCGGGTGTCCGCGAGATCTGCGACCGGTACGGGATCGTCTTCGTGCTGGACGAGGTGATGGCCGGGTTCGGACGCACCGGCGCCTGGTTCGCCGCCGACCACTTCGACGTCGTGCCGGACCTGCTGACCTTCGCGAAGGGCGTCAACTCCGGTTACGTACCGCTCGGCGGCGTCGCCATCAGCGCCGAGATCGCCGCGACCTTCGAGACCCGCCCGTACCCCGGCGGCCTCACCTACTCCGGCCACCCGCTGGCCTGTGCCGCCGCCGTCGCCACCATCCAGGTGATGGAGGACGAGAGGGTCGTCGAGCACGCGGCCCGGATCGGCGAGACCGTCCTCGGCCCCGGCCTGCGCGAACTCGCCGAGCGCCACCCCTCCGTCGGCGAGGTGCGCGGTCTCGGCGCGTTCTGGGCACTGGAGCTGGTCCGCAACCGCGAGACCCGTGAGCCGCTCGTCCCGTACAACGCCTCGGGCGAGGCCAACGCCCCGATGGCCGCCTTCGGCGCGGCGGCGAAGAAGCAGGGGCTGTGGCCGTTCATCAACATGAACCGGACCCACGCCGTCCCCGCTTGCAACGTCACCGAGGCCGAGGCCAAGGAGGGCCTCGCGGCGCTGGACATCGCACTCTCCGTGGCCGACGAGCACACGGTGTAGCGCCCGTACGTCCGGCCGGCGCGTACGCCAGGTAACCGGACGATCCGCTTCCGTACGCTATCGGCCCCGGAAGTGCCCCCAGTCGGCCGCCGCCGTGCCCGGAAACGGGCACGGCGGCGGCCCTGGCTTAAGGTGACCCGAGCCTAAGGTGACTGACCCTGACCGGGAACGACCGGCCGAAGGGGATGAACAGGGATGAACGGGAGGAACCGGTATGGGCCCGAGTGGAGGTGTGACCCGCAGTACCCTGCGCCAGCAGATCGCCGACGCGCTGCGTGACGAGGTGCTCGCAGGGCGTCTCCCGCCGGGCCGGGAGTTCACGGTCAAGCAGATCGCCGTGCAGTACGGGGTCTCCGCGACGCCCGTCCGCGAGGCCCTGTTCGACCTCTCCGCGCAGGGGCTCCTCGCCTCCGACCAGCACCGGGGGTTCCAGGTCCGCGAGTTCAGCGTCGCCGACTACCGTGCGATGACCGAGGCCCGGGCCCTCGTCGTCGAGGGCCTTTTCCGCGACCCCGCCGCCCGGGTCGCGGTCCGGCCCGACAGCCTCGCCTCGATCCGGCGGCGGGCGGCGGAGGCGGTCCGCGCGGCGAAGGGCGGCGACCTGGACGTACTGATCGGGTACGACCTGCGGTTCTGGCGGGAGCTGGGTCAGTTCGTGCTCAACCCCTACATCGCCGACTTCCTCACCAAACTCCGCGTCCAGGCCTGGATGTTCGCCGTGCACCGGCTACGCGGCGAGAACGGTGAGGGCGCGGACGGGAGCGCCCTGTGGGACGGTCACGAGGAACTGGTCGAGGCCATCGCCCGGGGCGACCACGAGCAGGTCCACGCCACCCTGCACTCCTACTACGCGCACGCACTGGCCTGGGCGGACCGCCTGGAGGCGCAAGAGCGGTGAGCCCCGAGGGCCCTGCGAGCCTTGCGGGGCTCCGAGTCGGGCCCCGAGTCGGGCCCCGAGTCGGGCCGCGGGTCGGGCCGCGGGTCGGGCCGCGCGGCAAGCTCTGTACAGCCCTCCGGACAGCCCTCCGGGCAGCCCTCCGGTCTCTCCGTTCTCCCTGGGGCACTGTGCGTGAGGTTCCGCCCGCATTACGCTGTCCCGACGATCGCCCGAACCCGTTGGAGAGCGAGACTTCGTGGCCTGTGACCTGTGGCTGGTCCCCCTCGTCGACGTGCTGTGCCACAGCGCCGACAATCCGTTCGCCGAAGAGATCGCCGTCTACGACAAGGCGTTGAACGACGCGGGCCTGCCGCCCGTCCCCGTCTACGCGTACATGCCGGGCCTCACGGGAGACGTCGCCCCCGTGGCGGGCTTCGACTACGACGCCCTGCACTTTCTGCGCCGCGCCTATCTGCTCCAGCTGAGCGGCCTCGCCGTCACCCCGGTCGCCGGTCTCGACGGTGACTACGAGCAGTTGCTGGAGATGTTCGAACAGGGCGCGCAGCAGTCGCATCTGGTCTGGCACTACGACCACGCGGGGGCGTACGTCCCCGTGGACTTCCCGGCGCCGCTCTCCGACGACGCGCTCCTGGCGGGCGGCGGCCCGCTGGGCTCCGCGCACGGGCTGCTGCGGGAGCTGGAGTTCGTCGCACCGGCCATCGGCATCGACCCGGCCAACCCCCCGGCCGCCCCGCAACCACCCGCGGGCCCCACGGCCCTGGAGCAGCCGGCGGACCCGATCCCCTACGACGACAGCCCGTTCGCCCGGGAACGCCACGTGTGGCTGGGCCTCCACGCGGCGGCGACCCGCAGCCTGGCACAGGGCTCAATGATCATCTTCAGTTGACCGCGACGGGCTGGGGACCCGGCCCGCGCGCTCTACCTGCGGGCGGGGGCAGGGGGCGCTGAAATCCAGCCCGTCCGGCGATTGAGGCCCGGGGCCGGGGGCAGCGCCCCCGAAGCAACCTCACCGCGCCCCCGGCTCCGGCGGCCGCTGCCGCGGCATGTTCGGCCGGGCCGCCACCGACGGCACCGAGAACCGCCCCTGCACCGCCCCCGACTCCGCCCGTCCGCCCGCGCTTCCGGTGACCAGCGCCTGCATGCCCATCGGCGCGGGCCCGGCCCGGAACTCCACCATCCAGTCCGCCGTCTCCGACCGCACCAGCTCGGTGACGTCCTCGGAGAACCTCCGCAGCACCCCCAGACACCGCTCCGCCGCCTCGCTGGCCGTGCCCTCGGCCGGCCCGAGCATCTCCCGTACGCACTCCGAGGCCCAGTCGAACTGGAGCACCTGGAGCCGTCGGTGCACGGCCTGGGCCGTGGCGAGGTTCCTTATCCAGCCGGAGGTGAGGCCGAAGTACCGGTCGCAGGCCATGCAGGCGGCGCCGAGGAGCAGTGACAGATAGCCCCACCCGGCCGAGCCGCTCAGCGCACCGGTCAGATCGAGCAGCGGGAGGGCCGCCCCGGCGATCACCCCGGCGGCGGTGCCCATTCGCAGGGCCCGCGCTCCCCGGCGCTTCCAGACCCGGTCCTTGAGGTACCAGTCGGCGGTGTCCAGGGCCCCTGCCTCGACCCAGCGGTAGAGCTCGTCCAGCCGCTCGGCGGGCTCGCCCCAGTCGCCGAGCGGGAAGGGGCGTCCGGTCAGATCGCGCCCCCCGGCGCGGCCGGTGGCGCTGTCTGCGGTCCTGGCCCCGTTCCCGGTAGCGGAACTATCCGCTCCGTTCTCACCGGATCCCGCATCGGACTCCTTGCGGGGCGGCCCCTCGGGCTGCATCTCCGGCTGACTCACCGGGGCACTCCTCTGCACTCTGACGGACGGGACGGCTCCCGTGGTGT
Organism: Streptomyces sp. WZ.A104; assembly: GCF_002382885.1. Taxonomy (GTDB): domain Bacteria; phylum Actinomycetota; class Actinomycetes; order Streptomycetales; family Streptomycetaceae; genus Streptomyces. Next base: position 65,343 of record NZ_NWVL01000001.1, read on the forward strand.
AACTCTGCGTCACTGAATATGTGCGCTCGTGCGCCGTTGCGCATGCCCTTCCTACCGCCGAATGGTGGGCTGGGGGGCCGAAATCGCGGGATTCCCGCCTGGGCGGGGCCGCTGGTCAGGTATAGGAGCCCTCACGGCGGTTCTGGAATCTCACCCGAAAGAGTTGGTCACCGGTGGGTGGAGCGCGGCGACCGGGGAGCACGTAGGCTCGGCATACCGAAACATTTGTCGTCGAAATGCCAGGAGTGACCGTGATTCCCGGTGGTGGCCAGCCCAATATGCAGCAGTTGCTCCAGCAGGCCCAGAAGATGCAGCAGGATCTCGCCGCGGCCCAGGAGGAACTGGCCAGGACCGAGGTCGAAGGACAGGCGGGCGGCGGCCTCGTGAAGGCCACCGTGACCGGCTCCGGCGAACTGCGCGCCCTGGTGATCGACCCGAAGGCGGTGGACCCGGAGGACACGGAGACGCTCGCCGATCTCGTCGTCGCGGCCGTCCAGGCGGCCAACGAGAACGCGCAGGCGTTGCAGCAGGAGAAGCTCGGCCCGCTGGCGCAGGGCCTGGGCGGCGGTGGCGGCATCCCCGGCCTGCCGTTCTGACGCCGTTCTGACCGGACTCCCAGGGGTCCGGGCCCTACTGGTACCGACCCGTACCCACTACGGTACGGAGCAGGAAGCGAAGAAAGGCGTTCCGTTGTACGAAGGCGTTGTTCAGGACCTCATCGACGAACTGGGCAGGCTGCCCGGCGTCGGTCCCAAGAGCGCGCAGCGGATCGCCTTTCACGTCCTTCAGGCCGAGCCCACGGACGTGCGCCGGCTGGCCCACGCCCTCCTGGAGGTCAAGGACAAGGTCCGGTTCTGCGCCGTGTGCGGCAATGTCGCGCAGCAGGAGCAGTGCGGGATCTGCCGGGATACGCGCCGCGACGTGAGCGTCATCTGCGTCGTCGAGGAGCCCAAGGATGTCGTGGCGATCGAGCGGACGCGTGAGTTCCGGGGTCGCTACCACGTTCTGGGCGGGGCGATCAGCCCCATCGAGGGAGTGGGCCCGGACGATCTGCGCATCCGTGAGCTGCTGGCCCGGCTCGCGGACGGCTCCATCACGGAGCTGATCCTCGCGACCGACCCCAACCTGGAGGGCGAGGCCACCGCGACGTATCTGGCGCGGATGGTCAAGCCGATGGGCCTGAAGGTGACCCGGCTGGCCAGCGGTCTGCCGGTCGGCGGCGATCTGGAGTACGCCGACGAGGTCACTCTGGGCCGCGCGTTCGAGGGGAGGCGGCTGCTGGATGTCTGACCCCGCGGCGGTACGCCCCCGATCCCGGCCCCGCACTTACGCACTGTCGTCCGCTTCACCGTCTGTGACCGCGCCCACGGGAGGTCCCCTCGATGTCTGACGCCACGCTGAACTCCGTCACGCAGGACCCGGGCGACTTCGCCGTCCAGATCGCGGACCAGATCAAGACGTTCATCGTCGCGGTCACCGAGGTGTCCAGGGTCGAGGAGCCGGAGGAAGCCGTTCCGGTGCTTCTCCTCCAGGTCTCGCAGCTCCTGCTCGCGGGCGGCCGCCTCGGTGCGTACGAGGACGTCCTGCCCGACGAGCGCTACGAACCGGACCTCGGCGCGGAGCCGGACGCGGACGGCCTGCGCGAGCGGTTCGCGGCGCTCCTGGAGCCGATCGACGTCTACTCCGAGGTCTTCGACCCGTACGAGCCCCGCAAGGCCCCCGTCCCGCACCGCATCTCCGACGACCTCGCCGACCTGGTCACCGACCTCGGCCACGGCCTGGCCCACTACGAGGCCGACCGCACGGCCGAGGCGCTGTGGTGGTGGCAGTTCTCGTACTTCTCCAACTGGGGCTCCACCGCCTCCGCCACGCTGCGCGCCCTCCAGTCCCTGGTCGCCCACATCCGCCTGGGCCAGCCCCTGGAGGAACTGGACGGCCTGGACACCGACCAGGACCCGGGCGAGGAGGACCTCGCCGAGGAGGCGGGCCGCGTGATGCTGGAGGAGATCGCGGGGCCTCTGGGGCTGCGGCCGGTGAAGTAGCCCCTGCTCCCGGCCGCCGACCTCCTGGCCGCCGACCTCCCGGCCGCCGACCTCCCGGCCGCCGACGCGGAGCCCGTCTCCGTGGGCTGAGCTGCCCGTTCTCCCGCGTACCGGCCCGATATTCATAGCGGGCCGACGGACCTGATTGTTAATCTCCCCCAGCCCTTGATCACTGATCTTCGAGGGCCGAACAGGGGAGGGGAACGCGCATGACGGGACGTACCGGACATGGACGAGCGAGACGGGCGGCCACCGCGGTGGTGATCGCCGCCGGGACGGTGCTGGCGACGCCGGGCACCGTACTGGCGGCAGTGGGCGGGCTCCCGCCGAAGCAGCCGCTGGTCGCCGATCTGAAGACGGGCGGCGCGGCGTGCGTCTTTGGCGAGGACCGTCCGTACGTGATGAACGTTCCGCAGGTGACGGCCCGGTTGTACGGGCCCGGCGACGGCCAGTCCGGTGAAGTGGGCCGGGTCCGGGGCGAGTTCGAGGCGTGGTGGCGGGGCGAGGGCGGTGCCGAGGAGCGCGTGACCCTGACCACCGCGATGAAGGGCGACACCGCCCCGTTCAGCTGGCAGCTGCCGAGCACCGTTCCCGACGGCACCGTCGTGTCCTGGCGGGTGCGCGCCGCCAACGACGACGGGACATCGGCCTGGAGCAGCGAAGGGGCGGGCGCGCCCTGCGAGTTCGTCTACGACCGCACCCTGCCCGACGCCCCGGTAGTCACCTCCGCCGACTACCCGGACGACGACGTCTGGCGGCCCGGTGTCGGTGTCCGGGGGACCTTCCACGTCACGGCGCAGGCCGACGACGTCGTCTCCTACGCCTACTCCTTCATCGGCGGGCCGCAGAAGACCGTCGAGGCCGGGCCCGACGGATCGGCCGAGATCCGTTTCCTGCCGGAGCGGACCGGCCGGCAGACCCTCTCCGTGCAGGCGCAGGACCGGGCGGGCAACCGTGGTCCGCGCACCGACCACGCGTTCCTGATCGGCGCGGGGCCCGCCCCGGTGGCGCGGTGGAAGCTCGCCGACGCGGCGGGCTCCCGCTCGGCCGCCGCGGAGACCGGCACCCCGGCCCGGGCGGGCAAGGGCGTCACGTTCGGCGCGCCCGCGCCCTCCGGCACCCCGCTCACCTCCACCGCCTCGCTCGACGGATCGGGCCACGGCTTCCTGACCCCGGGCGCCCCGGTCGTCGTCGACACCGCGAAGGACTTCGCGGTGGGCGGCTGGGTGCGGCCGGCGCGCGTGGACGGCACCCGTACGGTCCTCTCGCAGGACGCGGGCACGGCACGCGCCTTCACCCTGGGCCTGACCCGGGCCGGGACGGGACCCGCCTGGTCGTTCTCCGTCGGCGGCGCGAAGGTCACGGGCGGGCTGCCCGAGACCGGCGGCTGGGCCCATGTGCTCGGCCAGTACGACGCGGAGACCGGCACGGCCCGGCTGTACGTGAACGGCCGCGCGGTCGGCGAGGAGACGGCCGCCGTCCCCGTGGCGGGCGAGGGCGACTTCCAGCTCGGCCGGGCGCGCGGGGCGCGGGGCTACCGGGACCGCTGGCAGGGCGAGATCGGTGACGTAAGGGCGTACGACCGGATCGTCGTGCCGGACGAGCTGACGGCCCTCGCCACCCGTGCCGCGCGGCAGCTCGGCCACTGGGCGCTCGACACCGCGCCGGACGGCCTCGCCCCGGAGACGGGCGGGGGAGCACCACTCAAGCTGGGCGCCGGGGCCTCGGTCTTCCGCCTCGACGAGCCGTGCGACCCGTTGGACCTGGAGTGCTCCCAGGACTGGCCGCTGGAGGGGGACGGCCACCTCCGCCTCGACGGCGTCTCGGGTCACGCAGCCACGGACGCACCCGTCGTCGACACCACCGGCAGCTTCACCGTCAGCGCCCGCGTCCGGCTCGCCGACGACGACCCGGCGGCGCCGATGACGGCGATCTCCCAGGGCGGCGAGCACGGTGACGCCTTCAAGGTGCGCTTCGACCCGGAGAACTCCAGCTGGGACCTGGTGATGTCGCACGCCGACGAGCCGGGTGCGCCGGAGACCGTGCTCAGCCGGATCGAGTGGCCCGACGGCGGCATGGGGGCGGGCCACCGGGTGACCGTGGTCCATGACGCCTCCGCGAAGCAGGTGTCGTTCTACCTCGACGGGGTGAAGTACGCGGAGGGCGGCACGGCGGACTTCGACGCCGCCTGGAAGAGCACGGGCGGGCTCCAGCTCGGCCGGGGCCGCACGGCCGACGGGTGGGGCGAGCAGCTGCGCGGCGTGGTGGACAGCGTGTACGCCTTCGCGGGTGTGCTGTCCGAGACGGAGATCCAGCAGTTGCCGTAGCGGGACGTGTCCCGGCTCGCGCTTTGCGTGCGGAAGGTGTGGGCTGGGACACAAACGGGAGTGCTCCGGGGCCTACGGGGCAACAGCCCCCTACGAGCGGTTCGGAACGACACGCCGTACCGGGTGATGAGCGGGACATCTCATCATCTGGTATGGACGGGTCGATTCCGGGCTGCTCGTTAAACTGAGCCGACCGCAGTAATGACTGAGCGAGGAGCGCACGTGGGCCTTGTCGTGCAGAAGTACGGAGGCTCCTCCGTAGCCGATGCCGAGGGCATCAAGCGGGTCGCCAAGCGAGTCGTCGACGCCAAGAGGAACGGCAACCAGGTGGTTGTCGTGGTGTCCGCGATGGGCGACACGACGGACGAGTTGATAGACCTCGCCGAGCAGGTGTCTCCGATGCCTACCGGCCGTGAATTCGACATGCTGCTGACCGCCGGTGAGCGGATCTCCATGGCCCTGCTGGCGATGGCGATCAAAAACCTGGGCCACGAGGCCCAGTCGTTCACGGGCAGCCAGGCCGGTGTCATCACCGACTCGGTCCACAACAAAGCGCGCATCATCGACGTCACGCCGGGCCGCATCCGGACCTCGATCGACGAGGGCAACATCGCCATCGTCGCCGGGTTCCAGGGCGTGAGCCAGGAGGGCAAGAACATCACCACCCTCGGCCGCGGCGGGTCGGACACGACCGCCGTCGCGCTGGCCGCCGCGCTGGACGCCGAGGTCTGTGAGATCTACACCGACGTCGACGGCGTCTTCACCGCGGACCCCCGGGTCGTGAAGAAGGCGAAGAAGATCGACTGGATCTCCTTCGAGGACATGCTGGAGCTGGCCGCGTCCGGCTCCAAGGTGCTGCTGCACCGCTGCGTCGAGTACGCACGCCGTTACAACATCCCGATCCACGTCCGCTCGTCCTTCTCCGGACTGCGCGGAACCTGGGTCAGCAACGAGCCGCAAGGGGACCAGAAGGTGGAGCACGCGATCATCTCCGGAGTCGCCCATGACGTCTCGGAGGCCAAGGTCACCGTCGTCGGCGTTCCGGACAAGCCGGGCGAGGCGGCCGCGATCTTCCGCGCCATCGCGGACGCCGAGGTCAACATCGACATGGTGGTGCAGAACGTCTCCGCCGCGTCGACCGGCCTGACGGACATCTCCTTCACCCTGCCCAAGGCCGAGGGCCGCAAGGCCGTCGACGCCCTGGAGCGGACCAAGGCCGCCATCGGCTTCGACTCGCTCCGCTACGACGACCAGATCGCCAAGATCTCCCTCGTCGGCGCGGGCATGAAGACCAACCCGGGTGTCACGGCGGGCTTCTTCGAGGCGCTGTCCGACGCGGGCGTCAACATCGAGCTGATCTCGACCTCCGAGATCCGTATCTCGGTGGTCACCCGCGCCGACGACGTCAACGAGGCCGTGCGCGCCGTGCACACCGCCTTCGGGCTCGACAGCGACTCCGACGAGGCCGTCGTCTACGGAGGCACCGGCCGATGACCGAGCACCGCCCTTCGCTCGCGGTCGTCGGTGCGACCGGGGCGATCGGCGGTGTCATGCTCCGGATTCTCTCGCAGCACGCGGATGTCTGGGGCGAGGTCAGACTCGTCGCCTCGCCGCGCTCGGCCGGCCGCAAGCTGGTCGTGCGCGGCGAGGAGAGCGAGGTGCTAGCGCTCGCCGAGGACGTGTTCGAGGGCATCGACGTGGCCCTCTTCCTGGTGCCGGACGAGGTGTCCGCCCGCTGGGCTCCGATCGCCGCCGCCAAGGGAGCCGTCGTCGTCGACGACTCGGCGGCCTTCCGGCTCGACGACGACGTGCCGCTGGTCGTCCCGGAGGTCAACGCCCATGCCGCCCGGCTCCGGCCGCGCGGCATCGTCGCGTCCCCGAACTGCACCACACTGTCGCTGATCGTCGCGGTCGGTGCGCTGCACGCCGAATTCGGACTGCGCGAGCTGATCGTCTCCTCCTACCAGGCGGTCAGCGGCGCGGGCCGGGACGGCGTCGCCGCCCTGCGCGAACAGCTCTCCCTGGTGGCCGGTACGGAGCTGGGCACCCAGCCCGGCGACGTACGCCGCGCCCTGGGGGACCGGGATGGCGCGGCCGGGAGCCCGTTCGCCGCCCCCGTCGCGCTGAACGTCGTGCCGTGGGCCGGTACGGATGCCGGGGACGGCTGGTCCTCCGAGGAGATCGCCATCCGCCAGGAGTGCCGCAAGGTCCTGGGGCTGCCCGATCTGAAGACCACCGCTACCTGCGTGTACGTGCCCGTCGTCGCGACCCACTCGATGTCCGTCCACGCCCGCTTCGAGAACGAGGTGGCCGTCGACCGGGCCCACGAGATTCTCGCGACCGCCCCCGGCGTGGTGCTGTTCGACAGCCCGGCCTCCGGGGATTTCCCGACCCCGTCCGATGTGGTGGGCACCGACCCCACCTGGGTGGGCCGGGTCCGGCGCTCGATGGACGATCCGCACGCCCTGGAAATGTTCCTTTGCGGAGACAATCTCCGAAAAGGTGCCGCTTTGAATGTGGCGCAGATCGCTGAATCCGTGGCTGCTGAATTTCCCCGAGGATGATCGAACCTGTTTTGTAGGATCTGTGAACGCTCTATGAGCAATTTGCTGGTCTGAACCTCTTGAGCTGGGGCGTTGTCATATCCGACGATGATCTCCCGGCCCTCTGCAACCGCATGTCGGCTGGGCGGCGTCTAAGTCGTCACTTCTTGCGCGGCCGGACGCTATTACGGGGCATTTGGGGAAGAGCGGGTACGTATGAGGGCATGTCGCACAGAGCTGAACGTGGCGCGGTCCGCGTACAACCCTGACGGGGGGCAGCGTGTCCAACAGGCGTGGCAGAGGTTCTCGACATCACAGTGGTGGGCCCGTTGCGAGGCGCGTCCGTGCGTCCGCTCCGGCGGCCCCGCGCGCCCGGCGGTATGCCGGTGATCGCGCCCATGCCCGCCGCGCGACCGGCCCAACTGCCCGCGCAGCGCGTGGGTGCTGACGAGACGGTGGCAGCTGGAACCACGGTCGACCATCTCACCGAGACCTACCGCGCCCACTACCGCTCCCTGCTCGGCCTCGCCGCCCTCCTGCTGGACGACACCGCGTCCTGCGAGGACGTGGTGCAGGAGGCGTTCATCCGCGTGCACTCAGCTCGCAACCGGGTCCGTGAGCCCGAGAAGACCCTGGCCTACCTCCGCCAGACCGTCGTCAACCTCTCCCGCTCCGCGCTGCGCCGCCGCATCCTCGGGCTGAAGCTGCTCTCCAAGCCGATGCCGGACATGGCGAGCGCGGAGGAGGGCGCGTACGACCAGCTGGAGCGGGACGCGCTGATCAAGGCCATGAAAGGGCTCCAGCGGCGCCAGCGCGAGGTGCTCGTGCTGCGCTACTTCGCGGACATGACGGAGGCCCAGGTCGCTGAGACGCTGGGCATCTCACTGGGGTCGGTCAAGGCGTACGGTTCCCGGGGCATCGCGGCGCTGCGCGTCGTGATGGAGGCCCAGACATGAGCGGGCCCGACTTCCGGCCCGAGCGCAGGCACGAGAATGACCCGACGGGAAACGGAATGGTGAACGACGGGCCGGAGACGACTCCGCACAACGATCCGGAGCGCCCGCACGACGAGAGCGCGGAGCCCGAGCAGAGCGAGCTCCCGGAACCGTCTCCGGCCACGCGGTCGGCCGAAGAGCGTGCCGGCGGCGGGAGCGGCCCGGGCTCAGTGGCCGAACTCTTCGCCGGGCGGCGCGGCGCATCCGCTCGGGGCGAGCGCGCCGAGCCGGAGGAGCTGGACGAGGTCGCCCTGCGTCGGCTGCTCCAGGGGGCAGTGGGGCAGCTCGAACCCTCCGAGGGGACCCTCGACCGTCTGCACCGAGCCGTCCCCGCCCGCCGGGCCAAGCGGCGGCAGGCCGTCGTCGGAGCGGCCGCGGCGGCCCTGCTGATCGGCACCGCCGTCCCCGCCTTCGTCCACGTCGCCGCCTCCGACAGCTCGTCCACCGCCGCCCCCGCCATCGCCGGACACGGTGAGCAGGCCCAGGGCGGCAACGGGGCCGATACGGGCCCCGCGGAGCGCGGCGATGTCGCAGCGGCGCCCACAGAGCGCCAGAGCGAGGGCGGTGTCGGCGAGCCCGACCCGCCCCGGAGCCCCTCCCCGGGCCTGGGCAGCGATCCGGACGCCACCGCGACCGGCGGCGAGGTGCCCGGCTCCCCGCACACCGGGCTCGCGGCCCTGCCCGTCTGCGACCCGGGTCAGCTCGGCGTCGCCTCGGCGGGGACCGACGCGCCGGACGCCGACGGCACGGTCTACGGCAGCTTCAAGATCGCCAACGTGTCCCGCTCGGAATGCGCGGTCAGCAGCAACGGCACCGTCGGCTTCACCGCCCTCGGCGCGGCGGACCCGCTCAAGATCGACGTGATCCAGCACGCGGCGGGCGACGCGGCCCCCGGCCTGCCCGACCCCTCGAAGGAGCCGGGCACGGTGCGGCTGAAGCCGTCCATGGCGTACGAGGTGAAGTTCGCCTGGGTGCCGACGGACACCTGTCCGACCGTGGGTCCCTCACCGAGCCCCACCCCGTCGGCGGACGGCGCGGGCGGATCCGTGAGCGAGGGCTCCGGCCAGTCAGGCACGGACACCCAGTCACTGCGCGAGGACGACGGCGGGGGCACGGCAGAGGGCAGCGTCACCGTGACGCACACCCCGGAGACGGGCGCGCCCACCGCGGAGACGAAGATCCCCAACGCCTGCTCCGGCACGATCTACCGCACAGGCATCCTCGCCACGTCCTAGGCCTGGGCCGTAGGCGGCCTCGCGGTCGTCCCGGGGCAGCCCTCAGGCCTCCGACGATTCCCGGGCCTTCGGGGCCGCGCCCTCCGGGGACTCCGGGGAATCAGAGGGCCCCGGGACCGACGAGGCCTTCACGGCCTTCACGGCCTCCTCGGCCGACGGGTCCTCCGGCGCCGGGCCGTCTTCCGAAGCCGGCCCGTCCTCCGTCTCCGGGACGAGGCCGAGCGCTACGTCGCGGACGGCCTCGGCCTCGCGGCGGACCAGCCGGAACCACATGAAGAGCACGAACCCGGCGAAGACGAACCACTCGCCCGTGTACCCCAGGTTCTGGAAGGCCTTGAGGTCGAGGCCACTGCCCTGCGGCGCCGCCGCGGGCACCGGCTTCATCGCACCGCCCGTGCCGGTCGCGCCGCCCGCCTCGGCCTCGGGAAGCGTCACCCACGCGTCATACACGTCGTACGGGACGAGGTTCACCAGGGTCGCGGCGCTGATCATGCCGAGCTGGCCCTCGGGCAGCCCGCCCCGCGCGTTGACGCCGTCGCTGTTGATGTTCTCGGACGCCTGGAGGTCGCCGGTCACCGTGACCTCGCCCTCCGGCGCGGCAGGCACCCGGGCGCCGCTCGCGGAACCGGGCAGCCACCCCCGTACCACCGGAAGGGCCTTGCCGCTGTCCGTACGCAGCATGTTCAGGACGTAGAAGCCCTGGCGGTCGTCCAGCTCACGGTCCGGCACCAGGAACTGGTCGGCGTACGTCCCCGTGGCGATGGCCGGGCGGCCGGACGTCACCTTGTCGACCGGCAGCAGCTCGTCCAGCGGTTCGGCGGCCCGGGTGCTCGGGTCGGGCTGCTTCGTCGCCTGCTCGTGCGACTGCACACGGTCCTCGAAGCGGCCGAGCTGCCAGGTGCCCATGAACACGCAGAACGGGATGGCCAGCACGACGAAGAGGTTGATCCCCCACCATCGCGGGGTCAGCAGGAACCGGTACACCCCTCCAAGGTACGGTTCCCCGCTCCGGTACCCCGGAGCGGGGTCCGCCTACGCGCGCCTTCTTATCCGGCCCTTACGCCCCCAGGGCGTCACCGCCCCCCAGGTGCTTCAGGGCGAACCCCAGCTCCAGCCGGACCTGCTTGATCCGCTCCTCCACGACCAGCGACCCGTGTCCGGCGTCGTACCGGTAGACCTCGTGCACCGCGCCGCGGGCCGCGAGGCGGTCCACGTAGTTCTCCACCTGACGGATGGGGCAGCGCGGATCGTTGACGCCCGCTGAGATGTAGACCGGGGCGCGCACCGCGTCGACGTACGTCAGCGGGGACGAGGCCTCGAAGCGCTCGGGGACCTCCTCCGGCGTGCCGCCCAGCAGCGTGCGGTCCATCGCTTTCAGGGCCTCCATCTCGTCGTGGTACGCCGTGACGTAGTCCGCGACCGGCACCGCGGCCAGGCCCAGCGCCCAGGCGTCGGGCTGGGTGCCGAGGCCGAGCAGGGTGAGATAGCCGCCCCACGAACCGCCGGCCAGGACCAGCCGCTCCGGGTCCGCGAGCCCGGACTTCACCGACCAGTCCCGCACGGCCGCGATGTCCTCCAGCTCGATCAGGCCGACCCGGTGCTTCAGCGCGTCTGTCCAGGCGCGGCCGTACCCGGTGGAGCCGCGGTAGTTGACCCGGACGACAGCGAAGCCGTGGTCCACCCATGCGGCCGGACCGGAGGCGAAGGCGTCGCTGTCGTGCCAGGTCGGCCCGCCGTGGATCTCGAACACCGTGGGGAAGGGGCCGTCACCGGCGGCGGGCTTCTGCACGAGGGCATGAATGCGGCCGCCCGGCCCCTGCACCCACACGTCCTCCACGGGCACCGACGGCGGAGCCTTCGCGCCCGGCGGGTCCAGGACCACCGCACCGCTCGTCGACCGCACCACCGGCGGCTGCGCGGCCGAGGACCACAGATACTCCACGGTCCCGTCCGGGCGGGCAGTGGCACCCGACACCGTCCCCGCAGGGGTCTCCACGCGTACGGGCCCCGGGGCCCCCGGCTCGTACCGCCACAGCTCGCTACGGGCCTCGAAGCTGTGCTCGATGAGCAGCGCGGAGCCGTCCGGATACCACTCGGCGCCCACATCGCCCGGCAGATCGACGGCGAGCGCGGTCTCCGTGCCCGCGACCGGGTCCCAGATCATCGGCTCCCAGCGGCCCCGGCGCTGGTGCCCCACGAGCAGCCGGGTGTCACCGGCCACCGGCGCGAACCCCAGCACCGCGAGCCCCAGTTCCTTCGTGCCACCCTCGGTGTCGTCCAGCTCGGCCACCGTGGAGCCGTCCGGGCGCACCACGCGCAGCGCCGAGTGCATCGCGTCGCCGTGCTCGGTGTGCTCCAGCGCGATCAGGGTCCCGTCGTGGGAGAGGTCGCCGACGCCCGCGGACTCCCGGTGCTGGTAGATCTCCACTGTCTCCACCGACTCCGAGGAGCCCCCGCCCCCGCCCGGCTTCCGCACCAGGTGGATCGTCGTACCGTCCTCGTCGGTCGAGCGGCCGATCACCGCCGAACCGTCCCGCCCGATCGCGAGGCCCGCCGGATACGAGGGGGCGAGAGACGGGGCCACGGGCTCGTCCTCCCCGCCGCCGAACGGCTGGCGCATCCACACCCCGAACTCGTCGCCGTCGGTGTCGCTGAACCACCAGATGGCTTCGCCGTCGGGCGTCAGCACACCGTCGGTCGTGCCGTTCGGCCGGTCGGTGACCTGGCGCTGCCTGCCGCTCACCCGGTCCCACGCGTACAGCTCGTAGGTCCCGGTGGCGTTGGACACGAACAGAGAGCGGTCAGGCGCGTCCTCGGCCCAGTCGGGCAGGGACACCCGGGGCGCGCGGAACCGCTGCTCCCACTCCGGCGTGGTGGAGAGCTCCGGCCTGGTCGAGACGTTCGGTGATTCGCTCATGCCCTCCATCCAACCCGATCGGCCACCTCGCCGGGGACCCTGTGGACAACCCGTCCGCCGAGCCTGCCCCGGCCTGTGGATAACCACTCGCATCCCTGTCGGCACGCGGGTAGCTTGCGGCCCATGTACTCCCCGACACCGGACGACTGGCAGGCGGCCAACCGCGCGCGCTGGGACGAGCGCGTGCCGATCCATGTGGCGAGCGACTTCTACGGCCTGGAGGCGTTCCGGGCGGGCAAGGACGCGCTGCGGGCCTTCGAGCTCGCGGAGGTCGGCGACGTCACGGGCCGGACCCTGCTGCACCTCCAGTGCCACATCGGGCTGGACACCCTGTCCTGGGCGCGGCACGGCGCCGCTCAGGTGGTGGGCCTCGACTTCTCCGAGCCCGCCGTCGAGACGGCCCGCGGGCTGGCCAGGTCCCTGGGGCTGGGGCCGGACCGGGCGGCGTTCGTCGCCGCCGACGTGTACGACGCCCCGGCAGCCGTCCCCGACCCCGCGTACGACATCGTCTACACGGGCGTGGGCGCGCTGAACTGGCTGCCGGACATCGTGCGCTGGGCGGAGACCGCCGCCTCGCTGGTCGCCCCGGGCGGATTCCTCTATCTCGCGGAGTTCCATCCGCTGACCGACGTGCTGGACGACGCGACGGGTTCCGTGGTCACCGACGACTACTTCAGCCGTGAGGCCTGGGTGGACGAGACGCCGGGGACGTACGCGGACTTCGACGCCCCCACGGTGCACAACCGCAGTGTCGAGTGGCAGCACCCGGTGGGCGAGGTGGTGACGGCCCTCGCGGCGGCGGGCCTGCGGATCGAGTTCCTCCACGAGCACGACGCCTCACTCTTCGCGCGGTTCGGCACGCTGGAGCGCCATCCGGACGGCCGCTACCGTTTCCCCGCGGACCGGCCGCGGATCCCGCTGATGTACTCGATCAAGGCCTCGCGCCCCACGGGACCTCAGGCATGACCACAGCTCAGCAGCTGTCTCCCGGGTGATTGTCAGTGGTGGGGGTCACACTCGATCCCATGACCGACATGACAGGCAGGACCATCGGAACGGGCCGACTGCGCGCGGCGGTGGAGAGGTTCTGGGCGGCGGCCGAAGCCCGCGAGTGGGACGCGTTCGCCGCGACGCTCGCCGACGACGTGGTGTACGACCTGCCGCAGACGCGGGAGCGGATCCGCGGCAAGGAGCGGTATCTCCGGTTCAACCAGGAGTATCCGGGCGACTGGCACGTCCGGGTCGAGCGGATCGTCGCCGACGCGGAGGGCCGGCAGGCCGCAGCTCGGACGGGGTTCACCGTGACGGGGGAGGGGCCGAAGGGGACGGGGAAGGGGCCGGAGGAGACAGGGAAGGGGCCGCAGGAGCTGGACGCCATCCACTTCTTCACCTTCGACGCTCAGGGGCTGATCACGGGGGTGACGGACTTCTGGCCCGAGTCGTACGAGCCACCGGCAGGCCGCGAGCACCTGGTCGAGCGCTACTGAGAACGGCGGTCCACCGGTCGCCCGGTGAACCGCCGCACTGCAGTTCCGTCGTACGACCGTTTTGCCGTACGACTGTTCCGTGCGGTGGCCGGACCTACACCGCCGAGTGGAAGGCGGGCAGATAGCCGCCCGACTGCCCAACGGCCTTGGGGTGGTACGAGTGGTAGACCGGCACGGTCACGCTGTGGAGCCAGGCGTCGCCGGAGCACAGCTCGTGCCCGGTGAATTCGTCCACCACGTTGGAGAAGGCGAACCCGGCGTCGGCGGCCCGCTTGGCGAGGACGTCGTTCAGCACGTCCGACGCGTTGTTGATCGCGGCCCGCTCGGACTCGGTCAGTCCGGCGATGCAGTTGCCGGACAGCTGGTAGAAGCGCGGATATCCGAGCACCACGACCCGGGCCTGCGGGGCGCGCTCGCGGATACTGCCGTAGAGCGAATCAAGGTTTCCCGGAAGGGAGTTGTTCATCCGTGAGATAGCGGCGTCCACGCTGTCGAGGCAGACGGCCTCGCTCGACAGCAGGCAGTCCTGCATCACGTCGGCGAACTCGATGTCGTTGCCTCCGGCCGTGACACTGACCAGTGACGTCGATGCGTTGAGCGCGCTCAGCTGGCTGCCTGCCACCGAGGCGGTGGTCGCTCCGGAGCAGGCGACGAAGTCGAACGAGGCGGGGGAGTTCGCCGCCGCCCAGAGATACGGGTAGGCGTTGGTGCTGCGTCGGCAGTCACCGCTGTCGGAGAGGTAGTCCCCGGCGCCGACGCCCGAGGAGTAGGAATCGCCGAGTGCGACATAGCCGCCCGCGGCGGCGGGTTCAGCCGCCGACTCCGCCGCGGAAGCGGGACCGACGACGCCGAGAGCGGTCACGGCGGCGAGCGCCAGAGTGGAGAGGGATGCCCAGATCCTTCGTACTGACATGGCTGCCAGCCCTTCGAAGTGTGGGGGGTGAGTGGGTGGTTGAAGGGAGCGAACCAGTTTCTGGCAGCTCGCTGTACACACCGCGCATGTCCGCGCGAGAAGTCTTCTGATATGCCCGAATGGCTGTTCGGCAGGTTCGGGTGCAAGGACAAGGGGCGCCCGGCCGGACTGAGGAGCGCTCGGCCGGTCGATGCGGACGTTGGTCGACTTCCCCCGGACCGTCGCGGCCCCCCTGTGCACGGGGGCACCCCGGCGGCCCGGCCGATGCTGTGCCTCGGCGCGGGGTATTCCAGGGGATCCAGGACTCCGCGGCTCGCCGCACTGCCCAGGGAACTGGATCGGACCGGCCACCCCTGGAAAACTTGTCTGGTGCGGATCAAGGAAGCCCTCGGCTGACCGAGGGCGACCGATGGTGTACGACGACGGGACGCGATCGTGACCGAGCGCAACAGCACGGCGGACCCCGACCGCGCACTGGCGCTGCCACCGGTAGCCGACCGGGCCTCCTTCCAGGCCCAGCTGGACAGCTTGCGGCTCCGCGAGAAGGCGCACACCCGGGAGGGCGATGCCATCGCCGCGGCCCGGCGCCGACTGCCCATGGTCGAGGTGGCCGCCGACCTCGAACTGACCGGCCCGGGCGGCCCGGTCACTCTGCTCGACGCGTTCGAAGGGCGTCGGCAGCTCATCGCCTACTACTTCATGTGGCACGACGGCCACACCGCGGCCGACCAGTGCGAGGGCTGCACCTGGGTCACCAACCAGGTCCAGGAGCTGTCCTTCCTGCACTCCCGCGACATCACCTACGCGGTCCTCTGCCAGGGCCCGTACGAGGAGAGCCACCGCTACCGGGAATTCATGGGCTGGGACATGCCGTGGTACTCGGCCCTACCGTCGAAGGACGAGCTCCTGGTCGGACGCCGCGTCGGCATGATGCACGTGGTCTGCTACCTGCGCGACAGGGGCCGCGTCTACGAGACGTACTGGACGACGCTGCGAGGCGTGGAGGCGATGGACTACAGCTACGCGCTCATGGACCTCACCGTGTACGGACGCCAGGAGCAGTGGGAGGACTCGCCACCGGGCTGGCCGCAGGACAAGGACGTACCCCCCGAGCACCCCATGCGCAGCAATGGGCGCCCCATCCCCCAGTGGTCCCGCATCAACGCCGGGCGCTCCGACGACCTCAGGCCCCGACTGTGGCGGTGCAGCGGTGACAGCAGGTAACGGCGTCCGTGCAGCCCCCTGCCACAGCAAGTCGGCGTCTCGATGGGCCGGCTGGTCAGTCGGGATTCGCAGCCGAACCGGTGAGCGGGTACCCGGGGGAGCAGCCGGTGATCCTGCGCCAAGCTTTCGAGTTGGCGGAGAAGGATCAAGCGATGACTTGCCCGTACTTGACGAGCGCCAATGCGTCGACCGGTCGAACAGAGCCATGGATGGGAGGCGAACCACCCACTTGGCTCCCAAGCGGCTCCCAAAATGGCCTGACAACGCAGGTCAGGCCCGGTACTGATTTCTCAGTACCGGGCCTGACCTGGTGTTTCAGCTGTCGGGGTGGCGGGATTTGAACCCACGACCTCTTCGTCCCGAATGAGGTTCGGGCGGAATCAGCCCCAGCCAAATTCACGTTTTGCCTGGTCAGCGCGTTGGGCCCGGATGGTCTCGGGTGGTCTCGAACGGGCTTGGAGGGCGGATCGGCTCCCAGGTGGCTCCCAAGGCTGGGGTCCTCTCGCACCAGTGGTTGAGCGAGGGCGAACGAGGGGCGGGAGAGTCATGTGTCGCCCGTCGTATCCGTTCCTGCACTGTTTATGCTTTCCACATGTCTGAGCGGCGCGGACGCCCACTCGTGGGCCAGACGCCAGCCACACAACGGAACGACGTAGCCACTGGCCACGGGAACAATCAGAAAGAAGCTCCCCCGGCCTGGTTGCAGGGGTATGCATTGAGGGAGTGATCGGACATTCACTAGAGCCGATACGGAGGGGGAGTAGATGACGATCAAGGTGCTTCCGGTGTCCGGAGAGCAGACCGATCTGCTCGGCGCTGTTGTGGCCCTGGGGGACCGGTACACCAAATGGCTGGGGCTGCTCACGCCGCCTGCCTATCGTGCGGCCGCCGAGGAAGGCGGCCTTCTCGTCGCTGTCGAGGGGGAGAAGGTCGTCGGGTATGCGCTGTTCGGACTGCCGAAGCGCAATACCCATGTGCGCCTGGCTCACCTTTGCGTGGCCGAGGCACACCGAGGCAAGGGCATCGCCCGCCGACTGATTCAGGCCATTCGTGCGCGGCACCCAGAGCGGCTGGGGATCAGGGCCAGGTGCCGGCGTGACTATGACCTCAGCGGGATGTGGACCAGCCTGGGTTTTGTCCCTCTTGGTGAAGGACTGGGCCGCGGCCGGGACCAAGAGACCCTGGACACCTGGTGGCTCGGCTTGGGACACCAGGATCTGTTCGCGGAGGTCCAGAGCGACGCCCTGCTGGTGGTGACTGTGGACCACAGCGTCTTTGCTGGCCTCCGAGGTAATGGCACCGCGTCCGATGTCGAGGACTCGCGCGCCCTGGAAGCCGGCTGGCTGGCCGACCTGATCGAGCTCGCGTTCACGCCTCAGTTGTTGCACGATGTGCGAGATGTCGCCGATCGAACCACCCGGCAGCATCAGCGGGCTGGGCTGCCGGGCCTTCGGCAAATCACCCCTACCCAGGACACCGTGGCTGCCCGACACAAGGAACTCCTGGCCGCCGTGGAGAAGAATCTGCCGGAGTTGCCACTCGATGCAAAGGTGCGGAGCAGGCTGAAGTACGTGGCCGAGACGTCCTGCGCCGGACTCCAGATTCTGGTGACTCGTGACCCGGCGCTGGCTCGGCTGTCCGACGTCGCCTGGGATATCGCCGGCGTCAAGGTAGTCGCTCCGTCCGTGGTGACCCTTCACGTCGATGAGTTGCGCCAGGCCCAGCTCTACCGGCCCAAGGACCTCTTGGGCACCGCGCTCTCCGCAGGAGAGGTGGCGCCGGGCGGCGAGGGCGAGCTGGTCGCCTTCTTCGACCAAGCGGACAGCGACAACGGATCTGCCTTCCAGGAGCGACTCAAGGACTTCGCCAACGATCAGACCCTGTGGCGACGGGAACTACTGAGGGATGGCGAGGGGCGCCCGGTGGCCCTGTACGTCTGGGCCTTGGATGGGCGCAACCTGAACGTCCCGTTGCTGCGTACCGCGACGCATCCGCTCGAAGAGTCCCTCGCCCGACAGCTGCTCCTGATGCTCAAACGCCTCGGGCGTGATCGCAAGGCTCAGGCCATCCGGATTACGGATCCCTTTCTCTCGCCCGTAGCTCGGGCGGCGGCCGGTGCGGACGGTTTCACCGAGCAATCAGGCGACCTCGTCGCGCTGCTTGTGGACGTCTGCGGGTCTGCCGCTGAAGTGTCCGCTGCGGCGACTGGGATCGCCAGCCGCCTGGGGCTTGCCGTACCCGAGCTGCACGCCGGACTTGCCGCTGAAGTGGCGAGCACCGCTGAGCGCGCCTGGTGGCCTGCGAAGATCATCGACTCCAAACTGCCGTCGTTCAGCGTACCCATCGAGCCTCGATGGTCCGCCGAACTGTTCGACTTCCCGACCATGCTGGTGCCGCGCGACGAGGTATTGGGCATCAGCCGCGAGCATGTCTACTACCGCTCGCCGGGCCACCGGAGTGAGAGCGTCCCTGCCCGCCTTCTCTGGTACGTGAGCAAGGGCGGGCCGGGACAGCAGGGGCAGATGGTCATCGGGTGTTCGCGCTTGGACGAGGTGGTGATCGACGAGCCGGATACCCTCTTCTCGCGGTTCGAACATCTGGGCGTATATGGTCGTGAGCAAGTCCGCGCGGTGGCCGAACCCTACGGCAGTGCAATGGCGTTGAGGTTCTCGGACACCGAACTCTTCCCGGTGCCGGTGTCGCTCGGACGTTTCAAAGCGTTTGCAGAGGATCTGGGTCTACCGTTGTCGTTGATCTCGCTGTCCAAGATCAGCAACGCGCTTTTCCAGGCGGTTTACAAAGAGGGGCACCGAAAGACGTGAGTGATCCGGAGCGCGCAATGCTGCTGTCCGTCCATCCCAGGTTCGCGTCGGCGATCCTGGCCGGCAGCAAGACGGTGGAGGTGCGGCGGCAGCGCGTCGCGGCGCCTCCCGGCACCCGCGTGCTCCTCTATGCAACAGCGCCGACGATGGCCATCGTGGGCATGGCCAGCATTGCCTCCGTGCAGGTGGCTTCTCCTCGCGATGTGTGGTCGGCCAGCCGCACCCGCGCTGGGATCAGCAGGCGCGAGTACGACGCCTACATGAGCGGTGCGGCACAGGCAAGCGGTCTCACTCTTGAGGATCCCGTCACGTTCGAAGAACCGGTGCCGCTGAGCGCCCTCAGGGCCGTCGGCTCCTTTCACCCGCCACAGAGTTACCGGTACCTGAAGAGGGAAGATCTGCGGCAGTTGGCAGAAGCGGCACAGACCGGTGGTGATGAGGCCCTGCGCAGTGTGCTGAGCGACGCCGTTCCGGCCTGACGGCTGCTACGCTCACCGTACTGCCGGACCCTCGGCGGCGGACTGCGCGGCTTTATGCCAGGTCGTCCACCAGCAGGTCGAGGGTGGCCTCCTCGTGAAGCGCAACCCCGAGGGCGGTCATCGCAGGGGCGAGACCCGGGTCCCAGGCCGCGCTGACGGGGTGGCCGTCGAGAGGCAGTTGTGGGATTCCATCTGCCTGGCTGCGAGCGGCCAGGTGCTCGTAGTCCTCCGCGCCCATGCGCCATGGCTGGGCTCCGTAACGGCGGATGATCCGGTTCGCCAGAGCGATGCCTGGCCAGTCGAAATCCCCGTGATACGCGAAACGGCAGCCGGTGGCGGCGAGGGCGTCGAGAAGTGTGAGGACCACCGTGGCGGCGCTGCCGGAGGTGCACACCAGGGAATGGACGCAGGCAGCGTCCGCCGCAGCCTCCACCACGCGTGGGTTCTCACAGATGTGGATCACTGTTCCGGCAGGCAGTTGCAGTTGCAGGTCGTGCAGGTCCCGGGAGGTGAGGTGGGCTTCGGCGTGATGGTCGGTCCGCTCCCGCAGGGCCTGATCCCGCCATCCCCCACCTACGGGCCGCAGCCCGTAGGTCAGCACGGTGCTGGAGACCTCGTCCGGTGTGACGGACACGAGCCGCCAGAGTGCGCGCCGACCGGACGCGTCGCCGGGGAACTCGGTGCCGTGGGCGAGGGCGATGCCGCGTTGGACGAGGCGTGCGAGCCAGGTGCCGTCGTCCAGGCCGTGTGCGGACCCGGTCGCCATGGCGGCGAGTTCTCCTCGGCCCCGGGTGCCACCCCCCTCCGGGCCGAGCAGCAGGGTGAGGACGTGGACTGCCTGTTGGAGCGTCCGTACCGACGTTTCCGGCGTCACACCTCTCGGGATGCCGGTACGGCGGAGCAGCTCGTACCACTGTCCAGCCCAGTCCTGGCCGGCGAGCGGAGAGGCGCCCAGCACCGAGGCGAGCGACGACCAAACATGCTCGCGCCGTGCCGCGATGCCCGCGCGGACGGCACGGCGGTCGGTGAGCGGCTGACCGAGTTCCTCCAGGACCTCTCTGAGCCCGAGCCCGGCAGCCGAGGCGCGCAGCCGGGCGTCGAGCATGTCCAGGTGCACAGTGGCGGTGGCCCCTGTGAAGGGCTTGCCCAGCAGGAGCGACAGGGCGTTGCGTTCCTGGGCGTTCACCGAGGTCAACCGGAGGGAACCGGTGGCCTGCACGCCGTTGCTCTCCAGGCGCTTGCGTACCGCCTCCCAGAGCCGGGTGAGCCCGGGACCGGCCAGCCAGTCCCGTGTCGCCGTGGGTAGCTTGCTCATACGGACACCAGACGCCGGTGCCGGCCGTTCCAGGTGTAGTGCAGGGTGGCCACCCCGCGCACATGGGGATCGCGGAGGCACTCGTAGATGTGCAGGGACGGCACCTCCGGCCAGTTGCCCATAAGTCGTTCGCTGGTGAGGACGAAGTCGAGGTCGAGGTCGACGAGGATCCGCCCTAGTCGGCCGTGGGTGGGTTCGTCGACCTTGGCGAAGGCGTCGTCGAGAAGGATCAGCCGCGGCGCGTGGGGTGCCGACTCGGCGAGACTGGTGAAGTGGGCGGCAGCTGCGGCGAAGAGCACGAGGTAGGAGAGCACTCGTTGCTCGCCCTGGCTGAGCCCGGTGCGGCCGGTCAGTTTGCGCCTGCGTCCCGGGGCGGCGTCCTCGACCACGAAGGTGTGGAAGCGGAACCAGTCGCGGTAGTCAAGCGCGGTCCGCAGGTGGGCGGCGTAACCGGCTGAGGGATCGGCTCGTCGGGCATCCTCGATCCGGCGTTGCAGCACCTCGCGAAGCTGCTCGGTCTGCTCACGCGTGCGCAGGCTCGACGGGCTGCGCAGCAGCTCTACGGCCGCCCTGACATCCGCGTCCACGTCCTCGTCCAGCTTCCACAGCAGTTCCACGCCGAGACCGTGGGAGGTGCGTACGGTCCGCAGTGTGTCGTTGAGAGCCGCGACCAGGTTCGCCGCGGTGATGACCTGGGCCGAGAGGTGGTCGCCGAGCTCGCCGGTCAGGAATCGCTGGAACACCTCGCGTTCGCGTTCGGTGAGCCGCCCTCGGGCCTCTGCGGCCTGGATGGCGATCCGCTCGCCCACGGCCGCGACGTCGTGGGAGCCGTGGTCGTCGATCAGGCGACACACCTTGATCCCGTCGCGTTCCTCCAGTTGCGCGTCGTAGCCGCCGGCCAGCTGGTCGCGCAGTTCGGTGTGCCGGTTGAGCAGGGTGCTGTCCGAAACCTCGCCCTTCGGGCGGCCGAGGGTCTGTGCAACGGCGTCGGCCAGTGTCCGCAGTGCTCGTAGACGGCTGCGGACGTCCGAGCCGGGATCGTCCGCCACGTCCTCGGGCAGTGAGGATCGGTCCAGCCCGGCGCCGCGCACCACCTCCGGCCGGCCGAGCGCGCCGCGAAGGGCGCCGCCGGTTGCGATGACCGCCGTCTCCTGGGCGGCCAGGTCCTCGCGCAGACGCTTCTCCTCCTCTTCTGCACGCACGCGTCGGTCGTGGAGGTCGTCGCGGGCCCGCTGTGCCGCCGGAAGGGCCTGGACGGCGTGCGCGATGCGACGCCTAGTTTCCTGTTCGCGGGTGAGGATCTCTTCTTCGGTCGCCCCGATGGCCTCCTCGCGGGTGCGCAGGTCCTGTTGCGCGCTGCGCAGCCCGGTGAGGCGGAGCCGGTAGTTCTCCTCCGCGTCCAGGCGGTCTGTCCGGGCGCGTTCGTACCGTTCGGCATCGGCGTGATGGGCGCCGAGCCGCTCGCCCGTGTTGCCGATCGCCCGGCGAAGATGTCCGATGCCGGTGAGCAGGGCAGCCAGAGCGGTGCGTACGCGCTCCAGCTCGACTGGGTCGCTGGGCAGGTCATGGGCGGTGGCGGTGGCGTCCGCCTCGGTGCGTGCGGCTACGGCGAGAGCGCGGGCCTCCTCGGCCAGCCGTGCTGCACGGGTCGCCTTGGCGGTCAGCTCACGCAGAGTCCTCTCATCCGACTCGACCCTGCTCCAGGCGTCGGCGAGACCTCGTGCCCGGGGGAAGTCGTGCTCCGCGAGCCTGAGGGCCCGGCGCCCGGCATCGGCATCGGTGAGTTCCTGACGGGCGTCGGCCATCCGCTGCTCCGTCTGCGTGAGCCGCTCCTCCAGCTCGGCCAGGATGCGCCGCCGGGTCTCGGCGCGTACAGCGGCTCCCACGTACTCGGCGTCACTCTTGTGGTGCCGGCCGCCGAGGATGCCCAGACGCCAGCTCCCGTCGTAGTACACCGCGTCATGAGAGTTCGTTTCCTCGGGTGGTGCGAGCGCGATGGCGGTCAGCAGGTGTTCCACATGCTCGGACGTGACCCCGCACCCAGGCTGGGGTGCTGGGCGCAGGGCCGAGGCGAGGGTCGGCCCGTCCGGCAGCGCGGGCCCCAGGCGCAGCAAAGTGTCACGAGTGCCGGGATCCACAAGGGCGCCGTCCGCGCCGACCCACCCGTCCAGGATCCCGCTGGCCTCCAGCGCCGCTTCCAGCCCGGCCCGATGCCCGGGGCTCAGATCATCCGCGAAGTCCACCAGCCGGTAGAAGGGTGCCCCGGTACCCGGTGTCCTTTCGGCGACGCGATGGTAGGGGACCGGAGGCTCAGGATCGGTACGTCGCTCCCAGTCACGCTTCTGACTCGCCAGGCGGTCGAGTTCCTCGTCGAGCCGACCGACGGTGACGGCGAGGGCGTCGCGGCGCCCGGTAAGTTCCTCGCCGTACGGCTCCAGTGCGGCATGGGCTGCCTGCCACGCCTGGTTGTCGATGTCGGGCGGCAGTGTGCGGTCCGCGAACGGGGCGTCGGCGGAGCTCTCGTAGGCGACCGCTGCGTGGACGGCATCCAGGGGCGGGCAGTCGGACCCGACGTCGATCCGCGTGCGTGTTACCCACTCGGCGACCCGGCGGCCGTAGGCACCGCTCTCCTCGGCGACCTTCTCGCGGTTGGCGTCGAGACGGCCGGCGGCCTCCTCCGCCTCGCCCTCCAGCCGTTCCCGTTCGGTGTCGGCCTGCGCCGCCCGGCTTCGGGCCTTCTCGGCCCGCGCGGTGAGACGCGTCACCTCTTGGACCATCCGGGCGCGGTTCTTCACGACCGTCTCGGCGGCCTCCAGCTGTTCCTGCCAAGACCGCAGTCCTTCCTGCACCGCGGCCGTGTCCACGAGGACGACCGATGGCTGCTGCACGGTGTGCGTCTCCCCGTCCGGGGCGGTCAGCTCTGACTCGGCGGCCTGGGAGCGGACCGTGCGGGGCAGGGCGACTGCCTCGCCGAGATGGCCGGTGGGAAGCCCGGCCTTCTCCGCTTGCGTCAGCAGCTCCCGGTGTTCGGTGCCCAGTTCGGCGAGCCGACTCCCGAGGTGTTCGACACCGTCGGCCAGCCGCTCGGCCGCACCCTCCTCTGCGCCGTATGCGTTGCTGAGTGCGGTGAAGGCGGCCACGGCGGCGGTGTGCAGCGCCTCGACCGTGCTGCGGCGTTCCGACAGTTCGCGCAGGCTGCGGTAGGCGTGACTGGCGTGCAGGGCGGCGAGATCGGTCCGGGCGGCTTCTTCCTCTTCACGCAGGGTTTCCAGCCGGGCTTCCGACTCCTCCTCCTGTGTCCTCAGCTCGCTTGTCCGCTGTGCGGCGTCTCCGGTCGCCCGGCGTCGCTGCGCGAGCACCTCCAGCTCCTGGCTCACGGCTCGGGCGGAGGTGCGCAGGATCCCGGAAAGGTAGCCGCGGTAACTGGTGAGGAAGGTGCGCAGCGCCGTATCGGTGCGCTCCAGGCGGCCGAGTTCGTCGCGTACGGCGTCGAGGTCGTGGAGGTTGCGCGCGACCTTCTCGACCACGTCCTCGTCGAGTCCCGGCAGGGTCTCGCTCAGCAGGGACGCCAGTCCGCCGTGCTCGATGCGGTCCCCGACCGTGGGCCGCCGCAGCCGGTGGAGGAGCTGGGTGAGGTTGCGGTAGCGGGTCGCGTCGGTGATGCCGAACAGTTCCCGGGCCACCCGCGAGCGGTGGAGGACCGCGCGATCGGTGACATTGTCGGAGCCGACGATCTCCTTCAACCGGTCGACCGGCAGGGGCTTTCCGCCTTCGACCAAGGGCAGGTCCTCACCGACGCGCAGCGGAGTGACGAAGAACGTCGGCAGCGCCTTCTGCGTCGACTTCGAGGCGCGGATGGCGGCGCCGAGTGTGAGGTGGCGGTGATCGCCGCCGTGGGTCGTGCCCCGGAACTCCACCCACAGGTAGCCGAGACGGTTGGTCTGCTCGAAACCGTCCAGCATCAGCCAGGCGAGGGTGGTCCGGCCGGTGCCCGTCGCATCCAAGGCCCGCGAGTCGCCATCCAGCAGATACGGGAGCAGCATTTCCAGGGCCTTGGACTTGCCCGCGCCGTTCTTGCCGCGCAGCAGCAGCCGTCCGTCGCCGAAGGCGAACTCCTGCTCGTCGTACTGCCAGACGTTCTGGATGCCCGCGCGGTGCAGCCGGAAGCGGGTGCCGGCGCTCGTCGCAGGGCCGGAGCGCGGCAGCGGGATGAGGCCACGCGCATCGGTGCTCACAGCGGCAGTTCCTCCTGGACGTCGGTGCGCTTGTCGGCTGCGGTGGCCGGGCGCACGGTCACGTGGGTGGCGTAGCGTGCCGCCGCGGCCAGCAGCACCCAGCCGTCACCGCCGGGACGTGCCCCGCGGACATCGGTCACGGTGCGCCCTTCCGGTGCCTCTTCGGCGTACCCCTCCGGCAGCCCGTCACCCTCGGCACGCAGCCGGCCCGTGCGGGCCACGAGCCGCATGCGAGCCAGCAGGTCCAGCACGGCCTTCCTCAGGGCGGGGATGTCCTCCAGGTAACCGCGCTGCCAGTTGCTGCGCTGTCCGTACTCGGCGACCAGTTCGGCCAGCAGCTCGTCCACGAGGCCGTCCGGGACGGCCACGCCGATCACGAGCGTCCCTCCGGTCGCCGGGTGTCCGGGCTCCTGCGGCCGAAACCGCTCCACGAGCCGTTCCACCAGCAGCAGCGCGGCCTGCGCCACCGTCCCGGTGCCCGGCAGGTGCAGATCCGTGAGCTCGTCCTCGGGATCCACCAACGCCACGCCCTCGGCGCGGATCTCCATCTCCAGGCCCAGGAGTTCGGAGAACGCCTGTGCTTCCCGGCGCTGCCGGGTGCGCAACCAGTCGCGTTCGGCGTCGGTCAGCTCATCGAGGTAGACAACGGGTGTTTCGACGAGCATCCGGCGCACATAGGTGCGAGGTCCGCCGAATCCCGGGTCCGCCGCACGCCGGACCAGGTCGGCGCCGTCACGGGCCTGGGCGAGCGGGCCGGCGACGACGATGCGGGCCAGCTCGCGGTCCACTGTGATCAGGGCCTCCCCGCCCGCGTCCTGCGAGAGCGCGGTCACATGGCCCTCGGTCTCGATGAGGACGCCCCACTCGACCAACAGGCGCAGAGCCGCTACCAAGGTCCGTTTCCCGGCCGCTCTGCCAGACTCCTCCAGCTCGATCTCCGCGTCGGCCGCGGCGGCCCGGATGTCGGCCACCAGCTGGGACAGCAGAAGTTGTTCGGGGGCGGTCACCAGTACGGACAGGGCCAGCGCGAGGCAGGCGTACGTGTGCGGGCTGAACGGGGTGCCGGTGGAGCGCTCCAGCCGGTGGCCCGCGCCTGCCCCCAGCCCCGCTTTGAACAGCCGGGCGTAGGAGCTGTCGACCAGCAGGCGGTAGCCGAGCACCTGCTGGAACCGCTTGCTCAGCCAGTCGGAATGCCTGCGGATCATCGGGAAGAGGTCGGAGTGCGGGCCGTCCGAGGTGACCAGCGGGTGGGCAAGCAGCAGCCGGGCGGCGCTGCGGCGCTCGGCTGCCAGGGCGACGTCGTGTGTCGAGGGGAGAGTCATGACACGCTCACCTCCGCATCGCGTCGGCCGGGTTGGAGGAGGTACGGCCGATGCCCAGTTCCAGGTCGTCCAGCAGTAGGTCGCCATCAGCAGAGTGCAGGACGCACCGCGCGCCCGCCGTGCGTCGCACGGTGAGCCGGATGCCCAGCTCGGCGTCCTCGCTGTGCGCCTGGTAGAGATCGAATTCCGTCGCGCCCTCCCCGTCCGTGTCGGCGCGACGCCGGAGCTGCGCGTTCCCGAGTGCGGAGGCCAGCAGCTCCAAGAGCAGACCGAGCGCTGCCGAGGTGAGGCGCACCTCGGCGAACCAGCCCGAGGCGCTGTGCAGTTCGTCCGCCGCCGCTGCCCTGGCCGCCGCCCGCTCACGAGCTACCTCCCGCAGCCGCTGCTTCTGCACGGAGTGGTCCTCCACCGCCGACGTCCGGCCACGCTGGGCGCGGCTGCCCCTTTCCCGCAGGGCCACCGGAACCTCGACCACTGGCCCGGTCCACCAACTCGTGTAGGCGGGCACCACCTCGTCGGTAGCGGGGGGTATGCCCAGATGGCGGGCGCCGTAGAGCCCGAAGGCGGCGACGGCGATGTCATGCGCGTCCTGCGGTGCCGCTTCGTCGAACCACCGGGCCAGCCTTAGCAGATCCCTGCGCCGGGACATCTCCCCAGTGGCCGATCGCAGCATCCGCTTTGCGTTGGCGAGCAGCGACTGCAACGCACGGAGGGTGGCGTCCCGCAGCTGGTCGACCTGGCTGCCCTGCCCGTCGGTGTCGCTGAACCAGCCCCGCAGGCCCTCCCAGTCCGCCAACTCGCGTCCACGGCTGCGCTGAACCCGTGTCTCCAGTCGGCCGTCGCCCTGCGGTGACAGCCCGGTGAGGCCCTGTGCGTGGGCGTCCAGCCGGGCGAGTAGACCAGGGATGTGCGGCCACAGCGTGTCCAGCGCCGCCGAGATTCGGGGTGCACGGAATGCCACATCCTCCGTGATCGCCTCGACGTAGTCGAGGAGTAGCTCCTTGAAGCCCTGGTACTCGGCGCTGTCTAGGTCGTACCGGGCCAGCACTTGGCCGAGGTAGGCGTAGAAGTCCCGGATGGAGTCCGCGAACTCGGTGAACTGCACGAACAGCGTGCTGACCCGCTCCAGCCCGTCCTG
The DNA here is from genome assembly GCF_002382885.1 of Streptomyces sp. WZ.A104. Taxonomy (GTDB): domain Bacteria; phylum Actinomycetota; class Actinomycetes; order Streptomycetales; family Streptomycetaceae; genus Streptomyces. The sequence continues at coordinate 92,337 of NZ_NWVL01000001.1, forward strand.
CGGTTCGATGCCACCAGGCGCGGTCACGAGCTCGGCCAGCTCTCTGAGCCCGCGCTCGACCAGAGCGAGCAGCTCGTTGCTCACCTCGCGGGCCGCGTCCGCCTCGGCCAGGACCCCATCGGCGTCCCGCTGAACGCGCTCACCCAGCTTCGACAGCTGGTAGCGCGAGCGGGACCGCTGGTACTCGCTGATGCTGGACGCCTTCAAGGTGTGGCTGCTGCGCAGCAGATTTCCCCACCGCACCAGCTGTTCGAGCCGGACGGTGAGGGTGTCGGCGTCGAGCCCGGCAGCAGGTCCGCCAGCCTGGCGCAGCTTGGCCATGACTTCCGACACGGAAAGGTCCGCCAACAAGGTCCCGCAGAAGACCCGCATGATCGCGACGTGCTCCAGTCGCTCGGGCGCGCTGAGGTAGGTGTACGCGTCCAGCCGCCGACGCGCCTCGCTGTGGGCGTCCTGCGTTGCGGCGTCTTGCGCTGCGCCGGGTGCGGGTGCCTCCATGCATGCGAGGTTACGCGGCGCGTTCGCCTGCCACCGGTGGGTGGCTGAAAATGCCCCCGGCCCCTGCTCGGCCGGGCTCTGCTCCCGTCCACAAACCGGTTTCGGCCGCTTTCTCTCGCGATAGGCTCGACCAGGCACTTTTGCATCGTGGTCCGAGAGAAAAGCCTGGGGAGGCCGGACGGTGACAGCTCAGTCAGGCACGTCGGCACCGAGGCCCGGCACACCCAAGCCGGGCCCGCCGCGCCCCGCCCGGCAGTGGTTCCAGGAGCGCCCCTCGCCGTACCCGTGGGAACAGGACGCGCTGGACCATGTGCGGAGGCTCATGCCGCAGGCCGAGCCGTTCCGCGCCTGGGCCACGTTCTCCTTCACCGCGATGTCCGGCCGCGTCAACGAGTGCGATCTGCTGATCGCCGTTCCCGCCGGGCTCTTCCTCATCGAGATCAAGGGGCATCCGGGGCAGCTGCGCAATACCGGGTCAACTTGGAACTTCCAGGGACCTGACCGCATGCGGACCATCAACAACCCCCTGCACCTGACCGACCTGAAGTCCAAGGAGCTGAAGAGCCAGCTCCAGTGGGCGGCTCGCAAACTGGGCCTGTCCGAGCGGGTGGTCCCCCGCGTCGAGCCCGCTGTGTTCCTGTCGTCGCCCGACCTCGAAAGCCACCTGGACGAGGTCCAGCAGATCAAGGTCTATGGGCGTGACGACGGCGGTAGCGGCCTGAAGCGGATCTGGCAGGACTTCCTCGGTCTGCCCCCGGACCGTCCCGACCGGCGCATCACGCCGGAGTTCTCCCGGCACACCCTGCCGCAACTGCTCAAGGCGATCGGGATCCGTCAGTCCGCGGCCCACCTCCGCTTCGGCGACGCCTGGAAGATGGAGCCGCACCCGCTGGACGCTGGACCGTCCTGGGAGGACCGCCTGGCCACCCGGGACGACGGCCTCGTCCAGGAGGAGGGCCGGGTCCGCATCTATCTGGTGAGCCAGATGGCGACGGAGGCGGCCCGCAGAGCCACCGAACGCGCTGCGCGCCGCGAGTACCAGGTGCTGCAGGGCATCACCCACCGCGGCATCGTCGACGCGCTCGACTACCGCGAGCACCAGGGCGGACCGGCGATCCTCTTCCGCCACCGCCACGGCGATCTCCGCCTCGATCAGTACCTGGACACCTACGGCGGCAGGCTGACGCCCGAGATCCGCCTGGATCTGGTCCGGCAACTCGCCGAGGCGGTCCGCTACGCGCACAACCGCTCGCTCTACCACCGGGCGCTCGCGGCCCGCTCTGTGTACGTGTCGTTCCGGGCCGACGGGACGGCTCCGGAGCTGCGGATCACCGACTGGCAGACCGCGGCGCGGGACTTCGACAGCAACGCCACGTTCTTCCGTTCCATCGGCGGCTCCGCCCTCGACGCCGCCCTGATCGAGGACGCGGCCCGGGTCTATCTCGCCCCCGAGTCGGACCAGCCGTACGCGGACCCGGCCGACCTGGACATCTTCGGCCTAGGCGCGGTCGCCTACCTGATCCTCACCGGCCGCCCGCCGGCCACTCAGCGCAGCGACCTGGCCGAACGGCTCCGCGGTGACGGAGGGCTGCACCTGTTCGCGGTGGCCGACGGCCTGCCCGATGTCCTCGACGACCTGGTCTTCCGGGCGACCCGCGCCGACGTCAACGAGCGGCTCGGCTCGGCCGAGGCGTTCCTGGACCTGCTGGACGAGGCGGAACGCGCCAGTATCCTCCCGGACTCACCGGCGGCGACCTGCGTCGACCCGCTCGAAGCGGTGCCCGGTCAGGCGCTCGACGCCGAGTGGACGGTACGCCGGGTCCTGGGCACCGGAGCCACCGCGCGCGCCCTGCTCGTGGAGCGGGCCACGGAGGATGAGGACGGTCGCACCCAGGTTGACGAGCACGTCTTCAAGGTCGCCCTCGACGAGGAGAAGGCGGGGCGGCTGCGTGCCGAGGAGCGGGCGCTGCGCAAGGTCGGCGGCGGCTCCGTCGTCCAGCTGCGCGGCGAGGGGCTGCGGGAGCTGGGCGGGCGGACCGTCCTGGAGCTGGAGTACGCCGGCGCGCAGTCGCTCGGCGAGCGGCTGCGTGGCAAGGGGCGACTCACGTACCACGAGCTGGAGCGCTTCGCGGACGACCTGTTCCACGCCCTGGACCAGCTCGCCGCGCAGGGCGTGCGCCACCGCGACATCAAACCGGACAACTTCGGTATCCAGCGCCGCAAGGACCGCACGTGGCAGCTCAAGTTGTTCGACTTCTCCCTGACGGACGCCTCCGACCGGGACGTGAAGGCCGGCACGCGCGGCTATCTCGACCCGTTCCTCGGTTCGATGCGCCGCGCCCACTACGACGACCACGCGGAGCGGTACGCAGCCGCCGTCACCCTTCACGAGATGGCGAGCGGCGAGCGACCGCTGTGGGGCGAGGGCCAGCTCGACCCGCTGACCAACGACTCGGCTGAACTCCACGTCGCCACGGAGCTGTTCGAGCCCGCGCTGCGCGAGGGGCTCAGCGCCTTCTTCCAGCGTGCGCTGCACCGCGACACCGAGCAGCGCTTCGACACGCTGCGGCAGATGTGGGACGTCTGGCGGGAGGTGTTCCGCGCTGCCGACGCAACCGCGCCCGCCACGACCCCCTCCACCGTGGGTACCTCGTCCGATGACCCGGAGGAGGCCCGCGACCGGGCCGCCGCGGCGGCCGACCTGACAACGCCGCTGGATGCCGCCGGCCTGTCCCCGCGTGCCGTGTCGGTCGCCGGCGGACTGGGCGCCACGACGGTCGGGGAGCTGCTGGACATCCAGCCGTACGCCATCTCCAAGGCGCGCGGCGCGGGCGCCTTGGTCCGCAAGGAACTCAACCGGCGCCGCAAGCAGTGGGCCACCGCGCTGCGCTCGACGGCGGCTTACGTGCCCCCCCGCCGGCAGGCGCCCGACGCCGCCGCCCCGCCGCATTCCGTCCCCGGCTCCGACGAGACCCGCATCCCGTCGATAGACGACATGGCCGCGCTCCTCGCCCCGGAGCCGGGCCGCAAGGGCTCCCACCGTGCCGACGTCGTACGCCTCACCCTAGGACTGCCCCTGGACGACGGCGGGCTGTCCCCGCTCGGCGTATGGCCCGTGCAGGCCCGGATCGCCGACCACCTGGGCATCAAGCAGACCTCCGTATCCCGCCACCACCGGAACGAGATCAAGAGGTGGGCCGAGGCGGACTGGCTGACCCCAGTCCGCACCGAGCTGACCGAGATCGTCGAGGCTGTCGGCCGGGTGATGACCGCCGACGAGGCCGCGGCCGAACTGCGCGCTCGCCACGGCGCCGGGGCGGACACCCCTGCGAGGACGCTTGCCAGGGCTCTGGCCGTCGTCCGGGCCGCCGCCGACGCGGAGACCGCCGAACGCCAGGACGAGGACCCTGCCGGGCAGCACGAGCCCCGTTTCGCCGTGCACCGGCGCGGTGACACCGTCCTGCTTGCCGCCGAGTCACTGCCGGGCGCCGACGACCCCAGCCCGCGCGAGCTGGCGGACTACGCGGCGCTCCTTGGCCAGGCCGCCGAACGATTGGCGCGGCAGGACCCCCTGCCCGGCCGGGGCGAGGTCCTGCGTGTCCTGCGGTCCGTGCCCGCGCCCGACGGACTGGCCCCGCTGGCCGACACCCGTCTGGTGTCCCTGGCCGCTGCGACGGCCCCCGGCGTCGCGGCCACGCCCCGACTGGAGCTGTACCCGCGTGACCTGAGCCTGGAGCGGGCGGTGCGCATCTCCCAGGCGGGCGCGGGTGTCCGCCGCGACCGGGGGATCACCGTCGCCGAGCTGGTGGCGCGGCTGCGCGCCCGTTTCCCGGGCCTGAACCTGGTCTCAGGCTCCCGGGAACCCACCCATGTGGAGCTGCTGGACGCCCTAGAAGGGGCACGCTTCGATCTCGTGTACGACGACGAGGCGGAGAAGTTCCTCCCCCGCGCGCCGGACTCACGGGGGCCGTGGAGCTCCACCGGTGTCCTCACCAGTTACCAGCCGCCCACTCCCGTAACCCGGGCCGACCGTCAGGACCCGCACGGCCCGCTGCGGGAGCGGCTGACCGCCGTGGCGGAGCGCGGCGGGTTCCTCGCCCTCACGGTGAAGCCGAACGCGTTCGCGGGAGCGGCGGAGACCGTGGCAGCTGCCTTCCCGGTCGAAGCCGTCGACCTGTCGGACGTGTTCCTCACCGCCTTCCATGCCCTGGCCGCGGAGAAGGGCCAGGACTGGCAGAAGGTCCTGCGCGCCGACAGCATCTCCACCCCCGGCAGCATCAAGCCGGGGCTGGCGTCCTTCGTTCGGGTGGTCTGGCAGCGCGTCGAGCAGGTGGTGCTCGCCCGCGCCGACGCCCCGCGAACCGTGCTGTTCCTACACGACGCCGGCCTGGTCGCCCGCTACTGGGACGAGGGCGGCCACGCCTTCCTCGTCCGGCTCCAGAACGCGGCACGCCGCCCCGCCGACGCGCCGCACGGCCTGTGGCTGCTGTGCACGGTCGAGACACGCGCGCAGGAGCCGAAGCTGGACGGCCGTACGGTGGAAGTGATCGGCGGCGACGGGGAACGGGCGCACTTGGACCAGGAGTTCCTGGACACGCTGCGGGTGCCGGTCGGCACGGGCTGAGCGTGGGCAGGACGGCGCTGGCCGACCATCTATCAACCTTGATAGTTCAGGTCTTCCGGGGCACCCCGCCCTTGCGCCCGATGTTGAACGCCAGCCGGTACACGTCGGGGAGGTCCAGGGCGCCACTGGTTCGTTCGGTCAGTACGCCGAGGTCCACCAGTTCCTCGATCAGTGCGAAGGGGTCCCCGGCGTCACGGGGACCGCTGCTCTCGCCGTCGTCCTCCCGCATCCGGCGCAGGGCTTCGGCGAGTCCGCCCTGCTCCCAGCACTGGCGGACGTACGACGGCTCCATCGGCACCTGCCCGCCCTCGAGCCGCTCTATGGCTGCGGCGGCCCAGGCGATGTCCTCCGTCAGCTCCTCCACCCGGACCCGCGACGCCTCGTGGAGGCTCTCCCGGATCGCCTCGTAGTGCAGCGGGTGGGGGTGTCCGGCGTACCGCTCTGTCGTCAGGGCCGCGGCCGAGCGCAGGGCGAGCAGCCAGGTCCTCGGGCTCACCCGGCCCTTGCCGTCCTGGAGGTGGTTCGGAACCCAGGTGAAGGTGTGGCCCTTGCGCCGGTCGGTGCCCATGTACGGGCCGGCCAGAGAGACGAAGACCTTCTCCTGGCACTTCTCGTCGGCGATCACGTCGACCGGCGCGATGAACCGCCCCTCGCCCTCCGGCCGCCACTCGCCGTACTGGGCGCGGAACTTCTCCGCCTCGGCGCTCGGATCGTTGCCCAGCCGGTGGAAGAGCAGCCCGTAGAGGTTCTCCCGGCTCCACTCCAGGTCGGCCGCGTTCGCCCCGAGCTTGGAGGCGTCGGGGAACCTCTTGGGCGCACTGTCGTACATGTCCGGGCGGACGAAGATCTTGGCGCGCAGCGCCCCTGTGGTCAGCCGCAGTTCCAGTGCCACCTGGAACAGCGCCGACACCAGCCGGTCGGCGGTCGTCCGATCCGCGTGGAGATGGTCCAGAGCGTCGAAGAGCAGCACGCGGGTCTCGCCGCTATCCCGGGCCTCCCGGTCAGCCTTCCGAAGGGCGTCTTCGTACGCGTCCTCGTTCTCCGCGGCCCACCGGATGCGGTCGGCCCAGTCGGGGATGCTCGCGATCTCGGCTACACCGAGCGCCATCATCACGACCGCGTACCAGAAGAATTCGTAGACGTCGGGACCGGTCACCTCGCGCAGCAGCCGGGCGATCTTGCGCTTGCTCGGGTACGGGGTGTCGCTGCCGCCGCCCGTGGTGAACCCGGTCGTGACCCTGACCCGCCGCAGCCGCGGCATCATGTACGACCGGGCGGCCACCTCCCGCAGCTCGGGGTCGGTCAGCGCCTTCGCCCAGTACGTCTTGCCGGTGCCGCGCGCACCGCGGACCACGGTCACGTCGGGGTCGAGCGCGAGGCGGTGGCTGGACGGCGTGAACAGCCGCCGCAGGTCGGGGTTGTCCGTGTCCGCGTCGAGCGCGACACCGAGGGCCCTGGTAATCAGGGTGCGGTACTCGTCGGTGGTCGGGGCGGCGGTCATGAGGGCTCCGGGGCGGGGTGCGGTGGCGGCAGCAGACGCTCCACCGTAGTCGTGAACGTCCGGTACGCGGCCTCGACGAACGGCAGCTCGGGCCAGTCCCGGCTGCGCAGGGGGTCCAGCCCCACCAGGTCGTTGCCGAAGAGGATGGGGATGGGGGCGTGCGGCGCGTTGTCGTCCTCCAGCGGAGGGTGGTACAGCTCGTCGCCCTCCTCGTCCGTGCCGTCCTCGTCCGTGTCGAGCTGGTCGTACAGCGTCTTGGCGAACAGCTCCTGGGCGCGGTCGCGGAGGGCGGGCAGTCGCTTCGCGTCCCCGGCGGAGTGGAACATGGCCGCCACGATCCGCAGCCGCTCCCGCAGCTCCCGGGCCAGGGCAGGCCGTTGCTGCCACTGCCTGAACAGCATCCGGTAGCCCTCCCAGGTGGAGGGGTTGTCCACCGCGAACAGCAGGGCGAGCCCGCTGAGGTGGGTCAGCGTGACCGCCGCGATGTCGTGCATGCCGGCCCTGCTGTCCAGCAGGACGACGTCCGGTGGCCGCGACAACTCGGTGATCTGGTCCTCGCAGGCGGCGATCGCCTCTTCCAGCCGCGCGGCGAACGGTCGGTCGCCGTCACCGGGGTTGAGCCCGGCGAGATCGCTGTAGATGCGGTTCAGCTTGGCGAGGTAGTCGTACGGCTCTCCCTCCAGCGGCGAGCCGCCCGCGGGCGCCAGCCACACCTCCCCGTTGCCCTTGAAAGGCAGCGCCGTACTGCGCGCCACCAGCTCCAGCCCGTCCGCGTTGCCGACACCGCCCTCTATCAGGTGGTCCACGATGCCGTGGCGGGGGATGCCGGCGGGGTCCTCCAGCAGGTTGGATACGCCCGGGGACTCCAGGTCGAGGTCCACCACGAGCACGCAGCGGCCGGTCCCGGCCAGGTGCCGGGCGAGGAGGGCGGTGGCGGTGGTGCGCCCCACCCCACCCTTGAAGCCGTACAGCGCCACCCGCCGGTCCCGGCGCCCAGCGGCGCCGTCGGACGGGGCCGGAACACTGCGGGCCCAGTCGGTGCCGATGATGGTCCGCTCCAGGACGTGCACGCTACCCGTGCCAGCGCCCTGCCGGGGGCTGACCGGCACGCGGTCGTCGGCGCTGAAGTACAGCTCGGGCGCGAACAGTTTGTCGGCGAAGAGGATCGGTTCGAGCCCGGTGAAGGGCCGGGTGGCGGCGGCGAACGCGTCGCGGAGCGCCACCACGGCCGGGTCGTCGTGCGCGAGCGGGCTCTGCCGGTCGTCGAGGAGCAGACAGGCCCGGCCGAGCACGTCACGGGTGACGACGACGTCCATGCCCAACCGGGCCGCAGCCTGCTGTGCGTGGTCGAGGGCGGCCTGCCAGGCGGTGTCGAACCGCACGGGGGAAGGGCTCATGCGCGTGTCCTCGTCCCCAGGATGCTTGCCTGCTCATGGGCGGCGATGAGGTCGTACGCGGCCTTCAGGTGCCGGTCGATGACGGCGTCGGTGATCGCGGTGCCGTCGCAGTAGCGGTCTCCGACGTCCCAGCCGGCGAACGGGTTGTTCCAGATGAGCTGGGTGAACAACGCGCCCGACCCGCCTCCCCGGCGGCGGTGAGCGACGGCGGTGAGATGCTCCCAGAGTTCCGGCAGATGCCCGTGCTTGTTCGTCCACTGCGGCTTCTTGCGGGAGCGGTCCAGGTACTTCACCTCCGGATGCTCCGGCTTGTTCCACACGTCGAGACGGGACCCGAGGAAGTCGATCAAAATGGCCTTGACGGCGCACTCCGCCGCCAGTCCGGCCAGATGGTCGGCGGATATCCGCAGGTCCCTCTCCGCGGCCAGAGTGGCCGCGCGATAGTGGTTCCTGCTCGCCGTCGCGAACGCGGGCGGCTGGGTCGCGGAGGGTGTCGAGGCCGTCACGACGATCACTTTAACGAGTCGATCAGGAGGGCCGCGCGGGCCTTTCCCGGATTGCGACTCCCCTGGGCCGCGGTCCGGGGGCGCGGGTGCGGCAGGATGGGAGGTCCGGTCCGCTCAGGACGCGGTGGGGCGCTGACGCGGTGCAGGGAGAAGGAAGCGAAGAGTGACGGTGACGACTACAGGCACGGACAAGGCGGGCCTGCTCAAGGACCTGAAGAAGCTGGTCGTCGACCTGGAGAACGATCTGCGGTCGCGCAGCGAGTCCGAGGAGGAGTTCCGCACCCGCCTGGACCGTGAGTGGCGCGAGGCGAAGGAGGCCCGGCGTACCGCCCTGTCCTACCCGGCCTGGCGCGACGAGCGTGTCACACAGGCCGCAGTGGCATGGGTGCTGGGCTGTGTCTTCGTCCGCTTCTGCGAGGACAACGGCCTGATCGACGAGCCGTACCTCGCCGGCCCCGGCGAGCGCCTCGCCGAGGCGGAGGCCCGGCACGAGGCGCACTTCCGCACCTACCCTCACCACAACAACCGCGACTGGCTCATCGAGGCGTTCCGCCACCTGGCGAGCACCAACGAGACGGCCGCCGGCCTCTTCGACGAGCGGCACAATCCGCTGTGGGGACTGACCCCCGGCTACGAGATGGCGACGGAACTGCTGATGTTCTGGCGCCGCTGGGGCGCGGACGGCGAGATCCGCTACGACTTCACCGACCCCGAGTGGGACACCCGCTTCCTCGGTGACCTCTACCAGGACCTGAGCGAGCATGCCCGCAAGACGTACGCGCTGCTGCAAACCCCCGAGTTCGTCGAGGAGTTCATCCTCGACCTGACCCTGGAACCGGCGGTCGCCGACGACGGGCAGGGCTTCGGCCTCAACCCCGTGTGGACTGGCCCCGACGACCGGGAGCGCCGCGGCCTGCGCACCATCGACCCGGCGTGCGGCTCCGGCCACTTCCTGCTCGGCATCTTCCACCGCCTGCTGGACAAGTGGCGCCAGGCGGAACCCGGCACGGACGACTGGACGCTGGTCCGCCGTGTGCTGGAGTCCGTCCACGGCTGCGACAAGAACCCCTTCGCCGCGAGCATCGCCCGCTTCCGTCTCCTGGTCGCCGCGATGAGCGCGGCGGGCACGCGGAGGCTGGCGGACGCGCCGCCGTTCCCCATCAACGTGGCCGTGGGTGACTCCCTGCTGCACGGCCGGGACGCGGCGGGCATCCAGACCGACCTGGACACGCTGTTCGCGGAGGCGGTCGTGGGGCGCGAGGAGGGGGAGACGCACGCGTACGCCACGGAGGACGTGTGGGAGTACGCGAAGCGGGTGGACTTGCTGGGGCGGGGGTCGTATCACGTGGTGGTGGGGAATCCGCCGTACATCACGGTAAAGGACAAGCAGGAGAACGAGAACTACCGGGCGGCGTACGACGCGTGTGCGGGAACATACGCCCTGTCGGTGCCGTTCGCCCAGCGCATGTTCGAGCTTGCGGTGAAGGGGCCCGGCGGGCGGCTGGGCGGGGGCGGGTTCGTGGGGCAGATCACCGCGAACTCGTTCATGAAGCGGGAGTTCGGCAAGAAGCTGATCGAGGTCGTCTTCCGGAACCGGGTCGAGCTGTCGCATGTCATCGACACCTCGGGGGCCTTCATTCCGGGGCACGGCACGCCGACGGTGATTCTGGTGGGGCGCAACCGGGTTCCCAGTCCGGAGCGGACGGTGCGGGCGGTGCTGGGGGTTCGGGGGGAGCCGGGGCAACCGGAGGATGCGACACGGGGCGCTGTCTGGCAGGCAATTGTCGCTCAGGCGAACAAGCCAGGAAGCGAGTCGGAGTGGGTTTCAGTTGAGGACGCGGGTGCCTCAGGGTTCGCGGAGCATCCCTGGTCGCTCTCCGGCGCTGGCAGCGCGCCCCTCTTGTCCGCACTCAATTCTTTCTCGTCCATAAGGTTGGGTAGCCGTGTCTCGTCAATTGGTCGGACGACGAACCCGGGAGATGACGAAGCCTGGACCCTGCCTGATCAGCGGACGGCCGAGAGGCTGCGTGAAGGAAGACTGGTTCAGCGCTTTGTTACCGGCGAGGCGGTTCGTGATTTCTCAATCCACGGGGGGCTGGTCATCCGCGACCCGTATTGCGGAGCGTCTCACAGTGATGTAGTGCCCGCTCATACCTGGTTGCCGACGCGTGCGCTTTGGCCAAGCAGGGCAATCCTTAGAAATCGGCGTCTGTTTGGGAGGGTGATGGAAGAGGCCGGGAGGGCCTGGTACGAGCATCTGGAAAACTATGCATACCGCCTGAGTGGCCAGTTCTCTATTTCTTTCGCGTTCGTTGCAACTCATAACCACTTCGTTCTTGAGCGCGGTAAAAAGCTCTTCAAGCAGTCCGCGCCCGTGATCAAGCTGCCCGATGGGGCCGGGGAGAACGACCACCTGGAGCTGTTGGGGATCCTAAACTCTTCGACGGCCTGTTTTTGGCTTAAGCAGATGAGTCAGGCAAAGGGGGGGACTGATAATTCGAGCGGCGGTGGTAATAGGTGGACGCCTGAGGCATGGATCGACCGTTACGAGTTTACCGGTACCAAGCTGCAAGAGTTCCCCCTACCGGAAAAGCTTCCGCTTCACCGGGGGCGCATTCTCGACGCGCTGGCTCAGAAGATTGCTACGTTTGAGCCGTCGGCCATGTGCGCCGAGGGCGGTGTACCGCAGCGGCATGCGCTCGATGAAGCTAGGGCTAGCTACGATCGCGTTCGCCGACGCATGATCGCTCTGCAAGAAGAGCTGGACTGGCAGGTCTACGGTCTCTACGGGCTGCTCACTGACCGCGAGGTCGCCCGGACCGTAACCCCCGAACCCGACCCCGAGACCATCCCCGAGGTCAGGCTCGGCGAGCGCGCCTTCGAGATCGTCCTCGCACGGAAGGTCGAGGCCGGGGAGGTGGAGACCGCCTGGTTCACGCGCCATGGCTCGACGCCCGTCATTGAGATTCCGGCCCACTGGCCTGACTGGTACCGCGAGATCGTCCAGGCCCGTATCGACCTGATCACCAGCCGCAAGGACATCGCCCTCATCGAGCGCCCGGAGTGCAAGCGCCGCTGGGCTACCGACTCCTGGGAGAAGAAGGAACGCGCTGCGCTGCGGGACTGGCTGCTGGACCGTTGCGAGGACGAGGACCTGTGGTTCGAGGTGCGTGAGGGTATGCGCTACCCCCGGACGCTGACCGTCAACAACCTTGCCGACCGGCTCGGTTCCGACCCCGACTTCACGTCCGTCGCCGCGCTCTACGCCGCCGACCACCTGAAGAAGCCGGACCTCCCCCTCGCGCAGATCCTCAACGAGATCATCGCTGATGAGCACGTGCCCTACCTCGCCGCGATGCGCTACAAGGACTCCGGCCTGCGCACCCGCCGAGAGTGGGAGAAGGTTTGGGAGAAGCAGCGCGAGGAGGACCATACGGGCATGCGGCTCGACATCGACCCGCCGACCAAGTACAAGTCATCCGACTTCCTCAAGCAGTCCTACTGGACCCATCGCGGCAAGCTCGACGTCCCCAAGGAGCGGTTCATCTCCTACCCAGAGGCGGGCCCGGATAGCGACTCCACGCTGATGCTCGGCTGGGCTGGCTGGGACCACAAGGACCAGGCGCTGGCTCTCACAGACCTGATCGACAAGCGTGTCAAGAGCGACGCCTGGGGCGCCGACCGGCTCGTCCCCCTGCTGGCCGGACTGCGCGAGATCATGCCCTGGGTGCACCAGTGGCACAGCGCTGAGGACGACGAGTGGGAGAACTCGCCAGCCGAAGACCTGGAAGCGGAGTACCAGAAACTGCTGCGCACGCATGGCGTGAGCGAGGCGCAGATGAAGGACTGGCGTCCGGTACGGAAGACGCGTGGGCGGAAGGCCGTACAGCGCCGGCAGACGACCGAACAGACGGAGCTGGGCGACGCGTAGCACAGGGCAAGAGCGGAGAGCCGCTGTGCTCTCCTCCGAGCTGCCGACCGGCGACTCAGCGGGCGATGCCGGAGGCTTGCGCGGTGAAGGAACGCACCGTGTGGGCGGAGCTGGATCTCCCGGCGGGCACCCGCGCCGGACACCGCACGTGAGCGCGCCCGGCGATCCGTCTGCGGACGGTCACCCACTGTGCTGCCCTGCCCCCGAAGCGGTGGCGATCTCCACTCCCGCTGTCGGACTCACCTGGCAAGATGGACGTCGCGCCAACGCCTGAGGGGGGCGCTGTCCGGGCCGGCCGCCAGCACAGTGAGGGAATGATCGCCTGATGTCGACCACAGAGCTGTTTCTCCGCGATGTCATCGACATCAAGGAGGACGTCCACGCGGGCGATTTCAAGGTCGATCTCTCCCAGGGCTTCCACGAGGCCGACGAGCGGGTGGCGGAGTACGTCGTCACCGAGCAGTTGCAGAAGGCGTTCCGCAAGGCGCTCGGCATCGTCGCCAAGGCCGTTCGTACGGGGGACTCGCACGCCGCCTACCTGCACGGCTCGTTCGGCGCCGGTAAGAGCCACTTCCTCACCGTGCTGCACGCCGTGCTCAACGGCCACGAGGGCGCCCTGGACAAGCGGGGGCTGAAGGAGGTCGTCGGCGAGCACCGGGACTGGCTGGGCGGCAGCCGGTTCCTGATGATCCCGTACCACCTGGTCGGATCGACCGATCTCGACTCGGCGCTGCTCGGCGGGTACGTCCACACCGTGCGGGAGCTGCACCCGGAGGCGGCGACCCCCGCCGTCTACCGGTCGGACGCGCTGCTCGCCGACGCGGACAGGCAGCGGAAGTTCCTCGGCGATGACGACAAGTTTCGGCAGTGGCTCGGAGCCGGTGCGGCGGCCATCCCCGGCGGCGGGGCCGAGGACGACGAGGACGACCTGCCGGGCATCGACGGGGGAGCCGACCTGCCCGGTACGGGCGGCTGGAGCACCGCCGAGCTGGACCGGGCCTTCGCGGCGCCGCCCGGCAGCGAGGAGCGGGAGCGGCTGGTGTCGGCGCTGTTGACCGGGCCTATGGCCGCGTACACGCAGGCCGCTCGTGGTGACGCGCAGTCCTTCATCCCCTTGGAGAACGGCCTCAAGGTCATCTCCCGCCACGCCCAGTCGCTCGGTTACGACGGCGTCGTCCTCTTCCTCGACGAGCTGATCCTCTGGCTCCAGGCGCACATGGGAGACCAGGACTTCGTCCGGGACCAGGTGCAGCGACTGGTCAAGCTGATCGAGTCCGCCGACAGCGGCCGGCCCGTGCCGATCGTCTCCTTCATCTCCCGCCAGCGCGACCTGTCCCAGCTCATCGGCTCCGACGTGGCAGGCGCCGACGTGCAGAACCTGGAGCAGCAGGTCGACTACCTCGCGGGCCGGATCGATGTCGTGGAGCTGGAGGACAGCAATCTCGTCGAGATCATCAAGCATCGCGTGCTCGCGCCCCGTCCGGGTATGGAGCAGGCGCGCGACGACGCGTTCAAGCTCGTGGAGTCGTCGCGGGACGAGGTGCGGCAGGTGCTGCTCGACGCGCAGGGGCGCACCGAGGCGAGCTGGGACGACTTTCGCACCCTGTATCCGCTCTCCCCGGCGCTGCTCAACGTACTGGTCGATCTGTCCGGCGCGCTGCAGCGCGAGCGGACCGGTCTCAAGCTGGTGCAGGAGCTGCTGCGGCGGCACCGCGACGACCTGCGGCTCGGCCAGCTCGTTCCGATCGGCGACCTGTGGGATGTGATCGCTGAACGGACCGGTGAGGCGTTCACCGCGAAGCTTCGCAAGGAGTCGGAGATCGCGCACCGCTTCCACGCCCGGGTCCGCGAGCAGCTGCTGACGAAGTACGGCTCGGCGGACGACAAGCGCTTCCAGACCGACGAGCGCCTGGTCAAGACGCTGCTGCTGGCCTCCCTCGCGCCCAACGTGCCCGCCCTGACCCGGCTCACGGGCGGCCGGCTTGCCGCGCTGAACCACGGCACCATCAGGACCCGGGTGGGGGACGCGGGGGCCGTCGCCGTCAAGCGCCTGCAGGAGCTCCAGGCCGAGGGCTTCGACGGCGAGCTGCGCAGCGAGGGCGACCCCGCCGACCCCGTCTTCCACCTGCACCTGTCCGACCTGGACGTCGAGCCGCTGCTGGAAGAGGTGCAGGGCGTCGCCGACCAGGACGGCTACCGCCGCCAGTGGATCAAGGACCAGCTGTGGGCGGCCCTGGGCATCCCCGACGCCCAGGCGTTCGTGTGCGAGCGGACGGTCGTCTGGCGCGGCACCAAGCGCACGGTCGAGTTCGTCTTCGGCAACGTCCGCGACCCGCACCTTCCCGACGCCGAGTTCACGCCACAGACCGAGGGCAACATCCGCTTCGTCTTCGACTACCCCTTCGACGACCACGGCCGCTCGCCGATGGACGACGTGCAGCGGGTGGAGCGGATGAAGCGCGCCGGGAGGACGGCACCGACGATCGTTTGGCTGCCGCATTTCCTGTCCGAGCAGAAGGCCCGCAGCCTCGGCCGCCTCCTCAAGATCAACTACCTGCTGGAGCGCGACCGGCTCGACGACCACACCGCGACCCGCCCCGCCGAGGAGCGCGTCCAGATCCGCAACCAGCTCAAGGCGTCCCGCGACAGCCTGACCAGTCAGCTCACCGACGCGCTGCTCCAGCTCTACGGCATCAACAGGGCCGAGCCCGGCACCGCGGGCGCCGAGGTGCCCGAGAGCCACCACCTAATCTCGCTCCAGCCGGGCTTCACTCGCACCCGGCCCGAACCAGCAGTCGGCTTCGAGGAGAACCTCCTCCTGCTCGCCGACGGGCTCCTCAGCGCCCGCCATCCCAAGCACCCCGACTTCGACCCGCGGCTCACCCGCAAGGCCGTCACCACCCGCGAGCTGAAGACCACGCTCGAGTGGATCACGAGGGCGATGGAGGACGGCTCTCGGCGCGTTGTGGTCGACAGCCAGCACCTCCCCGTCGTCCGCCGGATCGTGCACGCCCTCCAGCTCGGTGAGGTCCACGACGGGCCGCTGAACGTGACCACCGACTGGCGCCTGCGCATCAACAAGAAGGCTGCGGAGACCCCCGACGCCGGCCCGGAACTGTCCGTTGACGACATCCGCCGGTGGATCGAGGACCTCGGTTACACCGGCCTCGACCGCCACGTCAGCAACCTGATCATCGCCACGTACGCCCTGCTCGACGACCGCACCTGGGTGTACCAGACCTCGCCGCTGCCCAAGGCACCGGATCTGGAGCGGATCGGCCCCGGGTATGGCCTGAGGGCTGTGGAACTGCCCACCGAGGATGAGTTCCACACCGCGCTCGGCCGCGCCGGGACGATCTTCGGCAGGACCGTCTCGCGGGTCCTGTTCGCCCGCAACGTTGCCCGGCTCGCCGAAGGCGTGCGCGCGGTTGCGGAGGAACATCGCGTGGCCCTCGGCGAAGTGCGCACCCTCCTGACACAGCACGCCGCCCACCTCGGGCTGACCGGGCCCGGCGGCGTCGACGCCCCCCGCCTGAAGTCCACCAAGGCCGCCGCCGACCTCGTCGCCCGGCTGCTGCGTACCACCGAACCAGCCGCGTGCGTGCGGGAGCTGGCCGCTGCTGCGTACGACGTGACCGACGAGGAGATCGCGGGCGCCCTGCGGCACGCCCCGGAAGTGGCCGCCGCGCTACGCGGCACCGACTGGTCGTTGATGGACACCGTCCGCCGTGACCTCGTCGGACGCGAGGACAGCGTCGGTGAGCGGGCGGCCCGGTTCCTGGACGACGTGCACCGGACCGCCCGCGACCACGAGCAGGCCGTCTCGCTGGTGCCTGTGCTGGACCGGCTCCCGGATACCGTGATGGCGCTGCTGCGCGAGGCCACCCGCCTTGCCCAGGCAGCGCAGCCCGCCCAGCCAGCCACTCCGCCCGCGCCGGTCACTCCGGAGCCGACCGCCGAGGACGTCAGCCTCACCGACCACGGCAAGCCCTCCGTCCCCTCGACGCCCGCGCTGGACCAGCCCTCCACGCCGGACGACGTACCCCGCGGCCAGGGCGGCGCGCAGACTAACGTCCCGGGACAGGCCGGTCGCCAGCGTGCCGTCCACCTCATCGAGCCCACCCGGCTGGAGGTGTCGCTGGCCACCACGGTCGCCGAGCTCGACGCCGAGATTCGCGCCTACCTCGCTGCCCACCCCGGCACCCGCATCCAGGTCTCCTGGCAGCCGGTCACCGACACCGGGTCCGGTCCCGACGGTTCCGCCGAGACCGGGGCGGAACCGGGCGACGGGAACGCCTGCTGATGGCCCCGGTCCTGCCCCGGGTGGGCCGTCGTACCGTCGAGGCCCTGCTTGCCGCGAACGCCAAGGACCTGGGCGAGCGCAGCCTCGTGCTCGTCCACGGCCAGTACGCGTCCGGCGCCCCGCCCCGGTTCACCGTCACCCTGGACGGCGAGGCGCGGCGCGTCCACGTGCGGGACGAAGCCTCCGTCCTCGGCGTGGTCGCCGCCCTGCGCGAGCACCGGAGCGCAGCCGCTTCCTCCGACGTGCTCGTCGTGACGACGGGCGTCGACGACGAGCAGCTCGGCTGGGACGTGCGCGGCAGGGCTGTACGGCGCAAGACCCTCACCGTCGAGAACGCCGAGGTCGTCCTCCAGCGCTTCGGCGCCACCGCCCTCGACCCGCGCATGTACCGCGAACGGTGGCTCCTGGAAGCCCTGGTCGAAGCGGAGCCGGCCGAAGGCGGCTGGCCGCGCGTCGGTGGAGTACTGACCCGGGACGCGGCCCTGCGCGTCCTCAGCGCCGAACGGCTCGGCCTGCGCGCGGTGCACGGCTCCTCCGGCGAAGACGGGCAGGTCACCCTCGATGCCGACACGCTGCTCGCCTGGTCGCGCACACCCGCCGGACCCCGGCGGTTCGCCGAACTGGGCGCCACCGAGCGCGCCGAACTGAAAAAGTGGCTCGCGGAGGTCGCCGGGCCGGCGGTCCCCGTCCTGCTGTCCCTCGCCGAGGCTGGACTCGGCCACGACGCCCTGCCCCTCGGACTGCTCGGCGCCGCACTGCGGGATCCGGCAGCCCAGCCCGACACCGTGCTTGCCCTCGGCGGGCTGTTCGGGCAGGTCATGCCCCGGCGGTCGGAACTCGCTGTGTTCACCGACGCCGTGGAGGGGATCCTCACCCGCTGGATCGCCGACGCCCGCACCAGCCAGGACGCCCGCCAGCGCGTCGACGCCGTACTGGCCCGGGCCGACGAGCTGGCTGACAGGGCGGGCCTCACCCTCGGCCTCATCGCGAGCCGCTTCCTCCCCTCCAGCTTCACCGCGCAACTGCGCCGGACCGTCGCGGAAGCCCGCCGTTCCCCGTCCGCTGGTGTGGCCGCGCTGGCCGACCTGCTCGGTCACGCCCTGGCCGGCCTCCGCCCCGACCAGGTCCAGGCCGCCGAGGCGGCCGTACGGGTGGCGCGCCGGCTCAACGGCCCCGAGCCCGCCGTCACCGGCGTGGCCGCCGCCGTACGGGCCCACGTCTCCGACTGGGGTTGGGTGGACCGAGCGCTCACCGTGCTGTGGGCGGGCGACCCCGACGGTGATGTGGAGACCGGCCGGGACCTGCGAGCCCTCTACGAGCAGGCACGTGAGCGCAGGCAGCGCCTCGATCAGGAGTTCGCCCGGAGGCTCGCCGCCTGGGCAGCGCACGCCACCGCCCAGCACCCCGACGGCTGCCTCGTCGTCGAGAACGTGCTGGACACCGTCGTACGCCCGCTGACCGGTCAGGCCGCTCCGCTCCTCCTCGTCCTCGACGGCATGAGCAGCGCGGTCGCCGCCCAGCTCGGGGAGGAGGCGGAACGCGACGGCTGGCGCGAGATCGTGCCCCGCCCGGAGGCAGGCGAGACCCCGGCACGGCTCGCCGCCGTCTCCATGCTGCCCTCGATCACTCGCGTCAGCCGTGCCTCCCTGCTGGTGGGCGAGGCAGCCGAGGGCGGCCAGTCGGCCGAGACGAGCGGCTTCACCGCCTTCTGGAAGCGGCGGCGCAAGGCGGCAGCCCTCTTCCACAAGGCCGCCATCGGCGGCGAAGCGGGCCACGCGCTCTCGCACGAACTCATGACCGCCCTCGCCTCCGACGCCGTGGTGGGCGTAGTCCTCAACACCATCGACGAGGCACTCGACAACGGCCGGCACGGCCGTGGCACCACCTGGTCCCTGGCTGACGTCACGCACCTGCGGGAACTGCTCGCCGCCGCCCGCAGCTACGGCCGCCCGGTCATCCTCGTCGCCGACCACGGACACGTCCTGGAGCGCGGCAGCCGCACCGACGGCCCGACGGCCGCCGCAGACGGCGCGGAGTCCGCCCGCTGGCGCACCGGGGACGTGGTGGGGGAAGGCGAGATCGCCGTCCACGGCCCGAGGGTGCGAGAGGGCGGGGGAGCAGTGGTCCTGCCCTGGCGCGAGGACATCCGCTACACCGGGCGGCGCGCCGGGTACCACGGCGGAGCCTCCCTGGCCGAAGTCACCGTCCCGGTGCTCGTCCTGCTGCCGGCCGGTGAGGAAGCCCCGAGGGACTGGGTGCCGCTGCCGCGCGAGCTGTCCACGCCGAGCTGGTGGCGGACGCAGATCGGTGACGTTCCGGAGTCCGCCGACGTGCCCGCTGATCAGCCGGCGGTGCCCTCGCCCGCCCGACCCACGGCACCCTCCGAAAGCGCGCCGACCACCGACGCGCGGCCGGCCGCCCGGTCGGAAGCCGGACCGCCGGTGGCCGAGTCGCTGGGCAGCACGGTGGTGAGCAGCGAGGTGTACGCGGCCCAGAAGGAGTACGTCCGCAAAGCGCCCGAGGCGAAGGTGGTGGCCGCGGTTATCGACGCACTCGTCTCGGCGGGCGGGACGATGTCCCCGGCCGCTCTCGCCGCGGCTATCTCCGCGACCGGGCGGGTCCGCCGCAACATCGAGGGCTTCGTCGCCACGGTGCAGCGGCTGCTGAACGTCGAGGGGTATCCCGTCCTCGGGTTCATCGACGGCGGACACGCGGTCAAGCTCGACGTGCCGCTCCTGCGCGAGCAGTTCCTGCCGAAGGAGAGCGCGCCGGAGACGGACGACGCCGAAGACGGACAGCGGGAGGAGGAGAAGGCGTGACCGACCCCGCTTCCGTGAGCGCGGTCCGCCGCCGCGAGGTCATCGACGCCCTGCGGCGAGGCACGGTTCCGCAGTCCGGCCTCGACCTGTTCGCGGTCGGACTGGACCGGTTCGCAGCCGCCCTGGACGACGATCTGGCCACCGTCACCCGCGGCGGTGCCGCCTTCCACGCCGTCCGCGGCGACTACGGCTCCGGCAAGACCTTCTTCGCCCGCTGGCTGGCCGAGCGGGCCAAACGTGCCGGACTCGCCACCGCGGAAGTGCAGATCTCCGAGACTGAGACACCGCTGCACCGGCTGGAGACGGTCTACCGCCGGCTCACCGAGCGCCTGGCCACCGCCACACACCAGCCCAGCGCGCTGCGCGCGGTTGTTGACTCGTGGTTCTACACCCTCGAGGAGGAGGTCCTCGACGGCTCGGAGATCGACGAGGACGACGAGGAAGCCCTCGCCGACGCCGTGGACACGCTGATGGAACGCCGGCTCGCCGACGTCGCCCGCACCACACCCGCGTTCGCCTCCGCCCTGCGCGGCTACCGCCGTGCCGTCACCGCCGGGGACGGCGCCACGTCGGAAGCCCTGATCGCCTGGCTCGGCGGCCAGAAGTCTGTTGCCGCCTCCGCCCGCCGGGCCGCCGGAGTGCGTGGAGACCTGGACCACTTCGCCGCGCTCGGCTTCCTCCAAGGTCTGCTGACCGTGCTGCGCGACTGCGGCCACCCGGGGCTGCTCCTCGTACTCGACGAGACGGAGACCCTGCAACGCGTCCGCGGCGATGTCCGGGAGAAGGGCCTCAACGCACTGCGCCAGCTCCTCGACGAGATCGACGCCGGCCGCTTCCCCGGCCTCTTCCTCGTCATCACCGGGACCCCGGCGTTCTACGACGGCCAGCAGGGCGTCCAGCGGCTCCCGCCCCTGGCCCAGCGGCTCGCCACTGACTTCACCACAGATGCGCGCTTCGACTCTCCCCGCGCCGTCCAGCTCCGCCTGCCCGGCTTCGACCTCCCGCGCCTGGGGGAACTCGGCCGGAAAGCGCGGGACCTCTACCGGGGCGCGGCCCGCCATCCCGAGCGTGTCACCGCCCGGGTCGACGACGCCTACGTCGGCGAACTCGCCACCGCCATCACCGGAGGGTTGGGCGGCAACGTCGGCATCGCCCCGCGCGTCTTCCTGCGCAAGCTCGTCGCCGACGTCCTCGACCGTGTCGACGAGTTCGAGGACTTCGACCCGCGCAAGCACTACCAGCTCACCATCTCGGGCGGCGAGTTGACGGACACCGAACGTAACGCCGCCGCCGACCGGGCGGACGACATCGAGCTGGACCTGCCGTGACCGCCGCCGACGGCCTGGAACCGGCGCTGGTCCACCACATCGTCAACGCCTTGGGCTGGAAGGACCTGCGCCCGCTCCAGAAGGCCGCCGTCGCGCCGCTGACGGCAGGAGACGACGCCCTCCTCCTGGCCCCGACGGCCGGCGGCAAGACCGAAGCCGCCTGCTTCCCCCTGCTGTCCCGGATGCACGCCCAGGGCTGGTCCGGCACATCGGTGCTGTACGTGTGCCCCCTCAAGGCGCTGCTGAACAACCTGCTGCCGCGCGTGGAGACCTACACCGCCTGGCTCGGCCGGACCGCGGCCCTGTGGCACGGCGACACCCCGGCCGGCGCCCGGCGGCGCATCCTCGCCTCCCGGCCCGACGTGCTGCTCACCACCCCCGAGTCGCTGGAAGCGATGCTGGTCAGCGTCAACGTTGACCACGCATCCTTCTTCTCCGGCCTGCGGGCCGTGGTCGTCGACGAGGTCCACGCCTTCGCCGGCGACGACCGCGGCTGGCACCTGCTCGCCGTACTGGAGCGACTGCAGCGCGTCGTGGGCCGCTCCCTGCAACGCGTCGGCCTCTCCGCGACCGTCGGCAACCCCGAAGCCCTGCTCACCTGGCTCCAGGGATCGGGAGCAGGGCGGCGCCCGGGCCGCGTGATCGCGCCCCACCTGGCCGAGACTCAGCCGACGTCGGCTTCCCTACCACCAGGTGACATCCAGCTCGACTACGTCGGCTCGCTCGACAACGCGGCGACCGTCATCAGCGTCCTCCACCGTGGCGAGAAGCGGCTCATCTTCTGCGAGTCGCGGCGCCTGGTCGAGGAACTGGGCGCCAAGCTGCGGGCCAAGGGCGTGACCACGTTCCTCTCGCACGCCTCCCTCTCCCTCGACGAACGCAGACGCGCGGAGACCGCGTTTGCCGAAGCGCGTGACTGCGTCATCATCTCCACGAGCACACTCGAACTAGGCATCGACGTGGGCGATCTGGACCGTGTCATTCAAATCGACGCACCCACCTCCGTCGCCTCGTTCCTGCAGCGCCTGGGACGTACAGGGCGCCGCCCCGGAACGACACGCAACTGCCTCTTCCTCACACTCGACCAAGGCGGTCTGCTGAGTGCTGCCGGACTCCTGCTCCAGTGGTCGCGAGGCTGGGTGGAACCCGTGATCGCGCCGCCCGAGCCCCGGCACATCGTCGCCCAGCAGTTGCTCGCCCTCTGCCTCCAGGAACACCGGGTCGGAGACCGGCTCTGGCAGGAGTGGTGGAACGGCCTGGGACCATTCGGAGGGTCCGCCGAGCCGATCGTCCGGCATCTGGTAGAGGAGGGGTACCTGGACCAGGACGGCGGCATGCTGTTCATCGGCCCCGAAGCCGAACGGCGCTTCGGACAGCGCCACTTCATGAACCTCACCGCCGTCTTCACCGCACCCCCGCAGTTCACCGTCCTCCAAGGCCGCACTGAGATCGGCCGCACCGACCCCGCCCTGCTCACCGAGCGGGTCGCCGGCCCCCGCAGGCTTCTCCTGGCCGGGCGCAGCTGGCAGGTCACCTACATCGACTGGCACCGCAAACGCTGCTTCGTCGAGCCGGTCGACGGCGGCGGCAAGGCGAAGTGGAGCGGCACTGGGTTCGGCCAAGGGGCATCCTTCGAAGTTACCCGTGCCGTGCGTGAGGTACTGCTTGGCGCCGATCCTCCGGTCACCCTGACGCGGCGCGCCACCTCGGCAGTAGTGGAGGCCCGTGAACACTTCCTGGAGAGGGTCCATCCGGGAGGCACTCTGGTCGTGTGCGACACATCAGGGCAGGCGCGCTGGTGGACCTGGGCGGGCCACCGTGCGAACGCGACGCTGGCCGCGACTCTGGAAGGCGTCGCGGTGCCCGCCCAGAGGATCAACGACCACTGGATCCGGCTTCGGGAGGACCTCACCCCCGTGTCATGGAAGGAGGCCGTGAGCGACGCTCCGGAGCGGCTTTGCCTTCCCGCCGTTGATGAGCGGGCGGTGCGGGGATTGAAATTCGGTGACGCGCTACCGCCGAGGCTGGCGGAGGCAACGCTGTCCGCTCGGCTGGCCGACTTGGACTCCGCTGCTGCCATTCTCGCCGAGCCGGTACGTTTCATCACGAAGGGTGTGTAGGGCAACCCTCAGGACGCGCTACGGCCACGATCACTCGAATTCAGAACGGCTTGGCTGAGGCTGCGCTCATGACGCTGGTCCGGAACCAGCTCACTGTCGCGGAGATACCTTCCTCAAGCGCCACCGGCGCCACCGTCGGGAAGAACGCCCGCAGGCGGCTGCTCTCCGCCTGGGAGTGCGGGACATCGCCAGTGCGGGCCGACACGTGCTGCCGGTGGACGACGCAGCCAGTTGCCGCCTCGATCTCCGAGATCAGGTCTAGGAGGGATATGCGGGTCCCAAAGGCCAGGTTCACGGGGCGAGGGTCCACGATGCGGCGGAGGAGGGCGTCGGTGAGGACGCGGCACACGGTGCCCACGTACGTGAAGTCGCGGGTCTGGGTGCCGTCGCCGTACACGGTCACGGGCTGGCCGGCGAGCGTGGCGCTGATCCACTTCGGGATGACCGCGGCGTAGGCGTGGTCGGCGCGCTGGCCGGGACCGTAGACGTTGAAGAAACGGAAGGGCAGCACCGGCAGGTCGAAACTGTGGTGGTAGGCGCCCAGGTACGCCTCCGTGGCGAGCTTGGTGACCGCGTACGGGCTCAGCGGGGCCGTGGTGAGGTCTTCGTGCTTCGGCAGGCGCGGGTTCGCGCCGTAGACCGAGGACGAGGAGGCGGCGATCACGTGCAGGCCGCCCGCGCGGCGTGCGGCTTCGAGGACCTGGAGGGTTCCGGTCGCGTTGGCGTGGTGGCTGGCCAAGGGATCTCGGACCGAGCGCGGTACGGAGGGCAGCGCGGCGAGGTGGACGACGGCGTCCGCGCCGCGGAACACCTGGTCCAGGAGGTCGGCGTTCTGGATGTCGCCTTCGAAGAAGTCGATGCCGAGGCCGGCGATGTTGGCCTCGCGACTGGTGGAGAGGTTGTCGACCACCCGGACTTGGGAGATCTTGGGGTGGTCGGTCAGGGCTCGGGCGAGGTTGCTTCCAATGAAGCCGGCGCCACCGGTGATCACGATCTTCACGTGGGCTTCCCTTCAGAGAGAGTCGATGTGTTCGCCGACGAGGCGACGGCGGCAGTCGAGGATGTAGGAGGCGTGCGCGGTGATCAGGGGGTAGTCGAAGGCGTCGTGGTCTGCGAGGAGGACGACGGCGTCGGCCGCCGCGAGGCCAGCGGGAGTGACGTCGACTCGCTTGAGGTTCGCCAGGCCGTCGGCGCGAGGGTGAGCGTCGTCGCTGACGTGGGGGTCGGCCGCCTGCACCTCCGCGCCCATGCTGATGAGCAGCTCCGCGATCCGCGCCGCCGGCGTCTCGCGGGCGTCCCCGGTGTTGGCCTTGTACGCGAGGCCGAGCAGCAGCACTCGGGAGCCGTTGACCGACTTCTTGCGTTTGTTGAGCCCGTCGACCAGGCGCCGGACCACGTAGTCGGGCATGTGGTTGTTGACGTCGTTCGCGAGCTCGACGAAGCGGAAATTGCGGCCCACGGTCCGCTGGACGCGCCAGGACAGGTAGGAGGGGTCTATGGGCAGGCAGTGGCCTCCCACTCCCGGCCCTGGGGTGAAGCGCATGAAGCCGAACGGCTTGGTGGAGGCCGCGTCGATGGCGGCCCAGACGTCGATGCCCAGCTCGTGCGCGAAGATCGCCAGCTCGTTGGCGAGCGCGATGTTCACGTGCCGGAAGGTGTTCTCCAGCAGCTTCGTCAGCTCGGCTTCCTTGCAGCTGGCCACCGGGACGACCTTGTCGACGAGTGACGCGTAGAAGTGACGGATTGCTTCCTGGGACGCCGCATCGATCCCGGAGACGATCTTCGGGGTGTTCTCCAGTCTCCATCTCGGGTTGCCAGGGTCGATGCGCTCAGGGCTGTAGCCAAGGTGGAAGTCGGAGCCCGCCGTCAGGCCGGAAGTGTTTTCGAGGAGGGGGCCGAAGACTTCCTCCGTGGTGCCCGGGTACGTCGTGGATTCCAGGACGACGGTCGCCCCGCGAGTGAGGTGGTGGCCCAGCAGCAGCGCCGAGTCTTCGACATGGGACAGGTCCGGAGCTCCGTCGCGGAGCGGCGTGGGCACCGTGACGACCGCTACGTCGAATCCCGCGCAGTCGGAGGGGTCGAGGGTGGGCCGGTAAGCGCCGGCAGCGAGGAGCGGTGCCAGACGCGAGTCGGTGACGTCCTCGATGTAGGACTCTCCGAGCATGAGTCGCTTGACCCGCCCCGCGTCCACGTCGAAGCCAACGACCTGGTGCCCGGCCTCGGCGGCTCTCACCGCGAGCGGGAGCCCGACATACCCCTGTCCCACGACGGCGACGCGGAGCCGCTGGGTCTCACGCTTTTCGATCATGCTGTCCACCTCGTTGTGTAAGCGTGCGGATGTGTACGGCGGGCGCGGCCCGTGGCGTGGCGGTGGCTCTAAGATGGGAAGCGCCTCGGCCGTACGAGACTCGCTTGGCCGCCTGTCTTGGACGGCCGAGTGCTTTTCGCGCTCCACCCAGGCCGGTCAGAAAACCTGTGGGATGGGGAAAGCACCGGTTCGATACGATGGCGGTGGCTTGTAGACCCGTTCCGTCACCGTGCGCGACAACAGCGTGCGATCGGAGTGATCGCATCGGCTGCAGCCTCCCGACTTGGGCCCGCCGTGGCACTGTCACCGGCGCCGTACGTACGAAATGGAGCATCCGAGGATGGCTCGACACCTGGTCACCAGCGCGCTTCCCTACATCAACGGGATCAAGCACCTGGGCAACATGGTCGGGTCGATGCTTCCGGCGGATGTGTACTCCCGGTACCTCCGCCAGCGCGGTCACGACGTCCTCTACATTTGCGCCACCGACGAGCACGGCACGCCGGCCGAGCTGGCCGCCAAGGAGGCCGGGCTCTCCGTCGCCGAGTTCTGCGCGCAGGCCCACGACGCCCAGAAGGCCGTATACGACGGCTTTGAGCTGGCCTTCGACTACTTCGGCCGGAGCTCCTCGCAGCAGACCCGCGAGATCACTCAGCATTTCGCGCGCAAGCTGAACGAAAACGGTTTCATCGAGGAGCGGGCAATCCGGCAGGTGTACTCGCCGGTCGACGGCCGCTTCCTGCCGGACCGGTACGTCGAGGGCACCTGCCCGCACTGCGATTACGACAAGGCCCGCGGCGACCAGTGCGAGAACTGCACCCGCGTGCTCGACCCGACCGACCTGATCGACCCTCGCTCCGCGATCAGCGGCTCCACGGAGCTGGAGGTCCGAGAGACCAAGCACCTCTTCCTTCTGCAGTCCAAGCTCCAGCACGAGGTCGAGGCGTGGATCGACTCGGTGAGCGAGAAGTGGCCGCACCTGTCCTCGTCGATCGCCCGCAAGTGGCTGACCGAGGGCCTGCACGACCGCGCGATCACCCGCGACCTTGACTGGGGTGTGCCGGTCCCGGCCGACACCTGGCCGGAGCTCGCGGCTGAGGGCAAGGTGTTCTACGTCTGGTTCGACGCTCCGATCGCGTACATCGGCGCGACGAAGGAATGGGCGGACGCCGCCCGGGACGGCGAGACCCGCGACTGGAAGTCGTGGTGGTACGAGGCCGACGACGTCCGGTACACCGAGTTCATGGCGAAGGACAACGTCCCCTTCCACACCGTGATGTTCCCAGCCACTGAGCTGGGCGTCCGTGAGCCGTGGAAGATGGTCGACTTCGTCAAGGGCTTCAACTGGCTGACGTACTACGGCGGTAAGTTCTCCACCTCCCAGAAGCGCGGTGTCTTCACCGACGCGGCCCTGGAGATCCTCCCCGCCGATTACTGGCGCTACTTCCTGATCGCCAACGCCCCCGAGTCGGACGACTCGTCCTTCACCTGGGAGCACTTCACCGCCACGGTCAACAAGGACCTGGCCGACACCCTCGGCAACTTCGTCAACCGAGTGCTGTCCTTCTCCCGGAAGCGGTTCGGCGACGAGGTCCCGGCCGGCCGCGCCGCCGGTGGTGCGGAGGCGAAGCTCGGCGAGGAGATCGCGCGTCTGCTGGCCGAGTACGAGGAGCACATGGAGGCGCTCCAGTTCCGTAAGGCCGCCGCAGCTCTGCGCGCCCTGTGGTCCGCGGGCAACTCCTACTTGGAGGAGAAGGCTCCCTGGCTGGAGATCAAGACCGATGCCGACGGTGCCGCGCTGACCCTGCGTACCGCGATGAACCTGATCCACCTGTACGCGGTCGTCTCGGAGCCGTTCATCCCGGCCACGGCCGGTGCCATGCGCGGGGCTTTCGCCCTGGAGAACGACACCGCGACCTGGGTGACCGCCGAGCAGGCCAAGGCCCTGGACGCTGTCACGGCCGGCACCGCGTTCACCGTGCCGCCAGTGCTCTTCGCGAAGATCACGGAAGAGGACCTGGAGTCCTACCGTGAGCGCTTCGGCGGTGCCCCGGACGCCTGACCGTGTCCCCCGAGCCCGTACCGTCCCTTCTCTCATCGGGCGGTACGGGGGTCGAGATGGCTGGGCAGGCTCGCGGGAGGCACGTTCATCAGTCGGATGTCGGACGCCGTGTCGTCCGCCTCGACCCACGTGAGACCGGCTGACCCAGGGACGTGCTGGAGGTAGCGCTCGAAGCCGTTCCCCGTCAGCCACAGCAGCAGGCATGCGATGCCCCCACCATGCCCGACGAGGACGGTCGTCCGATGTGGCCCGGTGTGGACCTGGTTCCACAGGTCCACATAGCGGGCTTGCACGTCCTCCGATGACTCGCCGCCTGGCGTGCGGAACTGGTGGATGGGCACGCCATGGCGTGCTGCCTCAGAGGCGGCGAGCTCCCTGGGCCGACCACCGAGGTGGCCACTGTTCTTGGCGGCGAGGCGTTCATCCACGAGTACGTTGGTCGGCCTGAGCAATGCGGCCAGCAGCGTCGCCGATTCGCGGCAGCGGGACATCGGGCTCACGAGCATCTGGTTCACGGTGATCCCGGTTCCGGCGAGGCCGGCGCCGACTGCGCGGATGTCATTCCTGCCGCGCTCGCTGAGCCTCCCACCGACAGCCTGGCCCTGGTGAATGCCCTGCAGGTTCTCCTCGGTCTCGCCGTGCTTGATCAGGTAGATGTGCTTGGTGCGCATGGCGTGGTGTCCCCTTTCTCGGATCAGTCCCAGTCGCGGACGTCGACACAAGCGGAGACCGCGGCAGCGACCTGGTCGTGTTCGGCACGGCTCATGGCGGGGAAACGGTCGTGGTGCCACTCGATGTAGAGGACCGAGATCAGGTTGATGGTCCCGTCGTCCAGCAGCTTGGTGAGCACGGGGTACTCGGCACCTTCGATGTCCATCTTCACGACGACGTGATCGCCGGGACTGACCGTCCGCCGGAGCCAGGCGCTGAAGTCGATGGCGGGCACCGGGACCGGCGAGCTGTAGTCGATCTGCTGGTCGTACATCGGCGGCACGCGCTTGCCCGGCATCACGGTGGAGCTTTCGTGGTGGCCGAGGAAGAGGTCGATCGTGCCGTCATGGGTCCACACCGCGCTCGGGGAGATCTCGATACGGGCCGAGTCCTGGGCCTGTTCGACGTGTCGGCGGATGGAAGGGATCAGCTCCGCGTTCGGCTCGAAGGCGTAGAAGTCGTGATCCGGAAGCTCGTGCATGAAGCGGTTCAGCACGACTCCGAGGTTGGTGCCGCAGTCGATGAAGATTTTGCGCATGAGGGGCTCCCGTGGTCGGGTTTCGGGGGTTCGAGGTCGATTTCGTGTAGGACGTCGTGGGCGAGCAGGACGAAGTCGCCGGTCGCGGGGCGGTAGCAGCGCTCCTCGTACCGGATGGTGATGCGGCGGACGGCTTCGTCGCCGCGGTAGGGAGGAAGGTCGCCCCACCGGTAGAGCTGGCCGCCGGGCGCTTTGAGCCAGCGCAGTGTCCTGGGCAACGGACCTTTCGGCACCCCGCTGTTGAGGCGGCTGAACATCGTGGTCAGGAAGTCGACGTGCTCGTTCGCTAGCTGCTCGTCCTTCTGCACGCGGCCATAGGTCTCCTTAAGGCTCCGCAGCCGGTCCGGATCCCCGTCCGCGTGGACGATCAGGTCGCGAAGCCGCCGGTCCCAGACGATGCCGAGGTGGTCGTGGAGGACCGGTTCGCTCGTCAGGAAGTAGCCCAGGACGCGACCGAACTCCCGCTCGTACGGGCACATGAAGCCGTTGTAGAGACCCTGCTGTTCGCCGGACGCGGTCTCCACCTGCCAGTGGACACGGGCTGTGAAAGGGGAGTCCCACCACCCCAGGTGCCAGGGCTGCCACAGCAGGTCGGCGGCGCTGAGCACGAGCACCGCAAGTGCCAGCAGCGCGGCTGGCCAGCCGAAGGCCGTGTCGTACTCCGCAGCGGGGAGAAACCCGACGGTGATCGCGAGAGCGATGTTGGTGCCGATGTTCTCCCAGAAGAGGATGCCGGAGGCGAGAGCGACGGCGAGGTTGAAGAGGGCCGTTCCCGCGAGTACCGCGACCAGAAGGCGGCGGTCGAGGAAGGCGATTAGCCCGGCCGCCTCGATCGCCATCGCGAGGATATTGACGGGGCGATCAAAGCCGCGTGCACGGCGCAGTACGCGGGACACGGTCTCGGGGCGCAGGAAGCGTGCCCAGCCCCAGGAGTATGCCGAAGCGATGAGGTAGTGGGTGCGGTTGTGCCAGGTCCATGACCAGGGTCGCGGCCCGAGTTGGGCCTTGCTCCAGGCCGGCTTTACGTAGTGGGAGAGCGAGACGCAGCCGAGCACGAGCAGGAGGGCCGGCGACGAGCCCGAAGTCTCGCAGAGCGTCGCCACGACGAACCAGGCGAGGTATGCCTTGAGCAGCCGCAACGGCATCATCGCGTGGTGCTTCCAGCCTCGGAGCTTGCCGCAGTACACCCCCATCCAAGCCAGGAGAGCCGGAGGCCAGAAGCACGAAACGGCACCCAGCACCAGAAGCAGCTGCTTGTCCAGGCGCTGCGGTCCGATCGGTTCCGTTACGTCGTAGTCGCTCGTCACGCCCTGCCAGGTGAGCACCGTGATCACGAACAGGGCGAACCACCGGATCGGTCCGGGATCGGGCGATGGCAGGAGGATGAGCAGTACGGCGGGTGCCATGCTCGTGACGAGTATCAACGGGGTAGGGCGGCGCGCGATGGTCCGTACAGTCGGCGAGATCGTGAAGCGGTAGCAGGCCACCACAGCGGTGACGGTCACGATGGTGTGCAGGTACGCGGCGAGCGGTGGCGTTCCCATGGCGCGCCTACCGTGTGGTTGGGGCGAAGATCGGAGAACCGGCTGTGGGCAGGCTCTCCAGGTAGGCGGCGATCCGCTCCCGGGGGTCGACCGCGAGGTGCTCGTCCCGGTGGCGTACGACGTTGGCGCGGAGCTCTCGATTTCGGTTGAGGAAGTCGAGCACCGCTCCGCCGTCGATGCGGGGCACCGATGTGCCCAGTTCCGCCTCGTGGACGACCTTGGCGCACCAGTGTTGGTCGTACGTGGGCAGCGGGATCAGATGGACCGGTTTGCCGAGGACGAAGGCTTCGCTGATGAGGTTGAAGCCGGCGTTGGAGAAGACAGCCTCGGACCGCGCCATGTCCCTGATGAACGCCTCGCGGTCGAAGGTACGAATTTCGATCTTGCCGTCGGCGTACTGGCGCAGTTTGCCGATCTCCGTCGGCTGCACGTAGATCCGTAGGGCGCGGTCCGGGACGTACTGGCGGAAGACGGCGGTCAGCGTTCGGACGGACTCTTCCGGTCCGTGGTCGAAGTAGCGCGAGAAGTAGGCCGTGGCGAGGGGTTCGGTGGCGACCGGCGTGGAACGCACCGAGTTGGGAATGACCGGGGCGATGAACTCCAGCCGTCGGTCGTCCGCCTTCAGGGGGACGTACGAGCAGATGAACGACCGGTCGACGTGCGGCGCGAAGTAGCGGAGGCGTTGTTCGTCAGCGGTCCTGGCATATCGGCCGACGGTCGGGAGGTCGAGGTGTCGGTATTTGCTCTGCTGGTCGACGGAGATCAGCGGTCTGCCGAAGTGATACGCGAGGCGGGGAGTGTTGGGCTCGTAGTCGGTGATGAACACGTCGGGGACGCCGGTCTCGCGAACGATTCGGCGCAGGCGCATGTGCCTGGCGAGGCCGGTGGGGGCCTGCCAGATGTTGGCGCGTATCGCGTCGCTCGCGTATATGCGGTCGGCGCGGGCGAGGAGCGTCGGCATCCAGCCGTCCCACGCGGGGAAGCCGAGGTCTCGGAAGTACTCCACGCGGGCGCTGCCGTTGGTGACGATGCGCACCTCATGCCCGCGGTCGCGGAGGTACTGGGCGATCACGCTCTGTCTGACCGAGTGGCCCATACCGATGCCGTTGACGCCAATGATCACATTGAGCGGCCGTACGTTTCCAGACACGACGATCCCTTCGGTCAGGAGAGACGGGTGAAGACGTTGCGGGTGATGGCCGCGACCTGTGGGTCGGTGGCCAGAAGGCGGGCCCAGTCGGTCGTGGCGGCGGTGAAGACCGTGCCGTTCGCCGTGTAGAGGCCGAGGGTCGCTGCCCGACGGCTGTCCATCGCCTCCCGAGCCGCGAAATTCCAATCGCCGGGCAGCGGCGCGATGCCGAGGATCTCGAAGTTCTTCGGAGTTCCATCTCGGCCTGTCGGGCGCGGTCGGCCGAACGCGTCGAGTTCGTACGCCGCCCCGTCGCATTCGTAGCCGACCAGCGCCCCGTTGCGGCCGACGACGTCGCCCGTCTGCAGGCCCGTGCCGGAGAAGAGCCAGTGTTCCGCTTCCGTGACGGTGAACCCGAGGGGAGTACGCGGGCCGTCCCAGTGGCCACCACCGTTTCGGTAGCTCACGCCGAGAAGGGAGTTCTCGGGCTCCGATTCCCACCAGTGATCGGGGCAGCCGTACGAGCTGTCCGGATCCGTCTCCGCGGAGGCTCCGGGCGGGAACTTGTCGCAGCGCAGCCCGGCTCCGTCCCGGGCCACGTGTACTCGCCACCAGCAGCTATTGGCACCGAAGTTGGCGATATTGCCCCCGCCGTCCCGGAACGCGGTGACGTTTTGGCGGATCTCGGCGCTCCAGTACTCGTCGTGACCGGCGGCGACTAGGAGGCGGTATCCGTCATGAAGGTGCTGGCCTTCATGAAGGTCCAGGTCGGTGCAGTAGTCACTCTCGATCCCGTTCCCTTCCATCCACGTGATGAAGGGGGCGTCCCAGTGGGCGAACGTCTGCCGCGGCGAGGTGGTGTCGTACGGGTCGGGCAGCCCCTTGACGGGGCCGCCCACACCGCCTCCGGGTCGGAGCATCGTGACCTGGGCGGAGCTGTAGAGACTGCCTCCGCCCGCTGTGTTGTAGGCGTGGTAGGTGAAGGTCGGAATCTTGAAGAGGACCCTGCGGCCAGAGGGCGCGGAGGGTGTGACCACGAAGAGAATCCGCGCCTCACGGGAGTCCATCGGCGGTATGCCCGATGCCGGCTCCGGGCTCAGCGTCGCGATGTAGACCCCGGACCTCCACTCGGGAGGTACGGGGAACTCGTAGGCGGGCCACCGCCAGTCCGCGTCGAACGTGCCGGGCTCGGTGGTGCCGCCGGGCCACTCGACGTGGCCCGCGTGACGGGGCGTCGCGCCCCAGCGGTAGAAGTCGACGTGGAAGCGCGGGACCGAAGCGGAGATGTGCAGCCGGAGCACTTCGCCGGCGCGGACGCTCGGTCGGGCCGGGTAGCCGCTCATGCTCGTCATTCGCTCGTCCAGGGGCGAGCGACACCAGCGATGTGGTACCGGTCGATCGACTCGATCTGGGCTTCCCATTCCAGGTCGCGCAGCTGCGAGGTGAGGTCGGCGGCGTCACGCAGCACCTTCACGGCCAGGTGGTGGGATCCGTCGGCGAGCCTGCGGCGCACCGTGGGCACTTGGGCCTCGGCGACGCCCTCCTCGATCTCCGCCTTGGCAGGTGCGTCGTCGAGGAACACCACGCGGCCGCCCGGCGCCAGCGTCCACCTCAGCAGGTCCCAGAAGGCTTCCATCTCCACAGGTGGCACGTGGCTCAGCCAGAAGGCAAAGAAGATGGTGTCGTACTGGCGATCCGGCTCCCAGCTGAAGACGTCCGCCTCGATGAAGCGAGTCGCGGTCCCGTGCATCCGCTCTCGGGCCGCGGACAGCATCTCCGGCGCGGCGTCCAGCGCGGTCAGGCTGCGTACGCGGTCGGAGATCAGCCGGGTCCACTGGCCGGTACCGCACGCCAGCTCCAGGACGTCGCCGCGGATCGGCAGGCCGTCGAGGACGTTCGCGAGCTGAGGCATGTGCATGCGGTCGCTGTAGGAGTCGTCGTACTCGCCGGCTCGCGCTCGGTAGTAGGCGATCTGCCTCTCGGACCACCCGCCCTCACCGCCATGCTGCTTCGTTCCGATCACCTGAAACCACCCCTTCGTCGTCCACGCGGAGCGGCAGCGCTCCGTGATGAGCAGACTGCCGAGCGGTGCGGGACAGCGGGCTGCCGTCGCGCCGCACTCGCGTGGCAACGCCGTCGCTCGCGTGGGCGGTCGCGGGACGCCGGCTTCGCCGGGCGGGTCCACCCGGGTGCCGAATCGGTGCTGAACTCCTGTCGAAGCGAAGGCCCTACGCCCCTGGTCAGACCGCCCTACGCTGTTACCGTCGTTGGTGTCGGTCGAAGGAGCTTCGGTGGCCACAGTGCAGCGCTGGACCGGAAGGGAGGCGCGCGCTCTGCGGCTCGCGACGCGTCGGAGCGTGCGTCGCTTCGCCGCCTACCTCGGCGTCAGCGACCGGACGGTGTCCAACTGGGAGGCCCGAGGTGAGGAGATCGTTCTCACCCCGGATTCCCAGGCGTTATTGGATACGGCGCTGGAGCGGAGCGACGCGGAGGTGCGGCAGCGCTTCTGGGACTCGGTTGGTGCTCCGATGTCCTCTGCCGCGCCCGCACCGGACCAATACCTCCCGATACCCGTCCCGGAGCCCGGCTTGGTGCACAGGTCAGATGATTTCGAGGGGCTCGTCTCCGTCCTACGGGAGGCGTCGGCGGACAACAGCGCCTCCACGGTCGCCCTGTGCGGTCCCGGTGGGTTCGGAAAGACGACGCTCGCGACGCAGGTATGCCACGACCCTCGTGTACGGAACTCCTTCTCGGATTTCCTGTGGGTGGAAACAGGAGAGGGGTGCACGGCGGCGAGGGTTGTCGAACTGATCTCCGACCTGTGCGTTCATCTGGACGGCAGCCGCCCTTCTTTCGCGGATCCGGAGCAGGCCGGCTTCCACCTGGCTCGTCTGCTCCAGGGACGGCGTGCCCTCCTCGTCATCGACAACGTCTGGTCCGCGGCCGACCTCAGCCCCTTCTTGCTGGGCGGGGAGGACTGCGTACGGCTCGTCACCACCAGGAACGTGCGCGTGTGCCCCAGCGCCGCCAGGGTCGTACGGCTGGGTCCCATGGCGCCGGGCGAGATCAGAGAGCTGCTCGTCCGCAACGTTGGGAACCTGGGCGAGGCCGAAGCCGCCCGTCTTGCCGGCGCGTGCGGAGGATGGCCCTTGCTGGCGTCGATCGTCGGGGCGAACGTCGCACAGGAGGTCGTCTCTGGTGCCCCGGCCGGTCGTGTGGTGGCTGAGACGAGCGCAACGATCCGTGCGTACGGCCCCCAGGCATTCGACGTCTGGGACTCGGACCAGCGGAAGAACGCGATCGGGCAGGCCCTCGCGTCCAGTCTCCGCAGCCTTGAGGAGAGCGTCTCGATCGCGGGCCACTCGGACCTGCGGGACCGGTACCTCTCGCTCGCGGTCTTCCCGCCGTCGCTGCCGATCCCCGTGTCGGTGCTCACTCACTGGTGGCGAACAGCGCACGGATGGGCGCCTCACGTGGTGAGGCAGTTCTGCCGACTGCTGTCCGACCGGTCCCTGATCAGCGCCTATCTCGCCGACCGGGACGCCATCGTGCTGCACGATGTGTTCCGGTCCTACCTGCGCCACCTGATCGGCGATCGTTGGGCGGCCCTTCACCGGTCCCTTATCGAGTCATACCGGCACGGCACCGAGGGCGCGTGGGAGACGCTGGACGAGACCGAGGGCTACCTGTGGCGCCATCTTCCCTACCACCTGCGTGAAGCCGAGCTCGACGCCGAGCTCGTCAGCCTCCTGGCGTCCCCGTCGTACGTGGTACGCAAGGTCGCGCTCGTCGGACACCAGCACCTGACCGCGGACGCCGCCGTCCTCGACGCTCTTCCAGGGCGGCGCGAGGCCGGCCACCCCCAGCGTGAGGAGTGGCTGACCGCCCGCGCCCTGACCGGCGCCGGGTACCTGCTGAGCGGACTGGAAAGCCCGGCTGATATCGCCTCGACGCTTTCCATCGTGCTGCGGCGCTCACCTCTGTCCCAGGCCACGCGAACCCTCGAACGCGTCACTGGCGCGGAGGCGGTGCTCGCCCCGAAGTGGCTACTGCCTCCCGAGGACGACACCACGGGAGCGGCCCCCGGCCACATCGGTGCGATTGTCAGCGTCTGCGCCGCTCGCGACATGGTCGCGTCGGGTGGCGAGGA
This sequence comes from Streptomyces sp. WZ.A104, assembly GCF_002382885.1. Lineage (GTDB taxonomy): Bacteria > Actinomycetota > Actinomycetes > Streptomycetales > Streptomycetaceae > Streptomyces. The sequence continues at coordinate 127,806 of NZ_NWVL01000001.1, forward strand.
CGGAGTGGTCAGGCTGTGGAACGTCGACACCGGTCGGCTACTCCGAGCCCATCAGGCGCACATCGGGTGGGTGTTCGCCACCGCGCTCTCCTCGGACGGGCTGGTCCTCGCTTCGGCGGGAGACGACGGGGCGATCCGACTATGGCGTACCGACACCGGAGACCCTATCGGGGTGCTGCCCGGGCACAATCGCCGCATCCGCAGCCTCGCCTTCTCCCCATCCGGCCCGTTCCTGCTCTCCGGGGCCGAGGACGGAGCTGTGCATGTGTGGGACGTGGACAGGCTCGTGCTCGTGCGGTCGATGCGTACGGTCGGCACTCCCGTCTGGTCCGTGGCGATCGGAGGAGACGCCCACTCGCTTGTGGCCGTGGCCGGCGAGGACGAGTTCGTCCGCCTCTTCGACTTGCGTACAGGTCGTCTCCTGGACGAACGCGCCGCTCACCGCGACTGGGTACGTTCCGTGGCCTTCGCCCCCGGCTCCTCTCTGTTGGCCTCCGGATCAGGTGACCGCTCCATCGCCGTGTGGGACGCGGCGGATGGCCAGCTCGCTCTCGTTCGCCGAATCGCCGATCTCAAGGCGCGCGTGCGTGCCGTTGCTCTGTCTTCGCACGATGCCATCGTCGCCGCCACCGAAGAGCCCAGGATCCAGGCGTTCTCGGCGGAAGGCCCAGCGGGCGAGACTCAGCCCCCACCGGGTGTCGACTGGGTGCGTTCACTCGTCAGAACAGGCGATGGCTCCGTGATAGCGGGATGTGAGGACGGTGCTGTTCGCGTCTGGACGGTGGGCAGGAGCAGGCTCAGGACGCTGGCCAGCGGCTCGAACACTGTGTGGTCCACGCAGTTCGCCGCCGACGGCCGTACCGCTGTGGTCGGCGACGGGGCCGGCGGCGTCGGCGTCATCGACACCTCGGCCGGGACGGTCAGCAGGAGGCTCGCGGCGGCCCATGGGCGGGTTTGGTCCCTGGCAGGCAGCGGTGAGCACGTCGCGGCCGCCTGCGGCGACGGAGCGGTCAGGGTCTGGTCGCTGCTCGACAAGGCATGGTCCCTCACCCTGAACCAGGACACCCCGCGTACGTGGGCCGTGGCGATGGCTCGCTCGACATCCCGACTTGCCGCGAGTACGGGCGACGGACACATCCGGGTTTGGGATTTCTCCGCCGGGGCGCTGCTGTGGAGCCAGGATGTTCATGCTGGCCGATTGCGCTCGCTCGCCTTCGACGACAGCGGAGACCTCCTCGCTGCCTGTGGCGGCGACGGCTCCGTACGCGTGTGGCACGCCCTCACCGGCGAGTTCAAGGGCCGGTTCTCCAGCCCCAGCGGGTGGGCCCGCGCCGTCACGGTCGACGGACCGGGGCATCGCGTCGCGGTCGGGGCGGGAACCGGTGATATCGCGGTACGGCACCTGGGTACGGACAGGTTCACCTCCCACCTCTCCGGGCACACCGGCCGCATCCTCATGCTGGGCTTCCTCAGCGACGAGGACCGCCTGGTGTCTGCCGCGGCAGACGGGACGGTGCGCCTGTGGGCGCTCGGAGAGCAGCGCCAGATCGCCAAGGTCAGAGTGGACGCCTCCTTGCACTGCGCGGCCTTCGAACCCGGCACCGACGAGGTGCTGGTCGGCAGTGCGGCAGGGGTCGTGGCCCTGGAGATCAAGGACTCGTGAGCGATAAGCGAAGGGCTTGGACACTATGACAGAAAAGACCCCCCGCACTACGGACGTAGCGACCGACCCCAACTCCGGACCGGCCGCCGACCGCGAGGCGCCAGTCATCCTGAGTAACGAGCCCGGCTCGTTCGCCTGGGGCGTCCTGGCCAAACGCCACCCGGCCCTGATCCAGCAGGTGCGAGACGCCTTCCCGTACGGGCGCCGACAGCACGAGGCCCTCGATGCCCTGCTGGACGAGATCACCAACGGTGTTGTCGAACCGCTCGCTCCTACGGAGCACGATCACGGGCAATGGTCGGAGTGGGGACGGGAGCACTTCGGGCGATCGTGGTTCGACGCCCCGTTCCTATGGGCGGAGAGCTACTTCTACCGCAGGCTCCTCGCCGCCATCGAGTACTTCGGTACCGGCCCGTGGCAGGGAGTCGATCCCTTCGCTCCGTTCAAGCAGGCCGAACTGCGCGGCGAGGCGGTGGAGGAGGAGCTGTTTGCCCTGGACGCGCTCGCCGACGTACCTGCCGACGAGCGGGCCACGGCGTTGCTCCACGCCTCGCTCTGGGGCAACCGCGCGGACCTCGGCTTCCGTGTCTCGGCGGGGGAGCCAGCGACCGGCGAAGCTACCTCCGCGCTCGTCGCCGACGAGAGCGGCGTGCTTTGGCAGCTCCTGCCCGCTGGAGCGCCCGCGACCGTCGCCGTGGTGGCGGACAACGCCGGCCGCGAGCTGATCCCGGACCTGATCCTCATCGATCACCTCCTCGAACGCCGGCACGCTGAGCGGGTCATGCTCCACGTCAAGCCGTACCCGTACTACGTCTCCGACGCGATGACGGCGGACGTCGTCGACTGCCTCCGCCGCCTCACCGAGGCACCCGGTGAAGCAGGCACGATCGGCGACCGACTGTGGAAGGCCATGGCGTCAGGACGTCTGGAGGTCCGCACCCACCCCTTCTTCTGCGCTCCGCTGCCGTACGAGGAGATGCCCGAGGACCTTCGAAGCGAGTTCGAGGCCGCCTCGCTCACCATCCTGAAGGGCGACCTCAACTACCGGCGCTTGGTGGGCGACCGGCTCTGGGACGCCACGGCGCCGTTCGCCGACCTCACCGCGTACTTCCCAGGGGCTGTCGCAGCTCTCCGTACTCTGAAGTCCGACGTCATCGTAGGGCTGGACCACGGAACGCTGGACGCCCTCGAACAGGCCGGTGCGGCGTGGCGTACCAGCGGCACTCACGCTCTCATCCAGGTTCGGCCATAGTCCTGAGCCTCGATGCGAGGCTCGCTGACGTGTTCCACGCACCGAGCGGGGGCCAGGTCTTACCTACTGCGACCTGGGGCCGTGGTGTGCGTGGACGAACCTCCCTTCCAGCTTCGACACCTGGTCCTGCCTGCCCATGCTTCTCGAGATCGATGGACCCGACGAGGCATCGGCCCGCCAGCTGCCGCCCTGCTCGGCCTTGACTACACAGAAGCCCGTTTCGGGAGCGTCCACGAGGTCTGCAAGAGCGAGATGGGCCGGGGCTCCCTCGCCGAGCCCACTTCGCACCACCGGCGGGATCCTCCCGCACATCCACGTCTCCGCCGGCCTGAAGGCCCAGTCGGCCGACTCCAGGACGAGCCACCTCCTCAGCGCCAAGGTCCAGTTCCTCAGTGAGCTGCTGATCGTGGAGGTCGCGTCGCCCCGACGACCCGGCCCCGGAACCCCGACCGTTACGAGGTTCCCCTGCTCATGTTCGGCTAACCGGCAGGAGCCGGCGGAGCCAGTGATGGGTGGGCGCGATCACCTTGATCGCGTCTGCCAGCCAGGCGCGGGCCGGAGCGTCGAGCAGCGGCAGTACCGCTTCGAAGTCGGTCTCGTCCTTGTCTCGGGTCGCCTTCGCCTTGTAGAAGAGCTGCACCTCGGGCGCGAGATACGGGATGCCCGTCTCGCTCGTCCGCCCGAGTCGGTCGATCGGGAGCCGGATCTCCGGGGTGCGCCGCGAGACCCACTGAGTGCCCTCGGCCTCGTCCAGCATGAGCTGCACGGACCAGGGCGCCTCCGGCGCGCGGCGGCACCAGATGTCGTGGAGCGGCGGCCGTAGGATCTCTCCAGGACGCCACGGTCGCAGCTCCCCCTGGCCCGGCGGGTCCGCCACGTACAGGTCCCAGTCGGCCAGGAGATCCCGTACGCGGGCCTGGTCACGCCGGAGGACGAGGACGTCGAGATCGCCGTGTGCGCGCAGCTCGCGGCCGACCGCGAGTTCGATCGCGTAGCCACCGGCGATCCACCATGGGAAGTCCGCCTTGGCGAAGACTGCGGCCACATCCTCGGGACGATCCGGCACCCAGCGTCCCAACACGTCAGTGCTCACCCGCCCATACTCCCAGTGACCAGGCGGGCGGAGCGAAGGCCGACGGCGGGTCGGCGGTCTCGCTGGAGCGCCCTGGCGCCCGCTCGCACCCTGCGCTCATAAACGCCCATGAGCATCAGGCGCACCGGCAGCCATCTTTGAGCGAGTGACTCGCGACCGGTCTCGTGGCCGGGGGCATGAGCCACGACTCTCCCAGGGCCGGACACACTCGATGCCATGGTGCTTTCTGATGTTTCGTATGTCTTTCGGTGGCGTACGCACTGCCGCAGCCGCTCCGGATCCCTGCGAGGAGGCCACCGACCCGCAGGAGGCCCGCCGCCCGATGATCAGTGCGCCGTTCGCCGCCCTCGTATCTCGGTCCCCGCGAGGTTCACGAAGTCCCACCACGCTTGTAGCCGACCCACAACCGACCACCGGCCTGTCCGATCACCTCTTCGACAGCGGCTACGAGGGGCTCTACCCGCCCCTCCAATACCTCCCGCAGGCCACGGTGCAGTCGCAAGCTGAGCCCCGGTGAGGTCGTCTCCAGACGGCGTGCGAGCCACTTTCCACCCCCGCCCCACGAGCCGCCAATGGCTAGTGCCAACTCGCCCGTCCGTCGAACCAGTTCGGTGGCGATAAACAGTCGCTCGCTTCGGTCGCTGCTTCCTGCGAGGTCGTCGAGGAGGTCGGTGATCGCGTAGCGGCGATCATCGATCTCCTCGGCCGACACCATGGGTGGCCCTGCGGCGGTCAGCTTTCGGGCCTCCGCTGCGATGCGCGCGCCGACTCCGTCAGTGTCGAATAGCAGCTCACCGTCGGCGCACATCCAAAGCAGCGGCGACCGGCGCTTGCGTACTTCCCGCTCGACGTACGCGTACCACGTCGCTTCGGTGTGCACGAACATCTCCACCGGCCAGTCGTCACTCCGGAGGCTTGCTCGGTACGGGGCCGGGGCTCCGCGGAGCAGGACCACGATGTCGAGGTCCGACATTGCCGTGCGCAGTCCCGTCACGACGCTGCCTCCCAGGAAGGCAGCCAGAGCGTCAGGGTGGTGCTCATCTACAACGGCACGTGCGGCCTCGATCGCATCCATGCGGCAACTATCGGCATTCTGCCGACCACGCGCACGCCGTTTCTCCGGGCGTACGGCAGCGCTCTCTCACGCCTCGTCGCAGTTCGCCCGGGGCAGACAGCAAAGATCGATGAATGACTGGCCAACGCTGCAATGGCATGTCAACGTGGATGACCTTCTGGTAAACCACCAGGTCAAAGAGGTGATCGCCTGTGGCTCCGGAACCCCCGAGTCCGGGATTTTCCACCACCATCGAGGCCCTGCGGTTGCGCGAGTGGCAGCTTGGGCCGGCCAGCCCACGCTCGTAATGGATCAGTTCTGCGCCGGAGACTTCAACCTGGTCGTCGACGACCGCGCGGACGTACACGTCAACTCCAAGGACGGCTCCTTCTATCTCGGATGGTTCCCGTCCGGCCCCCCGGGCACCGACAGCGAGGGATGGAAGATCGCCGTTACCGGTACGGCCAAGGTGCGCGGCTACCAGATGTCCTTCGACACCGAGACGCCGGCCGATATCGTCGCCGCCGCAGTCGCTCGCGTGCTGGAGACCTCCAGCAGGTGTGACAGCAGAGGCTCGAGTCGGAGCCCCTCGGGCGGACCGGCCGCCGCCTCGCCAGGCCGCCATGTGGAAACGAAGACCGGTCATCTGCCACCCGAGGCCGTCACACAACCGGCCCGGCACTCCTGACCAGCGCCACACACCCCGGTGGCAACGAGTACCCCGACGCCTTTGGAGGCACCCTGCATCCCGACTTCCCGTTCGGCCCACTCACCCCAGCCAGCGACCCGTCCGCGTACTGGGTCGGCCCCCGTCACCTGGCTGGTGACGACGGACGTCTCTACGACGACGTCGCCGACACTCTCGCTGGCCTGGGCTGGACGAGCCTGACGATCGTCCGTGGTCGCCAGGAGCCGGACGAGGCTCCCGAGGACCGCCAGGTCCTGCGCAGCACCGTCCTTCACATCAGCCCCGACTCCCTGCGGTGGGCGCAGTGGGTCTTGCCGGACGAGCCGTTCCATCTGGGGAATCTGCCCATCGCCTGGCAGGTTTCCGCCCGTACGGACCCGAGCAGTCCGCTCGCCCAGTGGTCGGCCTACTTCACCCCCGAGGTCCCCGCAGAGGTTCTCGCCGACTTCCTCGTCGCGCTCGACGCCCGCACCCAGCCCGCCCGGTCGCTCGGTGGCCCCGAGCTGGTTCTCGACGCCGTTACGGTCCACGGCTGGCTGCGTGACGTCGACCAGCCCGGCACGGGAGCGATCGATCCGACCTTCGCCTCCCACATCCGCCTCGGCGAGGTGCCGCCCCTCATTCAGGACGCCGAGCCACTCGCGCTGGTGGCTCAGGCGGACGAGGCGCTCCTTGCTGGATGGCAGGCGTGGGCCGAGCCGGTGCTCGGCGCAGGCTACCTGTGGGCGGCCTCGTTCGGCGCTAGCGTGCCGCACGACCTCGTCGCCACCTTTGCCGACTCCCTCAGTTCCAGCGCACCGGTCGTGCGCCGGATGCTGCCGGAAAGCACACGCGACCGGCTCCTGCGCGCTCCAGCCAGCTGAGGGCCGTCCAACGCATCGAAGCCGGGCCTCCCTTTGCGGGAGGCCCGGCTTCGCGCGCACGCCTCGCTGTCAGATGCCACATCTGTCCTGGGGGCAGTTACCTTACGTTGGTTGTGGTGCGCCGCGGGCCGTCGCTAGAAGGCGTACGGGGCGAAGGAACGGACCGGTTCGATTGTGAGGCCGAGGAGGCGATCGAACTCAGCTCGTTCGTCCTCGTTCATGAGCTTGACGGCGTTGCCGAGGTTCTTCTCGGTGAGCTGCTCCATGAACGGGGCGAGGAAGCGCTGCAGAGTTTCCGGGGTTTCGTCCATCGTGCGCCGGTACTCCCTGTATCGCTTGAACTGTTCCTGTATCTCTTCGAACTCGACGCGAGTGGCACTGAGGACAAGGGCCTGCTCCTCCTTGCTGAACGGGCGCCCGTCGCGGTGGATCCACCTCTTGGTTTCACGCCAGCGCTTGATGTCCGCGTCGCAGAGTAGGACGACGATGTTGGGGCGGGCTGTGGTCTTGGGCATACGGGTGCTCCTCGGAGGTGTCGGGTGGGTGGAGGCATCAATGGTCCGGAGGATCGCCGGTTTGCCCAACCGGCGATCATCGGCTATGTTCCGCCCGCTTTGCCGGTCAGCGACGACGACTGGAGTCGTTCACGGCGCCGGCCGTTGGTGGTGTGGTGGGCGCCGGGGATGGAGTGCGCCGGTTGCCTCGGGTGGGTGTGCCCTGGGGGCTTTCGGGTGCGGCGGGCAGGTGGGCGCTGCGGCGCAGGCGCCAGACGAGCACGTCGCTGATGGATGCGGCGGTGGCGAGCTCGCGCCGTCTAGTGGCCTCGATAAGCAGGGCGGCCGGGTCGTGGCCGGCTCTGCGGGCGTCGTCGAGGGTGGTGGCCAGGGCGGGCCAGCCGGGCTCGGCCCGGATTCGTTCGGCCAGTTCTGGCAGCACCTGGTGGAGAAGGTCTGCTTGCCGCTGCCGGACACGCGGGGCCAGACGCTGGCCTCTCTGGCGCAGGATGGCCATGGGCTGGCCGGCGGCGGCTTGGTAGGCGGCGCGGAGGTGTTGGGCGGCTTGTTCGGCGGCGGCTGCCTGCTGGCTGTGGTGCTTCCTGGCGTGCCAGTTCGCCGCGGCGATGGCGAGGAAGAAGGCCATGTCGATGAGCATGGCGGTGGTGGCGCCGTCTTCGCCGCGGCCGAGGGCGGGCCCGCTGTAGATAAGGTCTCGGGCGGCCTGTCGCAGGGTGCGGTCGTGCCCGCGTACGGCCTTCACGTGGGAGCGACTGGCCCGCTCGAACGCGACGGCTGCCTCGCGGAGTTCGGAGCGGGTGTGGGTGGCGGAGGTCTTGGCGAGCGCGTCCAGGACCTCCCCTGAGGCAGCGATGTGGGCTGCTGCTGTGCCGTCGTCGCCGTGGTCGATGATCAGCAGGGCCTGCCACGTGGCGGCGGTGGCCCGGCGCCGCGCGAACGCGGGACCTGTCACGGGTGGCAGGGTGGGCTGCTCCAGCCCGGAGCCGTCCGCCGAGGTGGCAGCCTCTGCGGGAAGGGTCCAGCGTTCGCGGATGCGGGGCAAGGAGAGGTCGGGTGCGAGTTTGGAACCGGGGTAGAAGACCGGCTCATCGTCCTTGTTGCGGTCGTCGGGCAGCGCGACCTTGTAGCCGAGCAGGTCACCAGATGGGGCGACCCGCTTGCGGATCAGCAGGCCGGCGGCGGCCAGCCGCTCGAAGAACTCCTCCTCGCTGGTCGCACCGGCCACCGCACGGCGTACGGTCTCCCGCAGCTCCTCGCGCGCCGGTCGCACTCTGCCTTGGCGTTCGGCTTTGTGGCGTTCAGCGCTGGTGGGGCGCTTGGCGGCGGTGCCATCGCCCGGCGCGACGCGGCGCAAGCCGTAGTCGGCCTCGATGGCGCGGGCCTCGGCTTGGGCACGGCGGGCCTCGTTGTGCAGGCGGGGCCGTCGGCCGTCGTCACGGACCAGGGTGGCGATGATGTGGATGTGGTCGTCGGCGTGCCGGACGGCGGCCCACCGGCACGCGGCATCGTCGCCGTCGGGAGCGATGCCGGTAGCGGCGACCATGCGCCAGGCAATGGCAGCCCAGTCCTCGTCGGGCAGGACCGGATCCTCCGGGCTGGCCCGCACGGACAGGTGCCACACGTGCTTCTTGGGGCGCCGGCCGTCGGGCAGGGCGTTGACGGGCTGGTCGAGCAGCCGCTGAAGCTGCCCGTACGTAACCTGCGGGTCGCGGCCGGGGTCGGGGGTGAGTGGGTCGAAGGCGGCCACCAGATGGGGGTCGGTGTGCTCCTCATGGGTGCCGGGGCCGTACAGGTAGCGGATCAGCCCGATCGTTTCGCTGCCGCGCTTGTGGATGCTGGGGATCACGCAGCGGCACCGCCGTCACGATGGGCGAGCAGAGCATCGGCGGCATCCTCCATCCGGCGGGCCGCGCTCCGGACGGCCTTGGCCGCGGCGTCCAGGTGGGGTGCCTCGGCGCCGGAGTTGAGGGCCTTGGCGACCTGGTTGAACAGACCGTGCATGCGGCCCAGGTGTCGGCGGGCGGCGAACAGCTCGTCGATGACCTCCCGCTCGGTGGCGATCTCGGCGGCCGTGCGGGTCAGGTCGCGGGCGGCCTTGTCGACGGCGTAGGCGAGGAAGGCGGCGTTGGTCATCTGGCACTGGGCGGCTGCGTCGGTGAAGCGCTTGTACTCGGCGTCGTTCATGCGGCAGCTGGGCTGCTTCAGGCGCTTGCGCTTCTTCGGCTGTCGGGCGCGCTGACGGCGCCGCGGAAGGGATTCGGCCTGCCGTCCCCCACCAGGCTGCGGTCCGCCCTCGGTCGCTGCCTGCCGGTCCTGCGCCCCCTGGCGCTGGACCGTCCCTGCCACCCCCGGGGCAGGGACTCCGGGAGCATTGCTCCCGGGACAACTTGCTCGCGCTGGGGACGGGGTGGTTGGTAGGGCGTTGTCGCTGGTGGTGGAGTCTTCGCGGTGTGGGTCGTGCATCGAGCCTCCGTCTCAGGGGGCGGCTGTGGGAGCGGTTGGCTGTGAGGATCAGGGAGTGAGGTCGCTGGGCGCGGCCTTGAGTTGGTTTTTGAATTCGCGGACGACGCGTCCGGCGTCGTCGCTGGAGACGGTGTATCCGGCGTCGCGGAGGGCGTCCTCTACCCGGTCTCGGCCGATGCGGCCTGTCTCCTCGTACACGCGGCGGGCGAACTTGCGGATGACCTCGTCGGAGGCGCGCGGTTTGCGGTCCTCCTGTTTCTGCCGGGCAGCCGGTTTTCGCTTGCGCCTGCCCGGGGCACTGTCGGAGGCGTCGCTGCCCGTATGCGGTGGACCGCCTTCGGGCTCTGCCCGTCGGGTGGGCAGTCCTGGCGTCGGGCGGGCAGGTCGCGGGCGGGCAGTTGGGGGCGCCTGGTCGTCGCCCGGGTGCGATGGATGCGGGCGGGCAGTCTCCTCTGCCCGTGGAGCTGGGTCCGGGCGGGTGGAGGGCGGTTGGCTGCTCTGCCCGGAGTAGCGAGCGGTGTACGAGGTCGGGGTGTGCCAGCGCGGCGGCAGTGTGACGGTAGCGAGGCCGAGAGCCTGCTTGCGGGTGGCGAGCTTGCGCAGCAGCAACTCGTCCTGGAGTGGGTCTCCGTCGACGTCGGCCCGCTCCAGCGCCTCGTGCAGACGATCGGACAGGCGCCGGCCCCGCAGTGTGCCGCGCTGCTTGTCGGTCATCGATTCGGCGCGGAGGATCAGGGTGACGGCGTCGCTCAGCGCACGCTCGCGGATGAGCCGGGCGGCGTCCGCGTCCTGGTCGGCGATGCCTAGCCGGGCCAGCAGCCGTTCACGCATCTGCCGGACGAGGACGGCGGCCAGACCGCGCGAGGCGGCCTGCGGTGTGCGGTGGCGCAGCTCGATGCCCATGGCCAGGTGCCACAGCATCGTGGCCATGACCGGGCCTACGAAGGCGCGCACGGTGCCGCCGACGAGCCCGAACTCGGCGTAGGCGGGGATGATCTGCACTCCGGTGAGCACCCACACGAGGACGCCTGGCACGCCCGGCGCGCGTGCGGGCCCGTTGAGGTTCTGGCGTGCCATCAGCGCGGTGGCGAACAGGGCTAGCTCGGCGGTGGCGAACATGAAGGCGCGTTCGACGGTGCTGCCCATGTCCAGGTAGTCGGCGGCGAACCGCCAGCTGGTGTCCGCGCTGTAGGCGGTGCAGCCGAGCGCGGCCATGGCGGCGACCGGCATTGCGACGGTCCCGCGCCAGCGGTTTGCGCCGGGCGGCTGACGGCGCTGCTGGCGGAGCATCCATCCGGCGAGCACGAGCAAGGCGAGCAGTACCGCTGTCGTTACGGGGGAGGTGACCCAGTCCGGCAGGAGCGAGATGCTGGCGCTCTGGGCAGCCAGGCGCGTGAGGGCGGGGAAGGGCAGGGTGGGGCTCCAAGGGTTGGGGGAAATGAAGGGCGGGAGTGGCCGCTTGGCTCGGTCTCCGGGGGGTCTGCCGCCGCCAAGGCAGGGTGTGGTGAGCGAGGCAGGTGGGAGGGGCACGCGCACGGGCCGATCAGCCGGTGGGCGTGCTCCGGCGGCGTCGGTCGGGGCCGGTGAGGATGACGCGTTCGGTCATCTCGGCGAGGCGGGAGGCGACGCGGTCACCGAGCGCGGTGCGCAGCTCGGGGGTCGGCAGGTTGGTGGTGATGAGGGTAGGGAGCATGCGCTCGTACCGGTGGTTGATGAGCCGGTAGGTCAGCTCCTCGGTCCACTCGCTGGTCTTTGCCGCGCCGAGATCGTCCAGGAGGAGCAGCGGGCTGCGGGCCAGCGTCTGGAGGTCCCGCTCGGTGTCGTGGCCGTTGCGGGGGCGGAGTCGCGCGTGGAGGTCGGCGGAGGTGGTGGCTTCCCAGCGCAGGCGGACGCCTCGCGTGAGAAGCGCGCGGAGGGCACCGTACGCCTGGTGGGTTTTGCCGGTTCCGGTGGGGCCGACGATCAGCAGCGACGGGCCCTCGGCGATGCCGGGTCCGCTGGGACCGGGGCGCCCGGCGCCGGCGACCTGGTCGGCCCAGGCGGTGACCAGCGGGTGGTCGGCCAGGGCTCGTCGGTAGCGGGCGGGGATACGGGCGTCGGCGAGCTCCAGTGCCGTGACCGGCTCGGCTGGCGGTTCCTCGGTCGCGGCACCGGGTTCGATGCCCCGGCTGGCCAGGATCGTGTTGAGCCGGTCGGCGAGCGGGCCAACGCGGCGGGGCTCTCGGGTGAGGGTCGCGGTCAGAGTTCACCTCCGTAGGCGGCGTCGACGTCGCCGGGATTCGTCCATGCCCTGTGGGCGACTGGTGTGGGTGTCGCGTTCATGGCCTCGTGGACGAGGCTCGCCAGGGTGCTGGGGTGCAGCCCCTTGGCTCGGTGGCGCTCGAGTCCGGCCCGGATGTGGGCGGGGGCGATGCCCTCATCGAGCAGCTTGTGCGCCTCCCGGCCGAGGTGGCCCAGGACGCCCGCCGGCGGGCGGTGGGCACATGCGGCGACGTACTCGCCGATCAGCTGATCGGTCGAGACGGTGTCGGGCGCGTGGGCGCTCGCGCCCCCCGAAGGGGTACTTCCTAGATCCATGATCCTAGGTCCTAGATCCGGGCCGTGAGGCGTCACTGTCCCCGCAGGGAGCCCTCCGACATCCTTCACGGAGCGCTCCGTGAAACCCCTCTGACCTGCGGGTTCGTCGTCAGTTCCTGGGTTCACCGTGTGCTCCGGCACTTCGCCGGAGGCTTCACGGAGGGTTCCGTGAGACGACGGTGCGGGCACCGTGAAGCTGCCTCCTACGGTGCGCTCGGCGACGATCGGCATCGCGCCGGTCGGGGTGTCGTGGTGCGGGCAGCCGGGGAGGCGGCTCTTGCTCGGCCGGTTGATCTTCTGGTGCTCTCGCCAGGTGACGATGTGCAGGTAGCGCTTGTGGTCCGGCCCCTGGTAGCGGCAGATCAGGCCGGCGTCGGCGAGCTGGGCGAGGTCATCCTCGACGTCGGCGGGGGTGTGGTCCGGACGTAGGACCCAGAGCTGTCCGGCGATGATCGCGGCGTGGTCACGGTGGCGGCCCTGGTCGTCGGCCTGGGTGAGCAGGCCGAAGAAGGTGCGCTCGGCGGTGAGGGTGACGACGGCCAGGGACTCGGAGACGAAGGCTTCGGGCTTGATGGTGCGGATTCGTGCCAAGAGGGTGCGGTCCTCACTCGGTTGCCGGCGGGCGTGCAGCCGCGGCTCACCGTCGGTCGGGGCGGAGTGGGCGTAAGGGCAGGGCGGAGATCGGTTGTTCGCGCGGGCGCGCGGAGAACCGTTCGCGTTTCCTGGGGATGTCGTCAACATAGCCACACCCAGGTCGCACAAGTCCAGCCCAATGCGGCCGAATCTCTGACGGCAGAAAGGCTGCCGAGAATCGGGAGAAGAGGGCGGTGCGAAAACGGTAGGGCACGATCGGCGGTTGACCAAATAGTTGCCCGGGACGCCGAGCCAGAAGCATCACATCGCCAAGCGGTTGACGGGCTCTCTACGGGAAGTTACAACACAACACCCCACGTCAGAGCAGCCTCTTGATGCCGATTGGCATGACGGAGCCCGGACGCCAGGACCAGCGAATCCCTCCGCGCCGAAGTCATGCGCGGCGCAACATAGACCACGATCGCCGGTTAACCAAACCGGCGAATGGACGCTACAACTTGGGGCATGGCAGCACGATCACTTGAAATCATCGGCGCGGGGATTATGAGCCGTCCGAACCATCGAATTCCTCGGCGCAGAACGGGGCGTCGTTCAGCGCGAGTTGGCCGCATGGCTGCCTGCCCTCGGCCATCCACTGTCCAACAGGATGCTGTCCCGCGAACGCGTCCAGCGCCGCTGCGACGTCGACGACCTCCTTGAGATCGCCGAAGCCCTCCTCGTCTCGCCCCCTGTGCTGCTCCAGGGGCCGAGTGATCGGTGACGAGGTCGTCCCGCACCGCTGACCGAGCCACACACCCACCACCGAGATAGGACCTACGCCCCTTGCAGCGTCACCCCGCGATGCCCTTCACCCCCACACCTGGCGTTTCCGGCACTGAGGGCGGAGCTTTCCTGCCTCGCCTCTACCGGCCCGAGGAGATCGCCGAGATCCTCGGTTGCTCGGCCTGGTGGGTCATGGACCGAGCACGCCGCCGACTGATCCCACACACGCGAGTCGGTCGCGCCTACCGCTTCACCACCGGCCACCTCGCCGAGATCGTCCGCCTCTACGAGGAGCGGCCGACGCGTGCTGCGCAAGGTGTTGCGGCGGTGGCTGCTCTCGTCTCGGCGCCCACCGCTCAGGCCACCACGCAACCCCGTCGGGCGCTCGGCACTCCGACGTCGCGCCTGCGTGCCCGGCCGCCGCGCCGGATGCAGCACGACGCGGTCGCGTAGCGCGGCACCAACCGAAACAGAACAAGGGGAGGACAGCAAGACGTGGGCTTCGCGGAGAAGCGCGGAAACTACTGGCGCGGCCGATACAAGATCGAGCCCGGCAAGCACCTCACGGTCGTCGACGAAAGCGGCAAGGCGATCAAGTTCGCGACCAAGGGCGAGGCCCAGCGCGCCGCGAGCGAGGCCGAGAACAAATACAGGCGCGGCGACTGGCGCGACCCGGCACTGGGCCAGGAGACATTCGGCGAGTACGCGAGCCGCTGGTACGAGGCCCAGGACTTGGCCGCGTCGACGATGCAGAACTACAAGCGGCACATCGAGGAGCATCTGCTCCCCGACTTCGAGGACAAGGCGCTTGCCGGCATCCTGCGCACGGATGTCGAGCTGTGGGAGAAGAAGGAGAAGGCCGTCTACGCGGCCTCCAGCGTCAAGACCTGGCGCTCGACGCTCCACCTGATCTTCGAGGACGCGATCGATGAGGGGCTGATCACCTCGAACCCGGCGGCCAGACGACGCGGGCGAGGCAAGCGCGCCGGTCGCTCCCGAGACCGAGGCCCAGAGAAGGTGGTCACCGATGCGCTCGGCGTCCTGTTGACTGCCGAGCGGGCCGCTCTCCTGTCGGGTCGCGACGACGAGTTCGTCGCCGTGGTCCTCAAGGGGTACACCGGCATGCGCTGGGGCGAGATCGTTGGCCTTGAAACCACGTTCGTCCGCCCTGGGGCCGTCCGTGTCGAGTGGCAGCTGTACGAACTCGACACGGGCGAGCTGGTGCGCTGCCCGCCCAAGGATGACAGCTACCGCACCATTGACTCGATGGGCTGGTTGTTGGCTCTGGTCGCCAACCACGTCGCACGCACGAAGCCCACACCGTGCTCCTGCCACGGCAAGACTTATGTCTTTCGAGGTCAGGGCGCGGCTCGCACCGGCGGCCACCAGGGCGCGAAGCTCGTCGACGTCGCGCGTCGGGCCAGCGTCTCCACTGGCACGGTGTCCAACGTCCTCAACCACCCCGAGCGCGTCACCGAGGCCACGCGAGCGAAGGTCGAGCAGGCCATCGCGGACCTCGGATTCGTACGGGGCGGCACTGCGCCGGAGCATGCCGCTCACTGGCGCAGGAACGGTTTTGCGACCTGGCTGTTCACGCCGGCGGTCTCTGGCTGGTATCCGAAGAAGGCGCCACAGGAGCCACGGCCGGTGCCCCTGCTTGGAGAGCCGTGGCCCGGTGTCCCAGCACGGGGGCGGGGTGCCAGCGATCGGGCCGACGCCTGCTGGCTCCCGATAGCCCAAGGACTCACGCCCCACGGCCTCCGCCACACGCACCGGACGATGATGGAGGACCTGGGGACCGAGAAGGTGCTCATGGACGAACGTATGGGCCACATCGACGGCTCGGTCTCGGCGCGCTACGCCCACGTCACCCCAGGCATGCGCAAACGCCTCATGCTGGGACTGACCGAGCAGTGGGAGGCAGCACTCGACACCCGCCTCGCGATGAGCCCCACGTCACCTGTGCGCGCCCTCAACGATCTCCTGCACGCACGCAAGCAGGCCCGTGGCCTGACGACGCCTGATTGATGTGCGACACCTGCGCCCCACGCGATCACCGCGTGGGGCGCAGCGCTTGCTTCGCGTAACGGCTGCTTCTATCGCCGCCTGGGATCAGACGGTGAAGGCTTCCCCGCATACGAGGCAGTGATACGGGCCCGACGCGTCTTCGGGGACCTTTACCGGCTCGTACGAGTGGCATGGGGACGTCACGATGACCATGTCGTCGGGCTCGGTGAGCGGGGTCGGTACGTCCGGTGCGTCGATGCCGCCTTTGCAGTCGAACCTCACGTACTTGCTGCTGGCTCCCTTGAACGCGTCCCGCAGTCCTTGCTCGACCTCTCGCGTCGCTGCAGGAATCGCCACACCTTGGGCGTATTCGAGTTGCTCCTGCGTCCACCAGGAGTCCATCCCTGCTGGCTGCCCGCACAGGGGACAGTGGTAGGCCGCCGGGGCGGGCTGCGTTTCGGCTTCTTCGTTCGCCGGACCGTGATGCCACTTGAACTGGCGTACGCAGTGCGGGCATTCCCGACGGAGGAACCCGTCGTGATCCAGAGGGAAGGTCAACTGGATGTCCATGTCACGCTCCGCTCACGAACTCGTCGATCTCGATGGGTGTCCCATCGGCGGTCTTGGCGGTGATGGTGATGTTGAAGTACGAGTTCGAGCGTGACGCGAGAGAGTCCGACGACATGCGCCCTACGCGCACGGATTTGCCTTCGGGTAGCTTCGGGACGGGGAACTCGTCTGCGTTTCGCATGACGAGGCCAACCTTGGCATCCGCGTCGACGTCTAGGTCGTACACGTCACCGGGACCGTGGTTGGTGATCTCGACAGCGTCGATCTTCCCGCGCCCATTGTCGATGTACCGGGCCTTGAGCCGGGGTGTGCCGGACGCCTGAGATGACGGCAGTTTCCGGCCCATCGGGAGCCCGCCGCCCGGAGGAACAGGTGGGGTCAGGTCCCCAGCCTCATGCCAGTCCGTTCCTGTTAGCCGGATGGCGCACCCTGCGGTTTCTAGACGGGTGGCGAGATCCTGCCGCTTCTTAACGCTGTTGTCGAGGCGGACGACATGTCGGCCGTGGATGTCGCTGAAGACCTTCACCTGTCCGAGTTCCACGATCACAGTGCGATCCGCGTCTCGCCCCATGGCCATGCCCGCCTCGAAGAGCACATTCGGGCGGGGCTGCATCTGCGGGTTGCACTCTGGATCGCCTGGGTGAGCCAGGCTCTCATGCAGATAGGTGACGTCGTCCGGAGTCTGCAGGACGACGACGGCCTGGGCGCTACCGAATGCCGCGTCGAGGATCTCTCCGATATACGGCGAGCCCTTTCCCGTCATGCGGCCTGCTTCCGACCACTCGATCGGGTCGAGTCCGATAGCACGCAGGAACTCGAACAGTCCCCGGCGTGCGCGCTCGTTGCGTCCGTGGATCACGAACACTCTGCGGCGGTCCACCCCACGCCCGTCTTCTGATGTGGTCGGCATGCCTTGCTCCCTGCTGATGTACGAGAGACCTGTGCCACTCGACGTTAGCGGCAGGGTCTGACAACGGACTCAGCTGACGAGATTGGGAGCCAGATGCGAAGATCGGCTCCCAAACGGCTCCCAGAGTGGCCTCGGAAACCACTCAGGGGCCTGATCCACTGAGTGGATCAGGCCCCTGACCTGGTGTTTCAGCTGTCGGGGTGGCGGGATTTGAACCCACGACCTCTTCGTCCCGAACGAAGCGCGCTGCCAAGCTGCGCTACACCCCGATGTCCACCGGACTCCCGGCGACATCGATTACTTTAGCCCACCAGCGGCCGGAGGCGAAATCCGGTTTCTCCGGGCCTGGAGCCACCCCGCCGTGTTCGGCCGGAGGTGGTCCGCGGCGGTGAGCAGGACACCGAGGGCGGCGAAGAGAAGGCCCAGGGCCGTGGCCTGGGTGAGGACACCGGCGTAGCCGTACGTATCGACGTCGAGGAACGGGTACGGGTAGCGGGCCCGCGGCTGCCGTCGCGCACACCAGCGCGCACAGGGCGGCGGCACACCGGCGGGGCGGGGTGCCGACGGCCGCCGGGAGCACCTCTGCCGCCCGGGGGCGGGGGAGCAGAGCGGTCCTGGGGGCGGTCATGGTTCGTACCGTATGCGGGTGGGAAGGCCCCCGCGATTCGTCGCCCGCCGACCGGCACCGCCCCCTGAGGGCTGTCCCCTGATCCTTGCCGGGCGCGCGACTCTCGCCGGGCGCACGATGGCAGCTACGGAGCCTCGCCGCGTTGTCGGAACGCCCGAATGCAACCCGTGCATCCCGTATCAGACGCCCCTCCGCCGTGCGATGCGCCGCATCCGACGCCGCGCGCTGATCCACCAGGGACACGGGGCAGCCCTGAGGTGCCGCTCAGGCCTTCGGGGCCAGCGTCAGCAGCGTGGCCTCGGGCGGGCAGGCGAAGCGGACCGGGGTGTAGCGGTTGGTGCCGCAGCCCGCGGAGACGTGGAGGTAGGCGCGCTTGTCCCCGACCGTGTGGCTGGACAGGCCCTTCACTCGGTCGGTGTCCAGGTCGCAGTTGGTGACCAGGGCCCCGTAGAACGGGATGCACAGCTGGCCGCCGTGTGTGTGGCCAGCCAGGATCAAGGGGTAGCCGTCGGCGGTGAAGGCGTCCAGGGAGCGCAGGTACGGGGCGTGGACCACGCCGATGGAGAGGTCGGCGCCTGCCTCCGGTCCGCCCTGGACCTCGGCGTAACGGTCCCGCTTGATGTGCGGGTCGTCCAGACCGGTGAACGCCAGCTCCAGGCCGTCGAGCTTGAGCCGGCCCCGGGTGTTCGACAGGTCCAGCCAGCCCGCCTCGTCGAAGGCGTCGCGCATCGGCTCCCACGGGTTGTGGACGACGCCGACCGCGGGCTCGTTGCCGTTGAGGCCGTGCTTGCCCTGGATCTTCTCCAGGAGGTAGCGGCCAGGGTTGCGCAGCCGGGGGCCGTAGTAGTCGTTGGAGCCGAAGACGTACACCCCGGGGTACTCCATCAGCGGGCCGAGCGCGTCCAGCACCTCGGGCACCGCGTCCGGGTCGGACAGGTTGTCGCCCGTGTTCACCACGAAGTCCGGGCGCAGGCCCGCCAGCGACTGGAGCCAGGCGCGCTTCTTGCGCTGACCGCTCACCATGTGGATGTCGGAGACCTGGAGCACGCGCAACGGGCGGGCCCCGTGCGGGAGTACGGGAACGGTGACCCGGCGCAGCCGGAACGAGCGGGCCTCGAATCCGGCGGCGTAGGCGAGACCGGCAGCGCCGACCGCCGCACCGACTGCCGTGACTTTCAGGGGTACTCCGTAGCGTGCGCGCATGCGTCCATCGTCGCAGAAGCGGCACGGTGAGCGGAAAACCGGTGGAGGCAGCGGAAAACCCGTGGGCGGCCCGGGCCCCGCACCTGTCACAATCGCGGCATGACCACGCTCAAGTCCAAGCTCAAGGAAGACCTCCACACGGCCATGAAGGCGCGTGACGAGCTGACCTCGTCCACCCTTCGGCTCACCCTCACCGCGATCACCAAGGAAGAGGTCAGCGGCAAGTCGGCGCGCGAGCTCTCCGACGACGAGGTGCAGAAGGTGATCGCCAGGGAGGCGAAGAAGCGCCGCGAGGCGGCCGAGGCCTTCGCCCAGGGCGGCCGGACCGAGCAGGCCGAGCGGGAGAAGGCGGAGGGCGAGCTGCTCGACAGCTACCTCCCCAAGCAGCTCAGCGACGACGAGCTGAACGCGGTCGTGGCGTCCGCCGTCGAGGAGGCGAAGGCCGCCGGCGCCGAGGGGCCGCGCGCGATGGGCGCCGTCATGAAGATCGTCAATCCGAAGGTCGCCGGGCTCGCGGAGGGCGGCCGGGTGGCCGCCGCGGTGAAGAAGCTCCTCGCGGGCTGAGCTTCCTGGCCGGAACAGAACCGGAACAGACCGGAACAGAAGAGGGGTGGGGCGCCCCGGTCCGTGACCGGGGCGCCCCACCCCACTTCTGTGTGCGTACGCGTACGGGTTCTTCCTGTGTGCGTACGCGTATGGGTCAGGGGCCTTCCGAGCCGCCGCCCTGCCCGCGTGGTCCGCCGCCGCCCGGTCCGCCGATCACGCTCTCCGGGAGATCGATGCCGGGGAACGGGTCGTCACGGCCGGGCTTGTCGTCCTCGCGGTCCTCGTTCCCGCGGTCCCGGTCCCGGTCGCGGTCCCGGTCGCGGTCGCCCTTCTCCTTGTCCTCCTTGGCCTTCGCCCGGGGGACGGAGACCGGGTTGAAGGAGGGGGTCTCGGACGCGTCCAGTGCGCCGGTCATGGCGATCTTCCAGATCGGGCCGGGGAGGCAGCCGCCGCAGACCTTGGGGTACCACCGGCCACCGATGGTGACGTTGAACATCGAGCTCTTCTCGCCGATGTCGTCGCCCACCCACACCGCGGTGGAGAGGTTCGGCGTGTACCCGACGAACCAGGCGTCCTTGCGGTCGTTCGTCGTACCCGTCTTGCCCGCGTTGTCCCGGTCGCTCAGCCCTGCCTGCGTACCGGTGCCGTCCTCCACCACACCCTTGAGCATCTGGTTGATGGTGTCCGCGGTCTTCTCGCTCATCGCCCGCGTGCACGTCGACTGGGGGACCTTGAGCTTCTTGCCGTTCGGGTCGGTGATCGACTCGATGGCGATCGGCGTGCAGTACGTTCCCCGGTTGGCGAACGCGGCGTAGGCGCCGGCCATGGAGAGCGGGGTGCTCACCTCACCACCGAGGGTGATCGAGGGGTACTCGCCGATCTTCTTGCCGTCGCCGCGCTCGTAGCCGAGCTTCTTCGCCATCTCCACGGTCTCGCAGAGGCCGGCCTTCTGCTCCAGCAGCGCGAAGTAGGTGTTGATGGACTTGCCGAGGGCGCTGGTCATGTCCCAGGAGCCCTTCTCGGACTCCAGCTCGTTCTGCAGGGGCCAGTCCGCGTAGCCCGCCGGGGAGCCGGTGCAGTTCCTGAAGTCCCGCTCCTTCAGCGTCATCTTCCAGTCCGTCGAGAACGACGTCGCCGGGCTGATGCCCTTCTCCAGCGCGGCCGCCGCGGTGAACGGCTTGAACGTGGAGCCGACCTGGAAGCCGTAGGTGGAGCCGCCCATCTTGTTGCTGACGGAGAGGTTGAGGACGGTCTCGTGCTGCTTCTGGTCCAGGCCGTACGGGCGGGACTGGCCCATGGAGAGGATCTTGCCGCTGCCCGGCTGGACCTGCACCACGGACGCCGCGAACTTGTCGTCCTTGTTGACCCTCGCGGTGGCGGCCTCATTGGCGGCCCGCTGGGCCCGCGGGTCCAGCGTGGTCCGGATAGTCAGCCCGCCGAGGTTCCAGAGCTTGGCGCGCTCCTCGTCGGTCTTGCCGAAGGCGGGGTCGGTCAGGATCGTCTTGCGGACGTAGTCGCAGAAGAAGCCGGAGCCGCTGACGGCGGTGATGCAGCCGTTGTTCGGCCTGGAGACCTTCAGCTTGACCGGGGTCTTCATGGCCTTCTCGGCCTCGGCCTGCGAAATGCTGCGGACGGCGGCCATCCGCGCCAGCACCGTGTTGCGGCGTTTGGTCGCTTCCTCCGCGTCGTTGACCGGGTCGTAACGGCTGGGCGACTGGACGATACCGGCGAGCAGCGCGGCCTCCTCCAGCTTGAGGTCCTTGGCGTGCTTGGAGAAGTAGCGCTGGGAGGCGGCCTCGATGCCGTACGCCTGCTGCCCGAAGAACGTGATGTTGAGGTAGTTCTCCAGGATCTTCTTCTTGCCGAGCTCCTCCTCGACCTGGATCGCGTACTTCAGCTCGCGGACCTTGCGGCCGAGCGTCTGCTGGGTGGCCTCCGCGACCTTCTCCGGGTCGTCGCCCGCCTCCTCGACGAAGACGTTCTTCACGTACTGCTGGGTGAGCGTCGACGCGCCCTGCGCGGTCCCGCCCGCCTGTACGTTGCGGTTCAACGCCCGCAGGATGCCCTTGAGGTCGACCGCCCCGTGTTCGTAGAAGCGGGAGTCCTCGATCGCGATGATCGCGTCCTGCATGTACGGCGAGATGTCCTTGAGCGGGACGACCGTGCGGTCACGTGAGTAGACCGTCGCGATGGCACCGCCATCGCGGTCCAGGATCGTGGTCCGCTGACTGAGCGGCGGAGTCTTGAGGTTGGCGGGGATCTCGTCGAATCCTTCGACCGTCCCCTTAGCGGCGAGCCCCAGCGCTCCGGCTGCGGGCAGCGCGATGCCTGCCAGCACAGCTCCGGAGAGCGCGGCGACACCGAGGAACTTGGCGGCCTGCTGGGTCGTGGTGAGACCCCCGCCCGAGCGCGACTTTGGCATGAGGGCAGCCTACGTTCTCATTCGCCGGACACGCGTATAGGCCTTGGCCTAAGCTGCTCTCAACTGTCACAGCAGTCCGGTTCCGTATCAAGCCCCCTGCAGCCCCATGCGCGTCTTCTGGTCATTCTTCCCCTGGCCGATGCGCAGCCGCATCGCCGTTCACGCACACATCGTGGCGCTCCCGAATCGCCCCCAATGTCACCGAAAGTCCGTTGCGACTTGAGTGAACTGTCCCGCTTTGGTGTCGATAGTCGCTGATGTCCTCGCATCACTCCCCTGGGTGATCTGCCGCATACGCATAGTCCGTTCGGACCATTCAAGATTGGGCCCGAAGGGGGTGTTGTGCTGTCCCCACCTTCCGTAACGTCCTCAACTGGCAGCGGTGAATATGCCGCTACCGCCGTGGGGGAGCCTCGATTCGGGAGAGGACGGCGCCGGCATGGGCTGGGTAACCGACTGGAGTGCGCAGGCAGCCTGCCGCACTACCGATCCGGATGAACTGTTCGTACAAGGGGCAGCGCAGAACAGGGCCAAGGCGGTGTGCACCGGATGCCCGGTGCGGACCGAGTGCCTGGCCGACGCGCTGGACAATCGCGTCGAGTTCGGCGTGTGGGGTGGAATGACGGAACGGGAGCGCCGCGCACTGCTGCGCCGCCGGCCGACCGTCACGTCCTGGCGCCGACTGCTGGAGACCGCACGCAGCGAGTACGAGCGGTCCACCGGCATTCTGCCCGGAGTCATCGGGCTGGAGGACGAGGAACTGCACGAGACGTACGCCGCTGTGGGGTAGGCGGCCTTCCGGGGCAGGCGCACCTGCGCCGCCTTCGGTAAGCGCCTACGCTGCTCCGGCCAAGCGCCTACGTCGCTCCGGCCGGCGCCGGGGCGGAACCGGCCGCCAAGCGGTCGCCGATGGCCCGGAGGCCGTCGAGGTCGTGCACATCGCCGGGCAGCGCCGCTACAGCGGTCACCGGCACCTCGGGGTGCCGGGCCGCGAAGCGGTCGCGTGTACGGCGTTCGCGGGCCACGACTTGCATGCGCTCGGAGTGCAGGCGCAGCAGACCTGACGTCAGTTCCTCGACCGTCAGTTCCTCGGCAGAGGTGGTCCCGGGGCTCGCGATGTCCTCGTGGTCCTCGTGGTTCTCGTGTTCTTTGTGGTCCCCGTCGTTCTTGTGGGGCGGCTCGGTCGTGTCGGGAGCGGTGATCGCCGGGTCGGGGGCTCGCTGGTCACCAAGGCCAGCTTTCCCGGCCCTCTGATCCACAATGCGGGCGTCGTCAAGATTTTCCGCGGCGGCCAGGGCCTGTTCGGCGGAGAGCCGTGAAGCCTCACTGCCGTGCACGCGGTTGAGGACGAGACCGGCCAGCGGCATGTCCTCGGCAGCCAGCCGCTCCACGAAGTAGGCGGCCTCGCGCAGCGCGTCCTGCTCCGGCGTCGCGACCACGAGGAAGGCCGTGCCGGGCGCCTGGAGCAGCTTGTACGTGGCGTCCGCGCGGCTGCGGAAGCCGCCGAACATGGTGTCCATCGCGGCGACGAACGTCTGGACGTCCCGCAGGAACTGGCCGCCGAGCAGCTTGCCCAGCGTTCCGCTCATCATCGACATACCGACATTGAGGAACTTCATCCCGGCCCGGCCGCCCACCTTCGCGGGCGCCATCAGCAGCCGGATGAACTTCCCGTCGAGGAACGAACCGAGCCGCTTCGGCGCGTCCAGGAAGTCCAGCGCGGAGCGCGAGGGAGGGGTGTCGACGATGATCAGGTCCCACTCGTCGCGCGCCCGCAGCTGCCCGAGCTTCTCCATCGCCATGTACTCCTGCGTACCGGCGAACCCGGCCGACAGGGACTGGTAGAAGGGGTTCTCCAGGATCGCCCTGGCCCGTTCGGCGTCCGCGTGTGCCTCGACGGTCTCGTCGAAGGTCCGCTTCATGTCGAGCATCATGGCGTGCAGTTCGCCGTCGCCCACGATGCCGTCGACGCGCCGGGGGACGTTGTCCAGCCGGTCGATGCCCATGGACTGGGCGAGGCGGCGGGCCGGGTCGATGGTGAGGACGACGGCCTTCCGGCCACGCTCGGCGGCCCGTACGCCGAGGGCGGCGGCGGTCGTGGTCTTGCCGACCCCGCCGGAGCCGCAGCACACGACGATCCGGATGCCCGGGTCGTCCAGCAGCGCGTCCGTGTCCAGGGACGTACCGATGTCCGGGGACGTAACCGTGTCCGTGGACGTATCCGTCCCCGTGTCGGGGGATGTACCGGTGCCCGGGAGCACGTCCGTGTCCAGCCCGGCCGCATCCGTGCCGGGTGTGCCCGCTGTCATACGTCTCCCTCTTCCCCCGCGCCCTGTTTACGGAGCTCCGTGGCCAGAACGTGCAGCGAGGCCAGGTCCACCCCGTCGCCGAGCAGCGGGAGCTCCGCCGTCGGCAGGCCGAGCCCGGCCAGCACCGCGCGTTGCTCCCGCTCCAGGCCGACGCGCTCGGCGTGCTCGGCAGCCTGCTCGACCAGAGGGCGTACGAGGGCGGCGGAACCGGTCACTCCGGCCCGGGTCAGCGTCTTGGCGATCTCCTTGCGGCGGCCGCCCGCCGCGGTGCGCAGGGCGTCCTCGTCCAGCAGGTGCGGGCGGACCATGTTCACGATCACGCGGCCCACGGGCAGTTCGGCGGCGCGCAGCTCGGCGATGCCGTCCGCGGTCTCCTGGACCGGCATCTCCTCCAGGAGCGTTACCAGGTGGACGGCGGTCTGCGGGGACTTCAGGACCCGCATCACGGCCTGCGCCTGGTTGTGTATCGGGCCGATCTTCGCCAGCCCGGCGACCTCGTCGTTCACGTTCAGGAAGCGGGTGATGCGGCCGGTCGGCGGGGCGTCCATGATGACGTGGTCGTAGACGAACCGGCCCTGCTTGTCCTTGCGGCGTACGGCCTCGCAGGCCTTGCCGGTCAGCAGGACGTCCCGGACGCCGGGCGCGATGGTGGTGGCGAAGTCGATCGCGCCGAGCTTCTTCAGCGCCCGGCCCGCGCCGCCGAGCTTGTAGAACATCTGGAGGTAGTCGAGGAGCGCGCGTTCGGCGTCGATCGCCAGTGCGTACACCTCGCCGCCGCCCGGCGCTGCGGCGATCTTGCGCTCCTCGTAGGGGAGTGCGTCGGAATCGAAGAGCTGGGCGATGCCCTGCCTGCCCTCGACCTCGACGAGGAGGGTGCGCCTGCCCTCGGCCGCGAGGGAGAGCGCGAGGGCGGCGGCGACCGTGGTCTTACCGGTACCGCCCTTGCCGCTGACGACCTGGAACCTGCTCACGTATTCGAGCCTAACCAGTCCAGCCCCGGGCTACGCACGGGACCGTACGTGCGAGGCATTACAGTCGGGCCCATGACCAAGTGGGAATACGCGACCGTGCCCCTTCTCGTGCACGCGACCAAGCAGATTCTGGACACCTGGGGCGAGGACGGCTGGGAGCTGGTCCAGGTCGTTCCCGGCCCGAACAACCCCGAGCAGCTCGTGGCCTACCTGAAGCGGGAGAAGGCGTAGTGGCGGGCGCTGTCGAGGCGCAGCTCGCCGAACTCGGCCTGACCCTGCCCGCCGTCGTGCCGCCGCTGGCCTCGTACCAGCCGGCCGTGCGGTCCGGCGTGTACGTGTACACCTCCGGCCAGCTGCCGATGGTGGACGGCAAGCTCGCCGTCACCGGCAAGGTCGGCGCCGAGGTCACACCGGACGAGGCGAAGGAGCTCGCGAGGACCTGCGCGCTCAACGCCCTCGCCGCCGTGAAGTCCGTCGCCGGTGACCTGGACCGGATCAAGCGCGTCGTGAAGGTGGTGGGCTTCGTCGCCTCGGCCTCCGACTTCACCGGCCAGCCCGCCGTGATCAACGGCGCCAGCGAGCTGCTGGGCGCGGTCCTCGGCGACAAGGGCGTGCACGCCCGCAGCGCCGTGGGCGTGGCGGTACTGCCGCTGGACGCCCCGGTCGAGGTCGAGGTCCAGGTGGAGCTCGTCGAGGCCTGAGCCGTACGCACCTTTCGACGCGCCTCCCGATCCCGTCCGGTCCCCGCGACCGGGCGGGATCGTGTGTGTACGGGGCCTGTCGGGTCGCTGTGGTGATCCCGGCGCCTCTCGAACATCGGCGCGGTTCCGGATAGCCTCCGGCCATGTCCCAAGGTCAGTGGTACCCCCCGGAATGGCCCGACAGGATCCGGGCCCTCGCCGCCGGTGAGCTGACGCCCGCGAAGCCCCGGCGGGCCGCCACGGTGATGCTGCTCCGCGATCCGGGGGCGCGGGGCGCGGCGAGCGGGCCCGTCGTGCACATGCTGCGCCGCCGGACCTCCATGGCCTTCGCCGGAGGCGCGTACGCCTATCCGGGTGGCGGAGTCGATCCGCGTGACGACGATCGGCTGATCGGGTGGGCCGGGCCCTCGCTGGAGCAGTGGGCCGCCCGACTCGGCGTCGCGACGGTCACCGAGGCGCAGGCCATCGTCTGCGCGGCGGTGCGCGAGACCTTCGAGGAGGCGGGCGTCCTGCTCGCCGGGCCGACCGCCGGGAGCGTGGTCCGCGATACGACCGGGGCGGACTGGGAGGCCGACCGCGAGGCGCTGGTGGCCCGGGACCTGTCCTTCGCGGAGTTCCTGGACCGGCGGGGCCTGGTGCTGCGCTCGGACCTGCTGGGCGCCTGGGCGCGCTGGATCACCCCAGAGTTCGAACCGCGCCGGTACGACACCTGGTTCTTCGTCGCCGCGCTCCCCGAGGGGCAGCGCACCCGTGCCGTCTCCACCGAGGCGGACCGTACGGTGTGGATCGCTCCGGCGGAGGCCGCCCGCCGCTACGACGCGGGCGAGCTGCTGATGATGCCGCCCACCGTGTCGACGCTGCGGGCCCTGGCGCCGTTCAGGACGGCTTCCGGGGCGCTCGGGGCGGCGGACGTCCAGGATCTGACTCCCGTACTCGCGCAGGCCCGTCTGGAGGGGGAAGAGCTGGTGCTGAGCTGGCCCGGGCACGACGAGTTCACCAAGCACGTGTCCACGGCGGGCGAGGAACCCGCGGCGGGCGAGGACGGGGGTGCGGCGTGACCGACGCAGCCGCCCTCCCCGGACAGCCGCGCGGAGCCGTGACCTCCGGACCCGCGACCGCCCGGACGGTCAACGTACTGGCGCCGAATCCGTCCGCGATGACCCTCGACGGTACGAACACCTGGATCGTCGCCGAGCCCGACTCCGATCTCGCGGTCGTCATCGACCCCGGGCCGCTCGACGACGTCCACCTGACGGCCGTGATCGAGGCTGTGGAGCGGTCCGGGCGGCGCGTGGGCCTCACGCTGCTCACGCACGGCCACCCCGATCACGCGGAGGGCGCGGGCCGGTTCGCGGAGCTGACGCGGACGAGGGTACGGGCCCTGGACGCGGCGCTGCGACTGGGCGACGAGGGCCTCGGGGCGGGTGACGTGATCACCACGGGCGGCCTGGAGCTGCGCGTGGTCCCGACGCCCGGGCACACCGCGGACTCGCTCTCCTTCCATCTGCCCGCCGACCGGGCGGTGCTGACGGGCGACACGATCCTCGGCCGCGGTTCGACGGTGGTCGCCCACCCGGACGGGCGGCTCGGCGACTACCTGGACTCCCTCAGGCGGCTGCGGTCGCTGACGGTGGACGACGGCGTCCACACGGTGCTGCCGGGCCACGGGCCGGTGCTGGAGGACGCGCAGGGGGCCGTGGAGTTCTACCTGGCCCACCGCGCGCACCGGCTCGCCCAGGTGGAGACGGCGGTGGAGGCCGGGCACCGTACGCCGTCGGAGGTGGTGGCCCAGGTGTACGCCGACGTGGACCGCTCCCTGTGGCCGGCCGCCGAGCTGTCGGTACGGGCACAGCTGGAGTACCTGAGCGAGCACGGGCTGATCTGAGGGGCCGACGGCCCGAACGCGAGGGCCCCGCCCACCGGTACGTACTCCGGTCGGCGGGGCCCTCGTGCCGGCTCACATCGCGCGCGTCGGCTCACGGAGTCACGCGAGCGTCACGTCACGCGGGGCGCGGGTCGGCGTACGGGGTCAGCGCGAGCGCTTCGCCAGCCGCTCCACGTCCAGCAGGATGACCGCGCGGGCCTCCAGGCGCAGCCAGCCGCGGCCCGCGAAGTCCGCCAGGGCCTTGTTGACCGTCTCGCGGGAGGCGCCGACCAGCTGGGCCAGCTCCTCCTGGGTGAGGTCGTGCACGACGTGGATGCCTTCCTCCGACTGCACGCCGAAGCGGCGCGACAGGTCCAGGAGGGCACGGGCGACGCGGCCCGGCACATCGGAGAAGACCAGGTCGGACATCTGGTCGTTGGTCTTGCGCAGCCGTCGGGCGACCGCGCGCAGCAGCGCGGTGGCCACCTCGGGCCGGGCGTTCAGCCAGGGCTGGAGGTCGCCGTGGCCGAGGCCGAGGAGCTTGACCTCGGTCAGTGCGGAGGCAGTCGCCGTACGCGGGCCCGGGTCGAAGAGCGACAGCTCCCCGATCAGCTCGCCGGGGCCGAGCACGGCCAGCATGTTCTCGCGCCCGTCGGGTGAGGTGCGGTGGAGCTTCACCTTGCCCTCGGTGACCACGTACAGGCGGTCACCCTGGTCGCCCTCGTGGAACAGCGCGTCTCCGCGCGCGAGGGTCACCTCACTCATCGAGGCGCGGAGCTCCGCGGCCTGCTCATCATCGAGCGCCGCGAAAAGCGGGGCGCGCCGCAGAACGTCGTCCACGAGTTCTCTCCTTGTCGGCCTGTCCAGGGAACCGTGGTCCCCATCATGCCGGACGGTAAAACAGTGCGATCAATCACAAACCAGTTTGACGCACGGGCGTGCCGGACCCTACGGCAGGGGGCCGATCGGGGGTGGATATGCGGTGTCAGGGGTGGTTGTCGGTGGCTGGCTCTAGGCTGGCCGGGTGTCCAGAATGCCGGGGAGAGCGCAGGCCGAGGGGGCTGACGGGGTGCTGAAGGACCGCGATTCCGCTGTGGGCGAACAACCCCGGTCGCGCCCGGAGAGTGCCGCGAATGGCTCCCTCGGAGAGCCGGGGGGACCCCTCCGGAAGTCGGCCAGGAGGTCCGCAGTGTCATCGTCAACGCCCGCCAAGCCCGCCAAACCCGCCACGGCGGCTTCGGCCGAAGCAGCTAAGGCCAAGGCGGCGACAGCGCGCAAGGAGCCGAAGGCGGAGTCGCACCTCGCGATGGTCCGCCGGGCGCGCCGGATCAACCGCGAGCTCGCCGAGGTGTATCCGTACGCCCATCCCGAGCTGGACTTCCGTAACCCCTTCGAGCTCCTCGTGGCCACGGTCCTCTCCGCCCAGACCACCGACCTGAGGGTCAACCAGACGACTCCCGCTCTGTTCGCCGCCTATCCCACGCCGGAGGACATGGCGGCGGCCGTGCCGGAGGAGATGGAGGAGATCATCCGGCCGACCGGGTTCTTCCGGGCCAAGACCAAGTCTCTGCTCGGCCTATCGGCCGCTCTCCGGGACGAGTTCGGCGGCGAGGTCCCGGGGCGGCTGGAGGATCTCGTCAAGCTGCCCGGGGTCGGCCGCAAGACCGCCAATGTCGTTCTGGGCAATGCTTTCGGCGTCCCTGGAATCACTGTCGACACGCACTTCGGCCGCCTCGTGCGGCGCTGGAAGTGGACGGACGAGGAGGACCCGGTGAAGGTCGAGGCGGTGGTCGCCGGGATCTTCCCGAAGAGCGAGTGGACGATGCTCTCGCACCGGGTGGTGTTCCACGGCCGCCGCATCTGCCACGCCCGTAAGCCCGCCTGCGGCGCCTGCCCCATCGCCCCGCTCTGCCCGTCGTACGGGGAGGGCGAGACCGATCCGGAGAAGGCCAGGAAGCTCCTGAAGTACGAGATGGGCGGCTATCCGGGCCAGCGGCTCAGCCCGCCCGCCGACTACCCGGGCAAGCCCGCGCCCGCGCTGGGAGCCGGGTGAGGGTCACGCCCTCCGGACAGCCCAGGACGGCACCGCACTCCCTCAGGACGGAACGGCTCGGAACGAAATGGCCGACGACAGGCGTTGTGAAACGACGGGGGTGCCTATGACGCAGACGCAGACGCACGCGGACGCGGATACGGATACGGACAGGGACACGGATACGGACACACAAGGCGCGACGCAGACCGGCGGCGGAGTCCCCGACGAGGCCCTCGCCGTGACCACTGACGGGCTGCCCGCCTGGCTCGACCCGGTCGCGAGCGCCGCGCGCAGCGTCCGGCCGCAGCAGCTGAGCCGCTTCCTGCCGCCCGAGAGCGGGGCGGGTCGGCAGTCCGCCGTCCTGGTCCTGTTCGGGGACGGGGAGCGCGGGCCCGAGCTGCTGCTCATGGAGCGCTCGGGGACCCTGCGCTCGCACGCCGGGCAGCCCTCCTTCCCCGGCGGTGCGCTCGACCCCGAGGACGGCGACCAGGCCACCACAGGACCGCTGCGGGCGGCGCTGCGTGAGGCCGAGGAGGAAACCGGGCTCGACCCTCGGGGCGTGCAGCTCTTCGGTGTGCTGCCCCGGTTGTACATCCCGGTCAGCAGCTTCGTCGTGACGCCCGTGCTCGGCTGGTGGCGCGTGCCCAGCCCGGTCGGGGTGGTCGACCCGGCCGAGACGGCCCGGGTCTTCACGGTTCCCGTGGCGGATCTCACGGACCCCGCCAACCGGGCCACGGCCGTGCACCCCAGTGGGCACCACGGTCCGGCATTCCTGGTCGAATCGGCTCTCGTCTGGGGTTTCACGGCCGGAGTGATCGACCGGATTCTGTACTACGCGGGCTGGGAACGCCCGTGGGACAGGTCCAGACAGGTGCCGCTCGACTGGCGCGCATGACACGCTGACTCTCTGCTGCGCTGTACCGGGCCCGGCCCGGACCCCGTCACCACCGACGGGCCAGGTGACGAAACTGCGAGGCTATAGACGGTGAACGTGCTCGACATCCTGCTGCTGCTCGCCGCCGTGTGGTTCGCGGTCATCGGCTATCGCCAGGGTTTCGTCGTCGGCATCCTGTCCGTGATCGGCTTCCTCGGCG
Source organism: Streptomyces sp. WZ.A104 (assembly GCF_002382885.1). Classification (GTDB taxonomy): domain Bacteria; phylum Actinomycetota; class Actinomycetes; order Streptomycetales; family Streptomycetaceae; genus Streptomyces. The sequence goes on from NZ_NWVL01000001.1 coordinate 158,590, forward strand.
GCGGTCTCGTCGCCGTCTATCTGCTGCCGATCATCTGGGACAGGGTGACCGAGGGGTCCGAGGTCTCCACCACGACCGCCATCGTCGCGGTCGTCATCGTGATCGTCTGCGCCTCCGTCGGCCAGGCCTTCACCACCCACCTGGGCAACAGGCTCCGCCGCTACATCACCTGGTCGCCCGTGCGCGCCCTGGACGCCACGGGCGGTGCCCTGGTCAATGTGGTGGCCATGCTGATGGTGGCCTGGCTGATCGGCCTGCTGCTCGCCAACACCGCTGTGCCGACCGTCAGCAAGGAGGTCCGCAGCTCCTCGGTCCTGCTCGGGGTCGACCGGGTGATGCCCCAACAGGCGCCCAACTGGTTCAAGGACTTCTCCTCCACCCTGGCCCAGAACGGCTTCCCGCAGGTCTTCAGCCCGTTCGCCAACGAGCCGATCACCGAGGTCAAGGCCCCCGATCCGGCGCTGGTGGGCAGCCCGGTCGCCGCGCGCGCCAAGAAGTCGATCGTCAAGGTCGTGGGTACGGCCCCGAGCTGCGGCAAGGTCCTCGAAGGGACCGGCTTCGTCTTCGCCGAGCGCCGGGTCATGACCAACGCCCATGTCGTCGGCGGCGTCGACGAACCCACCGTCCAGATCGGCGGCGAAGGCCGGCTGTACGACGCGAAGGTCGTCCTCTACGACTGGCAGCGCGACATCGCGGTCCTGGACGTCCCCGACCTCCGGGCCAGGCCCCTGGAGTTCACCGCCACGAACGGCGACGCCAAGACCGGCGACAGCGCGATCGTCGCGGGCTTCCCGGAGAACGGTGCGTACGACGTGCGCTCCGCCCGCGTGCGCGCCCGCATCGAGGCCGACGGCCCGGACATCTACCACCGGGGCACCGTCCGCCGCGACGTCTACTCGCTCTTCGCGACGGTGCGTCAGGGCAACTCGGGCGGCCCGCTGCTCACTCCGGACGGAAAGGTGTACGGAGTGGTGTTCGCGAAGTCGCTCGACGACCCGGACACCGGCTACGCGCTGACGGCCGACGAGATTCGCGAGGACATCGAGATCGGGCGTACGGCCAACCAGCAGGTCGACAGCCAGGGCTGCGCCCTCTAGAGGCTGTCCCGCACATCCGCGCGGGAGTCAGTTACGGGGGTGGCGCAGCCGGGCCGAGACCCAGCGGGCCCGGCGGCGGAGGATGCGCGGAATACCGAGCCGGCGATGGCGAAGGTCATGCACATCGTGCACCCGGCCGCTGGGGCCGCCCCCCTCATGAGTGCCCACACCGGGTGTCGCGGCGGAGCGGCGGTTGCGTGCTTCGGCAGTGAAGTCGTGCGTCCAGCCCATACCTCGACGTCTGCCCGTGGTCCAAGGTCGGTAATCGTCGGCGAGTCAGCCAATTGGCCTATGCGGCAGGCAATTGGCTGTTCGTCGGACACCTGTACCCGGGCCGGGCGGCGGGCTACCGGTCGGGCTCAGGATCCTTGAGCCAGTTGATGAGTTCGGTGGAGAAGCCGATCGGGTCCTCCTCGTGGGGGAAGTGCCCGACACCGTCGAAAAGTCGCCACCGGTAGGGTGCCTCGACATACTCCCCGGACCCCGCCGAACTGCGGGTGCGGACCGCCGGATCGAGCGACCCGTGCAGGTGCAGCGTGGGCACCCGGACCGGCCGCTTCATCCTCCGGTTGAACTGGACCCCGTCCGGTCGCGCCATCGACCGCACCATCCAGCGGTACGGCTCGATGGAGCAGTGGGCGGTGGAGGGGATGCTCATGGCCCGCCGGTAGACGTCCAGGGTCCTCTCGTCGGGGAACTCCGGATTCCGGGGGCCTGCCCACTCCTGGACGAGGCGGCCCACCAGGGCTGCGTCGTCGGCGACGAGCTTGCGCTCCGGCAGCCACGGCCGCTGGAAGCCCCAGATGTAGGAGCCCGCCCGGGTCTGCGCGACGTCGGACAGCATCGAGGAGCGCCAGCGGCGCGGGTGGGGCATGGAGGAGACGGCGAGCCGGCGGACCAGCTTGGGCCGCATCACAGCGGCCGTCCAGGCGAGGTAGCCGCCGAGGTCGTGGCCGACCAGGGCCGCGTCGGGCTCGCCGAGGGAGCGGATCACCCCGGTGACGTCGAGGGCCAGGTTGGCGGGATCGTAACCACGCGGCGTCCGGTCGCTGCCGCCCACCCCGCGCAGGTCCATCGCCACGGCCCGGAAGCCCGCGTCGGCGAGCGCGGTCAGCTGGTGGCGCCAGGTCCACCAGAACTGCGGGAAGCCGTGCAGCAGAAGCACCAGCGGCCCGTCGCCCGCCTCGGCGATGTGGAAACGCGCCCCGTTGGCCGCCACGTCACGGTGGGTCCAGGGGCCGTCGATGCGTACGGGGCCCCCGGCGGCGGGCCGGCCCGCCGCACCGGCCCGGTCGGGCGGGACCGCTGCCCCGCTCTCCGTCGGACCGCATGCGCTGGAATCGGGAACCGTCATGTGGACGAGCGTCCCACAGCGTCGGCCTCATCCCGACCGGACCGGCCCTCGACGGCCTTCTTCGCCAGGCTGCTGCCGGAGGAACGTTCGATGATCGCGGCGGCCTCGACGGACGGCCGCGGGTGCGGCTTCGCGCTCTGGAGGACGGCGGCGGTCTGCTTGGCCGAGGCGATCGACTTCTGCGGCGGCTTGACCTTCTTGAACTTCCTGATGCCCAGGAACGCCAGCAAAGCGCCCAGCAGGATGAACGCCGCGCCCACGATCAGGAACGACCAGGCGAGCCCGAGGCCCAGGTTGTGGATCCCGTACGCCGCGGCGAAGCTCAGCACCGGGATCGAGAAGAGCGCCAGCACGCCCGCGACGACGAACGCCACACTGCCGATCGCTCCGCGCTTGACGTCCTGCCGCACCTCCGCCTTGGCCAGGGCGATCTCGTCGTGCACCAGCGCGGACATCTCGGCCGTCGCCGAGGCGACCAGCTGCCCGATGCTGCGGTCCGCGCTGCTCACGTAGCTGCCGGGGTCGCTCATCCCTGACTCCCTCTCCGTATCCGACACATCCGATGTCAGATCATGCCGGACTCTCCGGCTCAATGCCCGCTGCCCCCGCCTGTTCGGCGCGACGGCGGTGATCAGCCGCCTTCTCCTCGTAGATCGCGGCCATCCGCAGGTGGTACCCCGGATCGCCCTGTTCATAGATGTCGGGGATTCCGGATCCGTCCTCGTCCAGCTCCTCCGCCTCATAGAGGGCGCGGTATCGGCGGACCCGCAGCCTGAGCAGCACCGAGGCGAGCAGGGCCGCGAACAGCGAACCGATGAGGACAGCCGCCTTGATCTCGTTGGTCATCTCCGGGTCGTCCGAGAACGCGAGCTCGCCGATGAGGAGGGAGACGGTGAAGCCGATTCCGGCCAGCGAGGCGAGGGCGAGGACGTCAGCCCAGGCCAGGTCCTTGTTCAGCTCCGCCTTGGTGAAGCGGGCGGCGAGATACGTACCGCCGAAGATGCCGAAGGTCTTGCCGAGGACGAGTCCGAGGACGACGCCGAGGGTCTCGGGCCGGGTGAAGACGCCCGCCAGGGCCTCGCCGCTCAGGGAGACCCCGGCCGCGAAGAGGGCGAACAGCGGTACGGCGATCCCGGCCGACACCGGGCGGACCAGGTGCTCGATGTGCTCGCCCGGGGAGTGGTCCTCGCCCTCGCGGCGGCTGCAGCGCAGCATCAGGCCCATGGCGACACCGGCGATGGTGGCGTGGACCCCGCTGTTGTACATCAGGCCCCAGATGGTCAGGGCGAGGGGAACGTACACATACCAGCCTCGGACCTCGAAGCGGAGGAGCAGATAGAAGGCGGCCAGGCCGAGGACGGCTCCGCCAAGGGCCAGGAAGTTCAGGTCCGACGTGAAGAAGACAGCGATGATCAGGATGGCGAAGAGGTCGTCGACGACAGCCAGGGTGAGCAGGAAGGCCCGCAGTGCGGACGGCAGCGAGGCGCCGATCACCGCGAGGACGGCGAGCGCGAAGGCGATGTCCGTGGCGGTCGGCACGGCCCACCCGGCCAGGGAGCCACCGCCGACGACCACGGTAAGCGTGTAGACCAGGGCGGGCACGGCCATGCCGCAGAGCGCCGCGACCACCGGCAGGGCGGCGGCCTTGGGGTCTCGGAGCTCGCCCGCGACCAGCTCGCGCTTCAGTTCGACGCCTGCGACGAAGAAGAACACGGCGAGCATTCCGTCAGCCGCCCAGTGCGCGACGGAGAGGTCCAGTCCGAGGAAGTCCGGGCCGAAGTGGAAGTCGCTCACCGAGGCGTACGAACCACCGAAGGTGTTGGCCCAGATGAGTGCCGCGACTGCGGCGACCAGCAGCAGGATACCGCCGACGGTCTCGGTACGCAGTGCCTCGGCCACGTAGCTCCGCTCGGGGAGCGGCAGTCGGCCGAGAAGGGTGCGGCGGGGCGGGGAGGGAGTGGGGGTTGGCGCGGCCACGAAGGAGTCCTCCGGATCAGTACAGCGAAAATGGCATGGCTGATGACACGTGCCGACCAGACTTCCCGGCGCCCCTGTGGAGATCTGTATGACGTTATGACTGCAGGCGCACACTCTACCTGGGGTGCTTCAACCCTTACCCGTTGATCGTCCCCGCAGACGCCGATGGGCACCCGGCGCCTCGCCGGATGCCCATCGGAGCCGTAAGCAGGAAGGTTCTCTCAGTCCTCGGAGGACGAGGACGGCAGCTGGGTGGTGATCAGGTCCATCACCGAGGAGTCGGTGAGCGTGGTGACGTCGCCCAGCTCGCGGTTCTCGGCCACATCGCGCAGCAGACGGCGCATGATCTTGCCGGACCGGGTCTTCGGCAGTTCGGCGACCGGCAGCACCCGCTTGGGCTTGGCGATCGGGCCGAGGGTCGCCCCGACGTGGTTGCGCAGGTCGGCGACCAGTTCGTCGGAGGCGGTCGCGCTCCCGCGCAGGATCACGAACGCGACGATGGCCTGGCCGGTCGTCTCGTCGGCCGCACCGACCACGGCGGCCTCGGCGACCGAGGGGTGCGAGACGAGGGCGGACTCGACCTCGGTGGTCGAGATGTTGTGGCCCGACACGAGCATGACGTCATCGACCCGGCCGAGCAGCCAGATGTCGCCGTCCTCGTCCTTCTTCGCACCGTCGCCCGCGAAGTACTTGCCCGCGAAGCGCGACCAGTAGGTGTCGATGAACCGCTGGTCGTCGCCCCAGATGGTGCGGAGCATCGACGGCCACGGCTCGGTGAGGACGAGATAGCCGCCCCCGCCGTCCGGAACCTCGTTCGCCTCGTCGTCCACGACGGTGGCTCCGATGCCCGGCAGCGCGCGCTGGGCGCTGCCCGGCTTGGTCTCCGTCACGCCCGGCAGCGGCGCGATCATCATCGCGCCGGTCTCGGTCTGCCACCAGGTGTCCACGATGGGGCACTTGTCGGCGCCGATGTTCTTCCGGTACCACATCCACGCTTCCGGGTTGATCGGCTCACCGACCGAACCGAGGACCCGGAGACTGCTCAGGTCGAACTTCGCGGGGATGTCGTCCCCCCACTTCATGAACGTACGGATCGCGGTCGGCGCCGTGTAGAGGATCGTGACGCCGTACTTCTGCACGATCTCCCAGAAGCGGCCCTGGTGCGGGGTGTCGGGCGTGCCCTCGTACATGACCTGGGTCGCGCCGTTGGCCAGTGGCCCGTAGACGATGTACGAGTGGCCGGTCACCCAGCCGACGTCGGCGGTGCACCAGTAGACGTCGGACTCCGGCTTGAGGTCGAAGACCGCTTGGTGGGTGTACGCCGCCTGGGTGAGGTAGCCGCCGGAGGTGTGCAGGATGCCCTTCGGCTTCCCGGTGGTGCCCGAGGTGTAGAGGATGAACAGCGGCTGCTCCGCCTCGAAGGCCTCCGGGGCGTGCTCGGCGGACTGGCGGCCGGTGATCTCGTGCCACCAGACGTCGCGGCCCTCGGTCCAGGCGGTGTCCTGACCGGTGCGGCGGACGACGAGGACGTGTTCGACGCTGTCGATACGGGACACGGCGTCGTCGACCGCGGGCTTGAGCGCGGAGGGCTTGCCGCGGCGGTAGCCGCCGTCGGCCGTGATGACGACCTTGGCGTCCGCGTCCTGGATGCGGGCGGCGATGGCGTCGGCGGAGAAGCCGCCGAAGACCACCGAGTGCGTGGCGCCGATGCGGGCGCAGGCCAGCATCGCTACGGCGGCCTCGGGGATCATCGGCAGGTAGACGGCGACCCGGTCGCCCTTGCCGACACCCAGCTCGGTGAGCGCGTTGGCGGCCCGGGAGACCTCGTCCTTCAGCTCCGCGTAGGTGATGGCGCGGCTGTCGCCCGGCTCGCCCTCGAAGTGGATGGCGACCCGGTCGCCGTTGCCCGCCTCGACGTGGCGGTCCACGCAGTTGTACGCGACGTTCAGCTTGCCGTCCGCGAACCACTTCGCGAAGGGCGGGTTGCTCCAGTCGAGGGTCTCGGTCGGCTCGGTGGCCCACGTCAGGCGGCGGGCCTGCTCGGCCCAGAAGCCCAGCCGGTCCGCCTCGGCCTGCTCGTACGCCGCTGCGGTGACGTTGGCGTTGGCGGCCAGCTCGGTAGGCGGAGCGAACTTCCGCTCTTCCCGAAGCAGGTTGGCCAGGCTCTCGTTGCTCACGACTTCTCCCAGTCCCAGGGTGTCCGTTGTGTCCCGGCGCATAGCTCATCAGGCGCGAGGCCGGGTGACAAGTGCCTGCCGGGAATTGGTTTAGACCTGTGTCTTCGTGTATGGAAGCATGATCCCGCTCCGCTGGTCAGGGCGGCTTTACGACGCGTATCCGTGAGGTGTGGCGCAAAGTCGCCCTGGTCTGCCGTGCGGTGCTCCTGCCGTGCGGCGTGGACCGGGGTCATCAGGTCTCACGGCCCCGGGGGCCCTCCGGTTCAGACGCCGGGGCGGTTCGGCCCACCCGTGCGCCCGCCCGCGCAATCGGGCCAGCGCGTCATCCGTCCCAGCGAATAGGCAGCTTTTCATTCGGCCTGTCGCCCTTGCTGTCCGGAACCGTGTGCGAGTTTGACCTCGCCGTGTCGGCACTTCGACGCAAACGAACCTGCAAGGAAGAGGGTGGGCGGATGATGGCCGCCACGAAGAGGATCGCCTTGGGCGTCATGGCCACGGCTGTGGCCGCCGTACTCGCGGGCTGTTCCGGCGCCGGGTCCGGAGGGCCCGCGACCGGGGGAGCGGGAGCCGGTGCGGAGAAGGGGGCGCACGGCGCCAAGGAGAACGCACCCGAGGCTCCCCCGAAGAACGCGGTCAAGCTCATCGGGGACGGATCCACCGCCTTCACCGGGGTTCAGCCGAAGATCCCGACCGCCGAACGCCTGGCGCCCGGTCAGAAGCCCCCGCAGTTCGTGGTGTTCTCCTGGGACGGGGCCGGGGAGGACAGCCAGAAGCTCTTCTCCCACTTCCGCGGCGTGGCCAAGAAGTACAACGCCACCATGACGTACTTCCTCAGCGGTGTGTATCTGCTGCCGGAGGAGAAGCGGGACCTCTACAACCCGCCCAAGCACGCGCCGGGCCGTTCCGACATCGGCTTCAACGACACCGAGGGCATCCGCAACACCCTCGCCGAGGTCCGTGCCGCCTGGAAGGACGGCAACGAGATCGGCACCCACTTCAACGGACACTTCTGCGGCGCGGACGGCGGCGTCGGGACCTGGTCCGTCGAGGAGTGGAGGAGCGAGATCGAGCAGGCGAAAGCTTTCGTCAAGAGCTGGAAGAGCAACGCTCCGGAGCTGAAGGGCGAGGCCCCGCTCCCCTTCGACTACGACAAGGAACTGATCGGCGCCCGGACTCCCTGCCTCGAAGGGCAGAAGAACATGGTCGCCGCGGCCCGGGACATGGGCTTCCGCTACGACTCCAGCGGCGTCGGCAACCAGGTCTGGCCCAAGAAGAAGAACGGGGTCTGGGACATCCCGCTCCAGCTCGTCCCGATGCCCGGCCGCGCCTTCGAGACCCTCTCGATGGACTACAACTTCATGGTCAACCAGTCCGGTACGGCCACGCAGGGCGACCCCTCGAAGCACGAGTTCTGGGGAAACCAGATGAGGGACGGCCTCCTCCAGGCCTTCGACCGCTCGTACAACGGCAACCGGGCGCCGCTGATCATCGGCAACCACTTCGAGTCCTGGAACGGCGGCACCTACATGCGCGCCATCGAGGAGACCATCGCGCGGGTGTGCACCAAGGAGGGCGTGCGCTGCGTGTCCTTCCGGCAGCTCGCCGACTGGCTGGATGCCCAAGACCCGAACGTGCTGGCCAAGCTCACGACGCTCGGCGTCGGCCAGGCGCCGAAGGAGGGTTGGTCGTCCTACCTGGGAGCCCAGCCCGCTGCCGCATCGCCTGCGGGCAAGACGGCGGGCAAGGGGGCGGGCAGGGAGTAGAGGCCTAGCAGCCGTGTTCGAAATGTGGTCACAAGGCCTGGCGAATCAAAGTGAGTTGAACGGTAGCTTCGTAGCGGACGGCGAGTTTTTCGTACCGCGTCGCGACCCCTCTGGCCTGCTTGAGGGGCCCAATCCGGCATTCGACTTTGCGCCTGGCCTTGTATCGCTCACGGTCGAAGCCGGGCGGGCGACCACCGGTCGAACCCCTGCGAAGGCGGTGCCCGGCCTGGTCGCGCTTCTCCGGAATGGTGTGCGGGATCTGCCGGCGACGCAGGTACTGGCGGATCTGACGGGAGGAGTACGCGCGGTCGGCCAGGACGTGAGCAGGTCGGGTGCGCGGAGGTCCGCCACCGATCCGCGGAACACTGATGCGGTCCATAACCCCGGTGAACACCGGGGCATCGGCTCACTGCCCAGCGGTGACCACAGCGGCCAGAACGTGAAACGAGGCGTCAACAGCCAGGTGGATCCTGGTGGTCAGGCCGCCGCGCGAGCGGCCAGGCGCGTGGTCGTCCGGCTCGGCCGCCAGGCCGCCGGGAGTCGCCCCGGCCCGGATCAGCAGCCCTCCTTCTCCTCGCCCCGGCGGCGTGCTGGTGGGCCCGGCGGATCGTGGAATCGACCGACACCTCCCACACGAGATGCCCGGCAGCATCGGCCTTGCCCTGCAACTTCTTCAAGACTCTGGCCCAAGTGCCGTCGATCTGCCAGCGGCGGAAGAGCGTGTACGCGGTATCCCACGGACCGTACCGCTCGGGTATGTCCCGCCACGGCGAGCCCGTGCGAGCACGCCACCAGATCCCGTCGAAGACCTGCCGCCGATGCCGTGGCGGACGCCCCATAGTCGGTATCGGCGGCAACAGCCGCTCCAGCCAAACCCACTGTTCGCCCGTCAGATCGCCACGAGCCATTCCAAGATCGTTTCAGATCTTGGTCAACACCTCGGCACGCGTCCTAGCCCTGCGCCGGGTTGCTTCGCAGCTTGCACTGTTCCCGGCGGTTGGGGTGGCGGATGATTACTCCCCCCATGCCGCCGGCCCCGGTGAGCCGGATCAGCGGAGTCCCTGGAAGCCGGTCGGGAGTGGTCTTGTCGGTCAGGCCGCCGACGCCGGGATCCATGCCGTTGGTGTCCGCGGCCCAGCCGTCGGGGATGACGATCGTGACACCAGATGTCTCCCCGTACGCCTCCACTGCGACCTCCATGAGGCGGCACTCAACCCGGGTGAAGTCAACCTTCACACCCCCCACGCCTCCGTGAGCGATCACGCGCCCGGGAACCTCCCAGCGCCCGGGGCCTCGAGACGCGCCACTCATGCCGCCCTTGAGCACCAGTGGCGGCTGGCTCTCAGCGGACTTCGGCCTCGGCAAGTCGGCGGTCAGGACGGCCAACTGGGCATGAGTCTTGGACGTCAGCGCCTGCTCCAGGCGTGAATCCAGCTCATCGAAATCGATTCGCCCCTCGGCTGCCGCATCGCGCAGCTGCTCCACCACTGCTTCCCGGTCGTCGTGAGAGGCGCGGAGCTCTCCTGGCGGAGCAGGGTGCGGAGAGGGCTCCGGAGGCTGGGCAGTCATGGCCACAAGGATAAGCAGCCAGCGGACTGAGCGGACTGGGACTGCACATCTCAAACACCGCTTAGCAGCCCGCCTGGCAGGCCGCCCCCCCCGGCCTTCGCCCGGCCCACCTGGTCCCCGCCCGGCCCACCCGGCCCCTGCCCGGCCCCGGAGGGCGGCAGGGGCCGGGCAGATGGCTCCGGCGCTGCGGGGGGCCGCTGCGGCGTGCGCGGGGCGGTGTGACGGGTCAGGCGGGTGCGGCGACGCCCGCCCCGACGCGCTGCTCGTCGAGCACGAAGGCGGGGTCGACCTGGGCGGCCAGGTCGGCGCCCGTCTTCTCGTTGCCCCAGCTCTCGGCGTTCTTCAGGTGGAAGTGCACCATCTGCCGCGTGTAGCGCTCCCAGTCGCGGAGCTCGTACGAATCCTCGGCGGCGTCCTGGAGGGTCTGCAAGGCCATCCGGTTGTCGGCCTCCAGCAGCTCGAACCGGGACGGTCGGCCCTTCTCCATCGCCCGTACCCAATCGGAGTGGCCGACCCCGACCAGCAGGTCGTCGCCGACCTCCGAGCGCAGGAAGTCCAGGTCGTCCGGGCCCTGCACCTTGTTGCCGACGACCTTCAGCGCGACGCCGAAGTCCCGGGCGTACTCCTTGTACTGGCGGTACACCGACACTCCCTTACGAGTCGGCTCCGCGACCAGGAATGTCATGTCGAAGCGGGTGAACATCCCCGAGGCGAACGAGTCCGAGCCTGCCGTCATGTCGACCACGACGTACTCGTCCGGGCCGTCGACCAAGTGATTGAGGCAGAGCTCTACGGCTCCGACTTTGGAGTGGTAGCAGGCGACGCCGAGATCGGACTCCGTGAAGGGGCCGGTCGCCATCAGCCGGATGTCGCCGTCGTCGAGCAGGACCGTCCGCGCACAGGCGTCGAAGATCGGATTGTCCTCGCGGACCCGCAGCAGCCGTGAGCCCTCGCCGGGGGGAGTCGTCTTGATCATCGTCGCGGCGGAGGCGATGCGCGGGTTGGTGCCACGCAGGTAGTCCTTGATGAGCGGCAGGTGCGCACCCATGGCGGGCAGCGCGGCTGCCTCCGCCTCGTCCAGGCCGAGTGCGGCCCCCAGGTGCTGGTTGATATCGGCGTCCACGGCGATGACGTGGGCTTCATTGGCGGCGAGGTGGCGGATGAAGAGCGAGGACAGCGTGGTCTTTCCGCTGCCGCCCTTCCCGACGAAAGCGATCTTCATGTTCACCTAGGGTAGCGGCATGATCTCTTTGTGTTGTCGATGTTCGTGAAGAAGGCCACTTGAGGGTGGTCCGGGTGGAGTGGGCGCGTAGCCTCGCTACTTATGAGTACGACTGCCTCAGACCCGCTCGCCGCGCTCGGCGCTCTGCCCGGGGTGCCCGACGCCGTGGACTCCGTACGCAAGGCCGTCGACCGTGTGTACGGTCACCGCGTCATGCGGCGCCGCAGCAACGAGGTCACGGCCGAAGCCGCGCTGCGGGGTTCCCGTGGATCGGCCGCGCTGGCCGGTGCCGACTGGAATCTTGAGGAGGTGCGGCGGCGTACCGACTTCAGTGGTGACGGCGAGACGCGCACGGTCGGCGCCGCCCTGCGGCTCACCGCGGAAGCGGGTCAACTCCTTTCCATCTGGCGGCAGTCGCCGCTGCGGGTACTGGCTCGGCTGCATCTGGTGGCGGCCGGCGGGGCGACCCCCGACGATGCGGTGGGCCGGCCCAGGCTGGCGGGTGAATCCGTCGACGAACCGCTGGTCGAGGCTCCGCTCCCCGATGCCGACGAGGTTGCCGGACGACTGGAAGGGCTCTCTCAGCTGATCATCGCGGGCGGTACGGCCCCCGCCCTGGTCACGGCCGCCGTGGTGCACGGTGAGCTGCTCGCGCTGCGCCCCTTCGGTTCCCACAATGGCCTGGTCGCTCGCACCGCCGAGCGCATTGTCCTGATCGGCAGCGGGCTGGACCCGAAGTCGATCTGCCCGGCCGAGGTGGGGCACGCGGAGCAGGGCCGGGCGGCCTACGTCGCGGCACTCGAGGGCTACACAGCCGGGACCCCGGAGGGGATGGCCGCCTGGATCGCGCACTGCGGGCGGGCGGTCGAGCTGGGTGTGCGCGAGTCGACGGCGGTGTGCGAGGCATTGCAGCGCGGCGCGGCGTAGGCGGCGTCCGGCCGGGCGGCAGGGGCCCGGCGGGTGACGGCGCCCCGGGCAAGGGTTGCGGCGGTACCGAGGTGCGGTACCGCCGCTGGCACGTCCGCCCAGTTACCAAGCGTCCTCGATATGTGCCCATCAGGTCGGGTGCTTTGCCCGTCACCTGGTGCGGCTGGCCCGTAATCGACGGGTCGACGTCGCGTGGGTGCTCGACTTCCGTGCTCGGTCCGTGGGGCCGTCTTGCGTCACAGGTCATCCTCGCGGATGTCCTTGGTCTCGCGGGCCGTTGAGTCCTTTCTACTCCAGTGCCAGGGGAAGGGAAACCCCTGGCCCCACTTCTTTACTTTTAGGTTCAATCAAGGGCGAATCGGGCGGGCCTTTCTCTGGCGAGGGGCCCGGCCCCCGGAGGGGCCTCGCCGGCGAGGCCTCGGTCCGGGGTTCACCCGGGCAGGGCTGCTCCGGCGGTGCGTCGGCGGTTGGCGTACCAGACCAGCCCCGCTGTGACCGTGGCCGCACCGACCGCGGCCGCTGCCACCAGGGCGGGGCGGGGCGGCAGTGAGAACGCGGGCAGGCGTTTCTTGAGCCGGACCGGGCGGTTGAAGACGAGAATCGGCCACTCGCGAAGGGTCGCTTCGCGGCGCAGCGCGCGGTCAGGGTTGACCGCGTGCGGGTGCCCGACCGATTCCAGCATCGGTACGTCGGTCGCCGAGTCGCTGTAGGCGTAGCAGCGCGAGAGGTCGTACCCCTCGGAGGCGGCGAGGGTCCTCACGGCCTCGGCCTTGGTCGGCCCGTAGGCGTAGTACTCGACCTCCCCCGTGAAACAGCCGTCGTCGCCGACGACCATGCGTGTGGCGACCACGCGGTCGGCGCCGAGCAGTTCCCCGATCGGCTCGACCACTTCCGCGCCCGAGGTCGAAACGATGACCACGTCGCGTCCTGCCATGTGGTGTTCTTCGATGAGGGTGGCGGCCTCGTCGTAGATGATCGGGTCGATCAGGTCGTGCAGGGTCTCGGCGACGATCTCCTTGACCTGCTGGACGTTCCATCCCTTGCAGAGGGCGGAGAGGTATTCACGCATCCGCTCCATCTGGTCGTGATCGGCGCCCCCGGCAAGGAACACGAACTGTGCGTACGCGGTGCGCAGTACGGCGCGGCGGTTGATCAGTCCGCCTTGGTAGAAGGACTTGCTGAAGGTCAGCGTCGAAGACTTCGCAATGACCGTCTTGTCCAGGTCAAAGAAGGCTGCTGTGCGCGGCGAGAAGCGGTTTTCCACAACGCTGAGCATAGGGGCCCACCATTCGGCGTAAAATCCGGCGCGTGGGTTTGCCTGAGAAGGCCCTCGGGTACACCATGGAAGTCACGGATCGTTCGCGACCGTGCTAACCCGGTCCGACTCCTCCCCCCCCCCCGAGGCGGCCGTGGGGACGACCCCCGCCCTCCCCCCCCCCCGAGTCGGCCGTGGAGACGACCCCCGCTCTCCCCCCCGGCGGGGGTCGTCGCATGTCCGGACGCATTTTCACGGGCGAGATCCACTTCAGCCTCCCAGTCGGCCGTCATCGGCCTGATCGTGCGAGCCGTCGATGCGCGCCTCGTCTTGTCACAGTGTGTAACGGGCGGGCTGCTCTCCGGAAGTCGCTGGTATGGGTGACGGAGATATTCACAAGGTCGAAGTTGTCCACAGTTTTTCAGCAAGATCCACACGTTTTTCCGTTGTGCTGCACGTTGATTCCACCCGCGAAGTCCGCGGGTGCCGGAATCGCGCATCTCGGAAACGTTCCGAGATCGCCGCGAACCGTACTGAAGGGGCAGTGAGAAGGGGGCGGAGATCGTGGCTGGATCCCTGGCTGAAGAAGGGGTGGCGATCGCCGAAGGGCGGCGTGGAGGCCCGCTGATCGTGACGGAAGACGTGGAGTTGCTCGACGACCTGCTGCGGCTGTGCGCGGCAGCGGGGGCCGAGCCGGAAGTCCACCACGGGCCGCCCGGGCGACGGGGCGGCTGGGAGCGGGCTCCGATGGTTCTGGTGGGGGAAGACGCCGCCGTGCGATGCCGGGGCGCCGGCCGCAGGCGGGGCGTGATGCTGGTCGGGCGGGACCAGGACGACCCGGACGTGTGGCGGCGTGCGGTGGAGATCGGGGCCGAATACGTGCTGCGGCTGCCCGACTCCGAGGGCTGGCTCGTCGACCAGATCGCCAATGCGGCCGAAGGGGTGGGGAAGCCCGCGCTCACGGTCGGCGTGATGGGCGGACGGGGCGGCTCCGGCGCGTCCACGCTGGCCTGCGCCCTCGCGGTGAGTGCGGCCCGATCGGGGCGGCGCACGATGCTGATCGACGCCGACCCCTTGGGCGGAGGAATCGACGTCCTGCTCGGCGGGGAGCGCGCCGAAGGTATGCGGTGGCCGGATTTCGCCCATTCGAAGGGGCGCCTCGGCGGGGGAGCCCTGGAGGACTCGCTGCCCGCTCTCCACGGGCTGCGGGTGCTGAGCTGGGGCCGTGACGACGAGGTGGTGATCCCGCCGCAGGCCATGCGAGCGGTGCTGGCCGCCGCCCGTCGGCTCGGCGGCGTGGTGGTCGTGGATCTGCCGCGCCGGGTCGACGAGGGCGTCGCGGAAGCCCTGGCTCAGCTCGATCTCGGTCTGCTCGTGGTCCCGGGCGAACTGCGAGCCGTCGCAGCCGCCAAACGCGTGGCCTCCCTGGCCGGAATAGTGCTGGACGACCTGCGCGTCGTGCCCCGCGGACCGTATGCGGCAGGCCTGGACGAGCAGTGGGTGGCCCAGGCCATCGGGCTCCCGCTCATCGGCGAACTGCCCCTGGAGTCAGGGCTTCTGGCCTCCCAGGGCAGCGGCACCCCGCCCGGTGGCAACGCCCGCGGCCCGCTGGCCCGCTTCTGCGCGGCCTTCTGGCAGCAGGCGGCGGCCGCAGGAGACACCGGCGCCGCGACGGGTCCGGCCGGGGGAGGCGCGCCATGACCGACGCGCTGCTCGACGCCGTACGGCAGCGGTTGGCGCGCAGTGGTACCGCTCCCACCCCGGCCGGAGTGGCGGCCGCTCTGCGGGCCCAGGGGCGGCTGCTGGGCGATGCCGAGGTGCTGGGGGCGGCGGCGGAGCTGCGGGGCGAACTCGTTGGCACGGGAGTGCTGGAACCCCTGCTCGCGGACCCGGCGGTGACCGATGTGCTGGTCTCCGCGCCGGACCGGGTGTGGGTGGACCGGGGCGGCGGGCTCCAGCTGACGGGTGTCACCTTCCCGGACGCGGCGGCGGTGCGGCGACTGGCTCAGCGCCTCGCCGCGGTGGCGGGCCGGCGACTGGACGACGCGCGGCCGTGGGTGGACGCACGGTTGCCGGACGGCACCCGGATGCATGCCGTGCTGCCTCCGGTGTCGGTCGGCTCGACCTGCCTCTCCCTGCGGGTGGTGCGGCCGCGGGCCTTCTCGCTCGCGGAGTTGGTGGAGGCGGGCACGGTCCCGCCGGGCGGCGACCGGATTCTGCGGTGCTTGGTCGAAGCCCGGCTCTCGTATCTGATCAGCGGAGGCACGGGGGCGGGCAAGACGACTCTCCTCGCCAGTCTGCTGGGTGCGGTCGGGGCGGACGAGCGGATCGTGCTCGCCGAGGACTCCGCCGAACTGCGGCCGGACCACCCACATGTGGTCCGCCTGGAGTCCCGCCCCGCCAACCAGGAAGGGGCAGGGAAGGTGACACTGCGGGACCTGGTGCGGCAGGCGCTGCGCATGCGCCCCGACCGGCTGGTGGTCGGCGAGGTGCGGGGCGTCGAAGTTCTCGAACTCCTGGCGGCCCTGAACACCGGCCACGAAGGCGGATGCGGCACGGTCCACGCGAACGCGGCCGAGCACGTTCCGGCCCGACTGGAGGCGCTTGGGACCGCGGCCGGTCTCGACCGGGTCGCCCTCCACAGCCAGTTGGCGGCCGCGCTCTCGGTGGTCGTACACCTCGTGCGGGACCGCTCGGGGCAACGGCGGATCGCCGAGGTGCACGTTCTGGACCGGGATGAGGCGGGGCTGGTCGTCACGGTCCCCGCACTGGCCTGGGGCATCGACGGCTTCGTTCCGGAGCGGGGATGGGAACGGCTGCGGTCGCTGGTCGGAGGTGTGCTGTGACAGGGGGAACGTCGGTACAGGCGACCCACATCGCGGCCCTCTGCGCCGGTTCTGCGGTGTGGCTCACCATGATGCGGGACCCGGGGGCCCGGCGGGCGCGGGTGCTGTTCGTGGGCGTTCGGCCCGAGCCGCTTCGGTCGTGGAGCCGGTGGCCGGGGCTGCCCAAGGCTTGGGATCGGCTGCGGGAGTTGACCGGTCGGCGTCGGGAGTGGTGGTGCGTTCCGATCGCGGTGCTGCTCGCTGTGCTGGGCGGCTCGGTGCTGCCCTTGGTCGCTGGAGCCGTGGCGGTTCCGTTGGTGCGGCGGTGGTTGCGCGGTCGGGCCGGACGGAGGGAGAGGGAGCGCAGGGCGGACGCGGTGGCGTCGTTGTGCGGAGCCGTGGTCGGGGAGCTTCGTGCCGGTCAGGAGCCGGGGCAGGCGTTGCTGGCCGCGTTGCGCGACTGCGAGGCGGCGGGCCGCGACCGGGTGGCGGACGGAGGTGCGTCGGTGAGTGCCCGCCCCGGTGCGTGGCTGGGGGATGCGGAGGCCGCGGTGCTGGCGGCGGCGCGGTTCGGGGGTGATGTGCCGAGGGCGCTGCGGCAGGCGGCGGAAGGGGCGGGGCTTGAAGGGCTGTCCGGGATGGCTGCGTGCTGGCGGGTGGCCGTCGACGGCGGGGCGGGGCTGGCGGCCGGGCTAGACCGCTTGGAGACGGCGTTGCGGGAGGACCGGCGTCAACGGGAAGCCCTGCGGGCCCAGCTGGCGGGAGCCTGGTCGACCGTCGTGGTCCTGGCGCTGCTCCCGGTCGCGGGCCTGGGGCTGGGAGCAGCGCTCGGAGCCGAGCCCCTGCGCGTGCTGCTGCACTCCCCGGGCGGACTGTTCTGCCTGGCAGTGGGCGGCTTCCTGGAGGCGGCCGGACTGTTCTGGGCCTGCCGGATCGTACGCGGAGGGGAGGCGACGTGAGTGTGATGGGCGGGGAAGTTCTCCACAGCCTGGGGATGGCGGCGGCAGCGTTCGGTGCGGCAGTGCTATCGGGGCTTGTGTGGGCCGTCGGGCGCCGGGAGCGAGCTGTTCGCGGGCGGGGCGCGTTGCTGCTGGGGACGGTCCCGGGCGCACGAGCCGGGTGGTGTAGCCGGGTGACCGCATGGATCAGGACGAGCGGCGGGGACGGTTCCGCCGGGAGTGCTGGGGGTGTCGGGGTCGGCGGCGTTGCAGGGCGGTGGGCGGCGCCTGCCGGGGTCTGGCTGACTGGATGGATCCTGGTGGGTGGTGCGAGGGGATGCGCTGTCGGTTTGGCTGCGGCGTACGGGATGTGGCGTTGGCAGCGGAGCCGGACCCGGCAACGTTCGGGCCGGGCTCACCAGGAGCAAGCCGTGATCGCCGGGCAGCTTCCGCTCGCCGCGGATCTGCTGGCGGCCTGTATCGCTGTCGGGGCAGGGCCCCGGGAGGCGGCGGAGGCGGTCGGCGAATCCATCGGCGGCCCGGTCGGCGACGGGCTCGCCCGTACCGCCGCCGAGATCCGCCTCGGCGGCGAACCGGCCGAGGCGTGGAGCCGCCTCGGGGAGATACCGGGTGCGGGTTCGCTGGCCCGCTGTCTGCACCGGGCCGGATCGACAGGTGCACCGGCCGCTGAGCCGGTCGCCGCACTCGCCAGGGCGATGCGGGCCGAGCGGGCCGATGCGGCCGTGGCCCGGGCACAACGGGCCGGGGTGCTGATCACCGCACCGGTCGGGCTCTGCTTCCTCCCGGCCTTCCTGGCGGTCGGGGTGGCACCGGTGATCATCGGGCTGGCAGGTGGACTGCTCGGGGCCGGTTAGGGAGATCCGGCTCGGTCGCTCCGCGGGCCTTCGGGGCCGGTGGGGCCCACAGGGCCAGCAGGGCCCACGGGCCTTCGGGGCCGGTGGTCCGGGAGGTTGCGGGAGGTCGGTGGGCCAGCGCGTGGCTCGGGCCGCGACTCGGTTGCCACCAGCGAAGCCTCGGCTTGTCAGCTCAGCCGTCACTCATGGGTGTTCCGTTCGGGCGCCCACTCGATATCGATGCTCATCGGGGGATGAAATGGAAACGAAGTTCTGGGACCGGGCCGTCGGCGCACTGTGCCGAACGCGGCCGTCGATGTGGCTGTCGGACCGGCAGACCAAGTGGACCGCACGGTGGTCGGGGCGGCTCGGCCGGTCGGATCGCGGGATGACCACATCCGAATACGCGGTGGGGACCATCGCGGCATGCGCCTTCGCCGCGGTGCTCTACAAGGTGGTCAACAGCGGGCCGGTGCTGTCGGCCATGCAGTCCCTGGTCGAGGACGCGCTCGATGCGAAGTTCTGAGGGCGGGGCCGGATGCGGGCGGGGGGCCGCCGCCCGCGAACGGCACCGGTGCGAGGGGCGAAAGGCTGCCGGGCGGCGGAGCCCGGAACGGATGTGCGACAGGAGTGTGGTTCGGAGCCTGATCTGCTCCAGGCGCCGGGATCGTGGGGCGGTGACCGCTGAGGCGGCCGTGGTGATCCCGGTGCTGGTGGCCTTCGCCTTGGCGCTGCTCTGGGCGCTGGTGGCGGCCTCGGACCAGATCCGGTGCGTGGACGCGGCGCGGGCGGGGGCGCGGGCCGCGGCACGTTCGGAGCCGGAGGCGGCGGTGCTGGCAGCCGCGCGGGACGCTGCGCCCGGCGGAGCCCGCGTCGAGGTGGTGAGGGCGGGGGACCTGTGGCGCGTCCGGGTGGAGGCGCCGACCCCGGGCCCGGGCGCGTTGGCTCTCACGCTGCGTGCCGAGGCGGCAGCCCTGGCCGAGGACATGGTGGGGAGCGCTGGGCCATGAAGACGGCGTACGTCAAGGTCCGGGGGCGGAGTCTGCGCCGCCGGAGCAAGGCCCGGGGCCGGGGCACTGGCCGGATCCTGGCCCAGGATCGGGACCGCGACGACGCCCGGGACCGCGATGACGCCCGGGACCGCGGCTTGGGTCTGGGCCGGGCCCGCGACCGGTGCCGACGCCGGGACCCGCTCCCGTGCCGGCACCCGTGCGGGTTCAGGCTTCGGAGTCGGGACCCGCTTCGGCTCCACGCTCCGCTTCGGGGGGCCCGGTTCCCGCCCCTGGTCCGGCATTGGACGAAGCCCCGGGGCGGGTGGCCGGGTGGGGTGCGGTCGCAGAGGATGGATCGAGGGATGGCGACGGTGTGGGTGGCTGTGACCACGGCGACCCTGTGCACGGTGTTCGCACTGGTTCTCGCCCTGGGGCAGGCCGTGGCCGCACGTCACCAGGCGGGCGGCGCAGCGGATTTGGCGGCCCTCGCCGCTGCGGATCGGGCGCTGGAGGGGGCGGAGGTCGCCTGCGGGGCGGCCCGGAGGGTGGCCCTGGCGCAGCACGCTGTGCTCGTCCGCTGCGCGGTGCACGGGGAAATCGCCGATGTGGTCGCCCGGTCGAGCTTCGGGCCCTACAGGCCCGCTGTCCGGGCCCGGGCCGGCCCTCCAGTTGCTCTCGACGCGGTGGTGGTCGGCAGGTTCGGCCGGGTCGATTCGGCCGCGAGCCTTCTCAAGGCGTCAGCTGGTGGGACGGCTCGGCTGCTCCGCCGTGAGCGCCGGTGCGACCACGACCTCCAGGTTCCCCGAGCGCCAGCCCGACAGCCCCCACGCCGCGGGGAGCTGGAGGCTGAAGAGAGCGAAGATGCCGGTCACGAACGCGCTGTCGACCGGTGCTTCGTCCCCGGTGGCCCAGGCGGTGATTCCTCCACACAGCAACAGGACAGCTGTGTAGAGGAGTCCGTCGGTCACGATCACACGCCAGCGCGGAAGGGGCTGCAGGAAGCGGCGGGCGGCGGTCAGAGCCACGACGGCGGCGACCGGGAAGACCAGCTCCCAGGGGTCCGCCGCTCTCCCGGCGCTCCAGTCGTCGTGCCCGTCGGAGAGGACCAGCAGTGCGAGTTCGACGCCCAGGCCGACCAGCCAGGACACGACGGTTACGGTCAGCGCGTACGAGAGAGCGCCGCGCCATGTGACAGTCATGTCTACCCCTTTCGAACGGGACGCCGGGTGGCGTCCTGTCCCGCTTCATCGTCCCACCGGGGCCTTCCGCTGTGGTTGTGGGGTGGGTGGGTGGGGTCAGTAACCACCGCTGTTTCCGATGGTGCCGCGCTCGCACATCGGCTGGGACAGGCACAGAAGGCTGCCACCCTTCGACCGGTGCACGACCTTGGTGGAGTGCTTCTTCCCTCGGTGGCCGAACAGGTACAGCTCGTGATCCGGCGCCTTGCGGTACTTGCCGGTGGCGTAGAAGTCGCCGTTGCGGGCCAGGCGCATGTCGAAGGTGGCCCCGACCCCGGCTCGGCGGGGCCCGGACGAGGGGCAGAACGGGTCGGTGGCCTCGATCGTGCCGCGTACGGCACGGGTCTTTCCGTTGTGCTTCGTCATCGCACGGAAGTCGATCTTCTTCGTGCTGGCCTTGCGCTTGGCAACGAACTTCCCGGACTTGGCCTTGTAGACCTTGGTCCATCCCGTCTTGGGGAACAGGTCGTACGAGGACTTGTTCCAGTGGATGACACCCCGGACCCCGGCCCGGAAGCGGGGCCCGGTGATCTTCTTGGAGTATCCGCGGTTGTCTCCGGCGTACTTGTAACCGGAGGTGTACTTGCAGCCGGAGACCGAGCCGAGCTTCTTCGGCACGGTGGCCCACTTCTGACGGATGAAAGACCGCCAGACCACGGTGGTCTTGGTGTACTTCTTCGCCTTGGCCTCGATCTGCCGCGCGGTGGCGGCGAGCGTGGCGGGGTCGTCGTCGGTGGGCACGGTGGCGTTCAGCCCCCAGGTGTGGCCGACGCCTCCCTTGGTCTCCCCGACGACGGTGTACGAGACCTCGGAGCCCGGGGTGACGGCGGTGTCACGGAGGCTGTGACCGGTCGCCTCACCGATCTCGGTGCCGTCGCGGTACACCGTGTAACGGGTGGCGCCGAGATCCGGCCAGGACAGGTCGACGAACGTGGACGAGGCGGCCCAGGCGGCGCGTTCCGCCTTGTTGGGAGAGGAGGCGAGGGTGTTGTCGGCGACCGCACGCTGGCTGCCGAGGGCGAGAACCTGGGTATCGGTGGCGGTGCCGACGTAGTTCTTGACGGTCTGGATGCTGCTGCTCTGTGCGCTCCGAAGGACCCTCGTGGCACCGAACTTTCCGCTGTCGGCGTCGAGGACGAAGGCGGCTTCGGTGGAAGAGGCGGCAGCCCTCGGCTGGACCGGGGCGGGTGCTGCGGCGGTGAGGCTGCCGATGAGGAGGGACGCTCCGGTGGCCGTGAGGATGCCGGTGCGGAGCCGTGCCTGTATGGGCATAGGAGGGTGATCTTCCTCTCGTGTCAGGTGGATGCCGCGCGCCTGGCCGCTTCGGCCGCCATACGGGGAAGGCGAGTTGCACACGTGGCAGCGATCCCCGGGGGCAGTGGCCGGCCTGCCCTGAACCCCGTGGTTCTGGCGGCGCGTGATCCTCAACGAGGTTATGGGGATGGATGGTTGGGTGACATTGTCCCTTCAGGCATGGCCCGAAAGGGACCCTCCCGAAAGGTCAATGCGGCGTATGTGAACCGGACTTATGGACTTTGTGTTGACCGTGTCCGCGTCAGAGGGAGCGGTACGCTGATAGCTGGTCTCTGTTGCCACCAGGCCACGGGGGTCTGCTGGAAGGGGCGGGGATCAGGAAGGACCGGAATGACCACACGGTCCGAGGCGGGAGACGCGACCTGTCCATACCTGCGCACGGGGCGCGATCCCAGGAGCGCTGCATGGCGGTTGGAGAGCCTTACCGGCCGGGAGAAGGAAGTCCTTCTGCTGCTCGGTATGGGCCTGGGCAACAGACAGTTGGCTCAGGAGCTGGGTATCGCGGAGCGAACGGTGAAGGCGCATATAGCGAGCATCGTGGGCAAGATCGGGCAGGAGACGCGGACGCAGGCCGCGATCGTGTCGGCTCTGGCGCATGACGTGCTGTGTTCCGATCCGTCGTGCACGCGGCACCCGGCGAAGGTTTCCGGCCGCCATCGGGGGCATGCCGCCGCGTGATGAGGGTCTTGCGCCCGCGCCGTGCCAGGTGCGGGCGCAAGGCTGATCAGTCCGGCTGAACGCACTGCGCGGTCTGCTCGATCGGCGAGATCAGGGCCGAGAGCTCGACGAGCACCTCGTCGGGCGCCTTGAGGGACTGGGTGACGGTGACCTCGGTGGCCGGGGTGCGGCCGTAGGTGGTGATCACCTTGCTGGTGTCGGTTGACCTCGCGCTGTCGATGACCCAGTCGACGCCGTCGGCTGCGAAGCAGGGGTCTGTGGTGGGGCCGAGTTCGGGTACGCCGCAGCGAAGAACGATGTCGCTGTCTCCCCAGACGGCGACTCCGGGCAACTCGGTGGCGTGGTGTGCGTGCCCTGCCAGCTTGCCTGGAGCGCTTTCCGTGATGCGCTCGCACTGGGGGTTGCCGGCTTCGGCGCCCGGCCGGATGTCGTAGTGGGGCTCCTTGGTCACGACGAACGCAAGCGCGGCGGCGACGGCCACGACTGCAGCCGCCAGAGGAAGGGTTGTGCGTTTGCTGGGCATGCTCAACGGTTCGTCTTCCCGGCGAGAGGGAGATGGTCGGGCGACACGTTATGGCATGGGGTGAAGCGGAGGGAATGAGGGGCGCGCGTATTGCCCATTGGGGCAATGCCCCTTTGGACACCTCCCCAAGAGACGTGGTGGACAGAGGGGTTCACTTCTAGGTTCGGGCGCTCAGCCTTTTGTTTCCTCGTGGAGGGGGACCTCGATGTACAAAGCAACCGGTTCGCTCGTACTGGCCGCAGTCGCCGCAGGGTCGTTGCCGCTGCTTTCGACGCCTGCCCAGGCGGCTCCGCAGGCGAAGAACCCGTACACGCACACCCGGCTGGAGCGAGTGTGGGCGCCGGGCAACTGCCTGTCGATGGGTGGCAGCAGGAAGAACAACGCGCGACTGGTCCTGGCCAAGTGCGCCAAGGCCTACAAGACGCAGAGGTGGACACTGAAGCGAGTTTCCAAGAACAAGTCGGTGTTCACCATCAAGAACGACAAGTCCGGGAAGTGCCTGGTCGTCGGCGCCAAGAGCCGTCTGGTGCAGAGCACCTGCAACTCGGCGAAGAAGAGCCACCAGTGGGCGCTCAGCGGCTCGAAGATCTACAGCAAGTCGAAGGGCAAGGTCATCGCCTCGAAGTCCACGAAGGCGGGCTCACACCCGTATCTGGAGAAGAGCAGCGGATCGAACAAGGCCCGCGGGCGCCAGGAATGGGGCCTGTCCTGACGGAAATGCCCGGACGCCCCCTTTTCCGTCCGGGGCTCGGACTTCTCCCGGGTCCGGACCGGTGTATTCAGCCCCTCCCGCGTGCAGGCCATGCGGGAGGCGGTGGCATCATCGACGAGTGTGAAGACGCTAAGAGCCTCAATTGCGGCGGCCCTTCTGCTCGCTGCGCTGGCGGGCTGCTCGACATCTCCGCCGCCCGCGGACGACGTCCGCAGGCCCGGGCCGCTCAAGTCCTATGCCCCCGCCGACCGGGTCGCGATGCCCGAGCTTTCCGGTGAGCGTGTGGGTGGCGATGGGCAGGTCAGCCTGAAGGGGCTGCGGGGCAAGGTCGTCGTGGTCAACGCGTGGGCGTCGTGGTGCGGCCCGTGTCGTGCGGAGGCTCCGGAACTCTCCCGGGTGCACGAGGAGTTGCAGGGCAAGGGCCTGCGGGTGGTGGGGGTCAACGCGGACGTTTCGGTCGAGGCGGCGCGCTCCTTCGAGAGGGACGCGGGGCTCGTCTATCCGAGCCTGCACGACCCGCAGGGGCGGCAGCTTCTCCGGCTGCCGAAGGGCGTCGTCAACACCACCGGCTATCCGTTCACGATCATCGTCGACCCGGAGGGGCGGATCGCGGCGGCACGGATCGGGGCGATCAGTGAAGCGGAGCTGAAGAGGCTCGTCAGGCCGCTGCTCCCGTCCTGACCTGCTGCCCCCTCAGGCCGCTGCTCCCGGCCTGACTCGTCAGACCTCGCTGCCAATCCTGCCCGTCAGACCTGTCCGCCAGTCTTCCCTCAGGCCTCTGCCAGGCCTCTGCCAGGCCTCTGCCAGGCCTCTGTCAGGCCTGCCCGTCAGTCCGTCCGGCCGACGGCTCCGGTGGTGCTGCTCGGAGGAGTTCGGTGAGGAGGCGTACGGCGCCGCGTTTGTGCAGGGGGTCGTTGCCGTTGCCGCACTTGGGGGACTGGATGCAGGAGGGGCAGCCCGCCTCGCACTCGCAGGAGGCGATGGCTTCACGGGTCGCCGTCAGCCACGTACGGGCGGTGTGGAAGGCGCGCTCGGCGAACCCGGCGCCGCCCGGGTGGCCGTCGTACACGAAGACCGTCGGCAGCAGGGTGTCCGGGTGGAGCGGTACCGATACGCCGCCGATGTCCCACCGGTCGCAGGTGGCGAAGAGGGGCAGAAGGCCGATCGAGGCGTGTTCGGCGGCGTGGAGGGCGCCGCCGAGGATCTCCGGGTTGATCCGGGCTGCGTCGAGCTGGTCCTCGGTGACGGTCCACCAGACGGCTCGGGTGCGCAGGGTCCGGGGCGGCAGGTCGAGCTTGGTCTCGCCCAGGACCTCGCCGGTGATGAGTTTGCGACGGAGGAAGGAGACGACCTGGTTGGTGACCTCGACGGAGCCGTAACAGAGCCGCCCCTGCCCCCAGGGGACTTCGGTGTCGGTCTCCAGGACGCTGATGGCCGTGGTGTCGCGGGCGACGGTGGAGTACGGCGGGTCGGCCTGCTCTACCAGGGCGACGGAGTCCTCCAGATCCAGTTTCCGGACCAGGTGGGTGCGGCCCTGGTGGAGATGGACGGCGCCCTCGTGGACGGCGGTGTGGGCGGCGGCCGCGTCGACGGTGCCCAGCAGGCGTCCGGTGCCCTCCTCGACGATCTGGACGGGGCGGCCGCCCCCGCCCCGGATGTCGGCGAGGTCGACGGCTCGTTCGCGGCGCGTCCAGTGCCAGCCCGACGCCCGCTTGCGCAGCAGCTTCGCCGCCTCCAGCTGCGGGAGCAGTTCGGGCACGGCGGGGCCGAAGAGCGCGATGTCGGTTTCGGTGAGGGGCAGTTCGGCGGCCGCCGCACACAGATGGGGGGCGAGGACGTAGGGGTTGTCCGGGTCCAGCACGGTCGACTCCACGGGCTGTTGGAACAGCGCCTCGGGGTGGTGCACCAGGTAGGTGTCCAGCGGATCGTCCCGGGCCACCAGGACGGCGAGGGCGCCCTGGCCCGAGCGGCCGGCGCGGCCCGCCTGCTGCCAGAGGGAGGCCCGGGTGCCCGGGTAGCCGGAGATGACGACCGCGTCGAGGCCGGAGACGTCGATGCCGAGCTCCAGGGCGGTGGTGGCGGCCAGTCCGAGCAGCTCGCCGGAGTGCAGCGCCCTCTCCAGGGCCCGCCGCTCCTCGGGGAGGTAACCGCCCCGGTAGGCGGCGATCCGCTTCGGCAGCGAGCGGTCCACCTCCGCGAGGCGCTCCTTGGCGATCACCGAGATCAGTTCGGCGCCGCGCCGGGAGCGTACGAAGGCGACCGAGCGGACGCCCTGGACGGTCAGGTCGGTGAGCAGCTCGGCGGTCTCGGCCGTCGCCGTACGGCGTACGGGGGCACCTTTCTCGCCGTGCAGGTCGGTCAGCGGGGGCTCCCAGAGGGCGAAGACCAGCTCGCCGCGCGGGGAGGCGTCGTCGGACACCTCACGGACCGGCAGGCCTGTGAGGCGCCCTGCGGCCACCGCGGGGTCCGCCGCGGTGGCCGAGGCGAGGAGGAAGACCGGATCTGCCCCGTAGCGGGCACACAGGCGGCGCAGACGGCGCAGGACCTGGGCGACGTGCGAGCCGAAGACGCCCCGGTAGGTGTGGCACTCGTCGATCACGACGTACCGCAGGGCGCGCAGGAAGGAGGACCAGCGGGGGTGGGAGGGCAGTATTCCGCGGTGCAGCATGTCGGGGTTGGTCAGGACGTAGTTCGCGTACTGGCGCACCCACTCGCGTTCCTCGACCGGGGTGTCGCCGTCGTAGACCGCGGGCCGGACGGCATTGCCGAGCGGAGCCGCCAGGGCTTTCACCGAGCGCCGCTGATCCGCTGCCAGGGCCTTGGTGGGGGCGAGGTACAGGGCGGTGGCGCCGCGGCCGTTCGGGGCCTCGGAGCCGTCCAGGAGGGTACTGAGGACCGGTGCGAGGTACGCGAGGGACTTCCCGGAGGCCGTGCCGGTGGCGATCACGGCGGACTCGCCGTCCAGCGCGTGCTCGGCGGCGGTCGCCTGATGCGCCCACGGATGGTCGATTCCGGCTTTTTCGATCGCCGAGATCACTTCTGGCCGGATGCGATCCGGCCAGATGGCATGGGTTCCCGATCGTGGGGGCAGGTGCTCCGTATGAGTGATGCGCGCGGCCCGGCCCGCCCCTGTGGCGAGCCGGTCGAGGATCATGGCGGGAGAGGGGCGCGAGTCCCCACTCTCGGGTGGTCGTCCGGGACGGTGATTCTTGGCCATCGGCACCGAGTGTGTCACTGGCGTGACGGACAATGGTCCCAAGGCGTCGTGCATGGCTGCTGGTAAGTGATTGAATGCCATCGCGGCTGGCGATCCGTCCCCTGGCCTCCGTCGGGGAGACTGAGGGGCGACCGCTCGATAGCAAGGTGCTGGAGGATCCGTGGACCTGTCCCTGTCGACTCGCAATGTGTCCGGCCCTGGTGGCGACCGTACGGTCGTCGAGGTCGGTGGCGAGATTGATGTGTATACCGCGCCCAAGCTGCGCGAGCAGTTGGTCGAGTTGGTGAATGACGGCAGCTACCACCTGGTTGTCGACATGGAAGGTGTCGACTTCCTCGACTCCACCGGCCTCGGCGTGCTCGTGGGTGGCTTGAAGCGTGTCCGGGCCCATGAGGGCTCGTTGCGCCTGGTCTGCAACCAGGAGCGCATTCTCAAGATCTTCCGGATCACAGGTCTGACCAAGGTGTTCCCGATTCACACCACGGTCGACGAGGCTGTCGCCGCCACCGACTGAGGTCGGAGTGGACCGGCCCCCGGGCCGGTCGGCAGGTAGCGAACAGGCCGGCAGCGGCAGCGCATGGGCCGCGACGGGCGGGCGGTCGACCTTCGGGTCGGCTGTCGGCCTTGTCGGCTTCCGGAAGAGGAGAGCAGGGGTGCCGGGCCACAAGCCCGGGGCCCCTGAGGCGTACGCCCGAACGTTCGAGGGGGATGGCATGGCCACCGTTGAACTCCGCTTCAGCGCCCAGCCTGAACATGTCAGGACGGCCCGCCTGGTGGCGGCCGCCGTGGCGCGCCGGGCCGGCGTCGACGAGGCGGTGCTCGACGAGGTCAGGCTCGCCGTCGGCGAGGCGTGCAGCCGTGCCGTGGGGCTGCACCGTAGCCACGGCATCACCGAGCCGGTCAGCGTCGCGCTGACCGAGGACGAGAAGGCGTTCTCCATCGAGGTCGGGGACAGCGTTCCCGGCCCCGGCAGCGATTCCGCAACGTCCAAAGCGCGCAACGGCGCCGGTGGGTCCGGGGCGGGGCTGGACGAGCCCGATCCCGAGACCGACGCTGAGGGCGAGGACGAGATGGGCCTCGCGGTCATCAGCGGCCTCGTCGACGATGTGGAGGTCCGCTCCGGTGCGGCCGGCGGGGTGATCCGCATGAGCTGGCCGACGGCCGATGCGGTGGCGCGTCCCTGAGGGCCCCGACGCCCTTTGCCCGGCGGAGACCCGCAGGCGATGTTCAGTTTTCCGAGGCCCTGCTGAGCAGGGCCTTTTTTCTTGAGTCTCTTCGTGTAATGCGCTTGCTCCATTACTGCATTCGAGCAGGATCCCTCCGTTGATCTTTCGGCGTTGGGGGGAGAGCGATCAATTCTCTTCCTGCCCACTGTTTTGATCAGGTTCCGCTCCCTACAATCCGTCCACGTCTTGAGCGCTGAGCGTCAAGGAGGACGTATGGCGGAGTTCCTCACCACCCCAATGGCAGCACTGACGCAAGAATCCGCATTTTCCGACCGACCCGTCTCCCTCGCGGCGGCGGTACTCACCGGCGACAACCGGCTGATCATCATCGTGGTGGCGGCCGTCGCCGTCGCCGCGCTGGTCGTCGCCCAACTGCTCGTACGCCAGGTCCTGGCCGCCGGTGAGGGCACCGAACGCATGAAGGAGATCGCGGCGGCGGTCCAGGAGGGCGCCAACGCCTATCTGGCCCGGCAGTTGCGCACGGTCGGCGTTTTCTCCGTCGTCGTGTTCTTCCTGTTGTTCCTGCTGCCGGCCGACAACTGGTCGCAACGTGCGGGGCGTTCGCTGTTCTTCCTGGTAGGTGCGCTTTTCTCGGCGGCGACCGGATACATCGGCATGCGGCTCGCCGTACGGAGCAATGTGCGAGTGGCCGCGGCCGCGCGGGAAGCGACTCCCGCGGAAGGCGAACCGGAAAAGGATCTCACCGCCGTCTCGCACAAAGCGATGAAGATCGCTTTCCGTACCGGTGGCGTGGTCGGAATGATCACGGTGGGGCTCGGCCTGCTCGGGGCCTCCTGCGTGGTGCTCGTCTACGCCGCCGACGCGCCCAAGGTGCTGGAGGGCTTCGGCCTCGGCGCGGCGCTGATCGCCATGTTCATGAGGGTCGGTGGCGGGATCTTCACGAAGGCCGCCGACGTGGGCGCCGACCTCGTCGGCAAGGTCGAGCAGGGCATCCCGGAGGATGACCCGCGCAACGCCGCGACCATCGCCGACAACGTGGGCGACAACGTCGGTGACTGCGCGGGCATGGCCGCCGACCTCTTCGAGTCCTACGCCGTCACGCTCGTCGCCGCGCTCATCCTCGGGACCGCCGCGTTCGGCGACTCCGGACTCGCCTTCCCTCTGATGGTTCCGGCGATCGGTGTCGTCACCGCGATGATCGGGATCTTCGCGGTCGCCCCGCGCCGCACCGACCGCAGCGGGATGACCGCCATCAACCGAGGCTTCTTCATCTCCGCGGTGATCTCGCTCGCCCTGGTGGCCGTCGCCGCCTTCGCCTATCTGCCGTCCTCGTACGCCGAACTGGACGGGGTCACCGACGAGGCGATCACCGGGCACGGTGGCGACCCGAGGATCTTCGCCCTGGTCGCGGTCGCCATCGGCATCGTGCTGGCCGCGCTCATCCAGCAGCTCACCGGCTACTTCACCGAGACCAACCGCCGCCCCGTCCAGGACATCGGGAAGTCCTCGCTGACCGGACCGGCCACCGTGGTGCTCGCGGGCATCTCCATCGGCCTGGAGTCGGCCGTCTACACCGCGCTGCTGATCAGCCTCGGCGTCTACGGGGCGTTCCTGCTGGGCGGTACGTCGATCATGCTGGCGCTCTTCGCGGTGGCCCTCGCCGGGACCGGGCTCCTCACCACCGTCGGGGTCATCGTCGCCATGGACACCTTCGGGCCGGTCTCCGACAACGCCCAGGGCATCGCCGAGATGTCCGGGGACGTCACCGGGGCCGGGGCGCAGGTGCTCACCGACCTGGACGCGGTGGGCAACACGACCAAGGCCATCACCAAGGGCATCGCCATCGCCACCGCCGTCCTCGCGGCGGCCGCGCTCTTCGGCTCCTACCGCGACGCCATCGCCACGGCCGTCGCGGAGGTCGGGGCCGGAGCGGGCGAGCTGGGGCTGAGCCTGGACATCTCGCAGCCCAACAACCTCGTCGGCCTGGTCCTGGGCGCCGCGGTCGTCTTCCTGTTCTCCGGGCTCGCCATCAACGCGGTCTCCCGGTCCGCCGGGTCCGTGGTCTACGAGGTCCGGCGGCAGTTCCGCGAGCACCCCGGGATCATGGACTACTCGGAGAAGCCGGAGTACGGGCGCGTCGTCGACATCTGCACCCGGGACGCCCTGCGCGAGCTGGCCACGCCCGGACTGCTCGCGGTGCTGGCGCCGATCGCGGTCGGGTTCAGCCTCGGCGTCGGCGCGCTCGGCTCGTACCTCGCGGGCGCCATCGGCACCGGGACGCTGATGGCGGTGTTCCTCGCCAACTCCGGCGGCGCCTGGGACAACGCCAAGAAGCTCGTCGAGGACGGCCACCACGGCGGCAAGGGCAGCGAGGCCCACGCCGCGACCGTCATCGGCGACACGGTCGGCGACCCGTTCAAGGACACGGCGGGCCCGGCGATCAACCCGCTCCTCAAGGTGATGAACCTGGTCGCCCTGCTCATCGCTCCGGCGATCGTGCAGTTCAGCTACGGAGTGGACGCGAGCCCCTGGGTGCGGGCGGTGGTGGCCGCCGTCGCCATCGTGATCATCGTCGGGGCGGTCTACGTCTCCAAGCGGCGCGGCATCGCCGTGGGCGACGGCGAGGCTCCGGGCGATGGCGGCCCCTCGGTCCCGGCCCCGGACCCCGCGGCGGCCCCGTGAGCGGCACGGACGGGCGCGTCGGCCCCACGTCCGGGTGACGTGGGGTGGCGTTTGGCCGGGGCGGGGGCGGGCGGCGCAGGCGGATGCGCCGCCCGCCCCCCCGCGTGAGTCCTCGCCCGGTGCCGTACGTTCCCGATCGTGTGTCCGAATCTCGGGCCGAGTGGCGTCTCCCTCATTCTCCTTGGTGCAAATGGCTTCAAAAGCGTTCACATCGGATGCCCGTCACCCGGTTGTCGTCCCCTCGGCGTGTAAGTTCCGGGGCCGAGAGCCTTGGAAGGGACCAATCCGGTGAACAAGAAGCTTGCAGCCGCACTGTCCGGCGGTGCGGTACTCGTACTGACGCTGTCGGGTTGCAGCGACGACAGCGACAACAAGGTGAACGACTGGGCCAAGAAGGTCTGCGACCAGGTCCAGCCCCAGCTGCAGAAGATCGCCAACGCCAACGCCTCCATCCAGCAGCAGACCGCGGACAACAGCAAGCCCGCCGATGTCCAGAAGACCGACTCGGCCGCCTTCCAACAGATCTCCCAGGCGTACAAGTCGCTGGGCGCGGCCGTGGACTCGGCGGGTCCGCCGCCGGTCGACGACGGCGAGACCACGCAGAAGGAGGCCGTCAAGGAGCTCAATGACTCCTCCAAGGCGTACGCCGACCTCAAGACCCAGGTCGACGCCCTCGACACCAAGGACCAGGCGAAGTTCGCCGATGGCCTGAAGGGCATCGCCGACGAGCTGAACAAGATCAGCACCAGCGGTGACCAGGCGCTGAAGAAGCTTCAGTCCGGTGAGGTCGGGGTCGCCATGTCGAAGCAGAAGGGCTGCCAGAAGCCCACGGCCTCGACCGGAGCCTCGGGCTCCGGGGCGCCCGACGCCGGCGCGGACGCGTCCCCGGAGGCCTCGGCGTCCGCGGACAAGAAGTCGTAGCCAGCGTTCCGCGGCGGCCCGGACACTCGATGAGCGTCCGGGCCGCTGCCGTTGTCAGTGGGACCGGACACAATGGGTGGCGTGAGTAAGACCAGCCTTCCCGCAACCGACCATGCCGCCGTCCTCCGCGAGGCCCTGCTCGCCGCGGACTTCACCGCCGACGGGCTTCTCGACCGGCTCGGCGCGCCCGCCTATGCCGCCCTCGCCCGCAGCGAGACGGTCCCCGCCCTGCGGGCCACCCGGGGCGGCACGCCGCTCGACACGCTGGTGAGGCTGTTCCTTCTCCAGCGCCCCGTCGCCCAGGAGCAGGCCCGTGCCGCCCTGCCGCTGGAGGAGTGCGTCGCGGACGGCTGGGTGACCCGTGAGGGCGGTGCGGGCGGTGAGGTCCGCGCGAGCGTCGACGTACGGCCGTACGGGGGCCCGGACGGCGAGGACTGGTTCATCGTGTCCGACCTCGGATGCGCGGTCGGCGGTGCGGGCGGGATCGGCTCGCGCGAGGAGGGCGTCGTCCTCGGCGTCGGCGGGGCCTCCACCACCCTCGCCGGGATCACCGTGCGTACGCCGGTGGCCTCCGCCCTCGACCTCGGTACGGGCTCCGGCATCCAGGCGCTGCACGCCGCCCAGCACGCGACCCGGGTCACCGCCACGGACCTCAACCCGCGCGCCCTGGAGTTCACCCGGCTCACCCTGGCCCTGTCCGGCGCCGCCCCCGCCGACCTGCGCGAGGGCTCCCTCTTCGAGCCGGTCGGCTCCGACACGTTCGACCTGATCGTCTCCAACCCGCCCTTCGTCATCTCGCCCGGCGCCCGCCTCACATACCGGGACGGCGGCATGGGCGGCGACGACCTGTGCCGCACGCTGGTGCAGCAGTCCGGGGACCACCTGAATGAGGGGGGCTACGCCCAGTTCCTCGCCAACTGGCAGCACGTGGAGGGCGAGGAGTGGCAGGACCGGCTGCGTTCCTGGGTGCCGTCCGGCTGTGACGCCTGGATCGTGCAGCGCGAGGTCCAGGACGTCACGCAGTACGCCGAGCTGTGGCTGCGGGACAGCGGTGACCACCGCAGCGACCCCGCCGAGTACACCGAGCGGTACGAGGCGTGGCTCGACGAGTTCGAGGCGCGCGGCACCAAGGCCGTCGGCTTCGGCTGGATCACCCTGCGCAAGTCCGCCGCGGCCGCCGCCGGGAATCCCTCGGTCGTCGTCGAGGAATGGCCGCACGCCGTGCAGCAGCCGCTCGGCCGGGCCGTCCAGGACCACTTCGCCCGCCAGGACTACCTCCGCGACCAGGACGACGCGGCCCTGCTCGCCGGGCACTTCAGCCTGGCCGCCGAGGTGGTCCAGGAGCAGGTCGGCCTGCCCGGCGCGGAGGACCCCGAGCATGTGGTGCTGCGTCAGCACCGGGGCATGATGCGGGCGACCAAGGTGGACGCGGTGGCCGCCGGGTTCGCCGGTGTGTGCGACGGCTCGCTGCCCGCGGGGCGCATCCTGGACGCCATCGCGCAGTTGATGTCCGAGGACCCGGTGCTCCTGCGCGACCGCACCCCGCAGGCGATCCGGCTGCTGGTCGAGGAGGGCTTCCTGGAGCCGGTGGCCGGGGGTACGACGAGAAAGGGCCTCGGGTGAGGGCGGCGTGATCCGGATCGGGCTGGACGAAGCCACGCTCGGGGCCCCCGGATCGCTGTCAGCCCGCTGTGGGACGCGTTCTGCAGCAGGCACCTCGCGCTGCCGCACCGTGCCCCCTCCTGGCCGTACGAGCACTGAGTGGCCCGGGCCCGCGAGGCGCTGCGGCACGACGAGCGCACACGGCCGCTGCGGCTCCCGGCCCATGGGTCGCACAGCTTCCCGGACTGCCTGCTGCCCCTGCCGGTCGGAGTCTCGTCCGTCGACGCCGAGCTGGACATCATCCGTGCCACCCCGGGCGACGTCGTCCTCAAGGGCGTAAGGGAGCACTACGCGGGGATGGAGGAACACCCGCACGTCCGGCCGTACGTGGACGACCCCGAGTCCGCCTGCGCCACCCTCGCCGAGGCCTACGCGGCGTACTGGGAAGGTGCGCTGGAGCAGCACTGGCCCACCGGATCGCGGCCATCGTGGCCATCGCGGGCGGCGAGATACGCGCGCTCGACACCCCCGGCAGGCTCAAGTCCCGCTTTCAGGAACGCGATATCCGGGAGATCGACGCGTACGGCGCGGGCGACGAACACCTCGACCGCATCCGTGCTCTGCCCGGCGAACGGGGCGCGGCGGCCGAGGAACGCGACAGCGCGCAGACCGTCACCGTACTGCCGGAGTGGGCGTTTCCGGTCTCCTGGGCGCTGCCCACCACTTGGGGGGCGCGGGCCGTGCACGCGGCGACCTCCGGCGGGCCGGACGGAGTGGGCGGAGGGGGCGGGGCGGGAGGAGTGAGCGGTACTGCCGACGTGCTGGTGCCCATGGCCGCCCCCTCGCCCTCGGGGCGTTCTACGCGCTGCTCGCCGTGCTCGTCCTCGGCCGGGTCGAACGCCGTGCCCGGGCCGCGGCCACGCTTTCGCTCGCCTGATGACGATGGCCAGGAGCCGCCGTATGCCCGCCACCCTCCGTACCTTGCGCCGCCTCGTCGTCGGAGCCATCTCGTACCGCGCCCTGTTCAGCTGGACGACGCCGCCCATGTTCATCGGCACCCTGCTGGTCGGGTCGCTGCTCCAGCTCCTCTGCTTCGTATTCCTCGGACGTCAGCTCCAGGTGGCCGACGACCACTTCTATCTGCTGGGCAACACGGTGCTCGCCGCCTCCACCGCGTGTTTCCACGGTGGCACGATGGCGCTCTCCAACGAGCGCCGGTACGGGACCCTGGGAGCGGTGCTTCTCAGCCCCCGCCACCGGGCTCCGCTCTGGATCGGCCGGGCTCTTCCCTATGTCCTCAACGGACTCCTCATCAGCGTCTTCACCCTCTCCGCCGCTTCGCTCCTGCTCGGCCTGCGGATTCCGGTCGGTGCTCTGCCGGGGCTCGGGGCGGTGCTCGTCGCGGGCGCCGCCGGGTGCTCGGCGTTCGGGCTGGCGCTGGGTGCGCTCGGGCTGCACTTCCGGGACGTCTTCCTGGTCTCCAACGTGGCCGGATCCCTGCTGTTCCTGCTCACCGGGGCGAACGTGCCGCGTGAGGTGCTCCCCGGCTGGATGCGGGCGACGGGCGACGTGCTGCCGCTCACCCATGCCGTGGAGGCCGCCCGCGCGCCGGCCGCCTCAACGGGGGGCTGCTCGGGACCGAGCTGCTGGTCGGCGCCGGGTACGGGCTGCTCGCCGTGCTCCTTCCGGCGGCCTTCGAGCGGGGCGGCCGACGGCGCGCGACCCTCGACGTCATGTGACGTATGCGACGCGACCGCCAGGCCCGGGTGCGACCGCCAGGCCAGGACGCGACCGCCAGGCCGGAGAGGGCCATGGGGGGCCATGGGGGCCATAGGGATGCGCCGCTCGGGCGAAGGCGTCGGTGCGTCGTGCGGCGGGGGAGTGCTGTTCACCCGGGGTTCGTGTGGGCGATGTCCCGGGGTGGCAGCCTCCCCGGGACGGTCAAGACAGCCGAGGGGCATGACGAGGGGAACGACATGGAGAGCGTCTCAGCAGTCTTCGCCGGGACGGCCCTGACGCTGTTCGGTGCCGCCCTCCTCATCTGGACAGGGGCGCGCGTTCTGCATCGCGCGCCGGTTGCGCACGGTGTGAGCCCCGTCGCCTCCACCGCACTCACGACGCTCTTCGGCGTAGTTTTTCTCGCCCTCGGCGTGTGGTGCTTCACGCTCGTCTGATCCCCGCCCCCCGGCGGGGCGCGCCCGGGGCGGTGGGCCGCCCGGCGGGTACCGGTACCGCCTTCGGAAACACGTGGGTCAGGGCTTCGCGCGGCGCGGACCCGACGGTCCGGGCGGCAGGAATGGCGGAAGTCGGGTTACCGTTCGAGTGGCCGTTGCGGGCTTTTGCCGTTTGACACGGGGGCGGGTTGTACCGTCACACTCCGCAGCGACAGCACCGCAGGCAGCGTCTCGACGCTGCCCGGATGCCCATCGAGCGTCGACCGGAGAGAAGAGCGAAGTTGTCCCCGACCAGCGAGACCGCACAGGGCGGCCGCCGACTCGTCATCGTCGAGTCGCCTGCCAAGGCGAAGACGATCAAGGGCTATCTCGGCCCCGGATACGTCGTCGAGGCGAGCGTCGGGCACATCCGCGACCTCCCGAACGGCGCGGCCGAGGTCCCGGACGAGTACACCGGCGAGGTACGCCGCCTCGGGGTGGACGTCGAACATGACTTCCAGCCCATCTATGTCGTCAACGCCGACAAGAAGGCCCAGGTCAGGAAGCTGAAGCAGCTGCTGGCCGAGTCCGACGAACTCTTCCTCGCCACCGATGAGGACCGCGAGGGCGAAGCCATCGCGTGGCACCTCCAGGAAGTGCTGAGGCCCAAGGTCCCGGTCCACCGGATGGTCTTCCACGAGATCACCAAGGACGCGATCAGGGCCGCCGTCGCCAACCCGCGCGAGCTCAACCAGCGCATGGTCGACGCCCAGGAGACCCGCCGTATCCTCGACCGCCTCTACGGCTACGAGGTCTCGCCGGTCCTGTGGAAGAAGGTCATGCCGCGGCTCTCGGCGGGCCGTGTGCAGTCCGTCGCCACCCGGCTCGTCGTCGAGCGGGAGCGCGAGCGCATCGCCTTCCGCTCCGCCGAGTACTGGGACCTCACCGGCACCTTCGCCACCGGCCGTACCGGTGACGCCTCCGATCCCTCGACGCTCACCGCCCGCCTCAGCGCGGTCGACGGCCGCCGGATCGCCCAGGGCCGTGACTTCGGCCCCGACGGTCAGCTGAAGGCAGGGTCCGCCCAGACCCTGCACCTGGACGAGGCGAACGCCCGTGCCCTGGCCGCCGCGCTCGCCGACTCCTCCTTCGCGGTCCGGTCCGTCGAGTCGAAGCCGTACCGCCGTTCCCCGTACGCCCCCTTCCGGACCACGACCCTCCAGCAGGAGGCGAGCCGCAAGCTGGGCTTCGGGGCGAAGGCGACCATGCAGGTGGCGCAGAAGCTGTACGAGAACGGCTTCATCACCTATATGCGTACGGACTCCACCACCCTCTCGGACACCGCGGTCTCCGCGGCCCGGGCCCAGGTCACGCAGCTGTACGGGGCGAACTACCTCCCCGAGAAGCCGCGTACGTACGCGGGCAAGGTCAAGAACGCGCAGGAAGCGCACGAGGCGATCCGCCCCTCCGGCGACCGCTTCCGCACGCCTGCCGAGACCGGGCTCACCGGTGACCAGTTCCGGCTCTACGAGCTGATCTGGAAGCGGACCGTCGCCTCCCAGATGAAGGACGCGACCGGCAACTCCGTCACCGTCAAGATCGGCGGCCGGGCGAGCGACGGCCGGGACGCCGAGTTCTCCGCCTCCGGCAAGACGATCACCTTCCACGGCTTCATGAAGGCGTACGTCGAGGGCGCTGATGACCCGAACGCCGAGCTGGACGACCGCGAGCGGCGGCTGCCGCAGGTCGCCGAGGGCGACGCGCTGTCCGCCGACGAGGTCACGGTCGACGGGCACGCCACCAAGCCCCCGGCCCGCTACACCGAGGCCTCGCTGGTCAAGGAGCTGGAAGAGCGCGAGATCGGCCGCCCGTCGACGTACGCCTCGATCATCGGGACCATCCTGGACCGCGGCTACGTCTTCAAGAAGGGCACCGCGCTCGTCCCGTCCTTCCTGTCCTTCGCCGTCGTCAACCTGCTGGAGAAGCACTTCGGCCGGCTCGTCGACTACGGCTTCACCGCCCGTATGGAGGACGACCTCGACCGCATCGCACGCGGCGAGGCCCAGTCCGTGCCGTGGCTGAAGCGTTTCTACTTCGGGGCGCAGCCCGGTGACGACACCTCCGGTGCCGGTGCGGCCTCCGACGCGGGCAACGGCGACGGCGACCACCTCGGCGGCCTGAAGGAGCTGGTCACCGACCTCGGCGCGATCGACGCCCGGGAGATCTCCTCCTTCCCGGTCGGCAACGACATCAAGCTCCGCGTCGGCCGCTACGGCCCGTACATCGAGCGCGGTGAGAAGGACGCCGAGGGCCACCAGCGCGCCGACGTCCCCGAGGACCTGGCCCCCGACGAGCTGACCGTCGAGCTCGCGGAAGAGCTGCTGGCCAAGCCCAGCGGCGACTTCGAGCTGGGCGCCGACCCGGTCAGCGGCAACCAGATCATCGCCAAGGACGGGCGCTACGGTCCGTACGTCACCGAGGTGCTGCCCGAGGGGACGCCGAAGACCGGCAAGAACGCGGTGAAGCCGCGGACCGCCTCCCTCTTCAAGTCCATGTCCCTCGACACGGTCACCCTCGCCGACGCCCTCAAGCTGATGTCGCTGCCGCGCGTCGTCGGCGAGGACGCCGAGGGCGTCGAGATCACCGCGCAGAACGGCCGCTACGGCCCGTATCTGAAGAAGGGCACCGACTCCCGGTCGCTCACCTCCGAGGACCAGCTCTTCGACATCACCCTCGAAGAGGCCCTCGCGATCTACGCCCAGCCCAAGCAGCGCGGCCGGGCCGCAGCCAAGCCGCCGCTGAAGGAGCTGGGCACCGACCCGGTCAGCGGTTCGCCGGTAGTGGTGAAGGACGGCCGCTTCGGCGCGTACGTCACC
The DNA here is from genome assembly GCF_002382885.1 of Streptomyces sp. WZ.A104. GTDB lineage: Bacteria > Actinomycetota > Actinomycetes > Streptomycetales > Streptomycetaceae > Streptomyces. The sequence goes on from NZ_NWVL01000001.1 coordinate 196,643, forward strand.
GACGGTGAGACCAACGCCACCCTGCGGACCGGCGACAGCGTTGAGGAGATCACGCCGGAGCGCGGCTACGAGCTGCTCGCCGAGAAGCGCGCCAAGGGACCCGCCAAGAAGAAGACGGCGAAGAAGGCCCCGGCGAAGAAGGCGACGGCCAAGAAGACGGCCGCGAAGAAGACCACGGCCGCCAAGACCACGGCCGCGAAGAAGACCGCGGCGAAGAAGACGACGGCCAAGAAGGCGACGGCCACCAAGACGGCCGCCAAGAAGACGACGGCGAAGAAGACGGCCTCGGCCTCTTCCGCCGCTCCGTCGGACGACTGACAGGCCCGTCACACCCGCACCGTCACCGCACACGCGTCAGGGCACACCCGCACCGGCAGCGCACACGCGTCACCGCACACCGGTATCGGGCACGCGCACCGCCACCGCCGCCCGGCACCTCACCGCAGGTGCCGGGCGGCGGTGCGTCGGAGGCCGGGGACCAGAGTGGCCGGAAGCCGTCTGCGGCCGTATGTTCGGACGGGCCGACAGTCACCGCACCACTGCCGATAGGCTGGGCGGATGACGCGAGCCGAGCAGCCAACGGTCGTGAGCCCCACCTCCGACACACTTGCCGCAGACTCACGCGAGCGCGCCGTACGAGCCCTGTTGCGTGTTCCCCCGCTGAAGCGGTTGTGGAGCGCCCAGCTCGTCGGCGGTATCGGCGATGCACTCGCCCTTCTCGTGCTGGTGCTGCTGTCGCTGCAAGCGGCGGTCCTCGAGGGCTCATTCGGGGCCGGATACCGCGGGGTGGCCTTCGCCGTCGCCGCCGTGTTCGGCGTCCGGATCCTTTCCACCCTGCTCTTCGGAGCCGTACTCCTGGGGCCTCTGACCTCGCTCACGGTGCCCGGCGGCAAGCTGGACCGGCGATGGCTGATGATCGGGGTCGACGGGCTGCGCCTGCTGCTCCTGGTCATCGCCCCGCTGTGGATCGACTGGATGCCTGACAAGGCGCTCATGATGGTCCTCATCACCGTCTTCGTGACCGGCGCGGCCGAGCGCCTGTGGGCCGTGGCCAAGGAGAGCGCCGCCCCGGCACTGCTCCCCGCCCCGCCCCTCGAAGGCGCCGCGGTACGCCCGCTGCCCGACCACCACGACGCCCTGCGCAGGCTGTCCCTCCGAACGAACTTCCTCGCGCTGCCCGCTGCCGCGGCGGTCCTGCTGGCCGCCACGCTGATCGGCAACATCCTCGGCTCGGGTCTGGAGTGGTTCTCCTTCCACCAGGCGGCTCTGGGGTCGTATGTCGCGGCCGGGCTCTTCTCCGCCTCCATCTCCACCCTGTACTTCCTGGAGTTCCCGGCCACCCAGACGCCCCGGCCGCGCTCCCCGCTGGAGGGCCTGCGCCGCCCCGCCACCGGCAACGGGCCCGACAAGGGCCGCACCGGCGCCGTTCCGCTGCTGGTGGCCGCCTGCGCCGCCGTGGCCGGAGCCGTCGCCGCGGCCGCGGCCGTATCCGTACTGCACGCCTACGACCTCGGCGGCGGGCCCGTCACGTTCGCGCTGCTGATCCTCGGCCTGACCGGCGGCAGCGCCCTCGGCATCCGCACCGCGCGCCACGTCCTGCCCACCCTGTCGCGCCGCCGCCTGCTGGCGCTGGCCATCGCCGTCACCGGCCTGGCGCTCCTCGCGCTCGGCCTGGTGCCGGACACGGCGACCGGGATCGCCATCGCGCTGCTCGCCGGTTACGCCGCCGGGGTCGCCGCGAACACCGGGCACACCCTGATCGACCAGGAGACCGAGGCGTTCCGGCAGGCCCGGACGACCGATCACCTCCAGGCCGTCGTCCGGGTGCTCGTCGCGCTCGGCGCGGTCGCGGGGCCGCTGCTGGCCGCCGCGATCGGACAGCACCGCCTGGTCGCGGGCGACTTCGTGTTCGCCCACGGCGGGGCCGCCTTCACCCTGATGCTGCTCGGCGCGCTGCTGCTGCCCGTCGCCGCCGTCGTCCTCGCCAAGACGGACGACCGGGCGGGCGTGCCGCTGCGCCGGGATCTGAGCGAGGCGCTGCGTGGCGGCGAACCGGCCGTCGCGCCCGCCGCCACCGGCTTCTTCCTCGCCCTGGAGGGCGGCGACGGAGCGGGCAAGTCCACCCAGGTCGAGGCGCTCGCCGAGTGGATCCGGGCCAAGGGCCACGAGGTCGTCGTCACCCGCGAGCCCGGGGCCACCCCGGTCGGAAAGCGGCTGCGGTCGATCCTGCTGGACGTGTCCTCCGCCGGTCTCTCCAACCGGGCCGAGGCCCTGCTGTACGCCGCCGACCGAGCCGAGCACGTCGACGCCGTCGTCCGCCCGGCCCTGGAGCGCGGCGCGATCGTCATCTCCGACCGCTACATCGACTCGTCCGTCGCCTACCAGGGCGCGGGCCGGGACCTGGCTCCCACCGAGATCGCGCGGATCTCGCGGTGGGCGACGAGCGGCCTCGTACCGCATCTGACGGTGCTGCTGGACGTCGACCCGGCCACCGCGCGAGAGCGGTTCACGGAGGCGCCGGACCGGCTGGAGTCGGAGCCGGTCGAGTTCCACGAGCGCGTACGGTCCGGGTTCCTGACCCTGGCCGCGGCCGACCCGACGCGTTACCTGGTGGTGGACGCCGGGCAGGAACCGGAGTCGATCACCACGGTCGTACGTCACCGGCTCGACCAGGTTCTCCCGCTCTCCGAGGCCGAGATCGAGGCCATCGAGGAGGCGCGGAGGGCGGCCGAGGAGGAGGCCCGGCGCAAGGCGGAGGAAGAGGCTGCCCGCAAGGCCGAGGAGGAACGCCTGGAGAAGGAGCGCCAGGAGCAGCTCGCCCGGCTGCGCGCCGAGGAGGAGGAGCGCAAGCAGCGCGAGCTGGAGGAGGCCCGCCGCCGCGAGGCCGAACGCCAGGCGGAAGAGGCCCGGCAGCGCGCCGAGGAGGCCCGCCGCCGTGCCGAGGAGGACCGGCTCCGGCTGGAGGCCGAGGAGCGGGTCCGCGAGGCCGAGCAGGAACGCCTGCGCAAGCAGGCCGAGGAGGAGGCGCGGCTCCGCAGGGAGGCCGAGGCGCAGAGGCTGGAGAAGCAGCGCAAGGCCGAGGAAGCCCTGCTGCGAGCCGAGGAGGCCCGCCGCCGTGCCGAGGAGGAGGCGGCGGCCCGTACGGAGGCCGCGCGGGCGGAAGCCGAGCGGGCCGAGGCGGCGAGGGCTGAGGCTGCGAGGGTCGAGGCGGCTCGTGGGGAGGCGTCTTCGCGCTCGGAGGGCTTCGGTCCGGCGGGGTCGGGGCCAGGGGCTGCCGGGGCTTTCGGGGCCGCTGGTCCTTCGGGTTCCTCCGGTTCCTCCGGTACTTCGGATTCCTCCGGCTCCTCCGGTTCCTCCGGGCGGTCCGTGCCGGAGAACGAGATCACGGTGCCCACGCCGATCGTGAACCCGAACGAGATCACGCAGCCGGTGCCGACGGCCTACCCGCCCCGACCGGAGGGCGGCGCACCGTCCGACCGCCGGGCCCCCTCCGGGGAGGACGAGACGGCGATGCTGCCGCGCGTCACGGACCGGCGTCCGGACGCGGGCGCCCGGGACGCCCGGGACGCGGACGAGACGGCAGTGCTGCCGCCGGTGCGGGGGGAACAGCCCTCCGACCGGGTGCCCAAGGGCTTCTTCCGGGACGAGAGCCCTGAGCCCTCGCCCGCGGAGAGCGAGAACGAGCGCACCCGGGAACTGCCGCAGATCGAGGACCCGCGGGCCGCGGAGGCCTCGGACCGGACGCAGCAGGGCCGCCGCAAGCGCCCCCGCCCGGACTGGGCCGAGGAGACCCCGCTGGACGATCTGCCGACCCTGGCGGACGAGCTGCTCGGCGGTCACGACGACGAGGGCGACGGGGCCGCTGGAGGCCGGGGGCGCCGTCCGCGCGGCTGACCCGACCCTGTCCGGAGTCCGGCCCGTCCGCCCCTGAGGGGTGGGCGGGCCGGACTTGTCAGTGGCGTCCCCCACAATGGAATCCGACGAGGGACGGCGGACGAGGGATGGCATCCGACGGGCGATGGCACGGGGCGCTGTCGCCGTACGTCTCCGCACCACCCGCACGACACCACCGGAAGGGCGGTGACCCATGACCGTATGGGACGACCTGGTCGGACAGGACCGAGTGAGGGAACAGCTCGCCGCTGCCGCCAGGGATGCCGATGCGTTGGTCACGGCCGTCTCCGACGGTGAGGCGCTGGAGCAGGGCTCGAAGATGACCCATGCCTGGCTGTTCACCGGACCGCCGGGTTCCGGGCGGTCCACCGCCGCCCGGGCCTTCGCCGCCGCGCTCCAGTGCACCAGCCCGGACCGGGCGTTGGGCGGGGAGCCCGGCTGCGGGTTCTGCGACGGCTGCCACACGAGCCTGATCGGTACGCACGCCGACGTCCAGGTGATCCGTACGGACCTGCTCTCGATCGGAGTGAAGGAGACCCGCGACCTGGTCCGCCGGGCCCAGCTCTCCCCGGCGGTCGGCCGGTGGCAGGTCATCGTCATGGAGGACGCCGACCGCCTCACCGAGGGCGCGGGCAACGTCCTGCTGAAGGCGGTCGAGGAGCCCGCGCCGCGCACGGTCTGGATGCTGTGTGCCCCTTCCCTCGAAGACGTCCTGCCCACGATCCGTTCCCGCTGCCGTCATCTGACCCTGAGCACCCCGCCGGTGGAGGCCGTGGCCGACGTCCTGATCCGCCGCGACGGCGTCGATCCGGCCCAGGCCCACTCCGCGGCCCGGGCCACCCAGGGGCACATCGGCCGGGCCCGCCGCCTGGCCACGGACGAGCGGGCGCGGGCACGGCGGGCCGCGGTGCTCAAGGTCCCGCTGCGGATCGCCGACGTGGGCGGCTGCCTCAAGGCGGCCCAGGAGCTGATCGACACGGCCACCGACGACGCCAAGCAGCTGGCTGAGGAGGTAGACGGCAAGGAGGCCGAGGACCTGAAGGCGGCGCTCGGCGGGGTGGCCGGGGGGCGGATGCCGCGCGGTACGGCGGGGGCGATGAAGGAGCTGGAGGACAAGCAGAAGCGCCGCAAGACGCGTACGCAGCGCGACAGCCTCGACCTGGCCCTCACCGAGCTCACCGGGTTCTACCGCGATGTGCTGGCGCTCCAGTTCGGTTCGAAGCTGGCGATCGCCAACGCGGATGTGCAGGACTCCCTGGAGCGGATCGCGGAGTCCTCGACGCCCGCGCAGACGCTGCGCAGGATCGAGGCGGTGACCGCCTGCCGGGAGGCGATGGACCGCAATGTGGCGCCGCTGCTGGCGGTGGAGGCGATGACGATGGCGCTGCGGGCGGGCTGAGACGACGATCAGGATGGGTCCCTGTTCACCCGAATGAGCAGGGAATCGGACGACTCGTCACCTGCCGGATACGCTCCCAGGATGGATACCAGGCGCCTGCTCCGCACCTTCGCCATCGGGATCGGCACTGCCGGCCTCCTCATCTCCGGCTGCAGCGGCGGAGGCTCGTCGCCGAGCGCATCGGCCACCGGCACCGCGGCCCCCGAGGAGCTGTCGTCGTACTACACGCAGAAGCTGAGCTGGCGCGACTGCGGGGTGGAGGGGTTCGAGTGCACGACGATGAAAGCGCCGAGGGACTACGAGAAGCCGGACGACGGCGACATCGGCCTCGCCGTCTCCCGTAAGAAGGCCACCGGCCCCGGCGAACGGATCGGCTCGCTCCTGGTGAACCCGGGCGGCCCCGGCGGCTCCGCGATCGGCTATCTCCAGGGGTACGCGGCACTCGGCTACCCGGCTCCGGTCCGGGCCCGCTACGACATGGTGGCCATCGACCCGCGCGGCGTGGCCCGCAGCGAACCGGTGGAGTGCCTGACGGGCAAGGAAATGGACACCTATACCCAGGTGGACCAGACACCGGACGACGAGGCGGAGGTCCAGGAGCTCAAGGGGGCCTTCGAGAAGTTCGCGGCGGGCTGCGAGAAGCGGAGCGGCGAGATCCTCCCGTACGTCTCCACCGTCGACACGGCCCGGGACATGGACATCCTGCGGGGCCTGCTCGGGGACGAGAAGCTGCACTACGTCGGCGCCTCGTACGGGACCTTCCTGGGCGCCACGTACGCGGAACTCTTCCCGGACCGGTCCGGGCGGCTCGTCCTGGACGGGGCGATGGACCCGTCCCTCAAGGCCATCGACATGAACCGCGACCAGACCGCGGGCTTCGAGGGGGCCTTCCAGTCCTTCGCCGCCGACTGCGTCAAGCAGCCGGACTGCCCGCTGGGCACCACGACGACCGCCGACGCGGCGACCGCGCTGAAGCAGCTCTTCGCGGACCTGGACGCCAAGCCGATCCCGACCGGCGACGACCGCGAGCTCGGCGAGTCCCTGGCGACGACCGGGGTGATCGCCGCCATGTACGACGAGGCGGCCTGGCCCCAGCTCCGCGAGGCCCTGGAAGGCGCACAGCGCAGCGACGGCTCGGGCCTCCTCTCGCTGGCCGACAGCTACTACGAGCGAGAGCCGGACGGGAGGTACGCGAACCTGATGTTCGCCAACGCCGCCGTGAACTGCCTCGACCTCCCGCCCGCCTTCGACGGCCCCGACGCCGTGGAGAAGGCCGTCCCCGGCTTCGAGAAGGCCTCCCCGGTCTTCGGCCGAGGCTTCGCCTGGGCCTCCCTGAACTGCGCCTACTGGCCCGCGAAGGCCACCGGTACCCCCCACCGCACCGAGGCGAAGGGCGCCGACCCGATCGTCGTCGTCGGCACCACCCGCGACCCGGCCACCCCGTACAAGTGGTCCGAATCCCTCGCCGCCCAGCTCTCCTCCGGCACCCTGCTCACCTACGACGGCGACGGCCACACCGCGTACGGCCGGGGCAGCGACTGCATCGACACGGCGATCAACACGTACCTCCTGGACGGCACCCCGCCCACGGACGGCAAGAAGTGCACCTGACCCCCTGACCTGTCCGGCCCCGTTCCGCCCCGTCCTGACCTGCGTAAACGTCTCCGGGGGTGCCCTGTGCGGAGCACCCCCGGAAACTGTGTAGACTTGGCCCCGCTGCTGATCGCACCATGGTGCGACGGGGCGCGCCGCCTTAGCTCAGTTGGCCAGAGCAACGCACTCGTAATGCGTAGGTCTCGGGTTCGAATCCCGAAGGCGGCTCAGTGAAGGCCCAGGACAGATAGCCTCTGACCTGGGCCTTTGTGGTTTTCGAGGTCAGATGTCGTGGGTGGGGTGCTCAGTTCGAGGCTCCATGATCGCCGCCGGTGGACAACCGGTGGACAGGCGTGCAGTGAGCGTGCAGAGCGGTGGACAACCACATGGCCACCGGTGGACGGTGACCGGCCGGAACTGAGCGGGCGTCCGCGGTCCATCGGAGCCCGGCGGCCGGAGGCGTTCTTGGCGGGTTCCCATAAACCGGACGACCTGCGGCTTCGGCTGATGGAGAATCACCAGCCTTGACGTCGGCGAGGCCGGCGGCATACCCGCTGCGTGATCCGGACGCGGTTGAGCTCGACGAGGACGACGACGCTGACTGCGACAACGCACGTGCTCCTTGCTCAAGGACAGGCGAGACGAGAGGAAAGGCGGCGGACGGCAGGGCACGGCCGCCCGGAGGGTATGGGCGGCGCCGCAGGGGTCCGGCCGAGGAAGGCGCACTGCGGGTCGCAGCGGTCCCCACGCTCAGGCAGTTCGTCCAGGTGCCCCACCGTGCGGTGCAGGGACGCGGTGAACACGGCCACTCGAAGGGAACACCTCCGACGGTAATCCGGTACCTAGGTACTGGTTGCAAGCTCCTGCGAACGGGTGGATCACCCGAACCCTTGGCCGCGCCTGAGCGAGACCTCCATGTGGAAGGGGCCGGGCACCTCGGGTGCCGACCCCTTCCACATGGGGCGCCAAGGACTGATAGCGGCAGGTCATCCGGCAACTCAGCGAGGCTCGCGGCAGCCTCCCAGCCCCGGTCCTTGGGAGGGAAAGCCTGCCCACCTCGTCACCTGTCAGGCCGGTCTCACGACCCCGCCCTCAGAGCCATGCCGAGGCGCACGCCGAGAGCTGTGGGTATCGAACCTTTATACGAGAAGCCACACCTGAGGTCGATGTTTGCCGCACCGATGAGATGACGACTCGAACCTCACGCTCCGTATTCACCATGGCGGCCAGGGAATCACTGCATTCGCCCTCGATGGCACATGCCAGAGGCATCACCTTGTGGGATACGCCCAGCAGGTCGCTGCCCGCTGGCCCTCTCTGCGGGCAGGCCACCCGTTCGAGGGACGGCGGAGTTCGATTACCTGGGGCTAGCATTCCTTCACGCTCAAGCCATGCAATTGCACGATGGGATTGCATGGCTCTCCCACCTGCGGCGTTCCCCGACCACTACGGGTAGGCGACAGAAACAATCCGATAATCGAACTAAAGGGAGGCTTGGCGTGGAGAATTGTAGAAACGGAATCCCTGCCAGCTCGTTTGATGCAGTATGGACAAAGAGCCACAAGAGTGCGGCGAACGGCCAGTGCATCGAGCTGGCGCCGATCGAGAAGGGTGTCGTCGCACTGCGTAACTCCAGGGACCCCCACGGTCCGGCATTACTCTTCACTGCGGCAGAGGTTGACGCCTTCTTGGACGGCGCTCGGAAGGGCGAGTTCGATCACCTGACGGCGAACTGAGGTCAGGCAAAGAGGAGTTCGAGCGACACGCGGACTATCGTCATGCCATCATCGGGGCGTAAGCGTCGATGAACGGAGTTCGCGTGTCTGCTGTGCCCGATGACCCTGTTCCCTTGTTCCGTGCTTTCGCGCGAGAAGCGACGCCGACGGCCGCTGCCATCATGCTCGGAGTGGACCTTCGGCGCCTTCGGGGCGGGATGCCCGCGAAGGTGGCCGCAAAGGCGATTGATGCTTCGGTCTCCAAGATCAGTCGTTTGGAGAGAGCGGAGAGCCCTCCCGATATTCGAGACGTACTGACACTGGCGGACCGCTACGGGGTGGACCTCGAGACCAGGGCGGCACTCGAGCGGCTCACCATCCGAGCCAAAGAGCCGGAGTGGTTCCAGCCCCACTTCAACGATTGCACTGCCCAGTGGCTTCGCCGGCTGTTCGGACTGGAGAGCCTGGCCACCGACTTGATGAACTACGAGTCCGGCGTTGTCCCCGGCCTCCTTCAGACCTCGGAGTACGCGAGGGAAGTCATCAGGACGGGACTGCACGGCTGTGAGCACGCAGAGGTCGACCGACGGGTCGAACTGCGAGAGGAACGGCAGCGCCGCGTCTTTGGTCAGGCATGTCCCCCGCGGGCGACCTTCCTGATGGACGAGGCCGTTCTGCGACGCCGCGCCGGCAGCGACCAGGTCATGGCCGGGCAGATGTGGAAGCTGCTCGAGATGTCCGACCTGCCTCACGTCAGCATCCGCTTCGTGCTGGAAGACGCTGCTATCGCGGCGAACGCCGCCTCCGCGGGCTCAGGTTCCATGACCCATCTCAAGTTTGGCCTCGGCGGACCGCCGGAGATGGTGTACCTGGAAGGGTACGAGGAGGCGAGCTACCGCACCAAGGAAGACGATCTGGAAAGGCACGTCCAGCTGTTGCTCCGTCTCAGTGCGGAAGCCGCCGCTTCGAGGGCCGAGAGCCGTCGAATGCTGATCGAAGCCTTCAAGCGGTTCACGGTCTAAAGATCAAACGGATAACGGAACGCCGAGCCTCCTCACTCCTCCGGAATCTCCGCGAGTCCTCCGTACTCTGTCCACTCGATGCTGCGCTGTCGCTGACGCAGATCGGAATCGGGGCGCCAGTCCGTGACGTCTACCAGACCTGGCCGCTTCACATCGAGACCCTGGAAGTAGCCGTGTACGTCGCTCTCGGTACGTACACGGCCCCAGTTTCCGTGGGTGAGCTCCAGCATGAGATCTGTCACCTGGCTCCGCAGCCGTGAACTGTCACTGACCAGGTGGCAAATCACTACAAAACTGCCAGGCTTCAGCTTGTCGATGACTCGCCGGACGAGCGCACCTGGCTTCGCCGCATCCGGAAGGCAGTGCAGTACAGAGACGAACAGCGCGGCCGCCGGCTCGTCGAGGTTGATGAGATGCTCGAATTCGGGGTGGTTGAAGATGAACTCTGTATCCGCCATGTCCGAGCCGACTATGGCCGTTCGATCGTTCTCGTCCAGTAGGGACTTCCCGTACCCCAGGACAACAGGGTCGTTGTCGACGTACACGACTCTGGACGACGGATCGACCGCCTGCGCGATCTGATGCACGTTGTTCTGCGTCGGCAGACCCGACCCGAAGTCGATGAACTGGCGGATCCCGTGCTCCTCAGCCAGGACTCGCACGACCCGCTCCAGGAACCACCGGTTGTTCAGAGCCAGCGCCTTGGTCGTCGGCGCGGCCTCTAACAGCAGTTGACATGCGACTTTGTCCACATCGAAGTTGTTGCTGCCACCAAGCAGCCAGTCGTACATCCTTGCCGCGCTCGGCACGGTCAGATCAACAGGCTTCTTGTCCAGCAACAGACAGTCCCCTCAAGCGAGTTAGAGCCCTGGGTGCCAGAGCGGTAAGGGGATCAATCCTAGGAGGGCACGGCGAACTGCACCACCGCCAGTAAGGGTGACAGTGGCGCAAGACGGCGAACTGAGGCATCCGACCGGCTGGTCGGGCTCACTCTGTGCGCCGGGGCGGTCGTGGAAGATCTGTCTCATTCCTCCTCGGGGTCGTCGAACGCTGACGGGAGAGACCGCTTCGCCGTCAGGAGGGCTGCCGCGATCGCGGAGCGTTCTACTCCCATGAGCCCCGCGGTGGTATCCACGGAGAGCTGAAGTTTCCGGTTGAGCACAACAGCGTCCGCCACTCGACTCGAGAGCGTTCCGTAGAGGTTGTCGACCAGCGGATCCCGACAAGCAGCGTGCCTGGCTGCCGCGTCCACATTCAGACGGAGACGGAGCCAGACGGCTGCGGCTGGCTGCGGGCCCTGCAACAGGGCGGGCCATCGACTGGCTGTCTCGGTGAGCGTCGAGTTGACCGTGGCTGCTGCGGCCCCTTGGCTGACGACCCGGGCCAGGGCGTAACGGAGGTAGAAGCGCCCGTTCGTCTGGACAAGGGCGGTGAACTCAAGCCCGCTAAACGGCCTGGACGGCGCCTGCACGCACTGGGGCACACCGTCAGGGTCACGGCTCAGGCGATGTGCCCCTACAACCGCATGGGGGCAGTAGAGGCCGGCGTGCGAGTAGGGGGCATTCCTAAGGTCATTTCGGCGCCACATGGTTAGTCCTCAGGTTTCGCGCAGCTCTGGTGATGCCAACAACAGAGGGTCATTGGCCGGGCCGGGCTGTGGCCGGGGTGGTCCTGGCGCATGCAGCAGGACCACCTCAAGACGCCTACCTGCCTCGGAACCAAGCCAGCTGGGCGCTGGCCTGCCACGTGAAGCTCGTCATGGTGATGAGAAGTGCCGACTTCGTGGGATCGACCTCTCCGTTGGCGACGAGCATCCACACAACCACCGCGAACGCCAGCAGGGCGCTCAAGCGAACTGAGACGGCCCCGGCGATGAACGCACGAAGCCCCACTGCGGCGATATTGAAACTGGTACCGTGAAATTGCCCGGAGGGAACCTGCGTGTACCCTCGGCGAATTCGGTCAAGCATTCGCATTCCTGTTCTTGGTCGTTTCGCATCCCAGGGAGTGGCAGCTACCACCCCTGGGACGGGCCTCTTGAGCGAGGTAGGTAGGACGCTACAACGCAGCGAGCGACCTGTAGGTCTGCGATGCCCCTCCTGCAAAGTCAGATAGTGGGGCAGTCGGAATTTGATCAAATTCAGTCACGATTGCTCCACTTCGCAAGTGTGGTGCTGTCGTTCGGTCACCAGTGAGTCGGCCTAAGGCTGGTGCCCTGTGCAACCGCCTTGAGTTCTGCGATCGGCCGCCCGAGTCGGCTCCTCGCCTCGCGCACCAACAGCCGCACGCTCATCGTTGTCAGCAGCGCCCTCAGTGCCGAGCGGCGATACGCGGACAGCCGCCTCACCCGCATACTCGGACGCGACCGACCAGGAAGGTCCTGGAGACACGGGTGGCCCGTCGGCATCGCTGGCGGGCCACCCGTGTTCCGGACCTCTACGAGTCGGAGACCCGCCGCCCGTTGATCCACTGCACCGCAGCTGTCTCCTCGCGGGGCAGCATGGCGTTGATTTCTGGACCAAGCCAGCTGAACCATTCACGCTGATCATCAGAGAGCGGCCCTTCTGGGCCACGCCAGTCCGAGATGAAGGCCAGTAGACGGGCGGCCAACACGTCCGGTTGGAAGCCGCCGTCGGGTTCTGGATCCCACGGTCCGACTCCCGACACGACGAACGGCAGGCTGCCTTCGAACGGCTCTGCTACGACGACGTGGCGATCATCCGACTTGAGCCGCGTCCGCAGCAAGTACTTCCAGTCGATCTCAGGCCGCTTCGGGCCCCCCTCAGTCGGCTGCTGACCGAAGAGCGGAACCGGCTCGGAGGTCAGGCGCAGCAGCACCGTTCCCGTGGGATCGGACTCCTCGGGTTCGGCCGGAACAGGGATCTCATACACGTATTCGTGCAGTTCGCCCTTAGCTCGGTGCTCGTCTCGGATCGTGCGGTTGAGCCAATCGCTCATCGGGCCCCCTACTCGTCCGCACCATGGTGGTGCTCTCGCTCGTCGCGTCAGGATGGCACACGGCTCCGGTGACCAACTGATCGTTTCAGAATGAAGTTCGGAGTCGTCGCAAGCAGAGCATGCTGCAGGCGAGTTGGAGCAGGCCAAGGTGGAGATCGGCTCGTATCTCGTAGCGGATCCGGAGTCGTTTGAACTGGTGGAGCCAGGCGAAGGTCCGCTCCACGACCCAGCGGGTCTTGCCTAGACCGGAACCGTATGGGACGCCTCTCCGGGCGATCTTGGTGGTGGTCAGTAGTCGTCGCGTTCGGAGGGCTGCCCGTACTCCTCGTTGAGGTCGCAGGCGCACGTCCCGCCCGTGTAGGAGGTCTTGTCGCACTTGTCGTGGTGGTTCCGCTGTGCCGATGACGTCAGCGGCACAGCGGCGGGCGTCGGGGCGGCCTCGCCCTAATCCATGCTCAGCTTCGGGTCGCGTCGGTAGTCAGCCGTTCTACGCTGCCCTCATGGCACGCACATGGACAAGAATTCACGAGCATCTCGGATGCCCACCCGGGCCTCTCACCTTCGACATGGTCCGCCGGGCCACGGACGACAAGCTGGACGAGTTCGACGACCTGGACTGGAAGGAGCCGCTCCCTCAGCCGCCCAGGGACGGTCGTTGGAACGAGTTCGCCAAGGACGTCGCGGCCATGGCGAACACCCGTGGTGGTCTGATCATCTACGGCGTAGAGGACAAGACGACCCGCTTGTTGGGCATAGACCCCCAGGAAGCCAACCTGCAGCAGTACGCGCAGTGGATCCGCAACCACGTCCACCCATACCTGCCGGACCTGGACATGTTCGAGCTGACCGATGGAACGAGGTCCGTCTTGGTCGTCGATGTGCCGGCCAGCGAGATGGCACCGCACCTGGTGTACGGCACCGCCGCCAAGGACAAGGATCAGCAGGCCGCGGTCGTCCCCTATCGGGACAACGACCACACCGCCTGGATGGCGGAGCATCAGGTCGAGCGCGCCTACCGCGACCGCTTCGCCCGTGTTGGCCTGGCAGAGGAACAACTTCAGCGCCACATCGACTTCACAACCAGGACCATCACTGCGCACGCGTCCGTGCCCTCGGCATGGTTCATCGCGGTCTCCCGACCGCAGCGGCCCCTGCCGCGCGGTGCCTACACGATGAGCCAGCAAGAGGCACGGGAGGTCCTGGAGGCTGCCGAGATGCGAGCCCGCGCTCTGCACGGGAGGCCGTTGGTCCCAGGGCCTCTGGTCGGTATGGGGCCGGACACGCTGCTCAACCCGCGCTCCGGCCTGCGCCGCTGGGTGTGCAGCAATTTGGAGTCGCCCATTAACCGGGAGATCATCACCGAGCTGCACTACGACGGCACTGTGGTGATGGCCGCCAACCTGTCCTTCATCCGCGAGAGCGAGGAGCCTCCCGGTCAGGACGATGACCTCCTCGTATCCGAGCGCCTGGTGACGGCGTGCTGTTATGACTTCGTCGCCACCGCGCAGGAGCAGCAGAGGAAGCTGCGCCTGGACAGCGCGCTGCAACTCACAGCGGTGATCATCTCCGCTGACAAGCCCAGAGCCCTGGCACCGCTCACCTCGCAATGGGGCGATCTCCAAGGCCGGGAAAGCACACTCCCCTACGCCCGCCGGCCCCACTACATCCAACCCGCGCACACAGCGCTCTCCCCGGTGTCGGCGGATGATGAGGGGCGCGGCAGCGCCGACGAACTGTGCACGGACCTGATGAACCAGTTCGGGCTGTAGTTCAGACCGGAGGCCATCGGCTGTGCCATTCTCGGCACTGCCTGGCCGGCCCTTCGCTGATCGATCGATGAGTGCCCCCGCCCGGCACGGCATCATCAGGAGATGGCCTCCACACCAACGCCCCCACCGACCTACCTGGATCGGTTGCGGTCGGGCCTGGACCTGATCGAAGCGGCCTTCGTGCAGATCCTGGCGGACTCGCAGATCCGGAACACTGACCCCAACCGCGGACGCGGCTACGTGATGCACGTTGGCGCTCCGAAGTGGGGCTGGGTACCCAGCAACCCAGAACTCGAGGCGCGACGCATGGAGCTGCTGGGCCAGGTAAGGGAATGGGAGCCTTTGTTCCGGCTCCTGTTCCCGCATCCGACGCCCGAGGTCACCAAGCGTCTTGAGCAGAGCCTCGGCCTGTTGCTGCGCTGGCTTGAGCGCCCTCGTGACACGACGGTGCCTTCCACCACCGACAAGGCCACCGGCCACGTGCGTCACGCCGTGACCACCCTCCGACAGCTGGGGGAGTTGCTGCCCCCTGACCTCTGGGCAGTACGTCTGGTTGTCGACACGAACGTCTTGCTGGACGACCCCGACGTAGCGATCTACACACCGCTGCTGGGGAAGCGGTACATGGTCCATCTGATGCCGACTGTGCTGCGGGAGCTGGACGACCACAAGCGCGCCGGACGTAACCCCGATATCCGGGACGCGGCGCAGAAGGCCGACCGCCGCCTGAAGGGGTTGCGGACCAACGGCGACATGCGGCGCGGCGTCCGTGTCGCGGGTGATGTGCACGCCGTTTTCGAGCACATTGAACCCAAGGGCGACGGGTTGCCGAATTGGCTGGACCTGACTGTGCCTGATGATCGCTTGGTGGCCTCCACTCTCCTACTGCAGTCCCGGCATCCGGGATCTTCCGTCTACGTTGCGAGCGACGACATCAACCTCCAGACGAAGCTCGCCGCCGTCGGACTGCCTTTTCTGCAGGCACCATGACCGGACCACGGGCGTTTCGTACGCTCAGGACATGACGATGACGCCGCAGGAGTTCGAGGATCAGAAGGAGACCTTGGAGCTGATCAACAGCGAACTTGCGGCGCGGCTGGCGCGACAGTCGGAGTCGGGGGCGAAGGTGGACACCAAGGCCATCTTCCTGGTCGGGTTCGCTGCCACAGCCGCCCAGTTCCTGGCTTCCCGGGGCTTCGAGCCGTTCACCGGCACTGCGGCCTTCGTGGCGTATGCAGTTGCCATTGGCTTCGGTATCTCGGTGTTCAACCTCGCCGCGTACGAGGACATCAAGCCGCGGGATGTCCTGGACACCTATGGGCGATCGGCGAAGGGCGCGGCGCTGGGGGCTCTTGCCGGAACGAGGGTGGGCATGTTCGAGAAGAACGACGCCCTGCACCAGCGGAAGACAAGACGTTGGACGGTCACTCTGGCCGCTGTCGCCGCAGGAATCTCCCTCTCGACTGTCAGTCTCGTACTGCACACTAACGGGCATGACAAACGAACAGAACCAGGGAAACCCGCCCCCGCCCCCACCTCCTCCACCGCCCCCGCCCAGCCTCACTGACTCACTGAATAATCCGGCTCTTGTGGGCACGGAGAAGAGGAACGAAGGCGAGCCCGCGCGCAACAGAGCGAAGAACAGGGGACAGACCATGGAACGGCGCTGACCCGCCCCACCACACCTTGCTCGCCGTGGCGAGACAGCAAGAGGCCCCGGGCAGCTTCCCTCTGACCGGGGCTCCGTTTCCGTTCGCCGTCAGGCTGAACGATTCTGCTGGAGTGCCTCGCCCTTGCGCGGTGGCACCATCCTCGGCAGTTGAGGAGCCGCGTCCGTCTTCGGCGCGATCTCGGGGACAGCCGCCAGCTGCTTGCGGGCGTGCGGTACGAGCTGCACGACCTTCTCGGCGGCGTCGCGAGCGAGGTCGTCGAGGACGGACTGGTAGATGTCCCGCGTGATCCGGGTATCGGAGTGGCCGAGCGTTTCCGAGACGATCTTGATGTCGACTCCGGCCGCGAGCATCAGCGTCGCGGCGACGTGACGGAGGTCGTGGAGGCGGATGGGTGGCAGGCCGGCCGCCTTCACGAGGCGTTCGAACAGGTCGCTGACCTTGCCGGGGTGGAGGAGGGAGCCGTCCTCCTGGGTGAAGATGCGGCCGGTGTCCTGCCAGCCCTCGCCCCACGCTTCGCGTTCCCGCTGCTGACGTGTCTTATGGGTGAGGATGCCCTCGTTGGTGTCCTCGTCGAGGGCGATCAGGCGGATGCCGCTGTCGGTCTTGGGCGCGCCCTCGTGGACCTCCCAGCCGTCCTGGACGAGCTGGGTGGCAATCGCGAGTGAGTGGCCCTTCGCGGAGTGGTCCTCCCAGCGGACACCGCAGGCTTCCCCTCGGCGGGTACCCCGGAAGGCGATGAGCCGCCAGAGCATGTACAGCCGGTCCCCCGCGACGAAGTCGAGGAAGACGGCGGTCTGCTCCGGAGTCCAGACCATGACCGGCGACGGCTTCTCGCCGGTCTCCAGCCAGCGAGCGATGCGCTCCTCGGTCCAGATCAGGGCCTTGGGGTTCGTTCCCGGAAGCAGCTCGACGTGAGCGGCCGGGTTGAAGGCGGGCATCACCTGCTGGGCGATGGCAACGTTGAGCGCGGCCCGGAGCGTGCTGCGGATGTGCGGTTGGGTGTTCAGCCCGGTGATCCGCCGGAACGGCGGCATCGCGTCGAGCTGGGCGCGGAACCACTTCCGCCGCGCCCGATTCTCGGCCCCCTTGTTCGGCGTCGCTTTCAGCTCCGCTTGGACTGCCCGGCGCTGGGCGTTCTGCTCCTGGATCTCGATGTTGCGCTCGTTGATGGCGTCGAACATCTTGTCGATGTGGTGGACCCGGAGCTTGTCGAGGCGAAGGTGTCCGAGGTGGGGCTTGAGGTGGACGCGTATATCGCACTCGTAGCGATTCGCTCCGGTCTTGCGCAGACGCTTACGTCCGGCGAGCCAGGTGTCCAGCCACTGCGCGACGGTGATCTTGGAGTTGAGCTTCTGTCCGGTCTGGAACCGGCGGCGGGTCTCGTCGTAGTCCGGCAGTGGTGCCTTGTCCTTGACGCAGTTTTCCAGCATGTTGCTGATCTGCGTCTTCCCCCAGGCGTCGTCCTTTTCGGGGATGGCCATGAGGGCGCGGACCTTGTCCAGCTCCTCCTGGGCCTCGGTGGAAGTCTCGAAGCCGCCGCGACGGAATCGTCGCCGACGGCCGTCCTGGGCGGGATCCAGCTCCTGGAAGACCCCGAAAGTCCCGTGCCGCCGTGACTGGAGCTTCGAGCACGAGGCCCCGAGATCCTTTCCGGTTTCGGGGTCAGTGCACCGGCACCGCCGCGTGATGGTGCCGTTCTTCACTCACTCTCCTCGGCCTCGGGGTGTATGTCGGGCTGGTCGACGAAGGAGAGTCCGTCGGGAAGGGCTGGCGGGGTGAGTCCACGCTGGAGCATCCGCTGTCGGTAGGCGCGCAGCTCCTGGGCATCCTCGAAGGCGTGCTCCTCGTAGCCCTCGGCGCGCTCAAGGAGGGTGGCCCTACGGGCCCGGTCCAGCGTGATGCTGGCCGCCCGTCGCCGCTCCTGGGCCAGGGCGTACGAGGACGTCGCGGCGGCCACCAAGTCGCCGTGCCGACGGAAGGCGTCGAGGACGCCCCGTGGGGACTTCTCGGGGGCGGTCGCGTCGAGAGGAGACTCACCGGTGAACCACGCGACCGCGTCCCAGGTGGAGACGGTGCGGCCCGGCAGAACCTCGACCGTCGAGGAGGAGCCGAGCGGGAAGAGGAGGGTCACCGGAGGGACGCTCAAGACGTCCGCCAGCACGGCGATGTCCGCCACGGTGATGCTCGTCTTGCGCCCGGACTCCAGGTTTTTCATGGAGTGCTCGGTGAGTTCTGGCAAGCCGCGGGCGGCGCAGCCCTGAGCAACTTCGGCCATGGTGAGGCCGGCCGCCTTGCGAGCCTCGCGTAGACGCTGGGCGATCCGACCGGTGAACGCTGTCGACCATTGATCAGGTGTCATGGCTACACCTTAGGGATGCAAAAGGTGTGGCTGCAACTGAGTGATACACCTGATGTGTCACTACTGCACGTAATATCCTTTGGAGGGCATCATGGCGGCATCGGACTCGTCCCGTACTGCGAGGGGGCTGACGGGCGACGAGCTGCTCGCCCTCCCAGCCGTGATCGACCTCGACACCTCGAACCAGGCGCTGATGATCGGACGATCCACGGGATACGGACTCGCGAAGCAGGGGAAGTACCCGGTCAAGGTGCTGCGCCTGGGCAACGCCTATCGAGTTGTGACGGCCGACCTGCTGAAGCTGCTGGGTCTGGAGCGCGAGCAGCCCGGCGGCGAGCGGGACGGGGCTGAAGACGGGCGCCACGGTCTCGCCGCCTAGGTGGAACCTTGGCATGTGCGGCAAAGACCAGCAGCCGTCGGGCGCCTCTTCGGCATACTCCTGGGCGGACTGACGTCACAGACCGATAATGGGACCGATGACTGAACGACACCTGATGACGGCGGAGGAGACCCGCACGCTCGTCAACGGTGCGCTCACGGACCCCACCATCGATCTGGCCACCGCTCTGGGAGTATCGCTCGCGTTCCGCGAGGGCCTGCGAACTGTGGTCCTCGCCTCGCTGTCCCGCGCGGACTACCACCCCGCCGTCGGGGAGGTGCCAGGGATCCTGACCTATCGCGATGGCGACCAGGTGCGCGCCGCCAAGCTCTCGCCGGAGTCCGAACTCCTCTTTGCGGCTGTCCTGGACCGGTGATTGCGCCGTTCGGGGCGTTCGTCCGCCTACTCGCCGTACGTCCACCGAATATCGGCGCGGATCGATGGCTCAGCGCACCGGACCGGCCCCGGAGTCAGATGCCGTCGGCGATCTACCCGCAGGCCAAGTCGAAACGGCGCAGCGTAGCGACCTACGCGTCGCTCGTCCGCACCAGCGCACCGTGATCGTTCGGCTCGTACGTACGGCCGGAGTTCTTCTCGATCTTCCGAGCGACTTCGGAGGCCAGGTCGACGCCGTTCATCTCCGACAGACCTGCCAGGTAGAGGAAGACGTCGGCCAGCTCCTCCCCGAGGCCGGCCTCGCCCTTGCGCCAAGCGGTGAAGGCTTCACCGACCTCGGCGGTGAGGAGGCCGAACTCCAGTGCCGTGTCGCTGGTGTTGAACCCCTTGACGAGCTTGTTCTCCCAGGCAAGTTTCTGGGCGTCTTCGATTCGCAAGGCTCCTCCAACGGCGGTACAGCAGGTGCTCCAGGAGCCTAGCGGGAGCCGTGTGTCGACGTGCTGGTTTCGGCGAGCAGTCACCCTGTCGCAGGGAGGTCGAGGGCCGAGGTGTCGATGGTGAGCACGTGGGTGTAGTCGGCGAGTGTGGAGAAGACCGTCTCGTACCCCTTCACCAGGGCGGAGACCTCCTCCAGAGTGACCGCCTCGCCGTCGCGTCTGAGAAGCCGCTGCCGGATGACGGCAGGCGGTGCGGTCAGGTGGATGAGGACGCCGGAGCGCTCGATGACGCTCTCGGCCAAGTCGATCGCCTGGGTCCAGTTGATCCGGGAGCGGCCCCGGTGGAGAGGGCCGTAGACCAACTCGCTGATGAAGCACCGGTCGAAAAGGATCCGCCCCTCCCCGGCGAGGATGGTTCTGTAGCGGCTGGCCAGGTCGAGATGGTCGGGAGTCTTCGGTGAGTGCACTACGGCGAAGCCGTGATGCGTCCCCAGGCGCTCGGCGAGAGTGCTCTTGCCGACTCCGTCGCAGCCTTCCAGGACCACGGTCTCGTATCCGCCGGTCATCTCGTCGAGGTTCATACGGTCAGCCAGGACAGGACGGCCTCGCCGCTGTCGAGGTGGGCGTCGGCGGCGTACTGGACCATGAGGTTGCGCCAGTTGGGCTCGCGGCCATGGGCGTGCGTGAACGTGACACGTGGCTGGAAGGCCGCGATCCGTACGCCGCTGGCCAATGCCGCACCGATGAGCAGCGCGGTTCCCGGTGGGGTCTCCGGGCCGGAGACGTCAGCCAGCAGCCGGGCAGCCGAGCGCACCGCGGTCAGGTCGGCCAAGGCTCCCGCCACCGGGCTCGTCGCCGTGAAGCGCTGGGGCACCATGACGGTGTGGCCGGCATCGACACAGGCTTCGGCCAGGGGATCTCGGCCCCAGGCCGTGTACGGCGATGCCTCGACGTACATGTGCGTACCGATGTCGGAGGGGGAGCCCGTCCGGAGGGTACTGCGGTCCGGGAGGGCGAGCAGGGTATCGACGGCCTCGTCGAGGGCGGCGCCCGTCTGGGCCGCGTTGCGTGCCCGGAAGCCGTGGAACCGCGACTGGTCCGGTGCGGGCGACAAAGTCGGTGGTCCGAGCTTGGGCACGCGCACGATCTGTGTGGCCACGGCCTGGATGAGCGGGTCCGGGAATTCGAGGTGGGCGCCGGTCTCGGTCATCGAGTAGGTCTGGAAGTCCGTGCTGACCACGATGACAGGAACGTCGGAGGCGGCGGCGTATCCGATCTCCATGCAGACCCCGTCGTCGAGGCTCGGGCCGTGCAGGATGGCGATCATGGCGTCGAGGCGGCCGAGGCGGTCGCGGTCCAGCTCGAACAGGCGGCGTCCCTTGACCTCGGCGACGAGGTCCTCCTCGTCGGTGTCGCAGAAGGGCAGGAAGACGCGATCGGGGCCGATCTTCCCCGCGAGCCGGTCGGCGAGGTCTGCGGCGAGAGCACGGTCGTGGGCGGCGAAAAGCCGATGGGCTATGTAGACGGACACAGGGAGAGGCCCCCAAGTCGTAGGTCACCCGCGTCGGGGCGCGGGGATCGGAAGGAATGGGGCTGCGACGTACCTGGATGCCGCTGCCGTTGCTTCGGACAGAGCTTGAGTGGCCGTAGCACCGCGCGAGCGGTGGGCCAGAAAGGTGCCGGCCAGTGTGTCCCCGGCACCAGAGATCTCGTACGGGAACTGAGGGGGAGGCACGGCGGAGGCGATCCGACGCCCGAAACCGCGGACTACGGCGGCCCGGGGACCATCGGTGACCACCACCTCCGGCAGCGTGCCGCAGTCGACCACCTGGTCCAGGAGCCGGTATTCGGCTGTGTTGAGGAACAGAGTTGTCGCTTTCGGCAGCCAGGGGGCAGCAGCGCGGATCATCGCCTCCGCGCTCGGCAGGAAGAAGTCCACGCTGAAGTCCGCCGCGAATTCAGCGAGTCGGCCGAGCACCGCCGGAACCTCCAAAGGACGGCGGCAGCAGACGTGGAAGGTGGCGCGCGGATGGGCATCCACGTGCGCGAGCGCATGCTCGGTCAGGATCTCGGCCACGCCGTAGTCCGTACCCACCCCCACCAACTCGCCCTGCGGGTCGTACTGCAGGTCGAAGGTGGTGGATGGGCCGTCAGCCTGGAGGCGGGCCGACCAGTCGAGTACGTCCAGGCCCGGCACCTTCGGGAGATGCGCGAGATCGTTTCCGAGGACGCAGACCGGGGCCGCTCGGCGGCCGGCCCGCGTCGCCGCCACGGATACGAACAGGGCCGCCCCGCCGATCCGGGAGCCCCCACGGTCGTCGGGGTAGCGGGTCAGGTCCAGGCTAACGTTGCCGATCACGTCGAGCCGCTCCATGCTCTCCCCCCGGTTCTTCGGCGACCGAGGTCGAGTGCGGGCAGCCGACGACCTTTGTACAGACCGGTCGCCGGTCGCAGAGCTGAGGTGCGGGGCCGTTGAGGTAGAGGCGTTTGAAGTAGATGAGGACGAGATGCACCCACCAGGTCGGCTCCACTCCGGCCGGGATCGTGACCTGGTAGCCGTTGGTGGTGACCAGTGCGCGGAACTCGGCAGATCGGGCTCGCACTGCCGCCTCAAGGACGTGCCGCATTCGTTCATGTGCCACCGCGCCCGAGGGGAGGGTGATCCCCAGGACGGGCGCCAGTTTGGAGACCATGCCGGAATCCACCGGGATGATGCCGCAGTGGTATCCGCGGGCGGTGAGCAGCGCGCACTGGGCGACCTTGTACGAAGCGCCCCGCACCCGCGCCGCGAAGTCGAGAACCAGGGCGTCGAGATCGACGGACTCGGCAGCCGGGTCGATCCCCTCCTTCTCCCAGTTGCGCAGGAGTTCGGCGAGCGAACGCAAGTAGCCGATCCGGGCCTGAGGCAGGCCGATGGGCCGGACCAACGAGGCTAGTTCGGAGTCCGTGTCCGCGACGAGATCGTCGAAACCACGGGAGGCCGCCGAGGCGATCACTCCCGCATACGTCCCCACCATCCGGTACGAGACCCTGGAGGACCAACCGGCAGCAAGCATCCGGACCCGGGGGTCGCTGATCGAGGTCGGCCACCACCGGTTCTCGTCGTGATTCGCCTCTACCTCGGCCCGTACATCCGGCAGGCCGGCGGCGCGGGCAACCAGCTGGTAGGTACGCCGGACTTCAAGCGCCTTCGGCTTCACGCGTTCGATGGTCATGAACCGACTCCAGCAGGGGCTCGGGCAGACAGAAGCGCTATGGCGAGGTTGGACGAAAGTACCGGCTTCCCGTACCGGTGCTCCAGGTGGGCGATCACCGGCAGGGTGTGCCACCCGGTACACGACAGGACCACTGCTCCGGCGGCCTCGACGGCGGACTCCGGTAGCTGCTCCACCAGGGCAAGCACCTGGTCCGGAGTGACCTCGGGGTAGCCGTCGACCAGGCCCAGACTCACGTGCGCGAGGACCTCCACGCCGGCCTCGGCGAGCGCACCAGCTTCCGCTTCGGTCACCGGGGCGGGATAGGGCGTCGCGAGAACAACCCGTGCCACCGAAGCCTCGGTCAAGGCCCGCAGGAGAGCATCGAAGGCGTTGAACACGCCGCTCGGCAGTGGGGGCCCACCGGTGAAGCCCACCGAGGTGCACGCCAGCACCACCGCGTCGAGCCGGACGTGTGACAACGAGTCCAGCGCTTGAGCCGATGCCTCGCGCAGCCCTTGCCAGAACGAAGCGTCGATCGCCGTTGTCCTGGACGGGGGCACGAGCCGCGCATGGTGGAAGACCGTGTGGCGTAGGCCGAGGAGCGGTAGCTCGGTCTCCACGGCGACATTGGCCCAGGGCAACAACAGCCCAACACGGACGGTGCGGTTCGCCGCCGCGTCCAAGGCGGCGAGTGTCGCGAGTGCCCCGTCAGGAAACGGATTCAACGCGCTCTCCAAAGATCACGCGCGGCGAGTGATCGGTGACCACCAGATCACCGGTAGTGCCGAGCGGAACCGCCGCGCCACGCTCGACGACCTGGATGGAGTACGAGCCCAGCCGCCGCCAGTACGTGCCCTCTTCGCTGATGAAGTAGGAGTGCAGGCCGGGCACCCGCAGATCGGTCGGGTAGACCCGCTCCTTCATCGGCTGGTCCCAGGTGAAGTCGATATCCGCCTTCCACGACGCGAAGTGCTCGGCTGACGGCAGTGGTTCCCGCTCGCCGAGCGCGGCGAGCGGGGTTCCGGGGAAGGCCCTCGCCAGGCGTACGTTCGTCCGGTGGCACAGCAGGACGGCATCGAGAATCGCGGCCAGGCCGCGAAGGTTCGCCATGTGGGTGCGGTGAGTTTCTCCGGGGAGACCGTAGATCAGGTTCAGGCCCGGGAGGAGCATCGGCAGCCCCCCCGGTCCGCGAACGGCGCCCGCCTCGTTCACGTGCTCCACGGCGCGCATCAGGATCTCGGGCGTGCAGGTAAGGGTGTTGCGCTCGATGACCACCGGGTCGAAGCTCTCGATCCCCATCGGCGCGCAGTTGCCCTCGGTGCAGAAGTCCGCCACCAGCTTCGCGATCCGCAGCCCGACGGGAGCGGCGACGGCGAGGGGGTCCGCGTTGTCGATGTGGAGCACCTCCAGCTCGGGGCAGCGCTCGCGGATGCCCCCGAGCAGGGCGCGGATCGCGTTCTCGTCCCGCTGGCGGTAGGAGAAGAAGCAGGTCTGCTGACCGAGGCGGAAGTTCCGGACGCCGGCGGCGTAGAGCTGGGCAGCTTCGGCGACGACATCGTCGACCTCGCGGAAGACGGCGAGAGGTGACTTCGTGGGCTCGTTGCAGAAGTTACAGAACTTGCGCCGGGTGCAGCCGCGGTACAGCTCCATCTCGGCGATCGGACGCCAGGGCATCTGGTCGACGAGGCCGGTGAAGGAGTCGCGCTCCCGTCGCACCTGCTCGTAGTCGGCCGGGCGCCTGCTACCGAGCAGGAGGTCCCCGGACGTCACGGTGTGGGTGTGGACAGCGTCGAACAACCCGGCGTACTCCGCAGGGGCGGACAAGGCGTAGGTGGACAGCGGACCAAGCAAGTAGCGGCGCCCCCGCGTGCAGGCGAGCGCGCGAGCAATCTCCTCGACCGACCCGTTGACCGCGTGCAGATGGACGGACGGGACCGCATCTCCAGCGATGACGATCACAACTTCGGCGTCTCGCAGGAGCTGGATGGCAGCATCCCGGTTGACGGTGGTCGAGTACGTGAGCCGATCGCTCAGGGGCGGTTCGACGGCGGGCTTGCCTCCGGCCAGACACCACCGGACATCGTCGATGGTCAGGTACCTGACGTCCGCCTCGGGCCGGGCCCGCCGCAGTGCCGACCAGGCGGTCCGGACGTAGGTCGACAGGTAGGGCGGTACGCCGAGGCCGCTCGGCTCAACGGTGAAGCAGTCCAAGATCACTACAGGCTGCATGTGGGTCTCCCTCCGGCGCTGGGGACATCGGCGGTGTTCCAGCGGCATCCTCGCCGGGAAGGCCGTGGGCCCGCAGCTCTCTCAGTGTCGGTGCTCGCCCGGCTCAGGAGGAGGGGGTGACGGGGTTGTTCGGTTGTACGGAGGTTGTATTTCGGTGGCTCTGTGTCCGAAGGCTGGGACGCAGGGTGATCCACAAGGCATCATCTACACATGGGCAGTTCAAAGGCGAGCGGCGAGGCCAACACCGCCTTCACGGCTGTGCTCGCGGAGGCCGGTTGTTCGCACGCGGCTCTGGCGCGCAGAGTCAACGAACTAAGCGCGCTCCAAGGGGAGGTGTGCCGCTACGACAAGGCGTCGGTGAGTCGATGGCTAGGGGGCATGACCCCACGAGGCCGCACACCGGAGTTCATCGCTGCCGCGTTATCGGGCTTCTTGAGCCGACCTGTCTCCCCTGTGGACATCGGCTTCTCTGAGCAGCCGCAGCGGCCCGTCGTTGCACGGGCCTTGACGTACCGTGAAGATGTGGGTGAGACACTTCATACGCTCGCGGAGCTTGGCTCGACCGATATCTCGCGGCGCAGCCTCCTCGGCGCGGTTCCGTACGTCGCGACTGCTCTGATGGACCCCCAACGGCAGTGGCTGCTCTGGCTCCTTGAGGACGATCAGGCGCCCCGCCTCGCCGTAGTCGCAGGCAGTGGCCCCATCGAGCAGGTCCAGGCGATGATCGGGATGTTCGACGAGATGGACAACCGCTTCGGCGGGGGCGTCGTCCGAGCGAGCGTCGTGAACTATCTGAGCGCCGAACTCGCCCCGAAGCTCCAGCAGCGCAGCATGCCCGCGCATCAACGCCGACTCCTGTACACCTCAGCCGCCAAGCTGGCAGCGATGGCAGGGTGGTGCTCGTACGACTCCGCTGACTACGGACTCGCGGAACGCTACATGATCCAGGCGCTGAGGCTGTGCGCCGAAGGGGGCGACCGCGTCCTCGGCGGCCAGATCCTGGCCGGCATGTCGCACCTCGCCACCAGCCTCGGAAACCCCGCCGAAGGAGTCTCGCTGGCGAGAGTCGGTATCGCGACCGCTAAGTCTGCAGGTAGCCCGCTCGGGCTCATGCGCCTGCACGCCATGGCCGCCCGGGGCTACGCAGTTTTGGGTGATTCTCGGCGGGCGACGGCTTCCCTCCTGGAGGCCGGCAAGGACCTGGAGGCCAGCCACGGCCCCGCCGAGGAATCACCGTGGGTTCGCTTCCTGGACCACCACTATCTCGAAGCCGAAGCCGCACTCGTCCACCGCGATCTCGGCGAAGCAGGGCAGGCCGAGCGTCTCGCCTTGGCGTCCGTCGAAGCGAACGGCGACCGTCGCCGTCGACAGGCCATCAGCCGCTCTGTGCTCGCGACAGCGTTCATCCAGCAGAACAGGCTGGATGAAGCGGTTAATACCGCTAGCAACGCCGTGGATCTGCTCGCAGGAGTTCACAGCGAGCGGTCTGTCCAGGCACTGCGTGACTTCCGTACACGTCTTGCTCCTCACCGGGGCGAGGCAGTTGTCCGGGACTTCGAACGGAAGGCCCGGCCGATACTCGGCACAGCAGCCTGAACCGCCGGTCAATACCCCTCTGGCGTCGGCGCGTTCTGACCTCTGTCGACCGGCAGGTTGATCCCGGTCACCGCCCGAGACTGATCGGAGAGCAGGAAGGCGATCACGTCCGCCACCTCCTCCGGCCGTACCAGCTCTCCCCCTGGGAACTCGGTGCTGAACTGGTCGAAGGCCGACGGGTCCTGCCGGCGCATTCGGTCCCACCGCTTGCCCGGGATGAGCATCGAGCCGGGCGAGACCGCGTTCACACGGATGCCGTCGTCGGCCAGCTCTCTGGCCAGCGACGACACCATCTGGATCTGGGCGGCCTTCGCCGAGCCGTACTGAGCCTGCGGCCCCGGCTTCCATCCGGAGATCGACGCCACCACAACGACGGATCCGCCCCCGGCCGCCCGCAGGTGGGGGGTACTCTCCGCGATCAGCTGAGCGACGTGGCCAACGTTCATCTTCCACGTCGTCACCCAGTCCTCGGCGGACGCTTCGGTGATTCCCCTTCCCCGCGCCCCGCCCGCGCAGGCGACGGCACCGTCCAACCCACCGAGGGCTGAGGCGGCCTCTTCCACGAACCGCTCCAGCAGCTCCGGCTCGGAGACGTCCAAGGGCCGGACGAACAGAGGAGCAGACGTGTCAACTGAACGGCGGAGTTCTTCCAACGGCTCGGGCTTTCGGGCGCATGTCGCCACATGCGCTCCCTCGGACAAGAGCAGCCGCACAACGTGTTCTCCCAGGCCCCGGGAGCCTCCCGTCACCACAATGCGGCGGCCTGAGAACCGCCCAACTGCTCGCTGCCCGCGGTGATGCTCTGTGCCCGTCATCCGTACAACCCTTCACCAACCGTGCCAACCTGCATGGCCGAAGACACCCTTCGTGCCCCCTTCTTACCGGGCCGCCGGAGCGCTTCTCTTATGGCGTACCCGGTCCGGGGGCAACCGTGCAGTCGGCGAGGAGCCGGCCCCGGTCCCTCGGATTCAGGTAACAGCACGCCCCCGGGACACAGGTCTTTCACTGCACAGCTGCCGAGCCCGGGTCAGACAGTCCCCACCACGAAGCGAGCGAGAGCCAGCGAACGCACCCCGCGCTCCTCTCCCAACTCGGGAGGCACATCATGTCCCAGGCACCACACCCGTGTAACACGCTCGAATTGGCAGACACTCCCAACGCCGTGCCCTTGGCGCGGCTGCACACCGCCGATCTTCTTTCCCGGTGGGGCGTGCCCGCCCAGGCCGCGGAGACGGTACAGCTTCTGGTCTCGGAGCTGGTCACCAACGCCGTGCAGCACCCTCAGGAGCAGGGAGAGAAGACCCAGGTCTCGATCCTCTCGTCGCGGAACACGTCTCGGACCTTCGAGCTGACTCTGGAGATGCTCTGGGACGCCGTGCGGGTGTCGGTCCGGGACCGTGACGCACGGCCGCCCGTCGTCAAAAAGGTCGGAGTCGAGGCGGAGAGCGGGCGTGGGATCTTCATCGTCGCGATGATGAGCAGGAACTGGGGTCACTACCCGGCCGTGGGCATACCCGGCAAGGTGGTCTGGGCCGAGGTCGGGCTCCTCCCCATTGGATGTGTCGGTGAGGACGAGAGGGCTGTACGCCCTCCCGGTCGGCCGCCGTCGGGCGAGCCCGGAATACCGAGGGCCGCGCCGGCAGACCCGAACGTGCTCGGCCGCGTGCTCGTCGGTGTCAGGGAACTCTGAGCCGTGGCGGCGACAGATCGAGTCCACCAGGTTCCCGCAGAGACGAGGGAGCTGTCCTTCTGGGAGCGCCACTTGTTCGCCGGAGTGCGGATGGTGAGTCCTGACGAGCAGGCAGTGATAGCCGCGACACCTCGCCACCGGCCGGACCAGGCCGGTTGCCTCCAGGACTCCGCTGTGGCGAGGGAGACGGCTGTCA
Organism: Streptomyces sp. WZ.A104; assembly: GCF_002382885.1. Lineage (GTDB taxonomy): Bacteria > Actinomycetota > Actinomycetes > Streptomycetales > Streptomycetaceae > Streptomyces. Next base: position 225,145 of record NZ_NWVL01000001.1, read on the forward strand.
CCTCGTCACCAATGTGAGATTTCCACAGACCCCCTCTCCGGTGTCGGGTGGTGTTCCCCCGCGACGCCCGGCATCGGAGAGGTCCAACTACCCATCATTCTGCAGAGGATGGCGCGTTCGATGTGCCCTCATACCCCGCCGTGTCCCACGGCTGACGCGGCCGACCACCAGGCCGCCCGCGTCTCCACCGCCTGTCATGAACAGGGGTGGTGCCGCCTCTGCAATGGCGTCGTGCGGTTCGAGGACACCGGTGCGCTGCTGCCGGACGGCCGGCTGATCCCGCCCCAACGTGACGCCCTCGCCGGTCGGCCCTCGTGACCACCGTGCGGACCCGTGCTCCGCCTCCCGAGCCCGCAAAACCCTGTTGGACCGCCCCCTCCGCCCCGCGACCCACTGACCGTCCCACCAAGGATTTGCCGTGATTCCCGTACCTGTTGTTCTCGATGCCGCTCACGTACCGCCGCTGCCGCTGGCCTTGAAGGTGAGCGGGGCGCCCCAGCCGCTGGTCCCGACCCGTCCGCTGCCGGGGGAGCGCTTCGACGCCGGCCTCCAGGTCCGCGTCGACCGCGACGGAAGCCCGGTGATCCAGAGCGACCAGTACCGAGCATCCAACACCGGGGTCAGTTTTACGCATCTGCGGCCCGGGGACTGGGTCGTCAGCGATGTGGACGGTGCGGCGTGAGCCCGATCAAGACCGACGGCGACACCGTCCTCGTCATCACCGCCCGGGACTCCGATACCGGGGACGCGGTCACCTTGGCCCTCCAGGACCTCGGTGTCCGCACCGTCCGCTTCGACCTCGCCGACCTAAGCCGCACGGTCAGCGTGAGCGCCCGGTGCGACGGCGGCCAATGGCAGGGAACGCTCACCGTCAGATCCCGTGTCACCAGACTGCGCGACGTACGGTCCGTGTTCTGGTGCCACCCAACGCCCCCACGGGTCTGGATCGACGGCATGACCCAGGCGGAGACGCAGTGGGCCTCCCAGGAGGCGCTTGCCGGACTGGCCGGAGTGCTCGGCACCCTGGGCTGCCTGCACGTCAACCACCCGTCGGACATCCGCCGGGCGCAGGTCAAGGCCGGTGTGGTCGCTGCCGCTGTACGGGCCGGGCTGACCGTACCGCCCACCTGGATCGGGAGCCTGCCGTCCGGCGCTCGCCGGTTCAACCTCGGCGCCCCGGACGGCATCGTCACCAAGACCCTCACCGTCCCGCAGATCACCGAGGGCGACCATCACGTCCGCCCGCTCTACACCACGCCGGTGGTGGACAGCGACCTGGACGCCGTCGCGACCGGTATCACCCACCTCCAGCACCGCGTCCTCACCGACTACGCCGTGCGCGCCCACACCATCGGCACCCGGACCATCGCAGTCCGGATCGACGCGCACACCACGGCAGGCCGGACGGACTGGCGAGCCACCCCCGAGTCCCTGATCTACACGCCGATCACCCTCCCCACCTCGGTCGAGGACTCCCTGAACGCCCTGGTGCAGGGCTACGGACTCTCCTACGCGGCAAGCGACCTCCTCGTGGACAGCCACGGCAGGTGGTACTTCGTCGACCTCAACCCGGCCGGGCAGTACCGGTGGCTGGAGAACGAACTGCCAGACCTCGGCATCACCCAGGCGCTGGCACAGCTGTTGGCCGGAGATTCCGAACGTCCCAGACGGAACGGCCTCACCGCAGCGGCGCAACAGCTCACCTCCAACCGGGCACGTCCCGCACACCGTCAGAAAGGCATTTGATGGCAAACCTGAGGTTCGTCTGCTGGAACCTGGAGAGAAACGGAGCGGGTGACCCGGAGATTCGGCGGGCCGCCGCCGAGACGCTGCGCCGCCTCCAGCCGGACATCGTTTTCCGGCAGGAGATGTTCCGTGCCGACGAGCGCGGACACACGATCTTCAACGAGCAGTGCCGCGAGCTGGACATGCAGGGCGTCCTCGGCCCCGGGGCGTGCACCGCCATCCTCTTCAACCCCCGGCGGTTCCACCTCGTACGTGACTGGTCGGGCGACCGAGGCCCGCACTTCGTGCTTCCGCCCACCGCGATCACTCTGAGCTTCCCGGAGGCCGGACCCGACGCGTCGCCCTTCAACGCGGTCAGCTTTCATTTCGCCTACGCCAGCGCGGAACAGCGCCACCTGGAGGCCGAGTGGACGACGACTTGGGCCGACAAGGGGTGGCTGGCTCCTGATGGCAGTCGCCTCGTGCTGCCGGCCATCTTCGGCGGCGACGGCAACAGCTTCCCGGAGCCGGGTACGGCGGGCGACCTACCCCTCCCCGACCTCTCCGCCATCAAGGACCGGCCCCACCGTCTCCACCGCTCGCGCCGAGGCCCCGATGGTGTCCGCGTCCCTGACTCTCAGCGATGGTACGCAGACGCTGTGCGTAGCGGTGATCGGCTGGTTCGCCGAACCCTTCCCACCACTCGGCCGTCGTGTCGAGGATCTCCACGACCCGCTGAAGAACGCCGTCGCCCGGGGCGGTCACTTCGCTCAAGTTGGCGACCATGTCGCGCGTATGCGTCGACGCCTGGATGTGTTTGGCCAGAAACCCGAGGCGGTCGCCGAGGCTCGTCTCCGGGATCCAGGGGGGAGGCATGTCGTGTTCCAGCAGGTCAGGGTCGCACGAGACATCGAAGCCGTCGGCCCGCAGCATGTCGAAGGCCCGGGTCACCACCAGCCGCTGCTCCTCCGGGTCGGTCATGGCCGAGGGCAGCCGGTAGTAGTGCTCACCGCCGAACTCGACGGCGGGGACAAAGCCCGTGCGGTGGAGAACCGCGTCGGCGGCGACGTCGTGAGCGAACCGTTTCGGCTCCGGTCGTGGAGGTACGCCGAGCTGATCCAGACGGGTGTCGACGGCGGCCAGCAACCTTGTGACGTCGCCGCGGTGCTGGGCGTGCGGGCCGTCCGGCTCCGAGTCGTAGATCACTTCGTAGGCTGCCGGCTCATCGCTGCGGTGGCGGGTGACGAGCCAGCTCTCGGGATACCCGGGTGGGTGCTTGCTGGACGGTTCCTGCGGCGGCGAGATGATCACGTCGCTGCCGTCTGGAAGCGAGGCATGGACGAAGTAGTCGCTGAGGCCGTACTCGACGGTGCAGACCAGGCCGCGTTGCCGAAGGGGGGAGGTGAGGTGCCCGTACCCGCGTTCCTGCTCCGGGTCGCTGTCCGGCGCCCGTGAGGCAGCGGGTCCGCTTGTACGCGCGGTGATATGCGCGCCCTCCCGTTGGAGGGTAACCAGGGGCTGATCGGGGGGCATTGATGGTCTCCGTGGCCGAGCGCCCCAGAG
>NZ_NWVL01000010.1 GCF_002382885.1 Streptomyces sp. WZ.A104
GGGCGTGGGGTCAACGGTGCGGAGAACTTCCCGCTGATCGAGGCGCTCGCGGACTCTCTGGGTGCCGCGGTGGGTGCGTCGCGTGCGGCGGTGGACGCGGGCTGGTATCCGCACACCTCCCAGGTCGGCCAGACCGGTAAGTCGGTCTCTCCTCAGCTGTATATCGCCTCGGGTATCTCGGGGGCGATCCAGCACCGGGCGGGGATGCAGACCTCGAAGACGATCGTCGCGATCAACAAGGACGCCGAGGCCCCGATCTTCGATCTCGTCGACTACGGCGTCGTGGGTGACCTCTTCACCGTCGTTCCGCAGCTGACCGAGGAGATCAACACCCGCAAGGGCTGATCCCCGGGCAGGCATACCCCGCCTCTGGGCCGCACGGTGAACCCACCGCGCGGCCCAGAGCCGTTCCGGGCCACCATTGACGCAGGTCCGGCGGACTTATAACTTCACTATACGGATTGTTGATTCCGGGAAGCGGAAACGGCGAGAGCGTGGAGGGTACGGTCATGGGTCAGCAGGAGAAGGTGGCGACGAGCCTCGCGGGCACGGTCAGCGAGGAGATCAGCGCCTCCCTCACGGCGGTCGACGCGGAGCTCGCCCGTCGCTACCCGGGCGATCCCGGCACCCGCCAGCCCGTCCACACCGTCTACGTACCGGGTGACGTCTTCGAGCCCGGCACGTTGCGCTCCTGGGGCGACCAGGCGCTGGCCGCCCTCGACGAACACGCCCCCGACGCCTCTTCGTTCGCCGCCGTCCTCGGCATCCCCGAGGAGCTGGCCGGGCCGGTCCACGACCGCGTACGCGCCAAGCTGGAGCGCGAGCCGGTCGAGGACCTGCGCATCGACTTCGAGGACGGCTACGGCCCCCGCCCGGACGCCGAGGAGGACGAGGCCGCCGCCCGCGCCGCCCGCCTGGTCTCCGAGGCGTACGCGAACGGCACGGCGGCCCCGTACATGGGCATCCGGATGAAGTGCATGGAGGCCGGGGTACGCGACCGGGGCATCCGGACCACGGACGTCTTCCTCACCGGGCTCATCGAGGCGGGCGGGCTGCCCGAGGGGCTCGTGCTGACCCTGCCGAAGGTGACGTACCCCGAGCAGGTCACCGCCTTCGTCCAGCTCCTGGAGGCCTTCGAGAAGACCCACGGGCTGGACGCGGGGCGCATCGGTTTCGAGATCCAGATCGAGACCAGTCAGTCCATCCTCGCCGCCGACGGGACCGCCGCGGTCGCCCGCATGATCGACGCCGCCCGGGGCCGGGCGACCGGACTGCACTACGGCACCTTCGACTACAGCGCCTGCGTCGGCGTCAGCGCCGCCTACCAGGCCAGCGACCACCCGGCCGCCGACCACGCCAAGGCCGTCATGCAGGTCGCCGCCGCGGGCACCGGCGTACGGGTCTCCGACGGCTCCACCAACGTGCTGCCCGTCGGCCCCGCCGCCCAGGTGCACGAGGCCTGGCGGCTGCACTACGGACTCACCCGCCGTGCCCTTGCCCGTGCCTACTACCAGGGCTGGGACATGCACCCGGGCCACCTGCCGACGCGCTACGCGGCCGTCTACACCTTCTACCGCGAGGGTCTGGAGCCCGCCGCCGCCCGGCTCGCCGCGTACGTGGCCAAGGCGGGCGGTGACGTCATGGACGAGCCCGCCACCGCCAAGGCGCTCAGCGGCTATCTGCTGCGCGGTATCGACTGCGGCGCGCTGGACACCGCCGAGGTCGCCCGGCTGACCGGTCTGACCCGCGCGGACCTGGACGCGTTCGCCTCCCCGCGCCGTGGCGACCTGACGGTCACGGCCCCGTAGGGAGCCGTCGGCGGGCCCGGTGCCCCGGCCGGGGCACCGGCCAGTCCGGCCGGAGTCCGACGGCCCGACGGCCCGACGGCCCGACGGCCCGACGGCTCACGTGGGCGCGGGCCGCCCGGGCGGGCGGGCGCAGGCACAGCCGTTCTCCGGCGGAGCGGCGAGGCGCCCCCCTACGGTCGCGCGAGACGCCCTCCAGGCCGAAGGTGGTGAAGGCCGTCCTGTCCGGCAGCGGATAGGTCTCCTTGCCCGTGAGGGCGTTGACGATGACGGCGGAGCGCCAGGCGGCCAGGCCCAGATCGGGCGCCCCGACCCCGTGGGTGTGCCGTTCGGCGTTCTGCACGAAGACGGAACCCGCGATCTCCGGGGCGAGGACGAGCCGTTGGGCCTCATCGACCTCGGGGCGCCCTGCGCCGTCCCGGACGAGGTACGGGTCGAGGGCGGCGAGCAGCGTGTCCACGGGGCGCTCCCGGTAGCCGGTGGCGAGGACGACCGCGTCGGTGGTGAGGCGGCCCCGGGCCCCCTGCTGGCCGTGCTCGACGCTCAGTTCGACGCGCCCGGCGTCGGTGACCGCCGCACCGGTCACCTCGATGCCGGGGGTGAGGGTGACGTCGGGCCAGTCGCCTCCGAGGCTGCGCCGGTAGAGCTCGTCGCGGATGTCCCCGAGGGTGTCCCCGCTGACGCCCTTGTAGAGCTGCCATTGACGAGGCAGGAGCCGGTCCCGGGTGGCCTGCGGGAGTCCGTGGAAGTAGCGGGTGTAGTCGGGGGTGAACTGCTCCAGGCCGATCTTGCTGTACTCCATGGGCGCGAACGCCGGGGTACGGGCCAGCCAGGTCAGCCCCTCCGCCCCGTCGGGCCGGGAACGCAGCAGGTCCAGCAGGACTTCGGCACCCGACTGCCCGGAGCCGACGACGGTGATGTGCCGGGCGGCCAGCAGCCGGTCCCGCCGGCCCAGATAGTCAGCCGAGTGACAGACGAGGTCCGCCGCATCCTGAGCCAGGGCCCGCAGCGGCTCGGGGACGTACGGGGCGGTCCCGACGCCGAGAGCGAGGTTACGGGCATGGGCCAACCCGGAAGAGGACATCTCGCCGTCCGGGCCGAGCCGGGTGAACTCCACGGCGAACGCGCCCTGTCCGGCATCCCAGGCCACCGTGTCCACGCGGTGCCCGAAGCGGGTGGAGGGGAGTTCCGTGCTCACCCAGCGCAGGTAGTTGTCGAACTCGGAGCGGTGGATGTGGAAGCTCTCGGCGAAGTAGAACGGGAAGAGCCTGCGACGGATCTTGACGTAATTGAGGTAGGACCAGGGGCTGGTGGGCTCTATGAGGCTCACCAGGTCGGCCAGGAACGGAACTTGGAGCGTGGCCCCCTCGATGAGCAGCCCGGGGTGCCAGTGGAACGCGGGGCGCTGCTCGTAGAAGGCGCCGCGCAGACCGGGTACGCCGTCGGCGAGCGCGGCCAGGGAGAGGTTGAAAGGCCCTGCGCCCACTCCGAGCAGATCGAGCGGCGGCGTTCGCGGTCCGGACGTCATCGGATTCCTCCCACAGGGTTCGTGCGCTTCGTCAACAACGTCATGGCGACAGTCTTTCCGTCACCGGGGCCCCGCCATCTCCGTCCGCCGTCCCTTCGGCAGCGGCACGCTCCGCCGCGGTCGTCACGAGGCCGAGGAGCGGCAGCAGTTCGGCCGTGGTGGCGTTCGGGTGCAGCAGCGCGGCCTTGAGCCACAGGCGACGGCGGCCGTCGCCGTCCTCCGCGACGGCCCGGCCGAGCACGGCACGCCCTTCGGCGAGCAGGGTGCGGCGGACGGCGGCGACGACCAGGACCGGTACACCGGTGAGCCCGGACGCGGCATGGCGAAGCCCTTCGGTCGGAGCGGAAAGATCCACCACCGGGGGTTTGCTGGTTAGGCTAACCTAACTTCAGGCGCGCGAAGGGCGGTCTCCCGCGCCGGGCCACGGGGGCTACTTCGCGTACCAGCCGCCCAGGTCGTTGGTGCGGGACTCCGCGGCCCGCCGCATCGCATCGGGACTTCCCAGCAGATCGGGCGGCAGATAGCCGGAGCGTACGCCGAGCTCCCATCCGTGCGCCTGAACGGCGAGCGCGGCCAGGGCGAGGGCGTCGAGCGGCAGCAGGCTCCGCGGCGCGGGGTGGGGCCCCACGCTCTCCCGGTAGGTGCCGAGCCGGGCCGCCAACGCCTCTTCGAATGGGTGCTGTTCGTCGTCGAGGAGCACGCGCAGCAGGTGCTGATCGGGGGTCGGCGTGCCTGCGGCGTCCAGCGCGGCGGCCGCCTGTTTCCGCTCGTCGGCATCGGGCTTGCACAGCGGCACGGTGGGCCAGTGGCGGGGCTGATGGCCCTCCGTCCGGGTCAGATAGAGGCACAGGACGTCCATCGCGGCGAGGTCCGCCGGGTCCGATGCCGAGGTGAGCGGGGAGTAGGGCACTCCTTCGTGGATCTCGGGCGCGTAGTCGTCCCGCAGCAGCAGTCCGATGACCCGCTGCCAGTCCCATACGAGGCCGCTGGCCAAGCAGATCGCGAAGGTGTCCAGCCAGGTCCGGGCCGAGGGGGCCTGTGCCCCCGCGTGGCCGAAGGCGGCGCTGAAGGATATGTCCTCGGTGCTGAGCTTCTCGCCGATCAGCGGGAAGAAGATCTCCTGGTCGCCGTCGGGGTAGCAGCCGACGCTCAACTCCCCCAGGCGGCACTCGGCCGCCGTGCGCAGCGCGGAGCGGGCCACATCGTCGAGCGCGGCTCCCTGCGCGGTGCGCGCGGCGACGTGGTCGAGCAGTTCGTCGGCCGCTTCGGCCATGCGCCGCGGGGCCGGGTCGTCGTAGCGCATCCGGTGCCACCGCCCCGTGGCGCGCCCGACGATGCCCTCCGACGCCTCGCCCAAGCGCCGGGCGTCCACCTCATGACACGTCACTTCCCGCACGTCCGCAGCCCTTTCGTGATCTTCGATCCGGAAGCGGCACGCTATCAGCGGGCTCGGACATTCACCGGCGCGCACGGGAACGTCATCAGCGGGCTCGGACAATCACCGGCCCGCACGGGAACGTCCCGGGGCGGGAGCAGCGGTGGCCGCTCCCGCCCCGGGGCGGATCACGCCGCTTCGGTGGGCAGCTCCGCGCGGATCTGCCGCGCGGCGGCGACCAGGTTCTCCAGGGAGGCCCGGGTCTCGGGCCAGCCGCGGGTCTTCAGGCCGCAGTCGGGGTTCACCCAAAGCCGCTCGGCCGGGATGGCCTCAAGTCCCTTGCGCAGCAGGGCCGCCGCCTCTTCGGTGCTCGGGATGCGCGGGGAGTGGATGTCGTAGACGCCGGGCCCGGCCTCACGCGGGTAGCCGTGGGCGGCGAGTTCGCGGGCGACCTGCATATGGGAGCGGGCGGCCTCCAGGCTGATGACGTCGGCGTCGAGGTCGTCGATGGCCTGGACGATGTCACCGAACTCCGCGTAGCACATGTGGGTGTGGATCTGGGTGTCCGGCCGTACCCCGGCGGTGGCGAGCCGGAAGGACTCGGTCGCCCACTCCAGGTACGCGGCATGCTCGGCGGCCCGCAGCGGCAGCGTCTCGCGGAGCGCGGGCTCGTCGACCTGGATCACCGAAGTGCCGCTCGCCTCCAGGTCGTTGACCTCGTCACGGAGGGCGAGGGCCACCTGGCGGGCGGTCTCGCCGAGCGGCTGGTCGTCGCGGACGAAGGACCAGGCGAGCATGGTGACCGGGCCGGTGAGCATGCCCTTGACGGGGCGCTCGGTCAGCGACTGCGCGTAGGTGGTCCAGCGCACGGTCATCGGCTCGGGCCGCGAGATGTCCCCGGCGAGCACCGGCGGGCGGACGTATCGGGTGCCGTAGGACTGGACCCAGCCGTGCCGGGTGGCGAGGTAGCCGGTGAGCTGCTCGGCGAAGTACTGGACCATGTCGTTGCGTTCGGGCTCGCCGTGCACAAGGACGTCGATCCCGGCTTTCTCCTGGAAGGAGAGGACCTCGCGGATCTCGTCCTTGATCCGCTCCTCGTACCCGGCCTCGTCGATCCGGCCCGCCCGCAGGTCCGCGCGGGCGGTGCGCAGTTCGGTGGTCTGCGGGAACGAGCCGATGGTGGTGGTCGGGAGCTGCGGCAGCCCGAGGTGGGCGCGCTGGGCGGCGGCCCGCTCGGGGTACGGCTGGGAGCGGCGGCCGTCGGCTTCGGTGATGGCCGCCGTACGGTCCCGGACAGCCGGGTCATGGGTGAGCGCGGCCCCGGCGCGGGAGGCCAGGTCGGCGCGGTTGGCGGCCAGGTCGGCCGCGATGGCGCCGGTGCCGCCGGCCAGGCCGCGGGCCAGGACCACGATCTCCTCGGTCTTCTGCCGGGCGAAGGCCAGCCAGCGGGCGATCTGCGGGTCGATGTCGCGCTCGGCGTCCGCGTCCAGCGGGACGTGGAGGAGGGAGCAGGAGGCGGAGACGTCGACGCGGTCGGCGAGGCCGAGGAGCGTGCCGAGGGTGGTGAGCGACTTCTCGTAGTCGTTGATCCAGATGTTGCGGCCGTTGACGACGCCCGCGACCAGGCGCTTGCCGGGCAGGCCGCCCGCCGCCGCGAGATCGTCGAGGTTGCCCGCGCCGGACTCGGTGAAGTCGAGCGCCAGTCCGTCGACGGGGGCCTTGGCCAGGACCGGCAGCGCGTCGCCGAGCCGCCCGAAGTAGGTGGCGACCAGCAGCTTGGGCCGGTCGGCGAAGGCGCCCAGCTCGCGGTAGGCGCGGGCGGCGGCGTTCAGTTCGGCGGGGGTGCGGTCCTGGACGAGGGCGGGCTCGTCCAGCTGCACCCATGCGGCGCCCGCCGCGCGGAGGTCGGCGAGGACTTCGGCGTACACCGGGAGGAGCCGGTCCAGCAGGGTCAGCGGCTCGAAGCCGGCGGCGACACCGGGGGCCGCCTTGGCGAGCAGGAGGTAGGTGACGGGGCCGACGAGGACCGGGCGCGGGGTGTGGCCGAGCGCGAGGGCTTCCTTGAACTCGGCGACCTGCTTGGCGGGGTCGGCGGTGAACACGGTGTCGGGCCCGAGCTCGGGCACCAGGTAGTGGTAGTTGGTGTCGAACCACTTCGTCATCTCCAGCGGCGCGACGTCCTGGGTGCCGCGGGCCATGGCGAAGTATCCGTCGAGGGCGTCGGAGCGGACGGCGTCGCGGTGCCGCGCGGGGACAGCGCCGACCATGACGCTGGTGTCCAGAACATGGTCGTAGTACGAGAAATCACCGGTCGGCACCTCGTGGACTCCGGCCTCGGCGAGCTGCCGCCAGGTCCCCCGGCGCAGTTCGGCGGCGGTCCGCCGGAGGGTGTCCGCGTCGACGCGGCCCTTCCAGTAGCCCTCGATGGCCTTCTTCAGTTCACGGTTCCGACCCTGGCGGGGGTAGCCGTACACGGTGGCCCGTGCTGCCTCGGCTGCGGGCTTCGCTGTCACGTGACTCTCCTTCGCGAGCGTGGCTGCTTGCTGATCCCGGGACGGGACGCGGACGCGAAGGGGTGACGCATCGGGCGGAGAGCAGGACACACTGAACCGTGTCCGTCCGCCTGACGGTTGCGCCGACCCGCCCACGAGGTCACCGGGAACTCCGCACGCGAACGGTCACGTGCGGGCAACGGGCAGGTCTTCGGACTCGCGGGCACGCCTGCCGGGGCAGACACCTACTGGCCGTCGCTTCCCAGACCCGGCCGGGCCCAGTGCGTATGACGGCGGTCGTTCCCACTCACCGCTGCGGGGCAGTCCCGGATTCCCACCGGGTTCCCTCTTACGACTCCCTGACTGGCGGACAGGGCGAACCAGCTGCACCGGTCACCCTAAGGGGACGACCGCCGGGCGCACACCGTTGTTCACACTTCGAACGGTGATGTGAGACACGGGTGCCCGAACACGGCCCCTCGGGGTGTGCGGGGGCGGAGACCCAGATGTAACCGAATGGCGTAGGAAAGGCGGAACCACAGAGCGTCAAAAGCCGTTCTTCTTCCCACTACACGGCCCGCCGACCCAGGCGGGGCCGACCGAGGAACGGAAAACGCCATATGAAGAAGACAGTTGGATGGGCCCAGGACGGCGACGACTGGACGATCACCGTGAACGGCACGCAGTACCGCGCGATCGAGCGGCCGGCGGACGGCCAGGTGCACAACTACCTGGTGCGGGGTGACGACCTGAGCGCCGAGTGCCCGAGCCTCGGCCACGGGCTGGGCGTCATCCGGGAACACGAGTCCCGGCGCTGACGCCGGCCGGTCAGCCGAGCGGGCCGCCCCCAGAGCCGTCCGCGCCTTCCGCCGGGCGGCCCGCCCCTTCCGCCTCGTCGCGCCCCTGCCGCAGCAGGTAGGTGTCCATGATCCAGCCGTGCCGCTCGCGGGCCTCCGCGCGCAGCCGGCTGATCCGGCCGGCGACCTCGTCGAGCGGGCCGGAGACCAGGATCTCGTCGGGGGTGCCGAGGTACGCACCCCAGTGGATCCACAGACCCCTGCCCGTCAGATGGGTGAAGGTCTCGTGGCCGTCGAGCATCACCACGATGTCGCCGTCGTCCTCGGGGAAGCCCTGGGCGAGCCGTCTACCGGGGGTGATGCGGATGGGGCGGCCGACCCGGTTCAGGGTGACGCGGTGCCGGGCGGCGAGGGCGGAGACGCTGCTGATGCCGGGGATCACCTCATGGCCGAAATTCACCGTGCCGCGGCCCCGGATGTCCGCCAGGATCGCGAGCGTGCTGTCGTACAGGGACGGGTCGCCCCACACCAGGAAGGCCCCGCACTCCCCCGGCGCGAGCTCCTCGATGATCAGGCGTTCGCAGATGTCGGCGCGGCGGCGGCGCCAGTCGTGCACGGCCGAGGTGTAGCGCGCACCGTCGTCCTGGGTGCGGTCGCGCCACGGGTCCTCGGCCTCCACGACCCGGTAGGGGCCGGTGAGGTGCTCGTCGAGGATGTCGCGCCGCAGCCGGGTCAGGGACTCCTTCTCGCGGCCCTTGCCGAGGACGAAGAACACATCGGCCCGGCGCATGGCCTTCACCGCGGCGAGGGTCAGATGGTCGGGGTCACCGGCGCCCATGCCGATGACGAGAACGTGCCGTGGTACCTCGCTGATATCAGCCGTGTCTGCCATGCCTGCCGATCATGCCAGGCGTCGCGGACCGGGCCGTGATCCACCGGCCACACGCCGGGCGGGGTGGACTTACTAGGACGTCCAACTATATGTTCGGGGCAGTGGGTGCCCGGCATGCAGCCGAGTGCTCCGTCCTCGTCGAGCGCCGGGGCCGAACCGCCCTGCTCACCCTGAACCGCCCCGAGGCGCTCAACGCGCTGAGCCTGGGCGTCATGCGGGAAACGGTGGGGGCGACCGAGGCGCTGGACCGCGACCCGGACGTCGGCTGCATCGTCATCACCGGCAGCGGGAACAAGGCGTTCGCGGCCGGGGCGGACATCAAGGAGATGCAGCCGCGGAGCTACCTGGACATGTACCTCAGCGACTGGTTCACCGCCCGGGACCGGCTCGGTCATCTCCGTACGCCCACGGTCGCCGCCGTACGGGGCTACGCCCTGGGCGGCGGCTGCGAGTTGGCCGTGCTGTGCGACCTGGTGATCGCCTCGGACACCGCCCTCTTCGGACAGCCGGAGATCCGCCTCGGCGTGATACCCGGCATCGGCGGCTCCCAGCGACTGACCCGGGCGGTCGGCAAGGCCAAGGCGATGGACCTCTGCCTGACCGGCCGGAACATGGACGCCGAGGAGGCCGAGAGGGCCGGTCTGGTCTCCCGGATCGTCCCGGACGCGGACCTGCTGGAGGAGGCGCTCGCTGTCGCGGGCACGGTCGCCGGGATGTCGGCGCCCGTCGCGATGATGGCGAAGGAGGCGGTCAACCGGGCCTTCGAGACGACGCTCGCCGAGGGCGTCCGCTTCGAACGCCGCCTGTTCCACGCGGTGTTCGCGACGGACGACCAGAAGGAGGGCATGAAGGCGTTCGCCGAGAAGCGGCCCGCGCAGTTCACCCACCGCTGATCCGCGCAGGCGGTGCGGACCGGCCGTCGGCCACCACCGGATGCGGACCGTGCGCGCGGCGGTCGGGGTCGACGGCCGGCGGGAGACCGGGCGGGCGGCGGCGGTTCCGCCGAGGTGGCGCGGGGGGGGTGGCAGGCTGCCCGCCGACGGGCTGCATCGGGTACTGGCGGCGCTGCCGGGTCCGGTGGCGGAGGGCTGAGGGCGCCTGACCGTCGTCCGCGCGGGATGATCCGCGCCCCGATGCGCGTTACATCCAGTTGTGTCCGGCTCATCCGTCGAACCGGGCCCTCTCAGACGAAGCTGGAGGCAGCACGGTGCACGGTGAGTACAAGGTTCCCGGCGGCAAGCTGGTCGTGGTGGACCTGGACGTCGAGGGCGGGGCGCTGCGGAACGTCCGCGTCGCCGGGGACTTCTTCCTCGAACCCGACGAGGCGATCCTCGCGATCGACGCGGCCCTGGAGGGTGCCCCGGCCAACACCGACACGGCCGGGCTGGCGGCCCGGATCGAGGCGGCGCTGCCCGAATCCACGGTGATGCTCGGGCTGAGCGCGGAGGGCGTCGCCATCGCCGTACGACGGGCGCTGGCGCGGGCCACGGAGTGGTCCGACTACGACTGGCAGCTGATCCACGAGGCCCCGCAGCCGCCCGCGCTGCACATGGCGCTCGACGAGGTGATCACCGCGGAGGTGGCGGCGGGCCGCCGTCCGCCGACGCTGCGGGTCTGGGAGTGGGACTCCCCCGCCGTGATCATCGGCAGCTTCCAGTCGCTGCGCAACGAGGTCGACCCGGCGGGTGTGGAGCGGCACGGTGTGAACGTCGTACGCCGGATCTCGGGCGGTGGCGCGATGTTCGCCGAGCCCAGCTCCACCATCACCTACTCGCTGGCCGTGCCGCAGGCGCTGGTGTCGGGCCTCTCGTTCGCCGACAGCTACGCCTATCTGGACGACTGGGTGCTCGAAGCCCTCGCGGACATGGGCATCAAGGCCTGGTACCAGCCGCTCAACGACATCGCCACCGAGGTCGGCAAGATCGCGGGGGCGGCGCAGAAACGGGTGGTGGGGCCCGACGGCGGTCCGGGGGCGGTGCTGCACCACGTGACGATGGCGTACGACATCGACGCCGACAAGATGCTGGAGGTGCTGCGGATCGGGAAGGAGAAGCTGTCCGACAAGGGCACCCGGTCCGCGAAGAAGCGCGTCGACCCGCTGCGGCGGCAGACGGGGCTTCCCCGCCAGGCGGTGATCGAGCGCATGATCGGCTCCTTCCGCAAGCGGCACGGGCTGACCACGGGCGGCGTGACGGACGCCGAGCTGGCCCGCGCCGAGGAGCTCGTACGGACCAAGTTCGGTTCGCCCGAGTGGACGGCCCGGGTGCCGTAACGAAGGCCCCCGGCGCGCAGGGCATGAACACCGATGCCCAGGACGCCTGCACCCCGGCGTGAAAGCCCGCGCTGACCTTCGGGGGTGCCGCGTGCGCCCGGACTGCTACCGCAGCGCCTGCCTCCGACGCCCCACGGTCGGGGAGTTGAAGGAGGCGCTGGGGAGGGTCTTCGACCCGTGAAGGCGAGGGCCTCGCTGCGGGAGGGCCCCGGAGGGCCCCGGCGGCCCTCCCGCAGCGGGGCGGTCTGTCACGGCAGGAGGCTGCCGCCCGACTACTTCGGCATCAGCACCGTGTCGATGATGTAGACGGTGGCATTGGCGGTCGGGACGTTGCCGCAGACCACGCCGGCGCTGTCGTTGACCTGGTACGACTCACCGGAGCCCGACGTGGTCAGCGTGCTCTTCTGCAGCGTGTCGAACGTGCCGCTCTCCAGCTGCTGCGGGGTGAGCTTCTCCCCCACCACGTGGTAGGTGAGGATCTTGGTGAGCATGGCCTTGTCGTTGAGGACCGCGTCCAGGTCGGCCTTCGGGATCTTGGCGAAAGCGTCGTTGGTGGGCGCGAACACCGTGATGTTCTCGGCGTTGTTGAGGGTGTCGACGAGGCCGGCCTTCTGCACGGCGGCGACAAGTGTGGACAGCGCGGGGTTGTTGGAGGCGGCGGTGGCGACCGGGTCCTGGGCCATGCCGTCGAAGCTGCCCGCGCCGTCCTTCGGGACGCCGGCGCAGGCCGGGCCGAACGGCTTGTCCGTCGACGTGTCGTCACCGGCGGCCGGCTTTGACTCCTCGGGAGCCGAGCTCGCGGCGGAAGCGCTGTCGGACGCCTTGTCCGAGCTGTCCTCGGCGCAGGCGGTCAGCGACAGGGGCAGCAGGACCGCGGCGACGACGGCGACGGCTGCACGGCGGTGGCGAAGGGCGTTCATGGAATTCTCCTGGATTGTCGGTACGGGAAAACGGGACGGTTCGTATGGGGCAAGGGAATGCCGTCTGGCTGGGAATGGAGCAGTTGGGAATGGAGCAGTGCAGATGGAAAGGTCTGTTGGGATCAGTCGACGGAGACCACGACGGAGTGCCAGCCACTGGCACCGTCCGGGACGGTCTTGGTGCGCTTCTCGGTCTGGACCTCGCCCGTGCCGTCCGTGGCGCGGACGGTGAGGGTGTGGCCGCCGGGGGTGGCCTGCCAGGGGTAGGACCACTGGCGCCAGGCGTCGACGGTGCTCTGCTCGGCCAGCTGGGCCGGGCGCCACGGGCCGTCGTCGACGCGGATCTCGACCTTCGAGATCCCCCGGTGCTGGGCCCAGGCCACTCCGGCCACCATGACCGTGCCGGCCTCGGGGCGGCCGAAGGGCTTGGGGGTGTCGATCCGGGACTGGGTCTTGATCGGGGCCTTGCGGGCCCACTTGCGCTTCACCCAGTACGCGTCGTAGTCGTCGAAGGTGGTGAGCTCGATGTCCTCGATCCACTTGCAGGCCGAGACGTACCCGTAGAGGCCGGGGACGAGCATGCGGACGGGGAACCCGTGGACGAAGGGGAGCGGTTCGCCGTTCATGCCCACCGCGAGCATCGCGTCCCGGCCGTCCATGACGTCCTCGACGGGAGTGCCGAGCGTCATGCCGTCCACCGAGCGGGCGATGATCTGGTCGGCCTTGCCGCCCCGGGACGGCGGCTTGACGCCCGCCTCCTTGAGCAGGTCGGCCAGGCGTACCCCGATCCACCTGGCGTGGCCGATGTAGGGGCCGCCGACCTCGTTGGAGACGCAGCAGAGGGTGATCTCACGCTCGATCAGGGGGCGTTCCAGCAGGTCCTGATAGGTGAACTCCAGGTCTCGGCGTACGCCCTTGCCGTGGATGCGCAGCCGCCAGGTGTTCGCGTCGACCTTGGGGACCACCAGGGCGGTGTCGACCCGGTAGAACTCGTTGTTGGGGGTGGTGAAGGGGGGCAGGCCGGGCACCCGTAGCCGGGCTCCCGCGGGAATCGGCCGCGCGGGTGAAGCCGGGGCGGGCAGCCGGGCAGCCGCGCGGGAGGCGACGGCGTCCTGACTGCTCCGGCCGTTCAGCGTCCGGCCGACCGCTCCGGCGACGGTGGAGGCGGCGGCCGCGGCGGTGGCGGCGATCAGGAAGCCCCGCCGGTCCCAGCCGCTCTCCTCGTGCGCCTCCTGCTCCTCCCCCGAGATCCGGCGCGGCCGGGTGAGACTGCCGATGAGGACGTACAGCAGGACCGCCCCGGCCGCCGCTCCCACCAGCGATGGGAGTCCGTCGACCAGGCCGGTGGAGTCCGGGCGGCTGACGGCGGAGGCGGCGCCGACCACACCGAAGGCAAGGACGGCGGCGGAACCGGCACGGCGGTGGCGCAGGGCCAGCAGGCCGACGGCGAGGGCGAAAAGGGCGAGCGTGACCACGATGCCGAGCTGCAGGACGAACTTGTCACTCTCGCCGAAGTTCCGGATCGCCCAGTCCTTCACACCGGCGGGCGTCCGGTCGATGGCCGCCCCGCCGACCGCTGTCACGGGGCTCGCCTCGGGCCTGACGGCCGCCGACACGAGCTCGGCGAAGGTCAGTGCGGCGAATCCCGCCAGCAGTCCGCTGAGGGCTGCGAGCGTTTCGCGGGCAAGGGTTGTCCGGGTGATCCTCACGGCCGTCATTCGGAGCCGTGGGCCAGGCGGATTGGTCGTTCACTCGATCACATGAAACCGGTGGGTCCGTTGTGCGTCGGGGGCGTGCGTGGGCTAAGGGGGCCCGAGAGGCAGGGGGAGACACCCGGAGACGCGAACCGCCCCGGCGGGCACAGGGCCGGCCGGGGCGGAACGGTGGGCGGACTCGTCCGCCCCTCACCAGGTCAGACGAGGCTCGCGATCGCCTGGTTGAACGTGGCGGACGGCCGCATGACCGAGGCGGCCTTGGCCGGGTCGGGCTGGTAGTAGCCGCCGATCTCGGCCGGGGAGCCCTGCACCGCGATCAGCTCGGCGACGATGGTCTCCTCCTGCTCGGCCAGGGTCTTGGCGAGCGGGGCGAACGCCTCGGCGAGCTTGGCGTCGTCGGTCTGCTGCGCCAGCTCCTGGGCCCAGTAGAGAGCCAGGTAGAAGTGGCTGCCGCGGTTGTCGATGCCGCCCAGGCGACGGCTGGGCGACTTGTCCTCGTTGAGGAAGGTGCCGGTCGCCCGGTCCAGGGTGTCGGCGAGGACCTGGGCCCGCGCGTTGTCCGTGGTGGTGGCCAGGTGCTCGAAGCTGACCGCGAGGGCCAGGAACTCGCCCAGGCTGTCCCAGCGGAGGTAGTTCTCCTTGACGAGCTGCTGGACGTGCTTGGGGGCCGAGCCGCCCGCGCCCGTCTCGAAGAGGCCGCCGCCGTTCATCAGCGGGACGACGGAGAGCATCTTCGCGCTGGTACCGAGCTCCAGGATCGGGAAGAGGTCGGTGAGGTAGTCGCGCAGCACGTTGCCGGTGACGGAGATGGTGTCCTCGCCGCGGCGGATGCGCTCCAGGGAGAAGGCGGTGGCCTCCTCCGGGGTCTTGATGGAGATGTCCAGGCCGTCGGTGTCGTGGTCGGCGAGGTACGTGGTGACCTTGGCGATCAGGTTGGCGTCGTGGGCGCGGCCCGCGTCCAGCCAGAACACCGCCGGATTGCCGGTGGCGCGGGCACGGGTGACGGCGAGCTTGACCCAGTCCTGGATCGGCGCGTCCTTGGTCTGGCACATCCGGAAGATGTCACCGGCGCTGACGGCCTGCTCCAGCACGACGTCGCCGTTCGTGTCGACGACGCGCACGGTGCCGGTGGCGGGGATCTCGAAGGTCTTGTCGTGGCTGCCGTACTCCTCGGCCTTCTGCGCCATCAGACCGACGTTGGGCACCGAGCCCATGGTCGACGGGTCGAAGGCGCCGTTGGCGCGGCAGTCGTCGATGACGACCTGGTAGACACCGGCGTAGCTGCTGTCCGGGAGGACGGCGATGGTGTCGGCCTCGTTGCCGTCCGGGCCCCACATGTGGCCGGAGGTGCGGATCATGGCGGGCATGGAGGCGTCGACGATGACGTCGCTGGGGACGTGCAGGTTGGTGATGCCCTTGTCGGAGTCGACCATCGCGAGGGCGGGGCCCTCGGCGAGCTCGGCCTCGAAGGACGCCTGGATCTCGGCGCCCACGTTCGGCAGGGAGTCCAGGCCCTTGAGGATGCCGCCCAGGCCGTCGTTCGGGGTGAGACCGGCGGCGGCGAGCTGGTCGCCGTACTTGGCGAAGGTGTTGGGGAAGAAGGCGCGGACCGCGTGGCCGAAGATGATCGGGTCGGAGACCTTCATCATGGTGGCCTTGAGGTGCACGGAGAACAGCACGCCCTCGGCCTTGGCACGGGCGACCTGCGCGGTGAAGAACTCGCGCAGCGCGGCGACGCGCATGACGGCCGCGTCGACGACCTCGCCCTTGAGGACGGGTACCGACTCGCGGAGCACGGTGGTGGTGCCGTCGTCGCCGTGCAGCTCGATGCGGAGCGAGGAGTCCTCGGCGATGACCGCGGACTTCTCGGTGGAGCGGAAGTCGTCGACGCCCATGGTCGCGACGTTCGTCTTCGAGTCGGCCGACCAGGCGCCCATGCGGTGCGGGTGGGCCTTGGCGTAGTTCTTGACGGACGCGGGGGCGCGGCGGTCCGAGTTGCCCTCGCGCAGCACCGGGTTCACGGCGCTGCCCTTGACCTTGTCGTAGCGGGCGCGGACGTCCTTGTCCTCATCGGTCTGCGGGTCGTCCGGGTAGTCCGGAAGCGCGTAGCCCTGCTCCTGGAGCTCGGCGATGGCCGCCTTGAGCTGCGGGATCGACGCCGAGATGTTGGGCAGCTTGATGATGTTCGCGCCGGGCGTCCTGGCCAGCTCGCCGAGCTCGGCGAGTGCGTCATCGATACGCTGCTCGGCCTTCAGCCGCTCCGGGAAACTGGCGATGATCCGGCCCGCGAGGGAGATGTCACGGCGCTCCACCGTGACTCCTGCGGTCGAGGCGTAGGCCTCGATCACGGGCAGGAGCGAATAGGTCGCCAGGGCAGGGGCCTCGTCGGTGTGCGTATAGATGATGGTCGAGTCAGTCACCGGGTGCTCCGCTCCACGTCTGCAACATTGCTTGACATCAAGATATCTCCTCGCCGCGCGGGGCTCCACAAGGCCCCCGCACGGTTTTGCGGTACCGCGGAGGTGTCACGGGCCCGGAGCCCGGTCCTCCGCCGCCCGTGACCGGGGCTCGACCGGCCCGGGCTCGCGGGCGGACACCACGAGCTGGGCCCGGCCGCGGGTGCCGGGCTTGATCATCGCTCGGCTCACGTGCCTCTTGGCGGTGTACGGGCCGACTCCCGTGCGGGCGGCGAACTCCTCGCCGCCGAGACCCCGGGCGTCCTGCGCGGTGACCCCGCGGTCGCGGCGGGTGAGGGTCTCCAGGCCGGGGGCGGTGGCGCGGTCCGGGCCTGAGCGTGGTGTGTCAGGCGGGCGGCCGGTGCTCGTACCAGCGCCGGTCGTCCTCCAGCTGGGCGGCCAGGGCGATCAGCCGCGCCTCGCTGCGGGAGGGGCCGAGGAGCTGGGCGCCGACGGGGAGACCGGTGCTGGTGAAGCCGGCCGGGACGTTCACGCCGGGCCAGCCGAGGACGTTCCAGGGCCAGGCGTACGGGCACGCGGCCGCCATCGCGAGGTCGGTGCGCCAGGCGCTGAGGTCGTCGAACCGGCCGATACGCGGCGGCGGGGCGGCCGTGGTCGGGGTGAGGAGCACATCGAACCCGGCGGCGTCGAAGAGCGCCCCGATCCGGCGGTGCTGGCGCACTTCGCGGGCGCGGGCGGCCCGCACCGCCCGTCCGCCGAGGCGTGTCCCGGTCCGCTGGGCGCTGCGGGTGCGGGGGTCGAGCAGGGCCGGTTGGGGGTGGCGGGCGGCGAACTCGGCGATGCCCGCCGTGGCGCGGGGCACGAAGGCGAGGCCGATCAGCCCGTACCGGGGGCGGGCCTCCTCTACGTGGTGGCCGAGCCGGGCGAGGGCCTCGGCCAGCTCGGTGACGGCCCGGCGCACCTCGGGGTCCGGGGCCGCACGGGTGAGGGTGAGCGGGGGCCGCCAGGCGAGGGCGATGCGCAGGCGGCCCGGGTCGCGGCGGGCGGCCTCGGCGGCGCGGACGGCGGGCGGACGGTGCAGGTCCTCCGGGTGCGCGCCCGCGGCCGCGTCCAGCAGGAGCGCCGCGTCGGCCACCGTACGGGCGAGGGGGCCGTTGACGGTGAGGCCCTGGAAGGCGTCGTGGTGCGGGTGGACCGAGATGCGGCCGCGCTGGGGCTTGATACCGACGAGATGGGTCCAGGCGGCGGGGATGCGGACGGACCCGGCCCCGTCCGAGCCGAGGGCGGCGGGGACGAGCCCGGCGGCGACGGCGGCCGCCGATCCGCCGGAGGAGCCGCCCGGGGTGTGCGCGGGGTTCCAGGGGTTGCGGGTGGCGCCGAACGCGGGGCCCTCGGTGAACGGCCACTGGCCCAGTTCGCAGGAGTTGGCCTTGCCGACAACGATCGCCCCGGCCGCGCGCAGCCGGCGCACCGCCTCGCTGTCGGCGGTGGCAGGGGGCCGTTCGCCGTCGCAGCCGAAGTGGGTGGGCAGGCCCGCGACATCGGTGTCGTCCTTGACGGCGACGGGGACGCCGAGGAGCGGCAGCCGCTCCCCCGCCGCGAGTCTGCGGTCGGCTTCGGCGGCCTCCGCCAGGGCGGCTTCGGCCCGCACGTGGCGGAAGGCGTTGAGGGTGGATTGCGTCGCCTCGATCCGGGCGAGCGCGTCGGCGACGAGGGCGGTGGAGGTGGTGGCTCCGTCGGCGATCCGGCCCGCGCTCTCGGCGAGGCCGGGCACCGGCGCCGGGGCGGGGTCCGGACGGAGGGTCCGGCCGGGGTGCGGCCGCGGGGCCGGTCCGGTCTGCTCGGTGGGCTCCGCTGAGGACATGGGCGTGCCGCCTCCCTCGTAACCGTGGGGCCGACCGGTCGTCCCGGCTGCACCCACCCGTACTTACTGGAGGGTAACGAGAGGAGGCGGCCCGCTCAAGCAGTGCGGCCGCGAAGGCCGTTCCCGTCCCTACCGCCAGGGCGTCACGGGCGGACGTGGATCTCGCCGATGCCGGTGCCGAACTTCCCGCAGTGGGCGGTGGACTGGCCGGACTCGCCGGGCCTCAGGGTGACGTGGTTGCCGTCGACGTCCGGGGACCAGCCGCACACCAGGTGGACCCAGAAGGTCTGCGTCCGGCTGCCGTTGTTGCGACAGAGCGCGAAGCCCGTGTAGTCGTCGATGGCGTGCTTGCCGGTGTCGCACGAGAGGCCGGGCGGAATCGCGGCCGGGGCGGCGGTGGCGGTCACGGCGGTGACCGGGACGGCCAGCGCGGCCGCCATGGAGGCGGCGGCTACGGTCCGCCGGGCCGACCGGAGCCGCTCGTTCCCCGTGAACAGCTTCATGGTTCTCCTTACCTGGTTTACGTGGTCTACGTGGTTTTACGCGACGGGTGCCTAACGCGATCCCTGGTGGGATCACCGCAGCCCTGCCCACCCTCCGTAATCAGAAACGCCTTCACTCCTGACGCTCCGTATGCGCGCCGGGCGGCGCCCCCACGGTCGGCGTACGCTCGAATGTGCCGGTTCTCATGGAGCGCACTCCCCTGACCGGGGCGTTTTCGAGGAGGCGACGTGAGCGGACACCGCTGGGCCGCACGTGCGGCGGCAGGAACGGCGGCCGTAGCCCTCACCCTGACGAGTGGTGCGGTCGCGCAGGCCGATGACGACATCGACTCGCTCAGCGCCGAGGAGATCGTCGACCGCTCGCGCGACGCCCTGCTCGGCGTCTCGTCCCTGCATCTGAGCGCACGCGGCAGCCTCGACGGCAGCGGCTCGGACGTGAGCCTCGACCTCACGCTCGACCGCGAGGGCAACTGCGTCGGCGGGGTCGACATGGGCGACGAGGGGTCGGTGGAGATCGTCAAGCGCGGCAACGACGTATGGCTGAAGCCGGACGCCGCCTTCTGGGAGACCCATGTGCCCATCGGCGGCTCGGCCTTCGACGCGATCCTCGACGGCCGCTACATGAAGGCCGAGGCCGACCATCCGCGACTGCTCACGGTGACCGAGGTCTGCGATCTCGACACCTTCCGCGAACTGATCGAGGACAACGCCGATGTGGCGGACCGGGGCACGCTGACGAAGGGCGAGAGGACCGAGGTGAACGGCGCGCCCGCGGTTCCGGTGACCCGGGCCGAGGGCCGCGAGCGGGTGACGGCCTACGTGGCTGCCGAGGGCGAGCCGTACCCGGTGCGGATCACCGTGCGGGACGCCTCCGAGGAGGGGACCGTGAACTTCTCCGGCTTCAACACGCCAGTGCCCACGGCCACTCCGTCGGCGGACGAGACGGTGGATGTCACGGCCCTGCTGGGCCGCAGCATCAAGCCGGTGTGAGCGTCAAGTCGACTTCGGTGCAGACCCGGTGAGAGCCGCCCCGGTGACCGCCTGCGGACCCGGTGAGCACTGAGGGGCACACGTCCGCCGGTCCGGCGAGCGCCGACCGAGCAACTGCCCACCGGTCCGGCCGACATGCCGGGTGCCCGGATCCGGTTGCCTTGCTCCCCGTTGCTGGGACAGGATCGTCCGGGGGGCCATCACCGGGGGGGTGCACGTGTCGGGCAGGGAAGTGATCGGCGGGCGCTATCGCCTGCGGCGGCTGATCGGCGCCGGAGGCATGGGTGTGGTCCACGAGGCCAAGGACCTGGTGCTCGACCGCAGGGTCGCCGTGAAGATCCTCTCCGTGGCGGCCTCGTCGACGGACACCGAGCGGCTGTCCGAGCGGTTCCACCGGGAGGCCCGGGCCCTGGCACGGATCGCCGGCGACGGCGCACCGGCGCTGTACGACTTCGGCATACTCGACGGCTCCCCGTACCTCGTGATGGAGTATCTCGACGGCGTCGACCTGCAGACACTGGTGGCCCAGCGGGCGCGATTACCGGACGCGGCCGCCGTCGGCATCGGGATCGGGGTCTGTGCCTGCCTGGCGGCCGCCCACGAAGCGGGTGTGCTGCATCGCGATGTCAAGCCGTCAAATGTACGGATCACCTCTCAGGGACGGGTCGTCCTGCAGGACTTCGGACTGGTCCGCCTGACCGAGGACTCGGTGACCACCAAGGTGGGCGCGCTGGTCGGCACCCCCCGGTACATGGCTCCGGAGATCATGCGGGGCGAGCGGCCCGGACCGACGAGCGACCTCTACGGCCTGGGCATGTGCATGTATCTGATGCTCACGGGTGAGCCGCCGCTCGCGGAGGTCGACGACGTCGGGGCCGTCGTGGAACGTGCTGTCGACGAGGGCGCGCCCCGGCTGGCCCGGAGCCGTCACCGTATTCCGCCGCAGCTGGCGGAGTTCGTTGATTCGCTCTCCGCCCGGGAACCGTTCGAGCGGCCGCAGAGCGCTGCCGCGGCGCTCGCCGACCTGCTCGCGCTGCGGACGGAGCCGGACACCGCCCGGCTCCTCGGTGAGCTGGTGCGGCGGTCCGTCCGCGAGGACGCCGTCCGACAGGTTCACCGCCCTCCCGAGGCCGAGACCTCGTATCCGGAGTATCTGGACGCCGCCCTCCCCCAGGGACCCGTGGTGGAACTGCGGCCCGATCGCGTACTGCCGCTGTCCCTCAGCGAGGTGACCCGTCAGACCGTCCTGGGCAGCATGACCGCGGAGAACGCGCTGTCGCGCCAGCGGGAGGCCGTCAATCTCGTCCTGCGGGGAGAGCTGCAGGAAGCCGCTCACATGCTCGCCTCGGTGGTTCAGGTCTGCACGAGGACACTCGGCGCCTCCCACCCCACGACGCTCACCTCCCAGTACTGGCAGGCCGTGTGCCTGGCGAGACTCGGTGCCCGCGAGGTGGCGCTCGCACTGTTCTCGGGGGTCGGCGCCCGGGCTGAACGGAGAAAGGACCCATCAGGTGACCAAGGTTGAGGTACGCGTCGTCGGGAACGAACACGCCGAGGGCGGCGAGGCCGATCTCCGCTCGCTGCTGCGCTGGGTGGATGCCGAGGACTCGCTGCGGCACGAGGTGAAAGGCAGGATCGCGAGCGGCACGACGGCACCACCCGGCTCCATGGGTACGGGGTTCGATGTCCTGGAACTCCTCATCGGCTCGGGGCTGTCCACCGGAGCCCTGGTCGTGTCTGTGGCCCAGTGGCGCGCATCGCGACGCAACCGGCCCGCGATCACCCTGCGGAGGGGAGAGGTCGAGGTGGAGATCCCGGCGAACGGCGTTTCGGCCGACATGGTGGAGCGCATCGTCACGCTGCTCGACCGGGAAGCGGACGGCAACTCCGACGATGACCAGGCTTCCTGACCCGGCCGCGTCCCGGGCCGTGCTCATCGGCACGCACTCCTACCGGAGCCTCGAACAACTGCCTGCGGTCCAGGCCAACTTGCGCGACCTGTCCGAAGCGTTGCGGGACGCGATGCTCTGGGGTCTCCCCGAACCGCACTGCACGGTCGTGCTGGATCCCGAGGACGGTTCGGCCATGCTCGATCCGGTGCACAGCGCGGCGGAGGAGGCCACCGACACCCTCTTCGTGTACTACGCGGGGCACGGGTTGCGCGACGCGGACACCGCGGACCTCTATCTGGCCCTGACGGGGTCGCGCGAGAACACCGGTTACACGGCGGTGGCCTTCGAGCATCTGCGGGCCGCCATCCGTTCGTCCAGGGCCAGGCGACGGGTGATCGTGCTGGACTGCTGCTTCAGCGGGCGGGCCGCCCGCACCCTCGCGGGCGACGCGGACACGCTGGCCGGCCGGGTGGCGGTCGACGGGGCCTACGTACTGACGGCCTCCCCGAAGGACAGACTCGCCCTGGCCCCGGAGGGCGAGGTCCACACCGCTTTCACGGGCGAGCTGCTCCATCTGATGCGGACGGGGGTGGCCGACGGGCAGGAACTCATCGACCTCAACACCATCTACCGGGTGCTGGACGAGCGGTTGCGGGCGAAGAACCGGCCGAAACCGCAGCGTTCGCAGGAGAACGACATCGGGCGTCTCCCCCTGATCCGCAACCGCGCACGCGCCGAGCGCCATGTCCCGGCGGGCCCGGTCGTGGACGCCGACGTCCGCGCGGCGCTGGTCGCCGCCGGACTGAACCTGGCGCGTCTGCTGCGCACCGAGGGACGCAACCGCGACGCCCTGCCCATCCTCCGGCTAGCCCTGGGCGAACAGTCCCCGGGCGGGAAGAGCCACGCCTTCGCCGTACAGCTCGAACTGGCCGAGGCCCTGGCCGACGCGGGTCAGCTCAGGGAGGCGATCGAGGTCCTGGAACAGGCGTTCCACCAGACGCACAAGACACGCGGCTCGGAAGCCGTGCTGGTCTGCCGCAGGCTCGCCGGTCTGCTCCAGGAGTCCGGCAACCACCTCCAGGCCTGCGAGGTGCTCGAACACGCCCTGGACCTCGCCCAGGGCTGACGCCTCCGCCCGCCCGGCTCCGGCGGGCTCTCCTCCGGGGGCGCGGTCAGTCGGTCAGCCGGTCAGGGCGGGGATGATCGCGGCGCCGTACGCGTCGATCGTCGCCTCCCGGGCATCGTGCATGTTGTAGACGGCGAACTGGTCGACGCCCAGGTCCCTCAGGTGGAGCAGCTTCTCGATGTGCGCCTCGGCGGGACCCAGCAGGCAGAACCGGTCCACGATCTCGTCAGGCACGAAGGCGGTGTCCGGGTTGCCGGAGCGCCCGTGGTGGCTGTAGTCGTAACCGTGCCGGTCCTTGATGTACGCGGTCAGCGCCTCGGGCACCAGACCCGAGTGCTCGCCGTAGCGGGCGACCAGGTCCGCGACGTGGTTGCCGACCATCCCGCCGAACCACCGGCACTGCTCCCGGGCGTGGGCGAGGTCGTCGCCGACGTACGCGGGCGCGGCGACGCAGATGGTGACGGCGTCGGGGTCCCGTCCGGCGTCGGCCGCCGCGTCCCGTACCGCCTTGATCATCCACTCGGTGAGGAAGGGGTCCGCGAGCTGGAGGATGAACCCGTCCGCCTTCCGCCCGGCCAGGGCGAGGGCTTTGGGCCCGTACGCCGCCATCCACACCGGCAGCCGCCCGTCCTTCACCCAGGGGATCTGGAGCGGCTGCCCGTCGACACTCGCCTCCCGGCCCTCGGCGAGGTCCCGGATGACGTCGATGGCCTCGCCGAGGCGGGCCAGGGTGTTGGGGCGGCGGCCCGCGACGCGCATCGCGGAGTCGCCGCGCCCGATGCCGCAGACGGTGCGGTTGCCGTACATGTCGTTGAGGGTGGCGAAGGTGGAGGCGGTGACCTCCCAGGTGCGGGTGCCCGGGTTGGTGACCATGGGGCCCACGGTGAGGCGTTCGGTGTGCTCCAGGATGCGGCTGTAGATGACGAACGGCTCCTGCCAGAGCACCGCCGAGTCGAAGGTCCAGCCGTAGCGGAAGCCGTTTCGCTCGGCGCGGCGCATCAGGCCGACGACGGCCGAGGCGGGCGGGTCGGTCTGGAGGACGAGTCCGAAGTCCATGACGGGATCTCCTATCCAGGTACTGACAGGCGGCTAGTCCAGGTACTGACAGGTGGCGCGGGGGGTGTACATGCCGTGTCCGGCACGGCCGGTGAACTTCCGTCCGTCGATGACGGGTTCGCCGCGCGAGAGGACGGTCTCGACCTGTCCGGTGATGCGTTTGCCCTCGTACGCCGAGTAGTCGACGTTCATGTGGTGGGTCTCGGCGGAGAGGACGTGCTCGGCGGCCGGGTCGTAGATGACGATGTCCGCGTCGGCTCCCGGGGCGATGGTGCCCTTCTTCGGATAGAGGCCGAACATCCGGGCCGGGGAGGCGCAGGCGATCTCGATCCAGCGGCGGCGGGTGATGTGCCCGTCCACCACGGCCTGGTGCAGCAGGTCCATGCGGTGCTCGACGCCCGGCATGCCGTTGGGGATCTTGGAGAAGTCCCCGCGGCCCATCTCCTTCTGGCCCGAGAAGCAGAACGGGCAGTGGTCGGTGGAGACGACCTGGAGTTCATTGGTGCGAAGGCCCCGCCACAGGGCTTCCTGGTGCTCCTTGGGGCGCAGCGGGGTGGAGCAGACGTACTTGGCACCCTCGAAGTCCGGCTCGGCGAGGTTGTCGGTGGACAGGAACAGGTACTGCGGGCAGGTCTCGCCGTAGACCGGGAGGCCCCTGTGGCGGGCGGCGGCGATCTCCTCCACGGCCTCGTCGGCGGAGACGTGGACGACGTAGAGGGGAGATCCGGCGACCCGGGCGAGCTGGACGGCGCGATGGGTGGCCTCGGCCTCCAGGGCGACCTTGCGGACGTCTCCGTGGTAGCGGGGGTCGGTGCGGCCGGCCGCGAGCGCCTGTTCGACCAGGACGTCGATGGCGATGCCGTTCTCGGCGTGCATCATGATCAACCCGCCGTTTCCCGCGGCTTGTTGCATGGCCCGCAGGATCTGGCCGTCGTCGGAGTAGAAGACGCCCGGGTAGGCCATGAACAGCTTGAAGGAGGTCACCCCTTCGGAGACGAGGCGGTCCATCTCCTTGAGCGAGGAGGGGTTCACGTCGGCGAGGATCATGTGGAAGGCGTAGTCGATGGCGCAGTTGCCGTCGGCCTTCCCGTACCAGGAGTCCAGCCCTTCGCGCAGCGAACGGCCCACGCTCTGGATCGCGAAGTCGACGATGGTGGTGGTGCCGCCCCAGGCCGCGGCCCGGGTTCCGGTCTCGAAGGTGTCGGCGGCGTACGTTCCGCCGAACGGCATCTCCATGTGGGTGTGGGCGTCGACGCCGCCCGGGATGACGTACTTCCCGGTGGCGTCGATCCGCCGGTCGGCGCTCCAGCTCCCGGCGGCGTCGGTCCCGTGGGCGGCGAGCGCGGCGATGCGGCCGCCCTCGATGAGGACGTCGGCGTGGATCTCGTCGGACGCTGTGATGACCAGGCCGCCGTGGATGACGGTTCGGCTCATGGGTTCCTCCTCACTGCGGGGCGCCCCGCCGGCCTCCTGGGCGTACGGCGGGGCCGCCCCGCACGGCGGTCGATACGTGCGGCGCACGGGTCTGCGGGGCGGGTCAGCCCGCCGCGTGCAGGGCGTCCGCGAGGATGGCCGCGCCCTCCTCCGCCTCGGCGACGGTCAGGGTCAGCGGCGGGGCGATCCTGAGCACGCTGGTGCTGTGGCCGCCGCCCTTGCCGATGAGCAGTCCGCCCTCCCGGGCCGCTTCGAGGACGGCTGCCGCGGCTTCCGGGTCAGCCTCGTCGGTGCCGGGCTTCACCAGCTCGACGCCGATCATCAGGCCCCGGCCGCGCACTTCGCGTACGGCGGGGCAGCCGGCGGCGATGCCGCGCAGCCGTTCGATGAGGAGCCCGCCGACACGCCGCGCGTTGCCCTGGAGGTCGTGCTCCAGGAGGTACGAGAGGTTGGCGAGCGACGCGGCCATGGTGATGGGTGAACCACCGAACGTGGAGATGGAGTTGGCGTCGAGGCAGTTCATCACCTCGGCGCGGGCCACGACTCCGCCCACCGACATGCCGTTGCCGATGCCCTTGGCGAAGGTGAGGATGTCCGGCGGGCCGTGCTCCGCGTGCGCCTGCCAGCCCCAGAAGTGCTCGCCGGTACGGCCCCAGCCGGTCTGGACCTCGTCGGAGATCCACAACACACCGTGCCGGTCCAGGACTTGGCGGAAGGCGGCGAACAGCCCGTCGGGCGGCGAGGTGAAGCCGCCGACGCCCTGGATGGGTTCGGCGATCAGGGCGGCGGGGCGGCGGGTGTGCCCGAGGAGGTCTTCCAGGTCGGCGACGCACGCCTTGATGAAGCGCTCGTCACTCAGCTCGGCGTACGGCCCCCGGCTGCGGACGCCGCCGTGGACGTACAGGGTCTGGAGCGGGGAGAGATTCGTCGGCGACCAGGCCTGGTTGCCGGTGATCGAGACCGTCGAGAACGACCGGCCGTGGTAGCTGTTGCGCATCGCGAGGATCTGGTTGGACCGGCGGTACGCGGTGGCGAGCAGCAGCGCGGTGTCGTTGGCCTCGGTGCCCGAGGTGGTGAAGAAGACCCGGGCGTCGGGGATGCCGGAGAGGGTGGCGATCCGCTCGGCCATCTCCACCATGGGGCGGTTGAGGTAGAGGGTGGAGGAGTGGACGATCCGCCCGGCCTGCTCTGCGACCGCCTTGGTGACCTCGGGCAGGGCGTGGGCGGTCATCGTGGTGAGGATGCCGCCGAAGAAGTCCAGGTAGCGGTTGCCGTCCGCGTCCTGGACATGGCGGCCCTCGCCGTGGGTGAGTTCGATGGGGTGGCGGTAGTAGAGGGCCAGCCATTCGGGGCTGACGGCGCGGTGGCGGTCGTACAGTCCGGTCACGGCTCCACCAGCCCGTCGTAGGCGTCGGGCCGCCGGTCCCGGTAGAACGCCCACTGCTGGCGGACCTCCTCGATCAGGCCGAAGTCCAGGTCTCGGACGAGGAGTTCCTCCTCCTTGTCACTGGCGACGTCGCCGACGAACTGGCCGCGCGGGTCGACGAAGTAGCTGGTGCCGTAGAAGTCGTTGTCGCCGTACTCCTCCTGGCCGACGCGGTTGATCGCGGCGACGAAGTACTCGTTGGCGACGGCGGAGGCCGGCTGCTCCAGCTGCCAGAGGTAGCTGGAGAGGCCGCGCGATGTGGCCGACGGGTTGTAGACCAACTGGGCTCCGTTGAGGCCCAGTTGCCGCCACCCCTCGGGGAAGTGCCGGTCGTAGCAGATGTAGACGCCGACCTTGCCGACGGCAGTGTCGAAGACGGGCCAGCCGGCGTTGCCGGGCTTGAAGTAGTACTTCTCCCAGAAGCCCTTGACCTGCGGGATGTGGTGCTTGCGGTACTTGCCGAGATACGAGCCGTCGGCGTCGATCACGGCCGCGGTGTTGTAGTAGAACCCGGTCTGCTCGATCTCGAAGACCGGCACGACGACGACCATCCCGGTCTCCCGGGCCAGGTCCCGCATCCGCCGGACGGTCGGCCCGTCGGGCACCGGTTCGGCCCAGCGGTAGTGCTCGGGCTCCTGGACCTGGCAGAAGTAGGGGGCGTTGAACACCTCCTGGAAGCCGATGATCTTCGCCCCCTGCCGGGCGGCCTCGCGCGCGTGCTCCTCGTGCTTGGCAATCATGGATTCGGTGTCGCCGGTCCAGGTCGCCTGGACGAGTGCGGCGCGTACGACGTGGGACATGAGCTGCTCCTTCGACGCGGCGTCAGAGAGCCTGCACGCGTTCTCTACGCACGTAGATCGGTGCATGGATGGAGAACGTAAGCCCCGTGGTCCGGCGGGGCAAGACCATCGCCGTGAACCGACGGAGTCGATCATGTTTCGCACCCGAGCGGTCCACAACGGACGCGGTACCGATCGGCGGGCAGCACGCGCCGGGCGTTCAGACCCCCGGCACGCCCGCCACGCGCAACGCGTGCACCAGGTCCCACTCCCGCTCCGCGGACACCTCACGGGCGGCCGCCAGGAGGAGGGGCAGCAGCCGGGTGTCACCGCTCCCGGCGAGGGCGGCGGCCTCCTGCGGAGTGCGTACGCGGATGAAGGCGCCGAGCAGGTCCCGCGCCTCCCGTTCGTGGCCCGCGCCGTCCAGGGCGAGCGCCGCTGCGGCCACCTCGGCGGCGGGCCGGGCCACTCCCTGGCGCAACAGGAGCCCGCAGTCGTCGTCGTGCCCCGCGGCGGCCAGCGCGCCCGCCGCCGAGGCGAACCCGGCGGGCGGCAGCGAGGACACCTCCCAGAGCAGGGTCGTCCAGTCGGCGGAGAGGCCCGCCCGGTACAGGGCGACCGCGAGCACCGGCAGCCGGGCCGCGGGCCAGGCCGCGACCTCGCAGAGCACCACGTGCGCCTCGCCACTGCGGCCCTCGGTGCGCAGCCGGACCAGCCGGGCGACGGCGGCGGCCACGGCCTGCCCGGCGGCCGGGTCCGGCAGGGCGTCCGGCGTACGGTCCCGCCCGGCCCGGTCCCGGCCCTCACGATCCCCTCCGCCCTCATCGCCCGCGCCACCGAAGCGGGCGCCGCGCGGGGCAAAGGCCCCGGGCCGGGCGGGGGCGGGCAGCACGGGCACCGGCGAGGGGGCGTAGCCGGTCGCCTCGTCGTCGACCTCCAGCCCGGCGAACCGGGCACCGCGCGGCTTCTTGCGCGAGGGCTCGGCGGCGGGGGCCACAGGCACGGCGGGCGCCACGCGCGGGCGACCGGGCGCAGGGGCGTCGGGCGCAGGGGCCGGGTACGCGGTCGGGGCAGGGGCCTCAGGCGCGGAGGAATACGCATCGGCCGCCACCCGGGGGTGGCCGACGGCAGGCCCCTCCGGCCCGGAGACATCCGCATCGGGCGTGACGCCCGGGCGACCAGGGGCGGGGGCGGGGGCGGGCTGCGTATCCAGTGCCGGGGCAGGTTCGGCGTACGCGTCCGGCACCGTCACCGCCGCCAGCCGCTTGCGCAGTTCCGCGCAGCGCGCCGAGGCCCGCGCGTGGTCGTCGCGGGCCCAGGCCAGCGCCTCGGGGTCGGCCGGGTCCGTGTCGTCGGCCCCGGCGTCGCGCAGCCGTTGTGCCGCCCGGCCCTGCTCGCCGATCATCAACTCCAGCCGGTGGACGAGCTCCTGGCGTCCGCCGGGCCGCCGGTCGTGGGCGGCGGCGGAGGCCGAGTAGAGGGCGGCCGCCCGGACCGAGACCTGCTCGGCGAAGCGTGCGCCGTGCAGCGCGGCCAGGTCCGCGAGCAGGGACTCGACCACGTCCCAGGGCGGGACCTCCACCCCGTCGAGGCAGGACCGCATGCCCGCCGGGTCGCGCCGGACGAAGACCCCGTACCAACCGCGCCCGGGGTCCAGTCGCGCCGCCAGATCGCGTAGGTACCGCGCGAACTCTCCTACTTCCAACTCCTGCTGATACACCGTCATCGTCGCCCTCGCCGACCGTCGACCGGAGCCCTCCGGTCCGGAGGCATTCGACCGCAGGTGTGTTACGGGACGGCTACGCGCAGCTTTCGGGCACACTGCGGCGGGAGCACGGCAGCCGCGCCGTGCGCCCCCCGCGCGCTCCGATGAACGGCCCCGGAAGGCGCGGAAGCCACGGAAGACTCAGAAGGTGACGGCGACACCGGTGTGCGGGCGCTTGCCGAGCCGGGCGACCATGGCAGGCCAGTCGACCAGCCAGAACTTCCACGTGTACTTGCGGGCCAGCAGCTTGCGCACCGCACGGGTCGCGTCCTCGTCGAGGAGCGTGGCGGTGCCTTCGGCGCTCGGGGCCCCATCGGCGATCCGGCCCCGCACATCGCAGACGGTCACGACGACCTTGCTGTTGTTGCGCAGCCGCTTGACCTTCCACGAGTCGGAGCGGGTCCAGACGTACAGCACACCACCCTCGGCGGCCGCCCAGACGGGCGTAGCGACGGGTGTGCCGTCCTTCCGGTAGGTGGTCAGGCTGACGTATTCGCTGCGGGCGAAGTCCTGGAGAGTCACGGGCGCGACCCTACGCCCTGCGCGCCTCCGGAGGGGGCACTACGCGATCAGCGGCACCGCGGCCGGTTCCGGTGCGCAGCCGCCGAGGATCTCGTCCAGGGAGAGGCCCAGCGCACCGGCGAGGGCAGCCACGGTGAAGAAGGCCGGGGTCGGGGCGCGGCCGGTCTCGATCTTGCGGAGGGTCTCCGCGGAGATTCCGGCGCTCGCGGCGACGGCCGCCATGCTGCGCTCCCCGCGCGCTTCGCGGAGCAGCAGGCCGAGCCGCTCGCCGCGCAGGCGCTCTTCGGGAGTCAGGGGGGTGCGGACCATGCGGCCACCCTACCACGGTGCACCATTCCTATACCGTCATTACTATACCGCTTCGACCGGTATAGTAATGGGCATGGTTCACATCAAGACAGACACCGACATCGAAGCGATGCGCGAGGCCGGCCGGATCGTCGCGCAGATCCTGACCCGTACGCGGAAAGTCGCGGCGGTCGGCGTGACACCGCGCCAACTGGACGAGGCGGCCCGCGAGGTGCTGAGCGAGGCCGGCGCCTCCTCGCCGTTCCTGAACTACCGGCCCCACTTCGCCTCCACGCCCTTTCCGGCCGTCGTCTGCGTCTCGGTCAACGACGCGATCGTGCACGGCATCCCCTCGGCCGAGCCGCTGCGGGACGGGGACCTGGTCAGCGTGGACACGGGCGCCCTCCTCGACGGCTGGGCGGGCGACTCGGCGGTCAGCTTCACCGTGGGCCGCGCCCGCCCCGCCGACACCCGGCTCATCGCCACCGCCGACCGGGCCCTGGAGGCAGGGATCGCCGCGGCAGTGGTGGGCAACCGCATCGGCGACATCGCCCACGCGATCGGCACGGTCTGCCGGGACGCGGGCTACGGGATCATGGAGGGCTACGGCGGGCACGGGATCGGCCGGTCCATGCACGAGGACCCGCCCGTGCCGAACGAGGGACGCCCGGGGCGCGGCATGCCGCTGCGGCACGGGATGGTCCTGGCGATCGAGCCCATGCTGATCGCCGGCGGCGGCGACGCGTTCCGCGAGGACCGGGACGGGTGGACCCTGCGGACGGCCGACGGCACCCGGGCCGCGCACAGCGAGCACACGGTGGCGGTCACCGACGGCGGTCCGCGGGTCCTGACCGCGCTCTGACGCCGCTCTGGCCGGGCACCCGGCCGGGCTCCGACTGGGCTCTGACCGGGCACCGGCCGGGCCCGATCGACCGAGGAACCGCCTCCGGGACACCCCTCGGAAGCACCTTCAGGAGCGCCCCACGAACTCCCTCGCCAGCTCCTCCCCCCGGCTCCGCGCCTTCGCACGGCTCTCGATCGGGGAGATACGGGAGTCCTTGAACGCGATGTACGTGACCCCGGACTCGGCGCCTCCGCTCACCGGGTCGGGGTCGATGCCCAGCGTCCTGGCCATGGCGTACGACGCCTCCCCGATGATGCCCCTGGGACCGGTGTCCCCGATGACGCCGTACCGCACCAGGTCCCCGTACACGACCGCGACGACGCTGCCGCCGCCGAGCCCCGACTTCCGGTAGTCCCACACCTTGCCGGGGGCGGGTACCACCACATGGGGGAGTGCGGCCGAGTCCAGCGGTTCGCCGCGGGAGGACGTGAACGCGGTCTCCGGCAGGAAGTAGGGGTCCGTCTTCAGGTTGCACTCCTTGGTCTTCCGGCCGTCGCAGTCGATGTCCATGTCCGCCTTCCAGAACACGGCGTCCTGGGTGCCGCAGACGGAGACCGTGGCCTTGGGGCTGCCGCTGTCCGTGCGGTACTCGCCCTTCGAGATCCGCGTACAGGAGCGGACCTCGGCCAGCAGCTCGGCGGCGGTCACCTCGGTCGCGTCCACGGCCGAACCCTCCGGGGCGGCCCTCTCCGCGTCACTGGCGGCCGCCGGCAGCGCCGCCGCCGCGAGCAGCGCGGCGCCGCAGGCGGCGGAGGTCAGGGCGAGCATTCGGGTGCGCATGGTGCGGATGGGCCCTTCCCGTAGAACGAGGGGCCCGTGCGGGTCGCCGCCCCTGCTTCGTCCGGCCGGCTCAGCGCCTGCCGCCCGGATGCACCACCATGGCCGAGCCGCCGCCCCGGCGCACCTTTTCCGCCGCCGCGAGCCATCGGCCGTCGGGCAGCCGCTGCACGCCGGTGGCGGCCCCGATCTCCGGGGTCTGCTTGAAGGCGTGGCCGAGCCCCTCCAGCTCCGTGCGGACCGCGCTGTTCCACAGGTCCGGCTCGATGTCCGTCGTCGCCGTGTTGCGCTGGCTGGCGCGCGGCGCGGCGATCGCGTCGACCAGCGGGAGCCCCCGGTCCAGGTGTCCGGTGAGCGACTGGAGGACGGTCGT
Organism: Streptomyces sp. WZ.A104; assembly: GCF_002382885.1. Taxonomy (GTDB): domain Bacteria; phylum Actinomycetota; class Actinomycetes; order Streptomycetales; family Streptomycetaceae; genus Streptomyces. Next base: position 31,913 of record NZ_NWVL01000010.1, read on the forward strand.
GATGATCGTGGCCCCGCCCGGTGTGCCGAGGGCGAGGACCGGCTTGCCGTGCTTCAGCACGATCGTCGGCGAGATCGACGAGCGCGGGCGCTTGCCGGGTCCCGGCAGGTTCGGGTCGTGCACGGCCGGGTCGGCGGGGGCGAAGGAGAAGTCGGTGAGTTCGTTGTTGAGCAGGAAGCCGCGGCCGGGCACCGTGATGCCGCTGCCACCGGTGGACTCGATCGTGAGGGTGTAGGCGACGACGTTGCCCCACTTGTCGGCGGCCGTCAGGTGGGTGGTGCTCTCCCCCTCGTACGTCGTCGGAACGGCCGCGCCACCCCTGCCGCACCGTTCGGGGTTCCGCGGGTCGCCCGGCGCCAGCGGGCTGGTCAGCGCCTTGTCGTCGCTGATCAGGCACTCCCGGGCGTCCGCGAAGCGCTGGCTCAGCAGCTCCTTCGTGGGGACGTCCTCGAACGCCGGGTCGCCCACCCAGCGGCCCCGGTCCGCGAAGGCGATCCGGCTCGCCTCGATGAGCCGATGCAGATACCGGGTGGGGTCGGCCCGCGAAAGGTCGGTCGACTCAAGGATGTTGAGGGCCTCGCCCACGCTGGTGCCGCCGGACGAGGAGGGGGCCATGCCGTAGACGTCCAGGCCCCGGTAGTTCACCCTGGTCGGGTCCTTGAGCAGGGTCCGGTAGGAAGCGAGGTCCTTGCGGGTCAGATCGCCGGGCCGCACCACCCGGGTGGCGTCCGGGTCGACCGGCGGCTTGCGTACGGTACGGACGATGTCGTCGGCCAACTCGCCCCGGTACAGCGCGCCGACCCCTTCCCGGCCGAGCTTCGCGTACGTACGGGCCAGGTCCGGGTTCTTGAACACCGAGCCGACGACGGGGAGTTCACCGCCCGGGAGGAACAGCTTCGCGGAGGCCGGGAAGTCGGCGAACCGGGCCCGGTTGGCGGCAGTCTGCGAGCGGAAGGTTTTGTCCACCACGAACCCGTCCCGCGCCAGGCGCTCGGCCGGTTTCAGCAGCGTACGCAGGGACTTGCTGCCCCAGGCGTCCAGCGCCCGTTCCCAGGTGGCCGGGGTGCCGGGGGTGCCGACGCCGAGGCCGCTGGTCATCCCCTCCGCGAACGGGATGGGCCTGCCGTTCTCCAGGAAGAGGGAGGCGTTCGCGCTGCGCGGGGCTGTCTCGCGGCCGTCGATGGTCTGGACGGCGCGCTTCCTGGCGTCGTAGTGGACGAAGTAGCCACCACCGCCGATGCCCGCCGAGTACGGTTCCGTCACCCCGAGGGCCGCCGCGGTGGCGACGGCCGCGTCCACCGCGTTGCCGCCCCTGCGCAGGACCTCGATCCCGGCGGCCGACGCGTCCCGGTCGACGCTCGCCACCGCTCCCCCGTAGCCCACCGCCACCGGGGACTTGGGCGGAGCGGGGTGCGGGGCGGTGGAGGGCGCCGAGGCCGCCGGGGCGGCGGCCCCCACCGAGGCGAGGACGGCCAGGACGGCCAACAGGGACGTGTTCCGGCCGACGGAACGGCGCATACGTACCTCCAGTCAACGGATCTCCGCCGCAGGGTAGTCCCGGCGGAGCCGGATCGTCAGGACCGCCTCGAACGGTTACCCGGATGACCGATACCATGCGCGCCCATGACGGACGACGTGCGCAACATCGTGCTGGGCGTGATAGCCGCCGGTTTCAGTACCTCCCTGGGCTGGCTGGCCCGGACCTACCTCTGGCGGCGCAAGCTCCGCCGCAAACAGGCCTTCTTCGGGCTGCCACGCAACTCCGAGTGCCTGCTCGTCGTGAACCGGTACGCGGGCGCCGACGGGTCCGTGCACCGCCACGACGCCTTCGCCCTGCTCGAACTCTCCGCGCTGATCAAGGACTGCGGGGCGCATGCGCAGATCGTGACCCACGACACGGCCCAGCAGGGGTTCGGGGAGCGTACGGAGTTCTGCGTCGGCGGCCCGATGTCCAATCAGCGGATGGCGGCGCATCTGCGCACCCTGCTGCCCGGGGTCCGGATTAACGTCGAGCAGGACCCCGGCCCGGACCGGGTCGCCTTCCGGATCGGGGCGGAGCGCTACCGGCTGGAGCCCGGAACCTCGGAGTACGTCCTGCTCGCCCGGCTGACGGGCGGGCAGGACGCACGTCCGGTCTTCGTGTTCTGCGGGCAGCGGGCCATCACGAACCAGGCGGCGACCCGCTATGTGGCCCGCAACCACGAGAAGCTGCTGCGCAAGCACGGCAACAAGTCGTTCTGCCTGCTGCTGAAGGTCGTCAACTCCCAGGCGTACGGCCCCGATGTGGTCGAGGTCGTCGGCGATGTGACGCGCGAGGCACAGGAGCCCGCGCCGAGCACCGGCACACCGGCGTCACACCGGGCGAGCAGCTGAGCGCCGCACTCCGCTTCCGGCGGTGAGATTTTCCGCTCCGGACGGAACCCGACATGGGCGAATTGGCCTCTGACCAGCTGAGTGTCCTGCCTGGGAGGTTTCGTTGAGTTCCGCACGCCCGTCACGTTCCGCACGCCCCGCACACCCGTCACGCTCCGCGCGCCTGTCGCGGTCCGCGCGCCTGTCGCGGTCCGCGCGCCCCGGCATCCGACGTACCGTTCTGGCCGGTCCGGCGGCGCTCCTCGCCGCCGCGCTCACCGGCTGCTACGCCGGTGGCTCCACCTCTGCCGAGGACGCCCCCGATGCGGCGCCCGACACCAGCATCTCGGTGAACCTCAAGGGCAAGGCTGCGGCGCCGGGGCAGCCGGTGAAGGTGACCCTGGCGCACGGGAAGCTGAAGTCGGTGGCGGTGACGGCGGGCGAGAGCGGCGCGCTGACCGGGAAGATATCCGCCGACGGCCGGACCTGGATATCCGAGCGGGTAGCCGCGCCGGGCACCGCGTACACGGTGCGGGCGAAGGACTCCGACGGCGGCAGTGACCAGGCAGTCTTCACCACCGCCGGGGCCGAGAAGGTCAACAAGCTGTCGCTCGCGCCCGGGAAGAACACGACCGTGGGCATCGCCCAGCCGCTGTCCGTCGTCTTCGACCACCCGGTGAAGGACAAGGCGGCCGTGGAGAAGGCCCTCAAGGTGTCCACCTCCAACGACACCGAGGGCTCCTGGGGCTGGCTCCGGGACTACTCGGGCAAGGACCGTGTCGACTGGCGGCCGAAGGAGTACTGGAAGCCCGGCACGAAGGTCACCCTGGACGCGCAGCTGAACGGCATCGACACGGGTACGGACGGCGGCTGGTTCGTCCGCGACTACACGACGACGTTCACCATCGGCGCGGCCCAGGTCGTCAAGGTCGACCTCGACCGGCACCGCCTCGCCCTGCACCGGGACGGGAAGCAGGTCCTGGACATCCCGATGTCGGCGGGCACCCCGGGCGGTGAGAAGGCGTCCTGGCGGGGCACGGCGGTCCTGATGTCGAAGGAGGGCACGATCAACATGCGCTCCGAGACGGTGGGCCTCGGCGACGCCTACGACAAGATGGTCGACTACTCGATGCGGCTGACGTGGTCGGGGATGTACGCACACGCGGCCCCGTGGAACGCGGGCTATTTCGGCCAGGCCAACCGGAGTTCGGGCTGCGTCGGAATGAGCGACGCGAACGCCGCCGCGCTGTACGGACAGGTGCGGGTGGGCGACCCGTTCGAGATCACCGGCGCGGACGCCAAGGGCACCGTCGCCGAGGGCAACGGATACGGCGCGTGGAACGTGTCGTGGGCCGACTGGCAGGCGAAGAGCTCCCTGAAGTGAAGTAGCCGCGCGGGACGCCACGGTCACCGGCAGGAAGTCGAGCGGCACCCTCGTCGCGTTTCTCCACGACGTGGGGCCGCTCGGCGTCTTGCATCGAGCACAACCCGACCGGCGCGCAGCTGACCTTCTCCTCGCCCGGTACGGACCCGGGTCATCCCGGTCCCGCCGCGCGAGAAGTGATCACCGACTGCTGCCGGGCGGGCACTGCCCGGCTACTGCCCTCCCGGCAGCAGCGTCCCTGGTTCGGCCGGGTCCACCTCGACCGCTTTGGTCTTCAGGTTGCGCCGCTGCCTCCTGGCCACCCAGGTGGCGAACCACGAGAGCAGCATGCACATCCCGATGTAGATCGGAGAGATCACCATCACCACGGGGATGAAAGGAAGATCGTAGTCGAGATTCGACGCGATCAGCTTCCCCGCGTGGAGGAATTCCTCATAGGTGATCAGATAGCCCAGTGAGGTGTCCTTGAGCGCGACCACCAGCTGACTGATGATGGTCGGCAGCATCGCGCGTACCGCCTGCGGGGCCAGGACGAAGGTCGTGACCTGCGTCTTGCGCATTCCCAGCGCGTACGCGGCCTCGCGCTGGCCCCGGTCCACGGAGTTGATCCCGGTCCGGAACACCTCGGCGAGCACGGAGCCGTTGTAGAGCGTCAGCCCGGCCACCAGGGCGGGCAGCGCCTGCACCTTCAGCGCGACGAAGATGAAGAAGATCATCACCAGCACCGGCATGGCCCGGAAGAACTCGACCAGCACGGTGGAGATCCAGCGGACCGGCCGGTGCACGGAGAGCCGGCCGACCGCGAGGACCGCTCCCAGCGCGAGGGAGAGGACCGCGGCGTACGCGAAGGCCTTGAGGGTGTTGCCGAGCCCGCGCAGCAGCAGTTCCTGGATGCCCGCGTATGCGAAGGGCCGCCACTTCTCCGCGGTGAACTGGCCGGTGTCGAACAGCAGATAGAGAATCCAGGCGAACAGCCCGAGGATCACCGCCGTCGAGGCGAGCCCGTAGGTGAGGTGCCGCTTGCGGGCCACCGGGCCGGGGATGTCGTAGAGCGCGGTGGCCGCGGGCAGCGACGGCTTGCGGGTACGGGTGGTGGTCATCGGGCGACTCCCCAGCGCTTCTCCATCACGTTGAACAGCGCACTGATGGTCAGGGTGATGATCAGGTAGCCGACGGCGATCCAGATGAAGGTCCAGATGATGCTGTAGCCCAGCTCGTTGAGCGTCTTGTAGGTGCCGAGCAGCTCGGTGACGCTGAACGCCCCGGCGATCGCGGAGTTCTTGGCCAGCGCGATCAGGGTCGAGCCGACCGGCGGGATCACCGACCGGAACGCCTGCGGCAGCACCACGGTGCTCAGGGTCTGGCCGAAGTTCATGCCGAGGCTGCGGGCGGCCTCGCCCTGGCCCTTGGGCACGGTGTTGATGCCGGAGCGCAGCACCTCGCAGATGAACGCCGAGGTGTAGCAGCCCAGCGCGATGACCGCGAAGGCCTGGAACGGCAGGACGAGCCCGAAGCGGGGCAGGCCGAGCAGGACCGCGAAGAACAGCAGCGTCAGCGGGGTGTTGCGGAGCACGGTGACCCAGACGGTGCCGAAGACCCGGAAGGAGCCGACGGGCGCGACCCGGAAGGAGGCCATCAGGAAGCCGAGGACGAGCGCCAGCGCGGAGGCGTAGACGGTCAGTTCGACGGTGCCGAGGAAGCCCTCGCCGTAGAGGGAGAAGTTGTCTGTCAGTACATCCATGAGTGGGGCCGTCCCCTCAGTTCGCCGGGTAGCGGTCGATGGGCGGCGGGGTCGGCGCGGGCACTCCGGAGAGGCCGAGCGTCGCTTCGAACGCCTTCTTCCAGTTGCCGTTCTCCTCGTTGGCCTCCAGGGCGTCGTCGAGGGCGAGCCGCAGGGCGTTGTCGTTGCGCGGGACGCCGACGCCGTACGGCTCCTCGGAGAACGGCCTGCCGACGACCTTCATCTCGTCGGGCGCCTTGGCCGCGAAGCCCAGCAGGATCGCGTCGTCGGTGGTGACGGCGTCGACCTGGTAGGTCAGCAGGTTGTCGACGCAGATGGAGTACGTGTCGTAGGCGACGAGCACCGCCTTGGGGAAGTCGGCGGCGATGCGCTGGTAGGGCGTGGAGCCGGCGGCCGAGCAGACGGTCTTGCCGTCCAGGTCCTGGGGGCCGCTGATGTCGTCCTCGTCGGTACGCACCAGCAGGCCCTGGCCCGCCATGTAGTACGGCCCGGCGAAGCCCACGAGCTTCTTGCGCATGTCGTTGATGGTGTAGGTGCCCACGTAGTAGTCGATCTGGCCGTTCTGGAGGGCGGTCTCGCGGTTGGCGGAGGCGATCGTGCGGAAGCTGATCGTCTTCGGCTCGAAGCCGATCGAGGCCGCCAGCATCCGGGCGATCTCGATGTCGAACCCGGAGTAGATCCCGCTCGCCGGGTCCTTCTCCCCCAGGTACGGCTGGTCCTCCTTGGCGCCGATCACCAGGTGGCCGCGCCGCTTGGCCTTGGCCCAGGTCGGTGATTCGGGCAGCTCGAAGCCGGTGTCGACCTCGTACACCGGCAGGGCTTCGAGCCTGGGGCCCTTGACCGGCGGGCTTCCGTCCTTGCCGCAGCCCGCGGCGAGTGCGGCGAGCAGGAGACCGGTCACGAGGGCGGCGGCCCGGCCCGTACGCGAGTTCCTCGTACGCAACATGGAAAGCCCCCTCAGTGCTTGAGGATCTTGGACAGGAAGTCCTTGGCACGGTCGCTCGACGGGGACGTGAAGAAGTCCTCCGGGGTGCGGTCCTCGACGATGCACCCGTCGGACATGAACACCACGCGGTTGGCCGCGGAGCGGGCGAAGCCCATCTCGTGGGTGACCACGACCATGGTCATGCCCTCCCGGGCGAGCTGCTGCATGACCTCCAGCACTTCGTTGATCATCTCCGGGTCGAGCGCAGAGGTGGGCTCGTCGAAGAGGAGCGCCTTGGGGTCCATGGCCAGGGCGCGGGCGATGGCCACGCGCTGCTGCTGGCCACCGGAGAGCTGGGCGGGGTACTTGTCGGCGTGGGCGGAGAGACCGACCCGCTCCAGCAGCTCCCTGGACCGCGCGTCGGCCTCGTCCCGCTTGCGCTTGCGTACCTTGAGCTGCGCGAGGGAGACGTTGTCCAGCACGGTCTTGTGGGCGAAGAGATTGAACGACTGGAAGACCATGCCGACTTCGGCGCGGAGCTGGGCCAGGCCCTTGCCCTCCTCGGGGAGGGGTCTGCCGTCGATCGTGATCCGCCCGGACTCGATCGTCTCCAGGCGGTTGATCGCCCGGCAGAGCGTGGACTTCCCGGAGCCGGAGGGGCCGATGACCACCACCACCTCCCCGCGGCCGACGGTGAGATTGATGTCCTGAAGTACGTGCAGCTCTCCGAAGTGCTTGTTGACGTCCCTCAGTTCGATCAACGGATCGTCGGCCATGCGCTGCCCTACCCACTTGTCGCTGTGTCTGTCGCTGTGTCGAGGTCAGCGCAAACTATCCATCCCGATAAGGGACTTCGCAGCCGACACGCGCAAATGGTGCAATAAGGCTGTTTATCTAGATTAGGTGACGGGAGACGGCTCGCCGGTCAGCTCTCGGCGGACTCCGCGTAGACCTGGGACAGCTCAGGGCTGCCCGACATCGCCCAGTCGAGACCGGCCGCGACGACGTCGATCTCCCGGCCGGAGATCAGCCGCACGACGGGGCGGCCACTCGGCCAGATGTCCCACGAGGCACCGGCGACGGTCCGCACGATCACCGTGCCGAGGTAGAGACCGGCGTCGTTGCCGAGCCAAGGCAGCTCCTCCGGATCCTCGCGCCAGCGGGGCGGCAGCTGGTCGAGCGCGGACAACGAGGCTGGGGTGTCGTCGAGTTCGAGTCCTTGCTGCCCCGCCCGGACACGCAGCAGTTCGCACTCGGCGAGCAGTTCGGCCACACCGTCGGGATCCGCCTCGACGGCGGCCGCGAGCCCGCTCCCCTGCGTACCGCCCTGACGCTTACGCCAGTTGTCCAAGAAAGGGATGTTCATACCACTAGGGTCCCATCCCGGCCAGGTTCCGCACCACAGGGCGCGCGGCCTTCGCCGTTCCGGCACCCTGCCCCGGCCCCGCCCCCAAGCGGGTGCTTAGGGTACGGACATGAGTTCACAGGGGTACGTGGCGGAACTGTTCTCGCTGGAAGGCCGGGTGGCGGTGGTGACCGGCGGCAGCTCCGGCATCGGTCTGGCGATCACCGGCGCACTGGCCCGGGCGGGTGCGTCCGTCGTCGTGGTGGCCCGCCGGGAGGCCGAGCTGAGGGCGACCGTCGACGAGCTGACCGCCGAGGGCTGCCGGGCGGCCTGGGTGAGCGCGGACCTGGGCACCACCGAGGGGGTACACGCGGGCGCGGCGGGGGCCGTCGAGCCCTTCGGGGAGCCGGACATCCTGGTCAACTGCGCGGGGATCAACCTGCGCCCGCCGATGAACGACCTCGGCGAGGACGTCTGGGACGCCACGATGGCGGTGAACCTGAAGGCCCCGTTCCTGCTGGGGCAGCGCTTTGGTCCCGGTATGGCCGAGCGGGGTTACGGGCGGATCATCCACGTCACTTCTCAGCAGGCGCACCGGGCCTTTGTCGACAGCGGTGCGTACGGGGTGTCCAAGGGCGGTCTGGAGTCGCTGGCCCGGTCACAGGCGGAGGCGTGGTCGCCGTACGGCGTCACCGTGAACACCCTGGTACCGGGGTTCGTGCTGACCCCGCTGAACGCGCGGCTCCAGTCGGACCCGGAGAAGGTGGCGTCGCTGGCCGCCCGGACCCTGGTCGGGCGCAACGGGCTCGCGGAGGACTTCGCGGGCGCTGCGGTGTTTCTGGCGGGGCGGTCCTCGGCCTACGTCACCGGGCAGTCGGTGTTCGTGGACGGCGGGTTCTCGGTGCACTGAACCCCTTCTCGATGGCCTCGCTCAGATCATCGAGGCGAACACAGGGCGCACCGGCAAGAGGCTGCGTCATGCGACAACCGCAGGTTGACACCTCAAGGGTGTCAACCTTGGGTTGTCACGCGATGCGCAGCCCTCTTCTGCCTCCCCGGGCTCAGAGATCGAGGTCGACCACCACCGGGGCGTGGTCGGACGCCCCCTTGCCCTTGCGCTCCTCGCGGTCGACGTAGCTGTCCTTGACGGCGGCGGTGAAGGGGGCGTTGCCGAAGGTCAGGTCGATCCGCATGCCCTTGTTCTTGGGGAACCGCAGCTCGCGGTAGTCCCAGAAGGTGTACGCGCGGTCGTACTTGAGGGGGCGGGGCAGGACCTCGCTCAGGCCCTCCGCCTCCAGGGCCGCGAGGGCGGCGCGCTCGGCGGGGGTGACGTGCGTGGCCCCCACGAAGAGAGCCGGGTCCCAGACGTCCTCGTCGGTCGGGGCCACGTTGAAGTCGCCCAGGACAGCGAACGGGAGAGTCCCCGCGGCGTCCGCCGCCACGGCCTTGCGCAGCGCCTCCAGCCAGGCCAGCTTGTACGGATAGTGGGGGTGCCCCACCTCCCGGCCGTTGGGAACGTAGACCGACCACAGGCGCACCGGCCCGCAGGTCGCGGAGATCGCGCGGGGCTCCTCCACCCCCTCGTACTCCGGGCCGCCGGGCAGCCCCGTGACGACGTCGGAGAGGCCGACCCGGGAGAGGAGCGCGACTCCGTTCCACCGGCCCGTGGCGTTGACGGCGGACTCGTACCCCAGCTCGCGCAGGGCGTCGGCGGGGAACTGCTCCGCCGCACACTTGGTCTCCTGGATGCACAGCACATCGGTGCCGCTGCTCTCCAGCCAGGCCAGCAGCCTCGGCAGCCGGGCGGTGATCGAATTGACGTTATAGGTGGCGATGCGCATGGCAGTAAACCTATCGGCTCCCACTGACAGCGGGGCTCACAGCTCGGTGACCCCGCCAGGGGCGAGCCGCCCGTGGTCCGCGCCGCCCAGGGCCCCGATCTGGTTGTCGTAGATCGGCCGCGCGAGATCGGTCAGCAGGGCGTCGTGCACGTCGATGGCGCGCCGCGGCTTCACCTCGCGTACGTAGTCGATGACCTCGGAGATCTTGTTCCAGGGGGCCATCACCGGCAGCAGCAGGGTGTCCACGGGCCGCTCGGGAACAGTGAGCGCGTCGCCGGGGTGGAAGACCGAACCGTCGACGAGATAGCCGATGTTGGTGATCCTCGGGATGTCCGGGTGGATCACCGCGTGCAGTTCGCCGTGCACGGTGACGTCGAACCCGCCGGCCGAGAACGCGTCGCCGTCGCCCACGGTGTGCACCCGTCCGGGAAAGGCGGCCGAGAGCTGGTCGGCCACGCTGCGCAGGGTCCAGATCTCGGCCGCCGGGTTCGCCTCCAGGCCCGCCCGCAGCCGGGCCTCGTTGAAGTGGTCCGGGTGTTCGTGCGTGACCAGCAGAACGTCGGCACCGATGGCCGCGTCGTCCTCGGAGAAGCCGCCGGGGTCGATGACCAGGACGCGCCCCTCCTTCTCGATCCGCACGCAGGAGTGGGTCTTCTTGGTGAGGGTCAGTGCCCGAGGCGATGCGTTCATGGGGCCATCCTGCTACGCGGGCGGGGTGGTTTCCTCCTGGATCACGGACTGCGCGACGGAGAAGGCGGCGCCTGCCGCCGGGAAGCCGCAGTAGACGGCGGTCTGGAGCAGGACCTCCTTGATCTCGACGGGCGTCAGGCCGTTGCGCAGAGCGGCCCGGGTGTGGGCGGCCAGGCCCTCCGGATGGCCGGAGGCGACGAGCGCGGTGAGCGTGATGACGCTGCGGGTACGGCGGTCCAGGCCCTCGCGGCTCCAGACGTCGCCCCAGGCGTAACGGGTGACCAGCTCCTGGAAGTCCTCGGTGAAAGCGTCGGCCGAGGCGTTCACCGCGTCGACGTGGGCGTCCCCCAGCACCTCGCGGCGCACCTTCGTCCCGCGCTCGTACCGCTCGTCCGGTGCCGGCGCCGGAGCCTCGGGCGCCGCGGTGGCCGGGGCGATGTCGGCCACGGGCGCGAACGGGGCGGCCGGGGCGGCGGGCCCGGGGACGGAGGGCAGCACGGGGATCGCGGCCGAGGTGTCCTGCTGCCAGGCGGTGGAGAAGTGCGTCAGGAGCAGGTCGCTGACGGCGGCGGGCTGCTCGACCGGGGCGAGGTGGGACGCGCCGGGCACGAGCGCGAGGCGCGCGTCCGGTATCCCGGCGACCAGCGTCCGGGCCTCGGCGGGCCCGGTGACCTGGTCCTCCGCCCCGACGAGCACCAGGGTGGGCGCGCCGATCCGGTCCAGCGCACCACGGATGTCGAACGCCGCGAGCGCCTCGCAGGCCGCGATGTAGCACCCCGGATCGGTGGTGCGGACCATCTGCACGGCCCACTCGACGATCGCGTGCTGCGCGGCGGCGAACCCTGGGGTGAACCACCGCTCCGGTGCGGTGCGGGCGATCGGCTCCAGCCCGTTGGTACGCACGATCACCCCGCGCCGGCGGAACTCGTCGGCCGTGCCGAACCGGGGCGAGGAGGCGACGAGCGCCAGCGAGGCGACCCGGTTCGGGTGCCGCAGCGCCAGGTCGGCACCGATCGCCCCGCCGATCGAGCAGCCCACGTAGCCGAAACGCTGGACCCCGAGCCCGTCCAGCGTGGCGAGCAGCCGGTCGCCCAGCTCGGCGACGGATGCGGCGACGTGGGCGGGGGCGCCTCCGTGGCCGGGCAGGTCGTAGCGGAAGACCCGCCAGTGCCGGGACAGCTCGGGAACCTGGCGGTCCCACATGTGCCAGGTGGTCCCGAGCGAGGGCCCGATCACCAGGACCGGGGCGTCCTCGGGCCCGTCGAAGCGGTACTGAAGCGTCCGCGGGGCCCCGGCCGGGGGTGCTGCCTGCGGGGCGGGTGCGGCGGGTACGACGGCCTGCGGGGCGGTAGCGACAGGCCGGGCGGAAGCCGGGGCGGCCGGGCCGAGCGGAGCGGGTGACGCGGGTGCGGCGGCCAGCGGGGCGGCGTACCCGGGCGCGGCGTCCGGTCCCTGCTGCGGGGCCGGGGCCACCGGCTGAGGCGTTCCGGAGTGCGGGGCGGGCCCACCGGGACGGGGGGTCTGCACGGGCTGCGGGGTCGTCTCGCTCACTTCGCTCACTCGCTCCAGGTTAGTGAGCGCACCTCCGGCTCCGGGTCAGGGGGTCGCCGCCGATACGACATAGATGACAGGGCTGGCCGGATCGGTCATGTTGACCGTGATGTTCTGGGTGGGGCGCGGCTTCTTGTTCCTGTGCGTGGTGCTGGCCCAGTGCTGGTCCGGGCCGAAGTGCCAGCCGGTGATCCTGATGTCCCGCGCGCTGATGTCGATCTCGTTGGGCTCCAGCGCCGCGCGTCCGGTGCCGACGCCGGTCAGGAAGCGGTCGAGACCGGCGGAGGTCGTCCGGAACTTCACGTACATCCGGCTGGCTTTCCAGTTGTTCGTCTCGTAGTACTGGACTCCGCTGCCGTTGCCGGGAATCGGTACCTCGAAGATCCGGCGCTGCATCTTGGAGGGCCAGCCCTCGCGGAGGCCCTGGGCGGCCGCCTCGGCCTCCTTGTCCTTGCCCGAGCGGCGGCTCTGGCCCGCCGAGATCAGCAGGTAGCCCGCCGGGATGCCGATCAGCAGCACGATGATCGTGGCGGTGATGAACCGCCGCCTGAAGACCCGTCGGCGGTCCTCGGGCGGCTTGCCCTCGCCGTCACCCGGAGACTCCGACTGGTGGCGCACCACGGGGTGCTCGGCTGCGATCATGATCAGGTGGTCCCTAGGGTGCTGCGGTCATGGCGTTGGGGTGGGACGCCGGAGGGGCGGCCACGGTTCAGTCGGCGGTGCGGGTGGAGCGGGTGTTGCGGATGGTACTCGCCGCCTGGTCGTAGATCTGGGCATACCGCTCGTAGCGCTCGACACGGCGCCGGTTGGCGCGGCGGAACCGGCGGGCGACCAGCCGGGCCAGGTCCGCGGCGCCGACCATACCCGCCTCGGGGCCGAGCTGCGCCTTGGCGATCCTTGCCTCGGGGCGGTAGCCGCGGCCGGTGAGGTGGCGTTTGAAGGCGTCCCGGGCGGGGTTGATCAGCAGGTCGTCGGCGGCGCTGACGCCGCCTCCGATGACGAAGCACGAGGGGTCGAGCGCGGCGGCCAGGTTGGCGATGCCGACGCCGAGCCACTGGCCGATGTCCTGGAGCAGCTCGATGCACATCGCATCGCCCTCGCGGGCCAGTTCGGTGATGAGCGGACCGGTGATGTCGGGGATGTTCCCCTTGACGCGGTCCAGCAGGTAGTGGGCGACCGGGGAGTCGGCGGCGGCCAGCTCCTTGGCCTCGCGGACCAGGGCGTTGCCGGAGCTGTACTGCTCCCAGCAGCCCCGGTTGCCGCAGGGGCAGCGGTGGCCCGAGGGCACGACCTGCATGTGGCCGAACTCACCGGCCACGCCGTACTTGCCGCGCTTGACCTGGCCGCCCTCCAGGATCGCGCCGCCGATCCCCGTACCGAGGGTGATCATGACGAGGTGGTCCTCACCCCGGCCCGCGCCGAAGCGCCATTCCGCCCAGGCCGCTGTGTTGGCGTCGTTGTCGACCATGACGGGGACGACGAGGCGGGAGGCGATGGCGTCGCGCAGGGGTTCGTCGCGCCAGGCGAGGTGCGGGGCGAACAGGACCTTGGACCGGTCGGCGTCCACCCAGCCCGCCGCGCCGATGCCCACCGCGTGGACGTCGTGGCGGTCGGAGAGGTCCAGGACCAGTTCGACGATGGTGTCCTCGACGACCTTGGGGCTCTTGGACTTGTCGGGCGTCTCGGTGCGTAGCTGTTCCAGGATGTTGCCGTCGGCGTCGACGACGCCCGCCATCACCTTCGTACCGCCGATGTCGATCCCGACCGTGGGGACACGGGGCGCGGTCAGGTGCGAGCGGCGTTCCTTGGTGCCGACCGTCTTGAGGACGGTGGCGCGGGCGGAGCCGCGGTGGGCGAAGTCGCGGTACGTGCTCATCGTCCCTGCGGGGTTGAGGAGGCCGGTCGGCTGGGGCACCCGGCGGCGGACGGCGCCCGCCGGGCTCGATTCTGCCACTGCCGGGCCCCGGGGGCCGCCGGTCGGGGTCGGCCGCGCCGGGGCGGGTCGGCCGTCAGGACGCTTCGTCGGTCGCGGCCGAACTGCCCGGGAGGGTGGGCGTCGGGGTGCGTTCCAGCTCGTGGCTGAGCTCCTCCAGCTCGCTGCCGCCCGCCATCTGCCGGGTCAGCTCGTCGAGCGTGACGCTCTCCTTGGTGTGGCTGCCGGACATCGCGCCGCGCTTGAGCAGGATGAACCGGTCGCCGACGAGGTGGGCGTGGTGCGGGTTGTGCGTGATGAGGACCACGCCGAGCCCGGCGTCGCGGGCGGCCGCGACGTACTTGAGAACCACGCCGGACTGCTTGACACCGAGGGCGGCGGTCGGCTCGTCGAGCACGAGGACCTTGGCGCCGAAGTAGACGGCACGGGCGATGGCCACGCACTGGCGCTCGCCGCCGGACAGGGTGCCGATGGGCTGGTCGACGTCGCGCAGGTCGATGCCCATGCGGAGCAGTTCTGTACGGGTCGTCTCGCGCATCCTGCGGACGTCGAGGCGCTTGAAGGGGCCGACGCCGGTGGTCGGTTCGGAGCCGAGGAAGAAGTTCCGCCAGACCGGCATCAGCGGGACGACGGCGAGGTCCTGGTAGACGGTGGCGATGCCCCGGTCCAGGGCGTCGCGCGGGTTGGCGAGCGTGGTCTCCTCCCCGTCGATCAGGAAGCGTCCGGCGTCGTGCCGGTGCAGCCCCGCGATGATCTTGATCAGAGTGGACTTGCCAGCGCCGTTGTCGCCGAGGACGCAGGTGATCTCGCCCGCGTGGACCTCCAGCGAGACGTGTTCCAGGGCCTTGATGTTGCCGTAGAACTTGGCTACGTCGTCCAGCTCGACCAGCGGGCCGGGGGCAGGTCCGGAGGTCTCTTCAGGAGTGGCCGTCATGACGTCGCCTCCGCGCGCTTGCGCACCCACGCGTTGAGCAGGGTGGCCAGGAGCAGCATCGCTCCCAGGAAGAATTTGAACCAGTCCGGGTTCCACTCGGCGTACACGATGCCCTTGCTGGTCATGCCGAAGATGAAGGCACCGACCGCCGAGCCGATCGCGGAGCCGTAGCCGCCGGTGATCAGGCAGCCGCCGATGACGGCGGCGATGATGTACGTCAGCTCGTTGCCGACGCCCTCGCCGGACTGGACGACGTCGTAGCTGAACAGCAGGTGCTGGCCGGAGACCCAGGCGGCGAAGGCGACGCCGAGGTAGAGCCCGATCTTCGTACGGATGACGGGGACGCCGACCGCGCGGGCCGCGTCGGCCTCGCCGCCGACGGCGAAGATCCAGTTGCCGAAGCGGGTACGGAGCAGGATCCAGGTGGCGATCGCGACGAGCGCCGCCCACCACAGGATCGTCACCTTGAACTCGACGCCGCCGAGGGTGAGCGTCGACGCGAACAGGGTCCGGGCGGACTCGAAGCCCTCCATGTCCCCGATGGCCTTGGTGGAGACGGTGCCGCTGATCAGCTTGGTGAAGCCGAGGTTGAGGCCTGTCAGCATCAGGAACGTACCGAGCGTGATGATGAAGCTGGGCAGCCTGGTGCGGGTCAGCATGAACCCGTTGAACGCGCCGATGGCGAGCGTGACCAGCAGCGACACGAAGACGCCGACCCAGACGTTGGCCGTCATCTGGTAGCTGAACATCGAGGAGATCAGCGCGGAGCTGGTCACCATCACCCCGGCGGAGAGGTCGAACTCGCCGCCGATCATCAGCAGCGCCACCGGCGCGGCCATGATGCCGAGGACGGAGGCCGCGTACAGCACGGTCCCGAAGCTGGAGGCCTGGAGAAAGCTGTCGGCGACGATCGCGAAGAAGAGGAAGACGGCTGCCGCGCCGACGACCGAGCCGAGCTCGGGGCGGCCGAGCAGCTTGCGCAGCGCTGAGGTGCGCACCAGCCGCTCGTCCACCCGCGTCGGCTTTTCCGGTGCGGCGGTGGAGCCGCTCATCGGGTGCCCCGCTTGGTGTAGTCGGCCAGGGCTTCCGCGTCGTCGGCGGTGATGATCTGCGGCCCGGTCAGGACGGGCCGGCCGCCGCCGAGGACGTTGAGGTTGGAGCGGTAGAGCCAGAGCAGGTCAACGGCCTCGTACCCCTGGAGGTAGGGCTGCTGGTCGACGGCGAAGCCGAGCTGGTCGGCCTGGAGGCCGGTGGCGACCTTGGCGTTCAGGTCGAAGGTGTTGATCTCCGCCTTGCTGCCCGCCGTCCGCTTGGCCTGGACGGCGGCGTCGGCGAAGGGGGCGCCGAGGGTGACGACCGCGTCGATGCTCTTGTCGGACTGGAGCTTGGCCTCGATGGACGCGGTGACGTCGGGCATGTTGGTGCCGTCGACGTACAGGTTCTGCATCGTGCCGTCGAAGGTCTTCTTCGCCCCGGCGCAGCGCTGCTCGTGGCCGACGTTGCCCTGCTCGTGCAGGACGCAGAGGGCCTTCTTGCGGCCCCGCTCGTTCAGCTCGTCGCCGACGGCCTCACCGGCGATGGACTCGTCCTGGCCGATGTGGGTCAGGGCGCCGAACTCCTTGGACTCGGCGGAGCCGGAGTTGACCGTGACGACCGGGATGCCCGCCTTGACGGCCTTGGCGACCACGGCCTTCATGGCGGCCGGCTTGGCCAGCGAGACGATCAGCCCGTCGACCTTCTTGTCGATCGCGGTCTGGACGAGTTGGGCCTGCTGGTTGGCCTCGTCGTTGTGCGAGTAGAGGAAGTTGATGTTGTCCTTGACGGCCGCCTGCTCGGCGCCCTTCTGGACGATGTCCCAGAAAGTGTCGCCGTCGCCCGAGTGGGTGACCATGGCGAAGGTCCAGCGGGGCGTGTTCACCGCGGCCCGCCCCTCGGCGGCCTCGGCCGCGCGCTCTTCCGCCCGCTTGCCGCCGGTGCTGCTGCATCCCGCGAGGGAGGCGCCGAGCACCACTGCCAGCACGGCGCCCATCGCGCGTACCCCTGTCCGAACCCTTGCCACGACGCGGTGCCCTTCTCCTGCTGCTCGCTGTGCGCTTGACCGGGCCGGGGAGCGTACGGCCCCGGGCCGACTGCCCAGTATCCCCGAGCCGGGAGGGCGCCCGCCCGGCAGGGGCAGGTCCCCCGCCCTTCCGAGCCCCTTCCAGCCCGCCCGGGGCCCGCCCCCAGCCCGTCCGGCGTTCGAGGACGGAGCCGTCGACGTGCGCATGCATCGGCTGCCCTCGGGGTCCCGTACCTCAGGATCTTCTGCCTGCGGCCCCACCCGCGCAAGGGTTCCGTCCGTTCCGCCCTCGAACGCCGGGCGGGCTCGGTCCGGCGCTCCGCTCAGGCGCGTACCAGCAGCTGGAACTCGAACGCGTACCGCGCCGCCCGGTAGACGTGCGAGCCGAACTCGACCGCCCGGCCCGTGTCGTCGTACGTCGTGCGCTCCATCGTCAGCAGCGGCGCGCCCGGCTCCTCGTGCAGGGCCCGCGCCTCGCCCGCCGTGGCCGCGCGGGCGCCGACCGACTGACGGGCGCTGTGCAGGGTGATGCCCGAGGCGCGCATCAGCCGGTACAGACCGGTGGCCTCCAGGTCCTCGGCGGTGAGGGGGAGCAGGCCCGGGGGCAGGTGGTTGCGCAGGAGGGCCATCGGCTCGTCGTGGGCGCTGCGCAGCCGCTCGACGACCTGGACCTCGCTGCCCTCGGCGACGCCGAGCGCGGCGGCGACCTCGGCGGTGGCCGGTTCGGTGGTGTTGCGCAGGACGCGGGTGGCGGGGCGCTGACCGGCCGCCTCCAGGTCGTCGTAGAGCGAGCTGAGCTCCAGCGGGCGGCGGACCTGGCTGTGGACGACCTGGGTGCCGACGCCGCGCCGGCGCACCATGAGCCCCTTGTCGACCAGGGACTGGATGGCCTGGCGGACGGTGGGACGGGACAGACCGAGGCGGGCGGCGAGGTCGATCTCGTTGCCGAGCAGGGTGCCGGGGGGCAGCCGGCCCTGTTCGACTGCGGCCTCCAGCTGCTGCGCCAGCTGGAAGTAGAGCGGCACCGGGCTGGTGCGGTCCACGCTCAGCGGCAGCGGCTGATCGGTTCCTTGTGCGGTCACGGGGCGAGCGTAGTTCGCTTGTCCGGACAAAGCCATGGCACGCCGGGACGGGAACCGCGATCGATGCGGGCGCCATTTGTCAGGACAAACGCTTGACATGATGACCGGGCGAACGTCACCTTGGGGGCCATGCGCATCGGACTGATCGGAACGGGACGGATCGGCACGTTCCACGCGGAGGCGCTGAGCCGTCACCCCGCCGTGGACGCCCTGCTGCTGGCGGACGCGGCCCCGGAGCGGGCCGCAGGAGCCGCCGCGCGGACGGGGGCCACGGCCGTACCGGTGGACGCGCTGTTCACGGGCGGGGGTGAGACGGGGTCCGGGGGCCTGCCCGACGCGGTGATCATCTGTTCGGCGACCGCCGCCCACGCCGGGCTCATCGCCCGGGCCGCCCGCGCCGGACTGCCGGCGTTCTGCGAGAAGCCGATCGCCCTGGACCTGCCCGGGACGCTGGCCGCGCTGGCTGAGGTCGAGGCGGCGGGCACCGTTCTCCAGCTCGGCTTCATGCGCCGCTTCGACGCGGGGTACGGCGAGGCCAGGGCCGCCGTACGGGAGGGCAGGCTAGGACGGCTGCACACCGTGCGGGCGGTCACCTCGGACCCGGCCCCGCCGCCCGCCGCCTACCTCCCGCTCTCCGGCGGGCTGTACCGGGACTGCCTGGTCCACGACTTCGACATCCTGCGCTGGGTGACGGGCCGCGAGGTGTCCGAGGTGTACGCCACCGGGTCGGACCGCGGGCCCGCGATGTTCCGCGCGGCGGGCGATGTGGACACCGGCGCCGCCCTGCTCACCCTGGACGACGGCACGCTCGCCACCGCCACCGCCACCCGGTGCAACGGCGCCGGGTACGACGTACGCATGGAGCTGGCCGGCGAGCTGGACCAGATCGCCGTCGGCCTGGACGACCGTACGCCGGTGACCTCGGCCGAGCCGGGGGGTCCCGGCGGTCCGGCGAAGCCATGGCCGGGCTTCCTGGAGCGGTTCGCCCCGGCGTACGAAGCGGAGCTGGACGCGTTCCTGCGCGTGGTGCGCGGCGAGCTGGCCAACCCGTGCGACGGGCGGGAGGCCCTGCACGCCCTGCGGATCGCCGAGGCGTGCGAGCTCTCCCGCCGCGAACGCCGGCCGGTGGCGATGGCCGAGATCCCCGGCGGGTGAGCGGGGGGCGGCGCTCCCAGGTCCCGGCTCCCTCCGGGCCCGCCCCCCCTACCAGGCGACCGGCACGCTCAGCGGCCCCCGCACCAGCATCCCGGCCCGCCGGGCGAGCGTCGCCGGAGAGCCGGTCGCCGTCCTCGTCGGCGGCGCGGATCAGCGCGCTCAGCGGATCCTCGCCCGGCTTCTTGCGGTTGTCGGTCAGCAGCCCGACGATGTACGCGGTCATAGCCCGTGCGGAGGAGGCGCGTACGGAGGGGGCGCGTGCGGAGGGGCGCGTACGGAGGGGGCGACGGACACCGTTCGGGCGTTGCGACAACGCGGCCGGGTGCCGTCGCTGTCGTCGTGTGCCCGCCGGGGATCACGGGACAGCCCTCAGAGGTCGCCCTCGCCCTCGTCGCCCGGATCGAGGAGCCCGGCGTCATGGACCAACAGGGCTATCTGTACGCGGTTGTTGAGTTCGAGTTTGGCGAGAATGCGCGAGACGTGGGCCTTGACGGTGGCGACGCTGAGGTAGAGCGAGCCCGCGATCTCCGCGTTGGAGCTGCCGCGTCCCACCGCGACGGCCACCTCCTGCTCCCGCTCGGCCAGTTGGCCGAAGCGCCTGCGTGCTCGGTCGGCGCGGTTCGCCCGCTCGTCGTGCGCGCCGCCCGCGGCCCGGTCCATCAACTGGCGGGTGACGGCGGGCGAGAGGACCGGGTCCCCGGCGGCGACCCGGCGGACGGAGTCCACGATCCGGGCGGGCGGGGTGTCTTTCAGGACGAATCCCGCCGCCCCGGCCCGGATGGCCCGGAGCACCTGTTCATCGGCGTGGAAGGTGGTGAGGACGACGACTTCGGGGGCCCCGGGGCGGCCGCGCAGCTTCTCGGTGGCGGTGAGCCCGTCCATGCCCGGCATCCGGATGTCCATGAGGACGACGTCGGGGCGGAGCCGTTCGACCAGCTCCGCGACCTCGTTGCCGTCCGCGCCCTCCCCCACGATGTCGATGCCTTCGTCCCCGCCGAGCATCAGGGTCAGTCCGGCCCGGACGAGCGGGTCGTCGTCGACGATCAGCAGCCGTACGGGCGGGCCGGGCGAGGGCGTTGCGTTCATGACGGCCACCGTAGCCAGCCGGCGCCCCGCCTCATCCCGCGGGCCACGGCAGCCGGGCGCGGACCGCGAATCCGCCGTCCTTCGTCGGGCCGTGCTCCAGGCCGCCCCCGGCCAGGGTGGCACGTTCGGTGAGGCCGATGAGCCCCTGGCCGGAGCCGGGGACGCGTTCGAAGGGTTCGACGGGGGCCGGGTTCGCCACCGCGATGGTGAGGCCTTCGCCGGGGCCGCCGGTCACGGTGACGGTGACCTCGGTGCCGGGGGCGTGCTTGCGGGCGTTGGTCAGGCATTCCTGCGCGATGCGGTAGACCGTGCGGCCGGTGGCGGCGGGGGCGCCCTGCGGATCGGTGACCCGGTTGTCGAGGGCGACCTTCATGCCCGCGAGCCGGGACTCGTCGATGAGGGCGTCCAGACTGGTGAGGGTGGGCTGCGGGCGCTCGCCCTCGTCGGTGTCGCCGGGGCCGCGCAGGACGCCGATGATCTCGCGGAGGTCCTGGAGCGCCTCGTGGGCGCTGTCCCGGATGACCCCGGCGGCCCGGCCGATCTGGGCCGCGGGGGCGTCGGGCCGGAATTCCAGCGCCCCGGCGTGCACGCTGAGCAGGGTGAGGCGGTGGGCCAGGACGTCGTGCATCTCGCGGGCGATCGCCTCCCGGGCGAGGCGCTGGGCCTGCTCGGCGCGCAGCTCCGCCTCCGCCTCGGCGCGGTGGGCCCTCTCGTGGAGGGTCAGGACGAGCTGACGCCGCGACCGTACACCCATGCCCCAGCTGAGCGCCAACAGGATCAACATGACCCCGAAGAGGACCGAGACGAGGAAACCGGTCTGCGGGTCGGGGCGCAGGAGGGGCTGGACGGGCACCGCGAGCAGCGCGCCCGCGCCGACGATCAGCGTCGGCTTGAGGGGGCGGTGGACGGCCAGGCTGAACAGGGCGACCAGCATCGCTCCGGCGGCGACGGGCTCGACGACGGAGAGGACGGTCAGGGACACGGCGAGCCCGACGGGCCAGCGCCGCCGGAGCCAGAGCGCGCAGCAGGCCGCCGCGCCCACCACGGAGTCCACGAACACCACCACGTCCGCCGTGGTCTCGTCGGCGTCGACCGCGGCGAGGGCGAGCATGCCGATGAACGCGGCGGAGAGAAAGGCCACGATGTCGACGACCCAGTCCCGCACGGTCCGGCGCGCCCGGGCACGGTCGCCGGGCAGCTCGGGGTCGGCCATCGCCGAGGGGAGCAGCCAGCGGTACTCGGTGCGCGTCATATCGACAAAGTTACGCAGAAGGGCGGCCCGCAAGGGCAGCGTGCGGCGCGAAGGCGACCAAAGTCGTCCGGCTCGCTACTTTCGGCGCGGCGGACGGGACCGGTGGCCGAAGCGGCGGGCCGGGGGTGGCCGCAAGGCTCGATGTATGAAGAAAATCGTCGAGACGATCGGGTTCCTCGTCTTCATCCAGGGCGTCGGCGGGCTGGTGTTCGAGTGGACGGGCTGGTTCCGGCTGTGGACGGTGGTGCGGCACATCGACTTCCTCAGCGACCGCGGGCTGTTCGTCAACATCGTGCTGATCGTGACGGGGGCGGCGGTGATGATCGCCGCGGACGCGATCAAGACCTGACCGGAGCGCCCCGGCTCACGCCCCGCCGCGCTCCCGGTCCACGCTGCGCCGGCCCCACGCGGTGCCCGCCAGGACGAGGACCGCACCGGCCACCCCGACGACGCCCAGCCGCTCCCCGCCCAGGCTGATCCCGACGGCGGCGGCCCACAGCGGTTCCGTACCGAGCAGCAGGCTGACCCGGGACGGCGAGGTGCGGCGTACGGACCACATCTGCACGAAGAACGCGAACAGCGTGCAGAACACCGAGAGGAAGACCAGGCCCGCCCATTCCCGGGGGCCGAAGTCCGCCGCCGCGCTCCAGGGCGAGGCGCCGGTCCCCGGGACGGCGGCGAGGACGGCGAAGACCGCGACCGCGCTGCCGAGCTGGACGGTGGTCAGGGAGAGTGAGTCGGCACCCCGGACCGCCTTGATGCGGGCCATCGCCAGAACGTACGCGGTCCGGGCGAGGGCGGCGAGCAGCATCAGCAGATCACCGGTCGAGGGGCTGGTGATCCCGCCGCCCTGGGTCAGCAGCACCACCCCCGCCACCGAGAGCCCGGCCGCCGCGACGAAGCCCCCGGACGGCCGGACGCGGGTGACCGCGGCCTCGGCGAGCGGCGTGAAGATCATGGTGAGGCTGATGATCAGCCCGGCGTTGGTGGCGGAGGTGTGCACCACCCCGTACGTCTCCAGCAGGAAGACCCCGCTCAGCACCAGGCCCAGCAGTCCGGCACCCCGCCACTGCGGGAGGGTCAGCGCCCGCAGCCTGCGCCATCCGGTCGCCACGAGCACCGGCAGCACGATCGCGAAGCGCAGGACGAGGACGGCTATGACGGTGTGCGCGCTGGTGATGCCCTTGGCGGCGAGGTAGCTGGCTCCCCACACGACGGCGACGGCGAGCACCGGCAGGTCGGCGACCCAGGCGCGGCGCGGGGTTGCGAGGTCGGGCACGGCGACAGCGGACACCGGGTTCTCCTGGATCTCCACGGAAGGTGTTGTGGAGACCTCACCGGCTCGCACTCGGAACGATCACGCTACCCGCCGGGCTCCGAAGAAGGGAACACCTGTCTCAACGGTCGGATCATCGCGAGGCATTGCCCGTGGTCACAGGGGCAATGCCCGTGGTCAGGGCCGTCCGGACGGCCGGACGGGGGTCCGGCACCCGCTCCCCCGTTCCCTAGACTGACGCCTCGATAACTCTGAGGCACGGAGTGGTCACATGATGTTGGTCAGGGCGGACGGGCGGGTCGAGCGGGGGAACCAGACCCGGCGGATGGTTCTGGGGCGAGCGGTGCAGATCGCCTCGGTCGAGGGTCTTGAGGGGCTGTCGCTGGGGCGGCTGGCGACCGAGCTGGGGCTGAGCAAGAGCGGCGTGTTCGCCCTCTTCGGCTCGAAGGAGGAACTCCAGCTGGCCACCGTGCGGGCCGCGGTGGCCGTCTACGTCGACCATGTGCTGCGCCCCACCCGCTCGGTGCCCCCGGGGCTCCGCCGGGTCTGGCGGCTGTGCGAGGCGTGGACCGCGTACTCCCGCGAGCGGGTCTTCCGGGGCGGTTGCTTCTTCTACGCCGCCACCGCCGAGTTCGACGCCCGCAGCGGCAAGGTGCACGACGCCCTGGCGTCCGCGCAGACGGGCTGGGTCACGTTCGTGGAGCAGACGATCGACGAGGCGAGGGCCGCCGGGGAGCTGGCCGCGGACACCGACGTGCGCCAGCTGGCGTTCGAGGTCATCGCCTTCCTGGAGCTGGCCAACGCCGAATCGGTGCTCCAGAACAACAACCTCGGCTACGACAAGGCGGCCCGGTCCATCCTGGGACGGCTGCGGAGGGCGGCGACGGACCCGACGCTGCTACCGGACACGCCGCACCAGCCGGACTCACCCATGGCGTAGAGGCGTTCCGCCCGTAGGGGCGTTCCGCGTCATTCGCCGATGGTGCCGAACCGAGCCGGGCCGCCGCGCCGGTACGTCTGGATCGCGATGCCGCTCGACGTGGTGCGGGCCGAGGTCGGCTCCAGGGCCGTCGGGGCACCGCCCTCGCCGAAGAGCCGCCGCCCCGCGCCGAGGAGGACCGGGAAGACGAGCAGGCGGTAGGTGTCGATCAGCCCCGCCTCGTGCAGGGCCCGGGCGAGCTGCCCGCTGCCGTGCACCTGGAGCTCACCGCCCCGCGTCCGCTCCTTGAGGCGGGTGACCTCCGTGACGAGGTCGCCGTCGAGCACGGTCGTGCCCTGCCACTGCGGGTCCCGGAGCGTCGAGGAGACGACGTACTTGGGCAGCTCGTTGAGTCCGGCGGCGATGAGGTCGTCCTCCTCGGTGACCTTCGGCCAGTACGCGGCGAAGATGTCGTAGGTGCGCCGGCCGAGCAGGAAGGCCGCGGGGCGCCGGAACACCTCCTCCATGAACGCGCCCATGTCCTCGTCGGCGTACGGGAAGACCCATCCCCCGTACGCGAAACCCCCGCTGGTGTCCTCGTCTACACCGCCGGGGGCCTGGTACACGCCGTCCAGGGTCAGGAACGCGGTGAGCGTCAGCTCGGCCATGGCGGATCTCCTTCGGCTGTCGGCCGGACCTCGTGGCGGTCCGGCGGTCTTGCCCTTACGACCCGGCTCCCGGCCGGAACTCATCGGTCCGGCCGGGAGCCGCCTCCGCGCACCGGCCGTGGGTGTCCGATACCCGCCGGTCCGCAGCGTCCCACCGGGGTTGGCTGGGACATGCCGTCGGAGCGACGGCGTCCCCGGCGACAAAGGAACCAGTCATGTCCAGCACCCTTTCCACCAGCGTTTCCCCGCGGGCCGCGCTCGTCACCGGAGGCAGCCGGGGCATCGGCGCCGCGATCGCGCTGCGGCTCGCCCAGGACGGCGTGGACGTCGCGGTCACCTATGTGCAGGACGAGGCGGCGGCCCGCGCGGTCGTCGCGAAGATCGAGGGCTTCGGCCGCCGCGGTGTCGCCCTGCGCTGCGACGCCGCGGACGCCGGTGCCGCAGCCGGAGCCGTGGACCGGGCGGCGGACGCCCTCGGCCGGCTCGACGTCCTGGTCAACAACGCGGGCATCGGCGTCCTCGGCCCGATCTCCGCGCTCGCCGGGCCGGAGGTGGACCGGGTGCTGGCCGTGAACGTGCGGGCGGTGTTCCTCGCCTGCCGGGCGGCGGCGGAGCGGATGGCCGACGGCGGCCGTATCGTCTCCGTCGGCACCGCGCTGAGCCGGTACGCGGGCGGGCCGGGCGGCACGCTCTACGCCCTGAGCAAGTCCGCCCTGGCCGGGCTGACCAAGCCGCTGGCCCGGGAACTGGGGCCGCGCGGCATCACGGTGAACCTGGTCCAGCCCGGGCCGGTCGACACCGATCTCAACCCGGCCGACGGACCGCTCGCCGAGGGCCAGCGCGCGGCAACCGCCCTGGGCCGGTTCGGGACGGTGGACGAGGTCGCCTCGCTGGTCGCGTATCTCGCGAGCCCGGACGCGGCCTTCATCACCGGGACCGAGGTCGTCGTGGACGGCGGCCACGCGGCCTGAGCCCGGCGGCCGGGCGCGCTTCGCCGAGCTGCCCCGTCACGGCCGCGCCCCTACGCTGGCCGGGACGGGGGCAGCGACGGGAAGGACGGGACGGGCATGTCCGGCACACCGGTTCACGCGCTCAACGACGGCACCGAGATCCCGGCGGTGGGGCTCGGCACCTACCCGCTGGACGACGCCGCCGCCGAGGAGGCCGTCGCCGGGGCCCTGGAGCTCGGCTACCGGCTGGTCGACACGGCCCTGAACTACGGCAACGAGACCGGCACCGGGCGGGGCATCGTCCGCAGCGGCGTCCCCCGCCAGGACGTCTTCGTCACCACGAAGGTCCCCGGCCGCCACCAGGGGTACGAGGAGACCCTCGCCTCGTTCGAGGAGTCACGGGCCCGCCTGGGCGTCGAGTACGTCGACCTCTACCTGATCCACTGGCCGCTCCCCCGCGTCGACAAGTACGTGGACACCTGGAAGGCGATGATCAGGCTCCGCGAGGACGGTCTCGTCCGCTCCATCGGCGTATCCAACTTCACCGCCGCTCATCTGGAGCGGCTGGAGCGGGAGACGGGCGTGCTGCCCTCGGTGAACCAGATCGAGATGCATCCCCTGCTCCCGCAGGAGGAACTGCGGGCGGTGCACGCGGCGAAGGGCGTCGTCACGGAGGCCTGGAGCCCGCTGGCCCGGGGACGCGAGGTGCTGGATGACCCCTCGACCGTGGCGATCGCGGAGGACCATGGGGTGACCCCCGGCCAGGTGGTGCTGCGCTGGCACACCCAGCTGGGGGCGGTGCCGATCCCGAAGTCGGCGGACCCGGGGCGGCAGCGCGAGAACCTCGACCTGTTCGGATTCGAGCTGAGCGCCCAGGAGCTGACGACGATCGCGTCCGGGCGGCAGCGGCGCTTCGGCGGCGACCCGGAGTCGCACGAGGAGTTCTGAGGGCTGTCCCGGCTCAGCGGTTGCGCGGGGTGACCTCCGCCATCCGGGACCAGCCGGTGCCTTCCACCTCGACATTGATGATCTCGGGGACCTCGGCCACCATCTCCGACATCGTCTCGATCGCCGCCTTGAAGTGGTCGGAGTTCACGTGTGCCTCCCCGGCCGCCGCGTCGGCGAAGGCCTCCAGGAGGACGAACTCGTTGGGGTTCTCCACGCTGTAGGACCAGTCGAAGAAGACGTTGCCCGGCTCGCTGCGGGTGGCGACGGTGAAGCCCTCCAGCCTGGGGAGCCAGTTGTCGCGCTCGGCGACGAGGGCGGTGAACTTGACGGCGATGAAGATCATGGGGGGCTCCTGGTCGGGACGTCGGAAGGTGCGACGAGAGACCCGCTGAGGCCCTGCTCGCCGCACCCTGACCAGGGTGACACACCCTCATGCAACGGGATCGTCCGGGCGCACCGCGATCCCCCGGCGACCGCGATGGCACACCGGTCCGATGTCAGCCCCCGAGCTCGCGGTGACGGGCCGCCAGCCCCGTCGCACCCTCGTCCGTGAGCGATCCGTACAGCCGGAGCCGGGAGATCCCGCCGTCCGGGAAGATGTCGATCGTGACGTGGGTGGCACGCACCGGCCCCTCCAGCACGAAGCGGTGGTTGGTGTCGGGCTGGAGCCGGGTCCGGGGCAGGACCTCGCTCCAGTCGCCGCTCTCCCCGTCCCGTACCGAAAGGCTCGCCCAGCCCGCGGAGTTGCCCTTGAGGTAGGCGGTGTCGATCTCGACGGCCCGGATCTCGGACTGGGCGGCGAGGCGGTAGCGGATCCAGTCGTTGCCCTTGTCGCGCCGACGGCGGGTCTCCCAGCCGTCGTCCATCTTGCGGGAGCGGCCGGGCTGGATGGTGTTGGTGGCCGGGGAGTAGAAGCGGTCGGAGGCGTCCTCGACCTGGCCGCCGTTCTCCAGGGCGGCGAGGTCGAACGTGCCGAGGGCGCCGAGCCAGGCCGGGTCCGGGGCGACCTCGCCGTAGACGCGCAGCCGGGCGATCCCGCCGTCGGGGTGCTGGTTGACCCGCAGGTGGGTGAAGCGCTGCTCGGCGTCGACGGCGAACCCGTTTGCCGCGTGGCCGCCGACCGGCGTGCGCGGGACGAGCGTGGTCCACTTCACGTCGGGGGCGAGGAGGTCCTCGGGGGACGGGGAGCCGGGCAGGGACACCGCCTCGACGGAGACGGCCTGCGGGTAGTTGCCGCGGAAGTGGGCGGTGTCCAGGACGATGCCCCGGATGACGCCGGGCGCGCCGAGGCGGACGAGGGCCCAGTCGTGGTCGTCGGCGGTGGGGTGCGGTTCGGCCGCGCTGACCCCACGTCGGCGGCGGGTCTCCCAGCCGTCCATGATCTTACCCTTGTGCCCGAAGTGCTCCGGGTCGAAGACGGCGGGCTCGGGCTTGAGCAGGTTCTCGCGCTCGGCGAAGAACTCGTCGTTGGCGGCGATGACCCCGGCCCCGAGGCGACGGTCGGCCAGGTCCACGAGGTGGGTGAAGGGAAAGTCGGCCGTGCGGTGGTCGGCGTAGGGGTCGCCTCCCGCGTACGGGTCGGCGTCACCGGTGAAGCGGGGTATCGCGGCGTCCGTCATGGTCGGGGGTTCCTTTCGGGGGCGGTCGGTGGTCTCGTACGAGGGGGCGGCCGGGGGCGCGGTCAGTGGTCCCGTACGGGAACGGGGCCGGCGGGCACGGTCACTGGCCGCGGTCGAGGAGGCGGCCGGTGGGCTCGGCGAGGACGCCGTCGGAGGCGATGCGGACACCGCGCAGCCAGCTGGAGCGGACCACGCCGTGCAGGGTCTTCCCGGCATAGGCGGTGACCTGGTTGCGGTGGAAGAGCTCGGCGGGGTCGACGGTGAAGGTCGCCTCGGGGGCGAGAACCGCGAAGTCGGCGTCACGCCCGGCCGCGATGGCGCCCTTGCGGGTCAGCCCGGCGAGCTCGGCGGGGGCGGCGGACATCCAGCGGGCGACGTCGTCGAGGGAGTGACCGCGCCTGCGGGCCTCGGTCCAGACGGCGGGCAGGCCGAGCTGGAGGGAGGAGATCCCGCCCCAGGCGGAGGCGAAGTCCGGGGTCTTCAGGTCGGTGGTGCAGGGCGAGTGGTCGCTGACGACGCAGTCGATCGTGCCGTCGGCGAGCCCGGCCCACAGGGCGTCCTGGTTGGCGGCCTCGCGGATGGGCGGGCAGCACTTGAACTCGGTGGCCCCGTCCGGGACCTCCTCGGCGGTGAGGGTGAGGAAGTGCGGGCAGGACTCGACGGTGACGCGGACGCCCTCGCGCTTGGCGGCGGCGATCAGCGGCAGGGCGTCGCTGGAGGAGAGGTGCAGGACGTGGACCCGGGCGTCGAGCCGCTTGGCGTGGGCGATGAGCCCTTCGATCGCGGTGTTCTCGGCGTCGCGCGGGCGGGAGGCGAGGAAGTCGGCGTAGGCGGGCCCTGGGCGCTGCGGGGCCTCGGCCAGGTGGTGCGGGTCCTCGGCGTGCACGATGAGCAGGCCGCCGAACCCGGTGATCTCGGCCATGGAACGGGCCAGCTGCTCCTGGTCCAGCTCCGGGAACTCCTCGACGCCCGACGGCGACAGGAAGCACTTGAACCCGAAGACCCCGGCCTCGTACAGCGGGCGCAGGTCCTTGACGTTGGAGGGGATCGCACCGCCCCAGAAGCCGGTGTCGACGTGCGCCTTGGGGGCGGCGACCTGCTGCTTGATCCGCAGGTTCTCGACGGTGGTGGTGGGCGGCAGCGAGTTGAGCGGCATGTCCAGGAGCGTGGTGATACCGCCCGCGGCGGCCGCGCGGGTCGCGGTGTAGAAGCCCTCCCACTCGGTGCGGCCGGGGTCGTTCACATGGACGTGGGTGTCGACGAGGCCGGGCAGCAGGACGTCGTCGCCGAAGTCCTCCAGCCGGGCGCCCGCGGGCACCTCGGTGTCGTGCGGCAGGACCGCGTCGATCGTCCCGCCCGCGACGGCGACCGCCGCGGGGCGGGTGCCCTCGGGGGTGACGACGCGCGTCGAGCGCAGTATCAGGTTCACGTCCGCACCGGACACCTGTGCTCCTTCACTCCAGGAATTCAACGAACTGTTGAAGCTTCGATGGAGTCTTCACTCGGGAATCGCCCTCGTCAAGACCCACCTTCCGGCACGGAGGGCCGACGGGCCAGCCCCGCCACCCCGACTGGAGGTTTCCACAAAGTAAAAGTCTTATTTCGAACTGCGGAACGTAGCATGGGCCAGAAGGGGCAGCGGCGAACCGCTCGTACCGACCGTCTCCACCCGGACAAAACAGGCCCTGACCGGCACGGACGCCGGCCGGGAGCTGTGAGCCGACCGGGAAGGGCCCGGTAGGCTGCTGCCTTGCCTTCCGCTTCGAAAGGATCGCCCACGTGCCGCCGTCCCACGCCAGCACAGCCGACTCCAAGCCCTCCGGTTCCAGCGGTGGGGTGCAGTCCCTTGAGCGCGCCTTCGATCTGCTGGAGCGGATGGCCGACGCCGGGGGCGAGGTCGGGCTGAGCGAGCTCTCCGCGAGCAGCGGTCTGCCCCTGCCGACCATTCACCGGCTGATGCGCACCCTGGTCGTCTGCGGCTACGTACGCCAGCAGCCCAACCGCCGTTACGCGCTCGGCCCCCGTCTGATCCGGCTCGGCGAGTCCGCCTCCCGGCTGCTCGGCACGTGGGCCCGCCCCTACCTCAGCCGACTGGTGGAGGAGACCGGCGAGACGGCCAACATGGCGCTGCTGGACGGGGACGAGATCGTGTACGTCGCCCAGGTGCCGTCCAAGCACTCCATGCGGATGTTCACCGAGGTGGGCCGTCGGGTCCTGCCGCACTCCACCGGCGTGGGCAAGGCGCTCCTCGCGCACACCCCCGCCGACGAGGTCCGGGCGCTCCTGTCCCGTACGGGCATGCCCGCCGCCACGGAGAAGACGATCACCACGCCCGAGGGCTTCCTCGACGCCCTGGAGCAGGTGCGCCGGGCCGGATACGCGGTGGACGACAACGAGCAGGAGATCGGGGTGCGGTGCCTCGCGGTCTCCGTGCCGAACTCCCCCACATCGGCCGCCATCTCCATCTCGGGCCCGGCGGGCCGGGTGACGGAGCAGGCGACGGAACGGATCGTGCCGATCCTCCAGCAGGTCGCCGAGGAGCTGTCGGACGCGCTGGCGAGCAGCGGTACGAACGGGGGCTGAGCCCGCCCCCGCCGTACCGCCGCTCGTCTCAGACCCGCGCCGGTACGGTCAGCCGCCCGTCGTCCATCGTCACCGTGCGGTCCATCCGGTCCAGGTGGGCCAGGTCGTGGGTGACGAGCACCGTGGCGGTGGCGCGCTCCCGGGTCAGGGTCACCAGCAGGTCGAGCACGGCCGCGCCGCGCTCGTGGTCGAGCGCGCTGGTCGGCTCGTCGACGAGGAGCACCTCCGGCTCGTTCATCAGGGCCCGGGCGATGTTGATCCGCTGGCGCTGGCCGCCCGAGAGCTGGTGCGGCCGCCGGTCCGCGCGGTCGGCCAGACCGACCGCGTCCAGCAGCTCCAGAGCCCGGCGGCGCGCGGCGCGCGCGGACCCGCCCGAGAGGTGCCGCATCACCTGGAGCTGCTCGGCGGCGGTCAGCGAGGGCAGCAGGCTGGGCTGCTGGAAGACGATGCCTATGTGCTCCCGGCGCAGGGCCGCCCGCCCGGCGCGGCTCAGTCCGGCGGTCCGGACGCCGGCCACGGAAACCTCCCCGGAGTCCGGGGTGACCAGGGTGGCGGCGGCCGCGAGCAGGCTGGACTTCCCCGAACCGGACGGCCCGACGACGGCCGTGAGGGTGCCCGGGGGCACGTCCAGCGAGACCCGGTCCAGGGCGGTGAGGCGAGCCTCGCCGTCCGGGTAGGTGAGAGTGACGTCGGTCAGGGTGAGCGTCATCGGGCACTCCCGAGTGCGGTGAGCGGGTCGACGGCGGTGATCCGCCGGATGGACAGGGCGGCACCGAGCGCGCCGAGGGCGATCATGACGGCGGCGGGGACGAGGACGGTCGCCGCGTCCAGGACGAACGGCACGGCTCCCCCGCCGATCAGGGCCCCGGCTCCGACGGCGAGGGCGGTGCCCAGTCCCGTACCGAGGACGAGCATCACCACCGCCTGCCCGAGGGCGTCGCGCAGCAGGTACGGCGTCGATGCGCCGAGCGCCTTCAGTACGGCGACATCGCCACTGCGCTGGATGGTCCAGACGGTGAAGAAGGCTCCGATGACGAGCGCGGAGATGGCGAAGAGGAAGCCGCGCATCAGTTGCAGCGAACCGTTCTCCGCCTGGTAGGAGCCGATGGCGGTGAGGGAGTCGTCGAGGGAGAGCGTGCGGGTGCCCGCCGCCTCGTCCCCGGCCGCCAGGTCGGCGCCGCCCGTGGTGGTCAGGGCGATCACGGTCGCCTGCTCGGCGGGCCCGGCACCGTCGTGGCCGATCTGCTGCCAGTCGTCGAGGCTCGTCCAGACGACGGGCGTGTGGCTG
Organism: Streptomyces sp. WZ.A104; assembly: GCF_002382885.1. Taxonomy (GTDB): domain Bacteria; phylum Actinomycetota; class Actinomycetes; order Streptomycetales; family Streptomycetaceae; genus Streptomyces. The sequence goes on from NZ_NWVL01000010.1 coordinate 63,494, forward strand.
TACGAGGCGTCCGTGGCGACGGCGGCGACCTCGCGCTCGGCCCGCCCGAGCGCGATCCGGTCACCGGCCGCGACGCCCAGCTCCTCGGCCGCCTTCCCGGAGAGCACGACCCGCCCAGGGCCGATCCCTTCCGGGCCGAGGGTGCCGTCCGGTTCAACGCCGAAGGCCGACACGGCGGCCGTCCGCTCGCCCGCCGCCGTGGCGTTCAGGGTCCGGATGCCGACCGGCTGCGCGGCCTCGACCCCGGGCCGCCCGGCCCAGGCCCGCCAGTCGTCCTCCCTGACCGTCGAGTTGGTGAAGGAAACCGGCTGATCTCCGGGCGGTGCGGCGAAGGCGAGGTGGTCGGCGTCAAGACCGGTGACGGCCGAGGTGTTCTCCCTGGCCAGACCGGCGGTGAGGCCGGACAGCAGGCCCACGAGCAGCGTGATCAGGACCACGACCGATCCCATGAGCGCGAACCGGCCCTTGGCGAACCCGAGGTCTCTCCATGCGACAAACATGGCCCCATCGTCGGCGGCCCGGGGCGCGGGCACATCGCACGGCGGACGGGCCCGGTATCAACCTTTCGATTGACCGGCCCCCGGGCCGCCGCCGCTAGGCTGGACGAACCATGGATTCGCGATCGCACACCCACGTCACCGCCGGTCTGCGGCTCTGTCTGCACGCGCTGCTGACGGGCTTGCTGGCACTGGCCTCGCTCCGCGCGGTCGGCGAGGACGCGCCGCACGCCGCGGCGGTCGTGGGCCTGTCGGTGCTGATGGCGAGCCTGTACGCGGCGGGAGCGCTCGCCGGATCCGTACGGCTGCGAAGCCGGGCCGAGGAGCGCGATGCGGCGGCGGAGAAGCCCGAGGCCCTGGCGGCGGCGTCGCGAAGCCAAGCCGACGGGCGCGCGGCGACATCGGCTGCGCGTGCCGCCTTCGCCGCTCCGCTCGGGGCCGGGGTCGCGGCCCTCTGGCTGGCCGGGCTCTGTGCCCTCTGGCTCGCGTTGCTCGTGCTCTCGCCGGACGCCCTGTGGGTGGCCTTTCCGCTCTACTTCCTCCAGCTTCATCTGCTGCCGACCCGCTGGGCGCTGCCCGCCGTGGTCGTCACCGCTGCGGCCGCGATCACCGGTTTCGTCGTACACCGGCAGGAGATCGCGCCCGGCGCGTTCATCGGCCCGCTGCTCGGCGCGGCCGTCGCCGTCGCCACGGTCCTCGGGTACGACGCACTGTTCCGGGAGAGCGAGCGGCGGCGCGAGCTGATCGTGGAACTGGTCGCCACCCGGGCGGACCTGGCCGAGGCGGAACGGACGGCGGGCACGCTCGCCGAGCGCGAACGTCTCGCGCGGGAGATCCACGACACCCTCGCCCAGGGCCTGTCCAGCATCCAGTTGCTGCTGCGGGCCGCCGAGCGCTCGCTGCCCGATGCGGACCCGGCCGCCGTGCATGTCCGCGCCGCCCGCGAGGCCGCGCAGGCGAACCTCGCCGAGGCCCGTTCCTTCGTACGCGCCCTGACTCCGCCGGATCTGGAGCACGGTTCGCTGGCCGCCGCGCTGGAGCGGCTCTGCGCCAGGACGACAGGGCCGGAGCTGACCGTACGGTTCGCGGTCAGCGGCAGCCCGGCGGAGCTGCCGACGCCGTACGAGGTGGCGCTGCTGCGGACCGCGCAGTCGGCGCTGGCCAATACGGTGCGCCATGCGCGGGCCGGACGGGCGGAGATCACCCTGAGCTTCATGGACACCTCGGTGGCGTTGGACGTCGTGGACGACGGGCAGGGGTTCGACCCGTCCGGGGCGCCGGTCCAGGAGCGCGGCGACGGCGGCTTCGGGCTGCCCGCGATGCGCGCTCGGGCCGGTTCGCTGGGCGGGGTGCTGAGTGTGGAGTCGGCGCCGGGCCAGGGCACGGCGGTGGCGGTCACGCTGCCGCTGCCCGTGGCGGACCGGGAGCGGGCGGCATGAGCGGGGACGAGATCAGGCTGTTGCTCGCGGACGACCACCCGGTCGTCCGGGCGGGGCTGCGCGCGGTGCTGGACACCGAGCCTGACTTCCGGGTCGTCGACGAGGCCGCGACCGCCGAGCAGGCGGTCGCCCTGGCGGCGGCGGGCGGCATCGACGTCGTCCTGATGGACCTCCAGTTCGGCCCGGGTCCGGGGATGCACGGCTCCGAGGCCACGGCGGCGATCACCGCCGTACCGGAGAACCCCCGTGTCCTGGTCCTCACCACCTACGACTCCGACGCGGACATCCTGGCGGCCGTCGAGGCGGGGGCGAGCGGCTATCTGCTCAAGGACGCGCCGCCGCAGGAGCTGGCGGCGGCGGTGCGTACGGCGGCGGCGGGCCGGTCCGCGCTGGCGCCCTCGGTGGCCCACCGGCTGATGGACCGGATGCGCACCCCGGCCGAGGCGCTGACCCGGCGGGAGCTTGAGGTGCTCCAGCTGGTCGGGGAGGGGCTGTCGAACCTCCAGATCAGCAAGAGGCTGTTCCTGAGCCAGGCGACGGTCAAGTCCCACCTGGTGCACATCTACGCGAAGCTGGGCGTCGACTCGCGTACGTCCGCGGTGGCGGCGGCCACAGCCCGCAGACTCATCCGCCGCTGACCCGCAGCGCCCCGCCGGTCACCCGCGCGGCGGCTCCCCGAAGAGGTCCACCGCGTTGCGCACCTCGCGCAGGGCCGCGGCCAGGGCGCTGACCGAGCCGATCGCCCCCGCGATCAGTAACAGGGAGCGGCGCATCCGGGGGATCTCCGGGACACCGCCGACGGCCATGGCGTCCAGCGCGGCCAGCTCGTCCTCGGCGATCGGCCGGTCGGGGAACTCGGCCCGCAGCCCGGCCAGTTCGCGGCGGAGGCGGGAGACGGCCATGCGCAGCTCGGCCACCCTCGGGTCCTCGGCGCTGCCGGTCACCTGCTTCTGCCCGACGCTTCGCAACACAGCACTCCCCCTCGCACATCCTCGTGCCGGTGTGTCCCCTCGGGCCTGTGGCCAAGTCCCCGGGTTCGCCCGCAAGTTAACGCCATAACAGGCAGTGTGCGCCAGCCCACGGAAAGAAGTCGGGGTGACCCCTGAGGGTGACATGCGTGTCGCGTGTGCGAAGGACTCAGTGGTATCCAGACCCCATGGTTACGGACATGACTGGAGACGCGGCTTCCGGGGCGAAGAATCCCAAGGTCGCCGGGGTGCTGCTGGCGGCCGGCGGCGGCCGGCGGCTCGGCGGCCGCCCCAAGGCGCTGCTGGAGCACCGGGGGCACCCCCTGGTCGAGCACGCCGTGCGCTCCCTGCGCAACGGCGGCTGCGGCCCGCTGCACGTGGTGCTGGGCGCGGCGGCCGACGAGGTGCGGGCCCGCGCCGATCTCACGGGGTGCGCGGTGACGGTGAACCCGGGCTGGGAGGAGGGCATGGGCTCCTCGCTGCGGCTGGGCCTGGCGGCCCTGACCGGGACGCACGCGGACGCGGCGCTCGTCCTGCTGGTCGACCAGCCGGGCATCGGGGCGGAGGCGGTTGCCCGGGTGCGTTCGGCGTACCGCTCCCGGGCGAGCCTGGTGGCCGCCGCGTACGACGGGGAGCGGGGCCATCCGGTGCTGTTCGGGGCGGACCGGTGGGCGGACATCGCGGCGGGGGCGCGGGGCGACCAGGGGGCGCGGGCGTATCTGCGCGAGCATCGCGATGCGATCACGCTCGTGGAGTGTTCCGATGTGGCCGAGGCGTACGACATCGACACCTCGCAGGACCTGAAGCACCTGGAGTGACGATACGGGGCGGCGGAGACGGTGCGTGGCCGCACTGGCACGCTGCGCCGCCGATGGGAGGTTTCTGTCGACCCGGAGAATCTCGACATCAACAAACCATTGAACTTCCACTATGAGGAAACTACTATCCACTGGTCAGAAGCCCTCTGAACCTCAGACGGCACCCACGGCCGTATCTCGGAGCCATGGCACGCCGTGCCGTCTCAGGCGACCCGGCGGCCATGAGACGCCGCCGCCCGCTGAAGGAGTGACAGCTCATGTCCGCACCAGCGCCGTCCACGCTGGCCATCGTCGATGCCGAGCCCCTGCCCCGGCAGGAAGAGGTCCTGACCGACGCGGCCCTCGCGTTCGTGGCCGAGCTGCACCGGCAGTTCACCCCGCGCCGCAATGAGCTGCTCGCCCGGCGCGGTGAGCGCCGCGCCGAGATCGCCCGCACCTCCACGCTGGACTTCCTGCCCGAGACGGCGGCGATCCGCGCGGACGACTCCTGGAAGGTCGCCCCGGCTCCGGCCGCTCTGAGCGACCGCCGGGTGGAGATCACCGGTCCGACCGACCGCAAGATGACCATCAACGCGCTGAACTCCGGTGCGAAGGTCTGGCTCGCCGACTTCGAGGACGCGTCCGCCCCCACGTGGGAGAACGTCGTCCTCGGCCAGCTGAACCTCACCGACGCCTACGAGCGCCGCATCGACTTCACCGATCCGGGGTCCGGCAAGTCGTACGCCCTCAAGTCCGCCGACGAACTGGCCACGGTCGTCATGCGCCCGCGCGGCTGGCACCTGGAGGAGCGCCACCTCCAGCTGGACGGCGTCTCCGTGCCCGGGGCGCTGGTCGACTTCGGCCTCTACTTCTTCCACAACGCCAAGCGCCTGATCGACCTCGGCAAGGGCCCGTACTTCTACCTGCCGAAGACGGAGTCGCACCTGGAGGCCCGCCTCTGGAACGACATCTTCGTCTTCGCCCAGGACTACGTCGGCATCCCGCAGGGCACGGTCCGCGCGACGGTCCTGATCGAGACGATCACCGCCGCGTACGAGATGGAGGAGATCCTCTACGAGCTGCGCGACCACGCCGCCGGACTGAACGCGGGACGCTGGGACTACCTCTTCTCCATCGTCAAGAACTTCCGTGACGGCGGAGCCAAGTTCGTCCTGCCGGACCGCAACGCGGTGACGATGACCGCCCCCTTCATGCGGGCGTACACCGAACTCCTGGTCCGCACCTGCCACAAGCGCGGCGCGCACGCCATCGGCGGCATGGCGGCCTTCATCCCCTCCCGCCGCGACGCCGAGGTCAACAAGGTCGCCTTCGAGAAGGTCAAGGCCGACAAGGACCGGGAGGCGCACGACGGCTTCGACGGCTCCTGGGTCGCCCACCCCGACCTGGTCCCGATCGCCCTGGCCTCCTTCGACGCGGTCCTCGGCGAGAAGCCGAACCAGAAGGACCGGCTGCGCGAGGACGTCTCGGTGGCGGCGGGCGACCTGATCGCCATCGACACCCTCGACGCCAAGCCCACGTACGAGGGCCTGCGCAACGCCGTCGCGGTCGGCATCCGCTACATCGAGGCCTGGCTGCGAGGGCTGGGCGCGGTCGCCATCTTCAACCTGATGGAGGACGCGGCCACCGCCGAGATCTCGCGCTCGCAGATCTGGCAGTGGATCAACGCGGACGTGGTCTTCGAAAACGGCGAGCACGCCACCGCCGACCTGGCCCGCAAGGTCGCCGCCGAGGAACTGGCCGCGATCCGCGCGGAGATCGGCGAGGAGGCCTTCACCGCCGGGAAGTGGCAGCAGGCCCACGACCTCCTGCTCCAGGTCTCCCTGGACCAGGACTACGCGGACTTCCTGACCCTGCCCGCGTACGAGCAACTGCGCTGACCTCTGCGCACGCGGGCCCGTACGGACCCGCGACGGAACCGCCCCCGGCACCGCACAGCGCCGGGGGCGGTTCGCGTACCCGGCGCGCTCAGCCGCGGGCGCGGTGCAGGGTCATCTCCCACAGATCGTCCGCCGAACTGAAGCCGGACCCCGAGCCGGTCTTCCGGACCGCCGTGAGCCCCGCGTACTCGTTCACGGCCACGGGCGCGATGCCCGGCTCCAGTTCGATGTCCTGCCCGCTGCGCGCGTCGAGGACCACCGGGCCCGAAGCGGTGCTCGCGTAGACCCGGCCGTGCCGGACCGCGGTGACCTCGGGGACGATACGGCCCGCCGCCCTGTCGGGCAGCTCCCACAGCACCTTGCCGCCGGCGACGTCGACGGCGAAGACCTCGGCCGCGCGCCGGGCCGCTCCGGGGTGCCGCCCGCACACGACGACGGACTTCCCGTCGTAACGGCACTCCACGGGACGTTCCTTGTCGGCCAGGGGCTTCTCCTTGCCCGTCTTCGCGTCCACCAGGACCAGTTGGCTGCGGGACGAGAAGATGCCGCTGCTCGTCACCTTCGTGGTGATGATCCCCTCGGGGCCCGCCGACGTCGTCCACTGCGCCTGGAACGCGGGGTTCACGCCCGCGGTGCGCTTGTGGGAACGGTCCTGCCACGCCGTGTCGCCGTCCTTCATGCTCACGGCTGTCAGCACCTGGTACCGCGCGCCGTTGTCGATCGATGCGCCGACCGCGTTTCCCCCGGCCACGGTGTACGCCTCGAAGCCCCACTCCTCCCAGAGGGACCTGGGCCGGTCCGGGTCACTGAGGTCGACGCCGAAGGTGGTCCGGTTCGTGTTGGGCGAGGGCCGCTGGTCGTGCACGCGCGCCGCGACCGCCACCGTCCCGTCCTGCGCCCCGACCACCCGCGTCGCCGTGGCGCGGTTCCGGAAACCGTCGCCCAGCGGGATCTCCAGGCTGCTGCGCAGCTTGCCGGTGCCGGAGTCGATGACCAGCAGCTCGACGAAGTGCCGGGAGGCCGTGGTGCCCCGGCCGGCCTTGGACACGTGGTACGGAACGAGGACGAGCGGATCGCCGTCCGCCCGCTCCAGCACGAAGGGGGCCAGGTCGTCCCGCCGGTCCGTCTTGCGGAAGTAGTCCTTCGGGAACACCCGCTGGACGGTGTTGCGCGGGGTCAGCTCCGGCCCCGCCTGCTGCCCCGTGGCCACATCCCGGACCTGCACGCCTGTGATGTCCTTGGTGAAGAGATAGCGCCCGGCCAGCGTCGAACTCAGCAGGGGTCCGGTCTGGCCGAACGATTCGCCCGTGGGATCGGCGGCGAACTTCACGGGGGCTTCGTACGCCGTGAGTTCCGGCTTCTCGGCGGGCTTCGAGGCGGCGCTCCGGCCGCCCTTGCCGTCCTTCGGGGCACCGGTGTCCGCCTCCCCGGAACTGCATCCCGCCACCGCCAGGACTCCCACAACCAGCAGACCGGACAAGCCACTTCGCGTGCTTCGCATCTCCCCGCCCCTCACGTACCACGACTGGTGATCCAGAGTAGGCGAGACCCCCTCACGTCCACACCGCCCCCAGCGCCACGAACCCGCAGATCAAGGCGGCCAGGATCGCCAGCAGCGGCCAGACGAAGCGCAGGTACCTGTCGTAGCCGATCTTCGCCAGGGCCACCCCGCCGATGGTGACCGCCGTCGTCGGGACCCAGAGGTTCATCCAGCCGCTGGCCGCCTGCCAGGCCGTCACCACCACCGCGCGGGAGACTCCCGCGAAGTCGGCCAGGGGGGCCAGGATCGGCATCGCGAGGGTGGCGTGTCCGGAGGTGGAGGGGATGAGGAAGGCGAGTGGCAGGTTGACGAGGAAGACGTAGACCGCGAAGAGCGCCGAGGAAGTTCCCGAGACCACGCCCTCGATGGAGTGCAGCACGGTGTCGGTGATCTGCGAGTTGTTCATGATGACCGTGACACCACGGGCGAGGACGATGACGAGCGCCGGGGAGATGAAGTCGGCCGCGCCCTGGATGACGGTCGCGCTGAGCTTCTGCTCGCCGAACCGGGCGACGACGCCCACGAGGACCGCCGCGACCAGGAACAGGGCGGCCAGTTGCGGGAAGGACCAGCCGAGTTCGAAGCCGTACGGGGTGGCGTCGGCGTCGCCGGTGAGGGCGCTGGACCAGGGGACGACCGAGAAGATCATGAAGGTGAAGACCAGGGTGACCAGGATCAGGATGATCTGGTGGAGCCGGGTCAGCTCCGGGGGTTCCGCCGCGTCCGCCGCGTTGTGGTCGCGGTCGCCGGGAAGGAAGCCGGAGAGCGAGCGTTCGGGGTTCCTGCGTACGCGGTTGGCGTACCGGATGACGTAGGCGATCGTCACCGCCGTGAGGACCACCCACATGATCGCGCGCAGCACGATGCCGTCGCCGAGCGAGATGTCCGCCGCGGACGAGGCGACGCCGGTGGCGAAGGGGTTGACCGTGGAGCAGAGCACCCCGACGCCCGCGCCGAGGATGATCGTGCCGGTGGCCACCATGCGGTCGTAGCCGAGGGCCAGCATCAGGGGGATGATCAGGCCGTAGAAGCCGAGCGTCTCCTCCGCGAAGCCCTCGACCGTACCGAGCAGCGCGAAGACCAGCATCACCCCGGCGATGAGCAGCGCGCCCCGGTCGCGCAGCCGGTGGGCGAGGCGGCCGATGCCCCGGTCCAGGGCTCCGGTGGCGAACACCACCGTGATGAACGCGCCGATGGCGAGCACGAACAGGAACACGCCCGCGCTGCCGTACAGTTCGCCCGCCAGGTCCGGGCCCACCTGGCCAGTCTGCGCGTCCTGGACGCCGTAGAGGCCGTTGACCGGGGAGAGGAAGAGGTCGTTCAGGCGGTCGACGAAGCTCTGGTCGGAGTCGACGCGGTGGTACGTGCCCTGGACCGGGGCGCCGTCCTCGTCGCGGTCGTAGGCACCGGGCGGGACGAGGAAGGCCAGGGCCCAGACGGCGAGCGTGACGACGGCGAGGATCGTGAGGGCGCTGGGAAAGGTGAACTTCGGCCCGGCCGGGGGCTCCTCCTCCGGAGCCGGTTTCGTGTCGGCGGCGCTGCTCATGCGGTGCTCCCCCGGGTGCGGGAGGCGTACGTCGCCGCGTACTCCCTCAGGAACGCGGCCTCCGCGATCACCGCCGACCGCAGCTCCGAGAAGAGGACGCGTTCGTTGGGGGCGTGCAGATTGCACATGCTGTCCTGGGCTCCGAAGAGGAGCACCTCGGCGTTCGGGACCGCCTTGGCCAGGCCGTTGACCAGCGGGATCGAGCCGCCGCTCGCGACGAAGGACGGCTCGCTCCCCCAGCCCTCCCGCAGTGCCGTGAGGGCCGCGCGGTAGGCCGGTCCGTCGGTCGCGGGTTCGAATCCGGGGCCCGTGTCGCCGGGGGTGACGGTGAGCGGGATACCGAACGGGCGCAGGGACTCCAGATGGGTGACGAGCAGGTCGCGCGCCTGTCTCGGGTCCTGCTCGGGGTGGAAGCGGAGGTTCAGCTTGGCACGGGCGTACGGGACGACGGCGGAGGCCGCGTGGTCGACGCTCGGGGCGTCGATACCGATGACGGTGATGGCCGGGCCGCTCCAGAGGCGTTCGCCGAGGCTGCCGGAGCCGATGAGGGGCACGCCCTCCTGGACTCCGGCGAGGGAGCGGAATTCGTCCTCCGTATAGGTGGTGCCCTTCCAGTCGTCGCGGCGCAGGCCCTCGACGGCGACGTCACCGTGGACGTCGTGGAGGGTGGCCAGCGCTTTGAGGAGGGCGAGCAGGGCGTCGGGGGCGGCTCCGCCGAACTCGCCGCTGTGCCGGGGCTCGGCGAGCGTGCGGACCTCGACGACGACCTCCGCGGCGCCGCGCAGGCCGGTGGTGAGGGTGGGGCTGCCGGGGCGGAGGTTGCCCATGTCCGCGATGACCATCGCGTCGCAGGCGAAGCGGTCCGGGTCGGTGGGCGGGTAGTCGTCGAAGGCGCTCCCGTACTCCTCCTGGCCCTCCAGGACGATCTTCAGGCCGACCGGAGGACGTCCCTCGTAGGCGCGGAGTACGCCCAGGTGGACGATGATGTTGGACTTGTCGTCGGCGATGCCCCGGGCCCGCAGACCGCCCTCGACGGGCGTGGGCTCGAAGGGCGGGGACAGCCACAGCGCCTCGTCGCCGGGCGGCTGTACGTCGTAGTGGCCGTAGAGCAGGACCGTCGGCGCCCCGGCGTCCGGCGGCGGGACCTCCGCGATGACGACCGGTGCGGTGTCGGGCAGGTCCAGCCGCTCCACTTGCTCCACGCCCGCGCCCCGCAGCAGCTCCACGAGGAGGTCGTGGGCCTGCCGCACGGGCTCGGACGGGAAGCCGGGGAAGGCGATGGACGGGATGGCCGTCAGCCGTTCCAGGTCGGCGACGAGACCGTCCATCAGCGCGTCGGCCCGCGTACACAGGTCGTCTCCCAGGTCCATGGTTCAGCCCCTTCGATCCCTCGGCCTTCTGGCCCTTCTGGGATCAATGGACCATACGAGACGGATCGCCGCATGCCTGCGGCAGCCGGTGCGCCGACCCGCGTCAGCCGGGCAGGACGACCGTGCGCTGGGCCGAGAAGTCGCCCCACTTGCCGTCCGGCAGCTTGGCCCGGAGCTTCATCGAGTACCGGGTGCCGGGAGGGTCCGCGAGGTTCAGCCGGTAGGCGGCCCGGCCCTTCGGGGGCGTACCGCCCCAGACGATGGTGGTGGTGAGCCTGCCGTTCAGATACAGCTCGTAGGCCGGTACCACCCCGCCCGTCTCCGGCTGGTCCCAGGAGAGGTCGACGGTGAACTCCGCGCCTTCCTTGCCGATCTCGGCGCGCAGCCCGGTGGGAGCGGTGCTCGCGGGGGCGCCGGGGGCCGAGGCCGTGGTGAGGTCGGCGGTGTTGCTGTCGGGCGAGGACTGGTCGGAGGCGTCGCGGGCCCGCACGGTGAAGCTGTAGACGGTTCCGGGGCGCAGGCCGGTCAGCTTCGCGGTCGTCGCGTCGCCCGGCACGCTGTGGATGCGGGAGTCCTCCTGGTAGACGTCGTACGAGGTGACGCCGACGTCGTCCTTGGCCGCCTGCCAGGTCAGGGTGGCCGCGCGGCTGCCGTCGGCCCTTGCGGTCAGCTTCGCGGGGGCGGTGGGAGGCGCCTCGTCCTTGGACGGGGTGGCCCGGGTGGTGACGGGGATGGCGGCGCTGGGGGCGGAGAGGTTCCCGGCGGTGTCCTTGGACCGGACGGTGAAGGTGTAGTCCGTCGAGGCGGTCAGCCCGTCGACGTCGATCATGCGCTTGGCCGCGGGGACGGCCTTGACCTTGGTCTTTCCTCGATAGACCTCGTAACCGGCGATCTCCCTGTCGTCGGTGGCAGGCTCCCACATGACATGCACCGAGGTGGAGCTGCTGGCCTGCGCGGTCACGCCCTCCGGGGCGCTGGGCCGCTGCGTGTCGGCGTCGGCGGTGCCGCCGCACGCGGTGAGGGTGGCGAGGAGCAGGACGGCGGAACAGGTCAACGCGGCAGATATGTGGGGGCGTTGCACGGGGTGCCTTCCATCCGGACAGCAATGGTCCAGACCTGTATGACATGGCGTGGGGGCCGCCGACAAGGGTCGGGCCGGAGAACCTTCCGCTGTCCGGCGGTGCGCGCGACGATGAGTTTCCGGCGGCGACGGAGTCTTCCCTGCATGGATACGCATGAGACACCTGTGTCCGGCACCGCTTCAGCCCCGGACCTGGGACCGGCTGCCAGACGGATCGCGGGCCTGCTCGGCGCGGTCGACGACGCCCGCCTGGACGCACCCACCCCCTGCCCCGACTACGCGGTGCGTGAGCTGCTCGGCCACCTCGCCATGCTCGCCGCCGCCTTCCGGGACGCGGCCCGCAAGGACCTCGGGCCCAGCACGGCCGTCGCCCCGGACAGCACCCTCCCCGTCCTCGACGACGACTGGCGAGAGGTGCTGCCCAGGCTCCTGGAGGAGGTGGCGGCGGCCTGGCGCTCCCCCGATGCCTGGACGGGCATGACCCGGGCCGGCGGCGTGGACCTGCCCGGCGAGGTGGCGGGGGCCGTGGCGCTCGACGAACTCGTCGTCCACGGCTGGGACCTGGCCCGCTCGACGGGTCAGCCGTACGAGGCGGGCGAGGCCGAGCTGCGGTCCTGCGAGGCGCTCCTCGCCCCGGACGAGGACGACCCGGACCGCGGGGGCATCTTCGGGCCGCCGGTCGCGGTGCCGGCCGACGCCCCGCTGCTGGACCGGGTGATCGCCCTCAGCGGCCGCCGTCCGGACTGGCGGCCGGAGGGCTGAGCAGGCGACGGCGAAGCGCCGCGGGGCCCGTCCTCAGCTGGTGAAGAACTCCGTGATGTGCGCGGCCACCTGGTCCGCGCGGGTCTGGTGCATCCGGTGGCCGCCCGGGACCGTGATCAGCCGGCAGTCCGGAATCAGGGAGGCCGTGTCGGCCTGGCGGTGCTGTTCCATCGTGCTCTCCGGGCCGCCGCCGATGATCAGCGTCGGGGCGACGATGTCGCCGAGGCCGTCCGCGGCGTCCGGTCCCGGGTCGGCGAGCTGGTCCCGTACGGCCGCCACCGCGCTCTCGTCGTAGTCCACCGGGCCCTCGGGCCGCCCCGCCGGGCCCGGGTCGCCGGGGAACGGCGCCGGGGTCTCCACCAGCACCAGCCGCTCCACCCGGTCCGAATGCTCCTGGGCCAGCAGCCGGGCGGCGACACCTCCCATGCCGTGGCCGACGAGTCCCACCCGGTCCAGCTCCAGTTCGTCGAGGAACCCCACGACGTCCTCGGCCATCAGCTCCAGGTCGTACGCGTCGGGCCAGTCGCTCTCGCCGTGGCCGCGCAGGTCCAGGGCGAAGACCCGCCACTCCTGGCCCAGCAGGGAGCCGGCCGCCTCCCAGTCCGCGGCCGAACCGCCCAGGCCGTGCAGCAGCACGACGGGCGAGCCGTACGAGTCGCCCCAGGTCCGGTACGCGAGGCGTACATCGCCGACATCCACCACTGACTGATCTTCCATGCCCCTGACGCTACAGCCGCCGGGCGGCGTGCGGCTCCGGGGGGCCGTCGCACGGCCGGACCGGACACGGCCGAGGGCCCCGCGTCGTGCGCGGGGCCCTCGCCGAGTCGGTCACCGGTCGTGTGGTCAGTGGACGCCCACCCCGGCGGCCGCCGGTACCGCGCGGTCACCGCTGCGCTGTTCTTCGTCCTCCGCGTCGGGCCTGCGGCCGAAGTGGTTGAAGGCGAGGTTCAGCACGATCGCCACCACACAGCCGGTGGAGATGCCCGAGTCGAGGACGACCAGCAGGTCCTCGGGGAAGGCGTGGTAGAACTGCGGCGCGGCGATCGGGATCAGGCCGATGCCGACGGCGGCGGCGACGATCAGCGCGTTCTCGCCCTTCTCCAGGGCGGCGGCGGCCAGGGTCTGGATGCCGCTGGCCGCGACCGTGCCGAAGAGGACGATGCCCGCGCCGCCGAGCACCGGCAGCGGTACGAGGGCGATGACCGAGGCCGCGACCGGGACCAGGCCGAGCAGGATCAGAATCCCGCCGCCGACCGCGACGACGAAGCGGCTGCGGATCTTCGTCATGGCGACGAGTCCGACGTTCTGGGCGAAGGCGCTGCACATGAAACCGTTGAAGATCGGGCTGATGGCACTGCCCAGGGTGTCGGCGCGCAGACCGCCCTCGATGATCCTCTCGTCGGCCGGCCGACCGACGATCTTGCCGAGGGCCAGCATGTCCGCGGTGGACTCGGTCATGCAGACCAGCATCACGATGCACATGGAGACGATGGCGGCGATCTCGAACTGGGGGCCGCCGAAGGCGAACGGCGTCGGAAAGCCGACCACATCGGCGTTCTTGATGGCGCTGAAGTCGGTGATGCCCGCCGGGATGGCGACCAGGGTGCCGATGATCAGGCCGAGCAGGATCGCGATCTGCTGGAGGAAGCCGCGCAGCAGCTTGCGCATGGCCAGCACGATCACCAGGGTCACGGCGGCCATGGTGATGTTGGTCATCGAACCGTAGTCGTCCGCCGCGGCGTTGCCGCCCTGGGACCAGTTGAAGGCGACCGGCAGCAGCGAGACGCCGATCAGGGTGATGACCGTGCCGGTGACGACGGGCGGGAAGAAGCGGACCAGTTTCCCGAAGTACGGGGCGAGGACGAACCCGAGCAGGCTCGCGACGATGATCGCGCCGAAGATCACGGCGATCCCCTCGTCCCCCCGGTCCTTGCCTATCGCGATCATCGGGGCGACCCCGGCGAACGAGACGCCGTTGACGAAGGGCAGCCGGGCGCCGACCTTCCAGAAGCCGATGGTCTGGAGCAGGGTGGCTATGCCCGCGGTGAACAGGCTCGCCCCCATCAGGAAGGCGGTCTCCTTGGCGGTGAGGCCGACGGCCGGCCCCACGATCAGCGGCGGTGCCACCACGCCCGCGTACATGGCGGCCACGTGCTGGAGGCCGCTGGTGAACATCTTCAGTGGGGGGAGAGTCTCGTCGACCGGATGCTTCCGGTCGGTTCCTGCCTCTGCGACGGCATCGTCCGCCGCTTCGGCGGCTGCATCTGCGTCTTTGTGAAACCTGGGCTTGGCGGCCACGGCGGTTCCTCCGGTCGGTTACACGTCGTCGGCGACGCGGGTGTCAGGGAGGTGGTGCGTAGGAGTGCGGTGGTGCGGCTCTCTCAGGTGGTTCAGGTCGTGCAGTTGGTGCAGGTGGTGCGCTTGTTGCGGGCGGGTGGCGCGGTGGGGGCGCGTACGGGCAGGGGTCTTCACCGGTCCGGCGGGCGCGCACCATGGGGTGCGCGTCCGCCGGACCGGCTGCCGTGGACCCCGCTCGGGTCCACGGCGGCCGGTCTCGGGCCGTCCCCCTCGACCGGCCGGTCGGGGATTCCGCCGGGGACCAGTGGCTGCCCGGCGGTTCGGGGGTTCCGCCGGAGTCAGGCCCCGGCGGCGATCTGCGCGAGGCGGCGGGCCTCGTCGCGGGTGACGCGGGCGATGGCGTCCTCGTCCACCGTGGTGAGGCGGTTGCCCTCGACGACCGGCTTGCCGTCGACGAGGGAGAGGGTCACCGGGGCGGCCGCGCCGAAGACGAGCGCGGTCACCGGGTCGGCGATCGAGGAGTGGGCCAGGGTGTCCAGCTTCCACAGGACGAGGTCGGCGAGCTTGCCGGCCTCCAGGGAGCCGATCTGGTCGGCGCGGCCCAGGACCTGGGCGCCGCCGAAGGTCCCGAGGCGCAGGGCCTGACGGGCGTTCAGAGCGGCCTCGCGGTGGGCGCCGAGGCGGTTGATGAGCAGGGCGTTGCGCAGCTCGGTGTGCAGTTCGCCGGACTCGTTGGAGGCCGTGCCGTCCACGCCGAGGCCGACCGGAACGCCCGCGGCGAGCATGTCGGGGACCCGGGCGATGCCCGCGGCGAGGCGGGCGTTGGAGGACGGACAGTGGGCGACGCCCGTACCCGTACGGGCGAAGGCGGCGATGTCCGAGTCGTTCATGTGGACGCAGTGGGCCATCCACACGTCACTGCCGAGCCAGCCGGTCGACTCGAAGTAGTCGGTCGGGCCCATCCCGAACAGTTCCTTGCAGAACTGCTCCTCCTCGACGGTCTCCGACCCGTGGGTGTGCAGCCGGACGTTCTTGCGGCGGGCCAGCTCGGCGCCCTGCCGCATCAGTTCGGTGGAGACCGAGAACGGCGAGCAGGGGGCGACGGCGATCTGCGTCATCGCGTCGAAGGAGGAGTCGTGGTGGGCGTCGATCGTCGCCTCGGTGGCGGCGAGCGCGCCCTCCAGGGTCTCGACGGCGAAGTCCGGCGGCAGGCCGCCGTCCTTCTCGCTGCGGTCCATGGAGCCCCGGGCGAGGGTGAACCGTACGCCCATCTCCCGGGCGGCCCCGATGATCGCGCCGGACAGGTCGCCGGAGCCCTTCGGGAAGACGTAGTGGTGGTCCATGGCGGTGGTGACGCCGCCCCGGGCCAGCATGGCCAGCGAGCCCTGCGCGGCGGCGCGGGCCATCGGCTCGTCGATGCGCGCCCAGGTCGGGTAGAGAGCCACGAGCCAGTTGAAGAGGTTGTGGTCGGTGGCCAGGCCCCGGGTGATCCACTGGTAGAAGTGGTGGTGGGTGTTGACCAGGCCGGGCGTCGCGAGGTGCCCGGTGGCGTCGATGCGCCGGACGACCCCGGCGAGGCCCTCCGGTGCCTTGCCGGCGCCGACGGACTCGATGCGGTTGCCCGCCACGACGATGTAGCCGGAGGCGTACTCCGTGTCGTTGGCGTCGACGGTGGCGATCGAACAGTTCTCGATGATGATGCGCTGAGGGTCTGCCGAAGCTGCCATGGTGCTTCCTTCTTCTTTCTGTGGCGATGTGGGCACGGCAGGACCCTAGGAGGATTTGAGTGCCACAGCGGTGCGGCTGTGGGTGCCGAGATGGTGGAAGAACAGATTGAGCACGACGGCGACCAGCGCTCCCGCACTGATTCCGGAGCCCAGGACGGTCTGCGCCCAGGCCGGAAAACCGGCGTAGAAAGTGGGCGCGGCGAGCGGGATGATGCCCGCGCCGAGCGCGACGGCGACCAGGATGATGTTGGAGCTGTCGTCGAGTCCGGCCTCGGACAGCGTACGGATGCCGCTCACGGCGATGGAGCCGAACAGGACGATGCCCGCGCCGCCGAGCACCGGCATCGGGACGAGCGAGACGACCGCGCCGAGGACCGGGAAGGCGCCGAGGATCAGGAGCGCGCCACCGGCCGCCGCGACCACGTACCGGCTGCGTACCCGGGTCAGCGAGACGACGCCGACGTTCTGGGCGAAGGCGCTGGTGGGGAAGGAGCCGAAGACCGGGCCGATCAGGGTCGCGATGCCGTCGGTGCGCAGACCACGGGTGATCGTACGGCCGTCGGTGCGGCGCTCGCAGATCTCGCCGAGGGCCAGCATGCCTGCGGAGGACTCCGTCATCAGGACGAGCATGACGATGCAGAGGGAGAGGATCGCGGCGGGCTGGAACTCGGGCGCGCCGAAGGCGAAGGGGGTCGGCAGGGCGGCGAGCGGGGCGGACTTCAGCGCGGAGAAGTCGGCGAGTCCGAACGGGATCGCGGCCAGCGTGCCGACGAACATGCCCATCAACAGGGCGACCTGCTTGAGGAAGCCGCGCCCGAAGCGCTGGATCAGCAGGATGACGACGAGGGTGAAGGCGGCCAGCGCCAGGTACTTCATGGCGCCGAAGTCGGCGGCGGTTGCGTCGCCGCCCTGGGCCCAGGCGACCGGGACCGGCATGAGCGTCACGCCGATGAGCGTGATGACCACGCCGGTGACGAGCGGCGGGAAGAAGCGCAGCAGCCTGCCGAAGAACGGTCCGACCAGCAGGCAGAACGCTCCGGCGACGAGCACCGCCCCGTAGATCGCGGGCAGTTGGTGCCCGGGGGCGCTGGTCTCGGCGATGGCGAGCATCGGGGCGATACCGGCGGAGGAGGCTGCGTTGACGAACGGCAGGCGGTTCCCGGCGAAGCGGCCGAGGCCGATCGTCTGGAGGATGGTGGCGAGTCCCGCGATCAGGAGGCTCGCCGCGATGAGCCGGGTCATTCCGGCGGCGTCCAGGCCGACGGCCTGGCCGATGATCAGCGGAGGGGTGACGACGCCCGCGTACATGGCGGCGATGTGCTGGAGCGCGGCGGGGACGAGCCGCGCGGGAGGAAGCTTCTCGTCGACCGGGTGAACCGCCGTGTCGGCAGTGGTGGCCGGTGAGGTTCTGGCTGGGCCTTCTGCCGGCCCCGATGCAGGCTGTGCCATGGGTGTTCCCTCCGGGATGACCGGCCCCCGCCCGACTGCGGGCGGACGGGGGCCGGTTCAGTGCCGCGTCAGAGGTTGGTCATGTCGACCGGGATCTTCGGCTCGACGCCGTCCCGGAGCACGGTGGCCTCGATCAGGCCGTAGGGACGGTCCGCCGCGAAGTAGACAGCACCATCGGCGGTATCGTTCTTCAGTCCGAACGGTTCGAGGTCCACCAGGAAGTGGTGGTTGTTCGGCAGCGAGAAGCGGATCTCGTCGATCTCGCTGCGGCTGTTGATGATGCGCGAACCCATCTGGTACAGGGTCTGCTGGAGCGAGAGGGAGTACGTCTCGGCGAAGGCCTGGAGCATGTGCTTGCGCGCCTGCTCGTAGGACTTCTCCCAGTTCGGCATGCGCTGCTCGTCGCTGGTCCAGTTGTAGCGCCAGCGCGCGGAGACGTCGGTCGCCAGGATGCGGTCGTACGCCTCCTTCAGCGTCGTGTACTTGTCCTTGACGTAGCCCCAGAACTCGGAGTTGGTCGAGTTCATCACCGTCAGGTCCTTGAGGCCCGAGATGACCTCCCAGCTCTCACCGTCGTAGGTGATCTGGGACACGCGGGTCTCCTGGCCCTTGCGGGCGAAGGAGTGCTTGACGTCGTCGGCGCCGATGAACCTGGAGTTGCCGTCGGAGGTCGCGATGCGCTCCCAGGCGTACTCCTCGATCCGGATCCGGGCACGGTGGATCGGCTCCTGCGAGGAGACGAAGTGCCGGGCGAGGTGGATGCCGAACTGCTCGGCGGACTCGATCCCGTACTCCTTGGCGAACGCGAACACCGTGTTCTTGGTGGTGTCGGTCGGCAGGACGTTGGCGTTGGAGCCGGAGTAGTGCACGTCGTCCATGTCGCCGGAGAGGGCGACCGAGACGTTCAGGTCCTTGATGTGGTGGGTGTCGCCGTCCCGCACGATCTTGACGACGCGGTTCTCTGCTTTGCCGTACTGGTTCTGGCCGAGAATCGTGGGCATGTCGGTGCTAGCTCCCTCGGTAAACGGAGTAGCCGAACGGGTTGAGCAGCAGCGGTACGTGATAGTGCTCGCCCGGGACGACCGCGAACGCGATCGTCACTTCCGGGAAGAACGCGCCGCTGTCCCTTACGCGGGGGGCGTCCTGCTGCGCCTCGGCTTGCTTCTTGGAAAAGTACGTCTCGGTGTCGAAGTCGAGACGCACGTGGGTGGTGCCCTCCGGCAGCGCCGGCAGGTCCTTGCAACGCCCGTCCGCGTCGGTCGCCGAGGCGCCGAGCGTCACATACGGCGCGTCGCTTCCGCTGCGGGCGGCGAGCGATACGGCGACGGACGCGGCGGGGCGGCCGATGCTGGTGTCCAGGATGTGCGTGGACACCGATGCGGTCGTGTCGGTACTCAAGACCGTCACTCTCCTAGATCTCAAGAGTCCTGTGCGGGAGCGCCCTCTGCGAGGGTCTCCTGTACGAGACGGGTCAGCCGGATGCGGTTGATCTTGCCCAGTTCGGTGCGCACGATCTCCTGCTCCTGCTCGGGTGAGTTCCCGATCCGGGACTTCACCGCGTCGCGCATCTGCTCACCGGTGGCGCCGGTGGCGCAGATCAGGAAGACATGTCCGAACCGCTCCTGGTAGGCCAGGTTCAGTTCGAGCATCTCGGTCTTGAGCTCTTCGGAGGCGCCGGCCATCCCCCGCTGCTCGCGGGAGGAGGTCGGGTCGCCGGGCTTCGGGCGGCCGATCGGCGGGTGGCCTGCCATCGCTTCGGCCAGGTCCTCCGCGGTGAGCTCGGCCATGGCGGCGTCGCTCGCGGAGAGGAGGGCATCCACGGTGGCGTACGGGCGCCCGGCGAGAATGGTGTTTCCCCAGGTCCCACTGGCACACACCTCGTGCAGTACGGGAGTGGCCTCGCCGACCGCCAGGGTGTTGAACCGGGTGAGGCCCGGTGTGGAGCTCGAAGTCACGGGAGCCTCCGTGGCTGTTTTTCGCTGTGCGTTGTTCGGGCTGCGGATAGCTAACGCCCTCCACAACACGACGTCAACACTTTGTTGAAATCTCGCGAACGAAGAAAGCCGCCGTCCCGACATGCGGACAGCGGCTTTCCTGAGCGTTCGGCCAACTACTCACCCTTGGGTGAAAGTTCCCGGTTGAGGTAGTTGTACACGGTGAACCTGGAGACCCCCAGGGCTCCGGCCACGGTTTCGACGCCATGCCGTACGGAGAAGGCACCGCGTGCCTCCAGGGTCCGGACGACGGATTGCTTGGCCTTGCGGTCCAGGTCGGCGAGCGGCATCCCGTGCCGCCTCGCCAGGGCGGCGAGGATGCGGTCCAGCGAGTCGGACAGCTGGGGCAGGCGCACGGCTATGACGTCCCGGCCCTCCCAGGCGAGCACCACATCGTCCGGCTGGGCCTGCTCGGGGCCCAGCAGCTCCGCGCCCATCGCGTCGACGAGCGGCTTGACCGCGGAGACCAGAGGGTGATCGGCCGGCCCCGAGGAGCGACCGGCCGCTTCCGAGGAGCGGCGGGCCGACCCGTGGGGATGATCGACCGCCCCCCGGGACTGATCGGCGGATTCGGTCATGGTGCGCCCTCCCCGATCACGTTGACCTGGAGCGAGACCCGGGTGGCGCCCGAGGCCAGGGCCTGGCGCAGCAGGGAGTCCACGGCGGTGAGCACCTCGTCCGCGCCCCCTTCCGCCGTGTTCCCGAACGGGCCGACGTCCACCGCGTCGAGCTCGGCTCCCTGGATGACCTCGCGGGCCACCACCGCGTGGGCGGGCGCCTCGTCGAGATCGAAGGGCTCGGTGGTGAATTCCACCCTCAAGCGCACTGTGCCTCCCTGATGTCCTCGCCGCGGGTGCGGGCTCGCGCGGCTCGGCCACGACTGTAGCCGCTGGAGCGGACCCGCCCCCGGTGCGCGCGAGGTGCGTCCGGCCGCACCCGTCGCACAGCGCCCGGAGGCCGGGCAGGCGCAACGGACCCGCGGCGGAAGGCGCCCCGGCGGCCGGTTCCGCACGCCGTCGACCGGGGCGAATTTCGCGGCACCCCCTTGACAGCCCCGCCACCCTCCGGGCAATCTTCCGTTAAGCAGAAACTAACTTCCGCAATACGGAAGGAGCGCCGAAATCCTCATGGGATACCCGGACCAGCGCTTCGATGTGAACCTTTCGATCCTCTTCACGGAACTCCCGCTCCTGGAGCGCCCCGCGGCAGCCGCCGCGGCGGGCTTCACGGCGGTCGAGCTGTGGTGGCCCTGGATCGAGACCCCCACCCCGCCGCAGGCGGAGCTCGACGCCCTCAAGAAGGCGCTCGACGACGCCGGCACCCAGCTGGTGGGGCTGAACTTCTACGCCGGACAGCTGCCCGGCCCCGACCGCGGCGCGCTCTCCGTGCCCGGCGCGGAGTCGGACCGCTTCCGGGCCAACATCGAGGTGGCGGCCGACTTCGCCGCCTCGGTCGGCTGCAAGGCGCTCAACGCGCTGTACGGCAACCGCGTCGAGGGCGCGGACCCGGTGGTGCAGGACGCGCTCGCCCTGGAGAACCTGGTGCTGGCGGCCCGCGCGGCCGACCGCATCGGGGCGATCCTCCTCGTCGAGACCCTGAACAAGCCGGAGTCGCCGCTCTACCCGCTGGTCAGCGCACCGGCCGCGATCGAGGTCGTCGACAAGGTCAACGCGGCGACGGGCCTCGGGAACGCGAAGTTCCTGCTGGACCTCTACCACCTCTCGATGAACGGCGAGGACCTGAGCCAGGTCATCAAGGCGTACGCCGCGAAGACCGGTCACGTCCAGATCGCCGACAATCCGGGCCGCGGCGCGCCGGGCACCGGCTCGCTCCCGCTGGAGCAGCTGCTCGACGAGCTGAAGGACGCCGGCTACACGGGCTGGGTCGGCCTGGAGTACAAGCCGGGCGACCGCCCGAGCGCCGACTCCTTCGACTGGCTCCCGGCGTCGGCCCGAGCGGCCCGCTGACCGGCCGCGGGCGGGCCGGGTCCACCGGCAGGTGAGCCCAACCCCCCTTACGTACACACGTTTTTCAGGAAGGCACCCTCATGAGCAACAACCTCCCCAAGGTTGCGTGGATCGGTCTCGGCATCATGGGCTCCCCCATGTCGGAGAACCTGATCAAGGCCGGTTACTCCGTCACCGGATACACCCTGGAGCAGGACAAGATCGACCGGCTGGTCGCGGCCGGCGGCACCGGCGCCGCCTCGATCGCGGACGCGGTCAGGGACGCCGACGTCGTCATCACGATGGTGCCCGCTTCCCCGCAGGTCGAGGCCATCGCGTACGGTCCCGACGGCATCCTGGAGAACGCCAAGCGCGGCGCGCTGCTGGTGGACATGTCCTCCATCACCCCGCAGACCTCGGTGGACCTCGCCAAGAACGCGGCCGACAAGGGCATCCGGGTCCTGGACGCGCCGGTCTCCGGCGGCGAGGCCGGTGCCATCGAGGCGGTCCTGTCCATCATGGTCGGCGGTGAGCAGGCGGACTTCGACACCGCGAAGCCCCTCCTGGAGGCGCTCGGCAAGACGATCGTGCTCTGCGGCCCGCACGGCTCCGGCCAGACGGTGAAGGCCGCCAACCAGCTGATCGTCGCCGTCAACATCCAGGCGTGCGCCGAGGCCGTGGTCTTCCTGGAGAAGTCCGGCGTGGACCTCGCCGCCGCGCTGGACGTCCTCAACGGCGGTCTGGCCGGTTCGACCGTGCTGACCCGCAAGAAGGACAACTTCCTGAAGCGGGACTTCGCCCCCGGCTTCCGGATCGACCTGCACCACAAGGACATGGGCATCGTGACCGACGCCGCCCGCAACGTCGGCGCGGCCCTGCCCGTCGGCGCGGTGGTCGCCCAGCTGGTCGCCTCGCTGCGCGCCCAGGGCGACGGCGGCCTGGACCACTCGGCGCTGCTGCGCTCGGTCGAGCGGCTGTCCGGCTCCCAGGTCTGAACGCCCCCGGCCCCGTGAAAGGGCGACCGGCCACGATCGCCGGTCCGCCGCCGGGGCCACGGCCCGCACGACGGGCCCCCACATCTCCGGGCCGCGGTGGCGCTGACACCTGTCCTGTCGCGCCCAGGCGCCGCCGCGGCCCGGAACCACAAACTTCGATTTCAACAAACTGTTGACGTTGCTTCGCGGCGAATCTACGCTCCTCAAGCCGTCAGCAGCTCGTACGAAAGGTCATCCCGCCACATGGCTAAGCGTGTGCTCACGACCGAGTCAGGCGCCCCGGTCGCCGACAACCAGAACTCCGCCACCGCCGGTGTCGGTGGACCGATCCTCCTCCAGGACCAGCACCTCCTGGAGAAGCTCGCCCGCTTCAACCGTGAGCGCATCCCGGAGCGCGTGGTCCACGCCCGCGGCTCCGGTGCGTACGGCTACTTCGAGGTCACCGACGACGTCACCGGCTTCACCCGCGCCGACTTCCTCTCCGCGGTGGGCAAACGCACCGAGACGTTCCTCCGCTTCTCCACCGTCGCCGACTCGCTCGGCGGCGCGGACGCGGTCCGCGACCCGCGCGGCTTCGCCCTCAAGTTCTACACGGACGAGGGCAATTACGACCTGGTCGGCAACAACACCCCGGTGTTCTTCATCAAGGACCCGATCAAGTTCCCCGACTTCATCCACTCGCAGAAGCGCGACCCGTTCACGGGCAAGCAGGAGCCGGACAACGTCTGGGACTTCTGGGCGCACGCCCCCGAGGCGACGCACCAGGTCACCTGGCTGATGGGTGACCGCGGCATCCCCGCCTCGTACCGTCACATGAACGGCTACGGCTCGCACACCTACCAGTGGACGAACGCCGAGGGCGAGGCCTTCTTCGTCAAGTACCACTTCAAGACGAACCAGGGTGTGCGGTCCCTCTCCGGCGAGCAGGCCGCCGAGCTCGTCGGCAAGGACGCCAACTCGCACCAGACGGACCTGCTCCAGGCCATCGAGCGGGGCGTGAACCCGTCCTGGACGCTGTACGTCCAGGTGATGCCCGCCGCCGAGGCCGCGGACTACCGGTTCAACCCGTTCGATCTCACCAAGGTGTGGCCGCACAGCGACTACCCGCTCCAGCGGGTCGGCCGCCTGGTCCTGGACCGCAACCCGGACAACGTGTTCGCGGAGGTCGAGCAGGCCGCGTTCTCCCCGAACAACTTCGTGCCCGGCATCGGCCCGTCCCCGGACAAGATGCTCCAGGGCCGGCTGTTCGCCTACGCGGACGCGCACCGCTACCGCCTGGGCGTCAACCACACCCAGCTGCCGGTGAACGCCCCCAAGGCGACGCAGGCCGACAACTACGGCCGCGACGGGCTGCACGCGACCCGCAACGGCTCGCGCCACGACAAGAACTACGAGCCCAACTCGTACTCCGGTCCGGCGCAGACCGACGCGGCGCTCACCGCCCCGCTCGCGATCCACGGCTGGACGGGCACGTACGAGACGGCCGCCCACGCCAAGGACGACGACTTCTTCCAGGCGGGCGAGCTCTACCGGCTCATGTCCGAGGACGAGAAGGGCCGCCTGGTCGCGAACATCGCCGGAGGCCTCTCGCAGGTCACCCGCGACGACGTGATCGAGAAGAACCTCGCCCACTTCCACGCCGCCGACGCCGACTACGGCAAGCGCGTCGAGGAGGCCGTCCGCGCCCTGCGCGAGGACTAGCCCGCGCCTGGGCCCATGGACCCTGCCCGTACCGCGCACCCGGATGAGGGGTGCCGCGCGGCACGGGCAGGACGACGAGGCCGCGGCGGCTGTGCGATGCCAGTGCGGTGGTGAAGGCCCGGGGGCCGTCTCCTGACCTGAAGGAGACGCCTCCCCGGGGCGATCGCCGCCGCCGCGGTCCCTGTCACCCGGCGACACCTCTGTCGCTCCCCGAACGAGGGCGCGGAGTACGGATACGGTCCCGTACTCCGCGCCCTTTCGCGTGCGCGGGCACGATCCAGGCCCGGGCCCGGCGATCGAGCCCGTCCGGCGTCTGAAGGACGGAACCGTCGCGTCGGCGGGCCCGCACCATCTCAGCCTGTCCGGCGTTCGAGGACGGCCCCTGGACTGGGTGGTCCCGTATCCCACGGGCAGAGGTGCCCACCACGTTCCTCACGCGGGAAGCGGCGCCCGCCATGCCAAGGGTTCCGTCCTCGAACGCCGGACTGGCCGCCGGAGTGGCACACGCCGGACGGGCCGGAGTGGCACACCCCGCAAGGGCGGAGGCCGGGCACGGCGGAGGGCCCCCGCCTCGGAGACTCGCTCCGGGGCGGGGGCCCTCTCGTCGGGTGACGGGTGCGTCAGGAGACCGTCAGGGGGCGAATCGCGGTGGGCGCGTGGGACGGGTCCGTCGCGATGTCCTCGAACTCGTTGACCGACGCGATGTCACTGCCGCTCATCGCGATGTTCGTGACCCGCTCCAGGATCGCCTCGACGACCACCGGCACCCGGAACTCCGCGGCCAGCTTCTTCGCCTCCTCGAAGGCGGGCAGCAGCTGGTCCGGCTCGGTGACCCGGATCGCCTTGCAGCCGAGGCCCTCGACGACCTTGACGTGGTCGACGCCGTAGACGCCCAGCTCCGGGGAGTTGAGGTTCTCGAACTCCAGGTTGACCTGGAAGTCGATGTCGAAGTTGCGCTGGGCCTGACGGATGAGCCCCAGGTAGGAGTTGTTCACCAGGACGTGGACGTACGGGATGCGGTGCTGCGCGCCGACGGCCAGCTCCTCCAGCATGAACTGGAAGTCGTAGTCGCCGGAGAGGGCGACGACCGTGCCCTCCGGGTCCGCGGTGGCGACGCCCAGGGCGGCCGGGATCGTCCAGCCGAGGGGGCCCGCCTGGCCGCAGTTGATCCAGTGGCGCGGCTTGTAGACGTGGAGCATCTGCGCGCCGGCGATCTGGGAGAGGCCGATGGTGGTGACGTAACGGGTCTCGGGGCCGAACGCCCGGTTCATCTCCTCGTACACGCGCTGCGGCTTGAGCGGCACGTTGTCGAAGTGGGTGCGGCGCTGGAGGGTCGCCTTGCGCTCCTGCGTGGAGGCGGCCCAGGCCGAGCGGTCCTTCAGCCTGCCCGCGGCCTTCAGCTCGCGCGCCACCTCGACGAAGAGCTCCAGAGCGGCCTTGGCGTCGGAGGCGATGCCGAGGTCGGGGGCGAAGATCTTGCCGATCTGGGTGGGCTCGATGTCGACGTGGACGAAGGTGCGGCCCTGGGTGTAGACGTCCAGCTTGCCGGTGTGGCGGTTGGCCCAGCGGTTGCCGATGCCGAGGACGAAGTCGGACTCCAGGAAGTTCGCGTTGCCGTAGCGGTGCGAGGTCTGGAGGCCCACCATGCCGGCGTTCAGCTCGTGGTCGTCGGGCAGGATGCCCCAGCCCATCAGGGTCGGGATGACGGGGACGCCGGTCAGCTCGGCGAACTCGACCAGGAGCTCGGAGGCGTCGGCGTTGATGATGCCGCCGCCCGCGACGAGCACCGGGCGCTCCGAGGCGTTCAGCAGCTCGACGGCCCGCTCGACCTGCTTGCGGGACGCGGCCGGCTTGTGCACCGGGAGGGGCTCGTAGAGCTCGGGGTCGAACTCGATCTCGGTGAGCTGGACGTCGATCGGCAGGTCGATGAGGACCGGTCCGGGACGGCCGGTGCGCATCAGGTGGAAGGCCTGCTGGAAGACGCCGGGGACCTGCGCGGCCTCCAGGACGGTGGTGGCCGCCTTGGTGACCGGCTTGGCGATCGAGGCGATGTCGACGGCCTGGAAGTCCTCCTTGTGCAGGACGGCCGTCGGGGCCTGGCCGGTGATGCACAGGATCGGGATGGAGTCGGCGATGGCGGAGTACAGACCGGTGATCATGTCGGTGCCCGCCGGGCCCGACGTACCGATGCAGACGCCGATGTTGCCGGCCTTGGCCCGGGTGTAGCCCTCCGCCATGTGGGAGGCGCCCTCGACGTGCCGGGCCAGCGTGTGCTGCACCCCGCCGGAGGCCTTGAGGGCCGCGTAGAAGGGGTTGATCGCCGCACCCGGCACACCGAACGCGTTGCTGACGCCTTCACGCTTGAGGATCTCAACTGCCGCTCGGGCAGCGGTCATACGAGGCATTGAGTGCTCCTGCTCGGGATTGGTGGAGTCGGGCTCTGTCGCGCCACCTGAGAGCACCAATTCCGCATTACGGAAACTTAGTTCTGCTATATGGAAGCAATCTAGAACCTGGGGCGATCGCCGTCAAGGGCGTACAGCGCCGCTCGCCCGTACGGAGTGCGCCAATCCCCTCCCCAGAGCCTCGCCCCTGATGGACGATGGCGTGACGAGGGAGGCACGGAGCGCAGTCGGCCGCGCAGCCGTGCCGGAGGGAGACGATCGTGGAGTCCGTGCCGGTACGGTGCCCGGTCTGCAGCCGGGACCACGCCTACAGCACACCGGCCTACCCGTGCCCGTGCGGGGCGCCCACCACCCCGCCGCTGCTGCCCGGCGCACCGGCGGTCCAGGTCACCCACCGCAGCTGGAACGACGCGTGGGTCACCGTCCGCTGCACGTCCTGCGGCCGGGAGGACCAGTGGCCCCAGCCGGAGCTGTGCTGCCCGTGCGGGACCGTGCTGCGGATTCCGGTGCGCCCGGTGGCCGCCGCCCCGGCCCCGGACTCACCGGTCTCCCCCGCCCATATCCCGCTGCCCCGCACCGCCGCGCACCCGCGCCCGGTGTTCCGGCCGATGACGATCCGTACGGGCCACGACGCGGTGAGCGCGGCCGGGCTCTATCTGACCTGGCTGGGCTACCGCGACGTGGGCCGTCCCGGGGCGGGCCCCGCCTCCGGGATCGACCTGCGGGCCGACGGGCTGATCGCCCAGGTGGACTCCAGCACCCGCCCGGCCACGCTGCGCGCGGTGGAGTGCCTCTGGCTCAACGCCCTGGGCGCATCCGTGACCGGGGTGTTCTTCTCCCTCGCGGGGTACGCGGCCGATGCCCGGGCCCGTGCGGACGGCGTCGGACTCCCGCTCTTCGTCATCGACCTCACGGGGACCCCACAGCCGGTCAACAGTCCGGCGCACGAGCTGGTCAGCACCGGAGCCTGAGTGGCGGTCCGGGCTCCGCCCCCCGAGGTTCTCCCGGAGGGTGAATCCGGCCACGGCGTACCGGTCAGCCGTCCGGCGCGGCACACTGAGTGCATGCGTATCCGCTCCGCCAGACGCTCCGATCTCCCGCTTCTGCAGGACATCGAGCGCGCCGCAGGGGAACCGTTCCGCACCCTGGGCATGGCCTTCGTGGCCGACGACGACCCGCCCCCGCTCGACCTGCTGGAGAACTACCGGCTCGCAGGCCGCTGCTGGGTGGCCACCGACCCCCTCTCCGCCACCGGCGACCGGCCGCTCGGCTATGTGCTCGCCGACCCCGTCGACGGCGCCCTGCACATCGAACAGGTCTCGGTCGACCCGGCCGCCGCCCGCCGTGGCATCGGCCGCGCCCTCATCGACCGGCTCGCCGCCCTCGCGGTGGGACGCGGGATGAAGGCGCTCACCCTGACCACCTTCACCGACGTGCCGTGGAACGCCCCCTACTACACCCGCATCGGCTTCCGGGTCCTGACCGAGGACGAACTCACCGACGGGCTGCGGGCCATCCGCACCGAGGAGGCCCAGCACGGCCTGGACCGCTGGCCCCGGGTCTGCATGCGACGCGACCTGGTGCCGGCCGCCCGGCCCCCGGAGGCCTCGCCCACCATGGCGGTCGGCGGCGGCGCATGAGCTGAGCGCCGGGCTCAGTCCGCGTACGACTCGCGCAGCTCGATCTTGCGGACCTTGCCGCTCACCGTCATCGGGAAGGCCTCCAGAATCCGCAGCCTGCGCGGGATCTTGTAGTGGGCGAGCCGTTCCCGGCAGTGCGCGGTGAGCTCCTCCAGGGTCGGCGGGTCGGCCGGGTCGCGGGGAATGACGCAGGCCAGGATCTCCTCCCCGTAGTGCTCGTCCGGCACGCCGACCACCTGGACGTCGGAAATCTTCGGGTGACCGTGCAGGAACTCCTCGATCTCCCGGGGGTAGACGTTCTCGCCGCCCCGGATGATCATGTCCTTGATCCGCCCGACGACCTGGACGTAACCGTCGTCGCGCATGACCGCGAGGTCCCCGGTGTGCATCCAGCGGCCAGCGTCGATCACCTCGGCGGTGCGGTCGGGCTGGTCCCAGTAGCCGAGCATCACGCTGTAGCCCCGGGTGCACAGCTCGCCGGCGGAGCCGCGCGGCAGGGTGATCCCGGTGGCCGGGTCCACGATCTTGACCTCGATGTGCGGCAGCGCCCGGCCGACCGTGCCCGTACGGCGTTCCAGGTCGTCGTCGCGGCGGGTCTGGGTGGAGACGGGGGACGTCTCCGTCATCCCGTAGCAGATGGACACCTCGGCCATGTGCATCTCCGCGACGACCCGCTTCATCACCTCGACCGGGCAGGGGGAACCGGCCATGATGCCGGTGCGCAGCGAGGAGAGGTCGTACGCGGCGAAGTCCGGCAGGTTCAGTTCGGCGATGAACATGGTGGGGACGCCGTACAGCGAGGTGCAGCGCTCCTGCTGGACGGCGGCGAGCACGGCGGCCGGTTCGAAGGACGGGCCCGGGATCACGATGCACGCGCCGTGCGAGGTGATGCCGAGATTGCCCATGACCATGCCGAAGCAGTGGTAGAAGGGCACCGGCAGACAGACCCGGTCGGCCTCGGTGTACGCGACCGTCTCCCCGACGAAGTAGCCGTTGTTGAGGATGTTGTGGTGGGAGAGCGTGGCGCCCTTGGGGAAGCCGGTGGTGCCCGAGGTGTACTGGATGTTGATCGGGTCGTCGCAGGACAGGGCGGCCTCGCGGGCGGCCAGTTGCTCCCGGGTGACGGCGGGGGCGGCGGCGGTCAGCTCGGACCAGGACGGGTCGCCGATGTAGTGGACGGCTCGCAGGGACGGGCAGTCGGCGCGGACCTCGTCGACCAGGGCTCGGTAGTCGCTGGTGCGGTGCGCGAGGGAGGCGACCAGCAGGGAGATGCCCGCCTGCTTCAGGACGAACGCCAGCTCGTGGGCGCGGTAGGCCGGGTTGATGGTGACCATGACGGCCCCGATGCGGGCGGTGGCGTACTGGACGAGCACCCACTCGGGGCAGTTGACCGCCCAGATGCCGACCCGGTCGCCCTTCTCCACGCCGGACGCCATCAGGGCACGGGCCAGCTCGTCGACGTCCGCGCCGAATTCCGTGTACGTCCAGCGGCGGCCGGAGACCACGTCCACCAGGGCCTCGCGGTCGCCGTGGGCGGCGATCGTCCGGTCCAGGTCGCGGCCGATGGTGTCACCGAGCAGCGCGGTGGTGCCGGTGCCGTGCGCGTAGGACAGGCGGCTCCCGCGCGTCAGCTCGCTCACTTGCAGTCCCCCTCGTCGAACTCGGTGCCGTCACCGGCGGCGGTGCGTTCGCGGAGTTCGATGCGGCGGATCTTGCCCGAGACGGTCTTGGGCAGCTCCGCGAACTCCAGCCTGCGGATGCGTTTGTACGGGGCGAGGACCGCCCGGGAGTGCTCGAAGAGCGCCTTCGCGGCGTCCGGGCCGGGCTCCCAGCCCTCCGCCAGCACGACGTACGCCTTCGGTACGGCCAGCCGGAGCGGGTCGGGGGCGGGGACGACCGCGGCCTCGGCGACCGCCTCGTGCTCCAGGAGGGCGCTCTCCAGCTCGAACGGCGAGATCTTGTAGTCGGAGGCCTTGAAGACGTCGTCGGCGCGGCCCACGTACGTGATGTAGCCGTCGTCGTCGCGGGCGCCGATGTCGCCCGTGCGGTAGTAGCCGCCCGCCATCGCCTCGGCCGTGCGGTCCGGGTCGCCGTGGTAGCCGGTCATCAGGCCGACGGGCTGGTCGGCCAGGTCGAGGGCGATCTCCCCCTCCGCCGCCCCGGGCCGTCCCGTCACCGGGTCGAGCAGCTCCACGGTGAAGCCGGGGCTGGGGCGGCCCATGGAACCGGTCTTGAGGTGCTGGCCGGGGGTGTTGGCGACCTGGACGGCGGTCTCCGTCTGACCGAAGCCGTCCCGGATGGTGACCCCCCACTCCCGCCGGACCGTCTCGATCACCTCGGGGTTCAGCGGCTCCCCCGCCGCGACGGCCTCGCGCGGCGGGACGTTCAGCCGGGACAGGTCGGCCTGGATGAGCATCCGCCAGACGGTCGGCGGAGCACAGAAGCTGGTGACGCCCGCGCGGTCCATCTCGGCCATCAGACGGGAGGCGTCGAAGCGGGTGTAGTTGACGATGAAGACGGTGGCCTCGGCGGTCCACGGGGCGAAGAGGTTCGACCAGGCGTGCTTGGCCCAGCCGGGCGACGAGATGTTCAGGTGGACGTCCCCGGGGCGGAGGCCGATCCAGTACATCGTCGACAAGTGGCCTACGGGATAGGACACATGGGTGTGCTCGACGAGCTTTGGGCGGGCGGTCGTGCCGGAGGTGAAGTAAAGCATCAGCGGCTCGTCGGCGTCCGTCCCGCGATCGGGCGTGAAGCCCGCGGGCGCCTTCGCCGCTTCCCCGTACGGCAGCCAGCCCGGAACCTCCTCACCCACCGCGATCCGGGTGTACTCCCCGGGCACCTGGTCGAACTTCGCGGTGTCCGCGTCCCGTACGAGCACATGGCGGACCCGGCCGCGCTGCACCCGGTCACGCAGATCGGCGGGGCCGAGCAGCGGGGTGGCGGGGATGACGACGGCGCGCAGCTTCATCGCGGCGAGCGCGCTCTCCCACAGCTCGACCTGGTTGCCGAGCATCACGAGGATGCGGTCGCCCTCCCGGACCCCTTGTTCCGTCAGCCAGTTGGCGGTCCGGTCGGAGCGCTCGGACATCGCCGCGAAGGACACCTCGGTACGCCGGCCGTCCTCCTCGACGATGTGCAGGGCGGTGCGGTCGTTGTTCTCAGCGATGACGTCGAACCAGTCCAGCGCCCAGTTGAAGCGGTCGGTCCGGGGCCAGCGGAAGCCCGCGTACGCCGTTTCGTAGTCCTCGCGGTGCTCCAGCAGGAAGTCCCGGGCGGCCCGGAACGTCTCCGTCGCGTTCGTCGCCGACATGTGCCCTCCTCGTTGCGGACCCGACCGGTCGCTTAACATCATGTAAAAAGTGATCCAGGTCTCACCACCCCCGAACGGGGGGGTCCCTCCCCTGGCGGGGGGGGGTACGGGCCGGGCGGAGGGGCGTCGGAGTGCCGGAACCGGTCGATGCGGTCGAGATGCAGGCGGCGCTGCTCAGGCTGCGCCGCACGAGCGGGCTTCCCGTGGTGTTCGGCGGCCTGCTGTCCGACGCCCGCCACGCGCGGATCGCCGAGCTGAACGGGGCGCAGACCAGTGCGCTGCGAGGCCTGGTCGTCTCCGCCGGGAGCGGTCTGGGCGGCAAGGCCATCGCGCTGTCCCGCCCCTGCGCGGTGACGGACTATCCCTCCTCGCGCCACATCAGCCACGAGTACGACACGGCGGTGGCGGCGGAGGGGCTGCGCTCGGTGGTCGCGGTGCCCGTCGTCGTACGGAGAAGAGTGCGGGGCGTGCTGTACGGGGCGCTGCGCACCCCGGTGGCACTCGGGGACCGGACGTTCGACGCGGCGGTGGCGGCGGCCCGCGATGTGGAGCAGGCGCTCGTCGTACGGGACGAGGCACGGCAGCTGCTGGCCGCCTCCCGGGAGCGGGTGACCGATCCGGACCGGGCGCCGGGGGCCTGGGAGGACGTGCGCGAGGCCCACCGCGAACTGCGCGCCCTGGCCCCGAGGATCGTCGACCCGGATCTGCGCGAGGAGCTGCTGGAGGTCTGCGGGCGGCTGGCCACGGCGTCGGGAGCGCGGGTTCCGGCCTCCCGTGAAGTGCGGCTGGCTCCACGCGAGGTGGACGTGGTGGCGTGTGTGGCGGCGGGGGCGACGAACGCTGCGGCCGCCGAACGGCTGGGGCTGCGCCCCGAGACGGTGAAGGGTTATCTGCGCTCCGCCATGCGGAAGTTGGGGGCGCAGACGCGGCTGGAGGCGGTGGTGGCCGCACGGCGGGCGGGGCTGCTGCCCTGACGTGCGGTCTGCGTAGGCTGCTGAATCGGCCCGCGATCCGTGACGACGTGCGGTCTGCGTCGGCTGCCGACTCGGCCCGTGATCCGTGACGACGTGCGGTCCGTGGGCCCTCAGCCGTCGCCGAAGTCCAGGAATGTGCCGAAGCGGACGTCGTACGCCGTCGCGTCCGTCATCACCGCCAGCATCCGTGCCGCCTCCTCCGTGATCTCCGCACGCTCGGCGCGGGACGGCCTCCGGAGCGGCTGGACGGTGAGGGTCGCGGTGCCGCCGGTGAGTTCGACGCGCCAGACCGCCTCGAAGAAGCCGTCGATCAGGACGGTCCCGAACGACTGGTTGCCCACCCAGTTGCGGCCCTTGTTGGCCTCCGGGACGACCCTGGTGCGGTCGGCGTGGCCCAGGAGGACGTTGTCGAACTCAGGCAGGAAGCGCGGCGGGGCCGGGGTGTCCGGGTCCGGGCGCGGGGCGTCGGGGAGGTCGAACAGCTCGACGCCCCGCTCGTCCCGGAAGGTGAGCAGCCGTGGCCGCAGCCGCTCGAAGACCTCTTTCGTCCGGGTCAGCCCCGCCCAGGTCTGGAAGTCCTTCACCGAGGCGGGCCCGAACGCCGCAAGGTAGCGCAGGACGGTGGCGTCCGGCGCGGGCGCGGGTCCGGCGGGCCTGCCGAGCCAGTGCTCCAGGGTGGTCAGGGCTACCTGTCCGCCGCGCCCCCACAGTCCGCGCGGGGTGACCTGGACCAGCGGCAGCAGACACCGGGCGGCCGCCGTGAGCGCGAGGGGGTCCGCGTCCGGCCAGCGCGTGAGCAGCTCCTCGCGCAACTCCTTGACCGGGCGCGGACGCTCCTCGACCAGCTCCACGGCCACCGCCGCGAGCCGGTCCAGGTCCACCCCGTCC
Source organism: Streptomyces sp. WZ.A104 (assembly GCF_002382885.1). GTDB lineage: Bacteria > Actinomycetota > Actinomycetes > Streptomycetales > Streptomycetaceae > Streptomyces. The sequence goes on from NZ_NWVL01000010.1 coordinate 96,722, forward strand.
AGGCCGCGCCGGAAGTTCTTCAACTCCCGCTCACGCGCCGGCTGCACGAGGGGGCGCAGAGTCAGCGCGTCGTCGGCCGTATGGGTGTGGAGGGTGGAGCGCAGGCTGACGATCCGGACCACCTCACGGGACTCCATCAGGGCGGACAGCTCCTCGGGGTCGAAGTCCGCGAGCCGGGCGTACAGCTGGAAGTACGGCGGCTTGGTGTTCTGGGCCTGGAGTCCGACGAGATGGGCGACCGCGTCCTTCGCGGGCATGGCGGACCGGCGCAGCAGGAGCTGCCGGTCCAGGGTCGCCCGGTTCAGCGCCCGGTCGGAGAGGACGACGGGGTGAGCGGGAGTTCGGTGTGCGGGGGTGCGGGGCGTCTTCGCTGCCATGGTCCGCACGCTACCGGGCCTTGCGGACACCTACGGTCCGCAAGGCGGGGGCCCGGTGGCCGTCACGCCCACCGGACCCGTGCGCCGCGCGCCCCGGGACGGCCGACTCCATGATGGGCCGGGTGATCAGTGTTCTGTTCGCCGTCCTGACCGCCCTCAGCAATGGTTCCACCTCGGTGCTCCAGCGCCGGGCGGCGATGGAGGTGCCCGACAGCGAGGCGATGCGGCTCTCGCTGATCGGTCGTCTGGTGCGGCAGAAGGTGTGGCTGGCCGGGATCGGACTGGTGATCGTGGCGGCGGTCTGCGTACGACGGACTACCGGACCAGACCGTGCCACGCAGGCACATTCCCCAGTTTGATCAAGCCCGATACGCCCCCTAACCGCGAACCGGCCAACCGGCAGATCCGCCAATCAATTTTGGCCATGATCGCGCCTGTTACCGAGAGATCACGCCACCGGGGCGAGCGGTGTCCGTTCGCGGCACTAATGCGGACACACCACCCGCCCTGGCTGCCTCATATGTTTCAGCCATCTTTCAAACACTGATTGATGCCTCAAATTTTCTTCCTGTTGGCCCGATTCACCTCACGTTTGATTGGGCCTGATCGTTCCTCCCTCACATATGACATGGTCACGTAATCTCGCCGCGGCGGTGAGGAAATCCCTCCCCGACCGCATCCGCGAGGAGTCACCATGCGCCACCTTGCCCGTATATCTCCACGTCTGGGTAGACGCTTGTTCGGCACGGCAATCATGGCTGGAACCCTGGCACTTGCCGCCCCACTGTCCGCCCCCACGGGACACGCGAGCGCCGCACCCGTCAGCAGCGCCGTCCACGCCGATGACGAGTGTGACGACGAGGGTGTCTCCTCCGCCCGTAAGGCCAGGCCCGGTCACGACGACCACGTTGACCACGCGAACGAGCCCAACGACATCACCGCGGCCAAGGCCGAGGCGATGAACGCCGATCTCAAGAAGAAGCTCGACAAGGCGCGTTCGAGCAACCGAGGGTTCGATGTCTCCGCCGCCACGACCGTCACGATCCCGGTCTACTTCCATGTGATCCACAACGGCAGCAAGGGCAAGCTCACCGCGACGGACATCAGCAAGCAGATAGCCATTCTGAACGAGGGCTTCGGCGGCCAGGGCGAGGGCAACGCCGACTCTGGCTTCCAGTTCTCACTGAAGGCCACCACCTACACCGACAACGCCTCCTGGTACAACGGCCTCTCGCACGGCTCCACCGCCGAGAAGCAGATGAAGTCCACGCTCCGCCAGGGCGGCCCGGACGCGCTCAACTTCTACACCGCCGACCTCGGCGGCGGCCTGCTCGGCTGGGCCACCTTCCCCACCTCGTACAAGTCCAGCCCGGAGATGGACGGCGTGGTCGTCCTGGACACCTCGCTGCCCGGCGGCACCGCGGGCAACTACAACGAGGGCGACACCGCGACCCACGAGGTGGGCCACTGGATGGGCCTGTACCACACCTTCCAGGGCGGCTGTAACGGCAAGGGCGACTACGTCGACGACACGGCGGCCGAGAAGAGCCCCGCGTACGAGTGCCCCGAGGGCCGGGACAGTTGCAAGCGCCAGGCGGGCGTGGACCCGATCCACAACTTCATGGACTACACGTACGACGCCTGCATGTACCAGTTCACCGCGGGCCAGGCCCAGCGGATGCAGGACCACTGGACGGCCTACCGCGCGAGCTGACGCGCGGCCCCCGGCCATGACCCTCTACCCTGCCCGGAGTACACGGCAGAGTAGAGGGATTCAGGGGATCGGGGAACGTGAGCACACCCGGCGAGATCGTCGACGGGCGGTTCGAGTTGCTGCGGCGGCTCGGCAGCGGTGGCATGGGCACGGTGTGGCAGGCTCGCGACACCGTGCTGCACCGCGAGGTGGCCCTGAAGGAAGTCCGACCCCCTGACCCGGCGTTGACGGCCGACGCGCGCGCCCAACTCGGGGAGCGGGTGCTGCGCGAGGCTAGATCGCTGGCCCGACTGAACCATCCCCATGTGGTGACGATCCATCACATCGTCAAAGCGGGCGAGGGGGTTGAGCACCCGTGGCTGGTGATGGAGCTCCTGGCCGGCCACAACCTCCAGGACCGGCTCGGCCAAGGTCCGCTGCCTCCAGCGGAGGCGGCCAAGATGGGCCGCCAGGTGCTGGCCGCGCTCCGCGCCGCGCACGCGGCGGGCATCCACCACCGCGACGTCAAGCCCGCCAACATCATGCTCCGCGAGGACGGTTCGGCCGTCCTCACCGACTTCGGCATCGCCGCCCTCCAGGGCGCCACCTCGCTCACCGCGACCGGCGATCTGATCGGCTCGCCCGAGTACATCGCCCCTGAGCGCATCCGTGGCGTCGACACCGATCCGGCCTCCGACCTCTGGTCGCTCGGCCTCGTGCTGTACGTGGCCGTGGAGGGCGTCAGCCCGCTGCGCCGCGCCACCACGCTCGCCACGCTCGCGGCGGTCCTGGATGACCCGGTGCCGCCGCCGGTACGTTCCGGGCCGCTGGCCCCCGTGTTGAGTGCCCTGCTGGTACGGGACCCGGCGGCGCGGCCCGACGCCGAGCGTCTGGACGCGATGCTGGCGGAGGTCGAGTCGGGTAGGCAGGCCCCGTGGGTGCAGCCGACCCAGACCGCGTACGTTCCCCCGCTGCCACCGCCCCGGACCCAACTGGACAGCCCGCGCCCCACCACCTCCGGGGCCCGGACGCCCGGGCCGACCGCGCCCCGTCCGCACCCCGGGACCCGTAGCCGTAGCCGTAGCCGTAGCCGTACGCCCGTGATCGTCTCGGTGATCGCGGTGGCCATCGCCGTGGTGGCCGCCACGGCGGTGGTGTTTGCACTGCGCGGGGACACCGATGACCAGGCGGGGGGCGACAAGGGTGGCGACCGGACCAGCTCACCCACGACCCCGACCAGGGAACCCACCACCCCCACACCGACGGCCACTCAGGAGCCCACCCTGGAACCCACCAAGGCCCCGGACCCAGACCCAGACCCAGCCCCAGACCCAGACCCGGACCCGACCACCCAAGCGCCCCCACCCGCCGACGAGGTGGCCGACACCTGGGTCGCCCAACTCGCCTCGGTTGACCAGAGCAAGGGCCCCAGCGCCCGCGAGAAGGCCATCACGGCACTGCGGGCCAAGGGCATCAACGACGTACGGTATATCGACAGCGGCGACTACGCCTCACTGCGGCCGGGCTACTGGATGATCTACCGCCCCGGTTTCCGCGATGGGAACGCCGCGATCGACTGGTGCCGCGGCCAGGGCCTCGGCACCAACAACCAGTGCGTCGGCCGGTACGTCAGCCACAGCGCCGCCGACCGCCAGTACGTCTGCGACCCCGCATCCCCGGTAGCCAGGGGCTGCACCCGCACATAGCGCCTGAGCCCCTAGCCAGCTGGAAGACTCACCAAGATCTTCATGATTCTTCCAGCGCTGCTGTCGTCCTGGCAGCTGTACGCCACGGCGGCGGCCGGGGTGGGCGCCCTCTTCCTGCTGCAGAACGCGCTTCAGGCGGGCAGTCTGGTGGCCGTTCAGCCGATGCTGACGCTGGGGGACGCGCTGATCAGCATCCTGTACGGGGTGACGCTGTTCGACGAGGAGCTGCGGACCGGCTGGTGGCTGCTGCCAGAGCTGGTCGCGCTGGCCCTCATCGCCACCGGCTGCGTGCGTCTGGCCCGTACCCCGCTGGCCAGGGGCACGCTGGCACCGCCGCCCCCGGCCCCCCCCGATCGCGGTAGGCATCCCCGGGGCGTGGTCGTACCGGCCGGCGCAGACGTGTCTCCCGGCGGGGCCGACCGTGCCGGTTCGCATGCGCGTCCTGCGTGGCCGTCCGGTTCCTGTGCGGCCGGGAAGACCTCTTGTCGCCGCCGAGGCTCAGGAGGCCGCTGCCGGGGGAGTGCCGTCTCCGAAGGGGCGGCCGCCGAGCTCTTCGCGGTGGTGCGGGGTGGTCCAGCCGGAGAGGTCTGGGCCGAGGGGGACGATGCCGGTGGGGTTGATGCCGGTGTGGGCCTCGTAGTAGTGGCGCTTGATGTGGTCGAAGTCCACCGTGTCGCCGAACCCTGGGGTCTGGTAGAGGTCGCGGACGTACGCCCACAGGACGGGGTCCTCGGCCAGCTTGTTCCGGTTGCACTTGAAGTGGCCGTGATAGACGGCGTCGAAGCGGACCAGGGTGGTGAAGAGCCGGATGTCGGCCTCGGTGATGGTGTCGCCGACGAGGTAGCGGCGGTCCGCGAGCCGGGCGGAAACCTGGTCGAGGCGGGCGAAGAGGGCCTCGTACGCCTCTTCGTACTCCTGCTGGCCGCTGGCGAACCCGGCCTTGTAGACGCCGTTGTTGATGTCCCGGTAGACGCCTTCCATGACCTCGTCGATCTCCGCGCGCAGCGGCTCGGGGTAGAGGTCGGGGGCGCCGGGGCGGTGCAGGGCGGTCCACTCGGTGGCGAGGTCGAGGGTGAGCTGCTGGTAGTCGTTGGTGACCAGCTTCCCGCTCGGTACGTCGACGATGGCGGGCACGCTGACGCCGCCGGGGTGGTCGCGCTCCCGGGCGTCGTACGCCTCGCTGAGATGGCGGATGCCGAGGACCGGGTCCTTGCCGCCCGGGTCCAGGGTGAAGCGCCAGCTGCGGTCGTCCTGAATGGGGTCGGCGACGGCGAGGGAGAGGGCGTCCTCCAGGCCGAGGAGCCGCCGGGAGACCAGGGCGCGGCTCGCCCAGGGGCAGGCCCGGCTGACGACGAGCCGGTAGCGGCCTGCCTCGACGGGCCAGCCGTCGCGGCCGTCGGCGGTGATCCGGTCCGCGAAGTGGCTCCGGGACCGCTTGAACGGCTTGTGGCCGTAGGAGGCGTTGCCGTCGCTGTCCGCGCGGCCTGTTCCCGCACTGTCCGCTGCCGTGTCGCTCATGCCTCGCTCCTCGATGCGTCGGTGGGTGTGCGTGCTGTGCTTCGTCTGTCCCGCCGGTCCGCCCCCACCTCGGCCAGGGCCACGATCAGTGCGGCGAGCACGAAGGCGACCGAGACGATGAGCCCGTGGTCGTACGCGTCGGCCCAGCCGTCCGGGCCGACCTGGGCGAAGAACACCGCGCCGACGGCGGCGATCCCGATCGCGGAGCCGACCCGCTGACCGGTCTGGAGGGTGCCCCCGGCGCTTCCGGCGTGGTGGACCGGCACCTCGGCCAGGGTCAGGGTCTGGTTCGGGGCGATGACCAGTCCGCTGCCGAGTCCGGCGAGCAGCAGCGGGGCGGCCATGGCCCAGCCCGCTCCGCTGCCGGGGACCCGGTGGACGGCGAGGGCGGTGCCCGCGAGGCCGAGCGCGACCATGGCGAGGCCCGCCACCACGAGGGGGCGGCCGAAGCGCCCGACGAGCCGGCCGCCGACGGCCGCGGCGACGCCGGAGCCCAGGGCGAAGGGGGTGATGGCGAGACCGGCCAGGAGAGCGGAGTAGCCCAGACCGGACTGGAGGTAGAGGGTCGTGACGAAGAAGATCGAGGTGAACCCGGCGAAGTAGAGCAGGATCAGCAGGCACCCCAGCCAGTAGGAGCGCAGCCGGAACAGCGACAGGTCCAGCACCGGCGTGGTCCGGCGGCCCCCGCACCGCGACTCCCAGGCGACGAACGCGGCGAGCAGGGCGGCGGCCAGGACGAGCAGGAGCCACTTGCCGTTGCCGGACCACTGCTGGGCCTGGACGAACGGCAGCAGCAGGGCCAGCACCCCGGCCCCGAGAAGCACCACGCCGACCGGGTCCAGGTCGCGCGGCCGCACCCGCCGCGCCGAGGGCGTGTCCGGGAGGAGGCGCCTGGCGAGCAGCAGGCAGAGGACGCCGAGCGGGAGGTTGACGTAGAACACCCATCGCCAGCCGTGCTCTGGGCCCGCCAGCTGGATGAGCAGGCCGCCCAGCAGCGGGCCCACGGCGGTGGAGATCCCGACGACGGTGCCGAACATGCCGAACGCGCGGCCGCGCTCGCGCCCGGAGAACATCTGTTGGATCAGGGCGGAGATCTGAGGGGAGATCAGCCCGCCCGCGATGCCCTGCACCAGCCGGGCGATCACCAGCCACAGGCTGGACTGGGCGGCTCCGCAGGCGACGGACGCCAGGGTGAACAGGGCGAGGCCTGTCATGAAGACCGCCCGGCGGCCGCGCGCGTCGCCGAGGCGTCCGGCGGGGATGAGGAAGAGGCCGAAGGCGAGGGCATACCCGGAGAGCACCCACTGGAGGGCGGACTCGGGGGTGTTCAGGCTTTCCCGGATGGAAGGAAGCGCCACGTTGACGATGGAGACGTCCAGCAGCGTCATGAAGCCCGCGACCAGGCAGACCGCGAGCGCCTGCCAGCGCCGGGGGTCGGGGCCGTCGGCGTCGTGGCCGCCGGCGTCGGTGCCGCGCCCGGCCGGCCCGGGATGCGCCGCGCTCCGTGCCATGGTTCGCACCTTAGGGGCCGCGCCCCCCAACGGCCCCCTCCGCCACGCGCGTTAATAGACAGGAAAGTTTCCCAACACTGTTGACGTCAATTGGAAGGAAGCTTTACTTTCAGTTCTGCCGACATGGCGCCTCCCACCCCCCTCCGAAGGGAGCACCACCATGCACCAGCGCACCAATCCCCCCACCGAGCCCACCCCCACGGCCGGTCGCCGCCGGTTCGCCCGCAAGGCCCTGCTCGCCGCGTCCGCGCTCGGTGTGGTCACCGCACTCATGGCTCCCGTCCGGGCGGGCGCGGCTCCGGCCCCGGCACCGGCCTCCCCCACCGCCGCCACCCCGCTCGCGGCCAACGGTCAGCTCGCCGTCTGCGGCGTGCGGCTCTGCAACTCCTCCGGCCGGGCGATCGCCCTCAACGGGATGAGCACGCACGGCACCCAGTGGTACGCCCAGTGCGTCACCGGCGGCTCGCTCGACGCCCTGGCCCGGGACTGGCGCGCCGACGTGCTGCGCGTCTCCACCTACGTACAGGAGGGCGGTTACGAGACCGACCCGGCCGGATTCACCGCCCGTGCGCAGAAGTTCGTCAACGCGGCGCACGCGCGCGGTATGTACGCGGTGATCGACTGGCACATGCTCTCCCCGGGCGACCCGAACGCGAACCTGGGCAAGGCGAAGACGTTCTTCAGGGCGATGGCGAAGAAGTACCGGAACCACCCGGGCGTGCTCTACGAGATCGCCAACGAGCCCTCGGGGGTGAGCTGGTCGGCCATCAAGTCCTACGCCGAGCAGATCATCCCGGTGATCCGGGCCGAGGACCCCGATGCGGTCGTGCTGGTCGGGACGCGCGCCTGGTCCTCGTTCGGGGTGTCCGAGGGCTCCAACGAGTCGGAGGTCGTGAACAACCCCGTCAACGCCTCGAACATCATGTACACCTTCCACTTCTACGCCGCCTCGCACCGCGAGGCGTACCTCAGCACGCTCGACCGGGCCTCCGACAAGCTCCCGGTATTCGTCACGGAGTTCGGGACGCAGAACTACTCGGGCGAGGGCGCCAACGACTTCGCCATGTCGCAGCGCTACCTCGACCTGATGAAGCGCAAGAAGATCTCCTGGACCAACTGGAACTACTCCGACGACCACCGCTCCGGTGCCGTCTTCAAGACCGGCACGTGCAGCGGGAGCAACTGGACGGGCACCGGGGTCCTCAAGGAGGCCGGGGTCTGGATCCGCGACCGCATCCGCAACTGACCCCGCCCCGTCCAGCCCTGTGCCGCCGGTCCGAACGGCGGCACAGGGAACGGGCCGCGCGGGAGGACTCCTCGGCGGAGCCCCGGGCCGGAGCCTGACCGGCCCGGGGCTCCGTCGACGCGCCGCGGAGCACACGCGCTTCAGGTCGACACGACCTCGCGTCGCCAGGTGTGCGGATCGTCGCGCGGCGCGCAACGCAACCGGAACGGCGCAAGCCGGTCGAAGTGTCGACCGGAGGGTGGACGGCCGCCTCGGAGGGGCACTTTGCCCGGACATTGCCGTATATGACAGGCACATGGCAGGCCTGCGACGAGCTCCAGTGGGGTTCTCGCGAGGCCCGGCAGCCGGTTCTCCATACGGGCGACGCCGGGAATTAACCGATGATGCCTTGTCATGCCCCGTTCTACGCGCATAGTTTTTGGCTCTTACCACCAAGCTGAGGGGCACCTCCCGTGCAGATATACAGATCCGGTTCCGTTCTGCTGACCGGCGCCGTCGCCGCCGCGCTCGCGGTGACCGCCCTGCCCGCCGCCCAGGCGGCCCCGTCCGCCACCGCCGTCATCTCCGAGGTGTACGGCGGCGGGGGCAACTCCGGCGCGACGCTGACCCGGGACTTCGTCGAGCTGGCCAACGCCGGCTCCGCGCCCTTCGAGGTCGGCGGCCTCAGCGTCCAGTACCTGCCGGGCAGCCCGTCGGCCGGCTCGCGGTGGCAGGTCTCCGAGCTGTCCGGGTCGATCGCGCCCGGTGGCCGCCACCTGGTCGCCCAGGCCAAGGGCAACGGCGGAACGGTCGCGCTGCCCACCGCCGACGCCACCGGCACGATCGCCATGGCGGCGGGCAGCGGCACCGTCGCCCTGGTCTCCGGGACGGCCCCGCTCACCTGCAAGTCCGCGGCGGACTGTGCGGCGGACACCCGGATCGTCGATCTGGTCGGTTACGGTTCCGCGGTCGTCCGGGAAGGCAGTGGCCCGGTCCCCGGCGCCTCGGCCACCGCGTCCGTCGCGCGGGCCGCCTCGCTCGCCGACACCGACGACAACGCCGCCGATCTCACCGCGGGAACCCCGACGCCGGTCAACACGAAGGGCGAGACGTCCGGCGGCGGGCAGGAGCCCGAGGAGCCCGGCCCCACCGAGCCCGGCGACGTGAGGATTCACGACATCCAGGGCACCACCCGCCTCTCCCCGCTCGACGGCACGATGGTGGACGGGGTCCCGGGCGTCGTCACCGGCGTACGGAGCAGCGGCTCTCGCGGCTTCTGGATCCAGGACACCGCGCCCGACAACGACCCGCGCACCAGCGAGGGCCTGTTCGTCTACACGGGCTCCACCGCACCGTCCGTGGCGGTCGGGGACTCCGTCCTGGTCAGTGGCAAGGTCGGCGAGTACCGCCCCGGAAGCAGCACCCAGTCGATCACCCAGCTCACCGCGCCCCGCACCACCGTGCTGTCGTCCGGCAACGCGCTGCCCGACCCAGTCGCGCTCAACGCCCGTTCGGTGCCCGGCCGTTACGTGCCGTCTGCGGACGGCGGGACGATCGACGGGCTGACCCTGGACCCTTCCCGGTACGCCCTGGACCTGTACGAGGCGCTGGAGGGCTCCCGGGTCGAGATCGCCGACACCCGGGTGACCGGGGCGACGACCGCGTACGACGAGATCTGGGTGACCGTGAAGCCCTGGGAGAACCGCAACCGGCGCGGCGGCACGGTCTACGCCTCGTACGAGGACCAGAACACCGGCCGGCTCAAGGTGATGTCGCTGGACCCAGCGCGTCCGGTGCCGACCGCGAACGTCGGTGACGTGCTGAAGGGCCGCACCACCGGAGTCCTCGACTACGCCTCGTACGGCGGCTACAACGTGCAGGCCACCGAGATGGGCACGCTCGTCGACAAGAAGCTGCGGCGCGAGGTGACCCGCAAGCAGAGGTGGAACGAGCTCGCCGTGGCCACGTACAACGTGGAGAACCTCGACGCCCTGGACGACCAGGACAAGTTCGACACCCTGGCCGAGGGCGTCGCGGTCAACCTCTCCTCCCCCGACATCGTCTCGCTGGAGGAGATCCAGGACGACAACGGCCCCGTGAACGACGGCACGACGGGCTCCGAGGCCACGCTGAAGCGGTTCACGGACGCGATCGTCGCGCAGGGCGGGCCGCGCTACGAATGGCGCTACATCGCCCCCGAGAACAACAAGGACGGCGGTCAGCCCGGCGGCAACATCCGTAACGTCTTCCTTTTCAACCCGAAGCGGGTCTCCTTCACCGACCGGCCGGGCGGGGACGCCACCACCGCGGTGCGGGCCGTGGACACGTGGTGGGGCGTGAAGCTCTCCGCGTCCCCGGGGCGGATCAACCCGACGAGCCCGGCGTGGAACAACAGCCGCAAGCCTCTGGTGGGCGAGTTCGTCTTCCGGGGCAGGCCGGTCTTCGTCATCGGCAACCACTTCGCGTCCAAGGGCGGCGACCAGCCGCTGCACGGCCGCTACCAGGAGCCGACACGGTCCTCGGAGACGGATCGCATCCAGCAGGCCGCCGAGGTCAACGCCTTCGCCGCCGACCTGCTGAAGGCGGACAGGTCCGCGAAGGTCATCACGCTCGGGGACATCAACGACTTCGAGTTCTCCCCGACGATGAAGACGCTGACCAAGGGCGGAGTCCTCAAGCCCCTGATCACGACGCTGCCCGCCTCGGAGCGGTACAGCTATGTCTACGACGGCAACTCGCAGACGCTGGACCACATCCTGACGAGCCCCGGCATCCGGCGCTTCGACTACGACGTGGTGCACATCAACGCCGAGTTCGCCGACCAGGCGAGCGACCACGACCCGCAGGTGGTGCGGATCAAGGTCGGCGGGTTCTGGCACTGAGGCACCGCCCCGGCACGCGGACCGGCCGCTATGAGGTCCGCCCGCCGGGGGCGCTGTCAGGTCCGGCCCGCCGGGGTCTCTCTCAGGTCCGCCCCACCGGGGTGCCCGCCTGGCGCGGCAGGGCGACCGCGCCGGTCACCGGCTCCCGCTCGGTGAGGAACCGGGAGACCAGCGCGGCCACCTCGCCGGCCCGCTCCAGGACCACCCAGTGGTCGGACTCCTCGATCGTCAGGAACCGGCTGCCCTCGATCGTCGCGGCGAACTCCCGCTGCCGCGCGGGCGACGTCACCGTGTCGTGCTCTCCGGCGAAGACCAGCGCCGGTACGCCGGTGAGTCCGCCGGAGAAGTCGGGCCGGTCGCCCAGCGCCCGGTGCAGGGAGTCCGCCGCGTGCGGGGAGTGGGCGAGCGCGTGCAGGAACGAGCGCCGAACATAGCGTCGGGCCAGTTCCCTGCGGTGTACGGGCCGTTCGGGGTCGAGGCACATCAGCGCGTCGGCCGCGAGCGCCGCGAACCCCTCGCGGTCGCCGCCCGCCAGCAGCTCCCGCGCCCGCTCCCAGCGGTCCACCTGGGCCTCGTCGATGTGCACCGGGACACCGCCGAGGGCGAGCCGGGCCACCCGCTCCCGATGGTGCTGGGCGAACCCGAAGGCGATGGCGGTGCCGTAGGAGAAGCCGAAGAGGTTGATCCGGGGTGCGCCGAGGTCGTCAGCGATCCGCAGGACGGCCCGGCGCAGGAGACCGGCGCTCGGCCCGGGCGGAAGTGAGTCGGCGGTGCCCATGCCGGGCAGGTCGGCGGTGACCACGTCGGTGGCCGGGCCCAGGTGGTCGTCCATCTGGGGCCAGCCGAACATGCCCTGGAGCGCGCCGCCGAGAATGAGCGTGGGTGCGGTGGCCGGGGCCGCCCCGCCGCTGCGGTCGTACGGCAGGACGCGGTAGCCGTAGCGCACTCCGTCGACCGACAGCGTCCGGATGATCTCCTTGGGCATGTACTCCTGCGTTCCCTTCCGGTCAGGCCCTGGTGAGGACGAGTGCCGCGTTGTGGCCGCCGAAGCCGAGCGAGGTCTTGACGGCGCAGTCGAAGGAGGCGCTGCGGGCCTCCTTGGCCACCACGTCGACCGGGATCGCCGGGTCGGGCGCGTCCAGGTTGACGGTGGGCGGGATGCGTTGGTGCTGGAGGGCGAGAACGGCGAGCGCGGTCTCGATGCCGCCCGCCGCGCCGAGGGTGTGCCCGGTCATGGCCTTGGTGGAGGTGACGAGCGGGCTCTCGCCGAGGACCCGGCGGAGCATGGTCGCCTCGATCAGGTCGTTGGAGACCGTCGAGGTGCCGTGCGCGTTGACGTGCCCGACGTCGGACGGGGAGAGGCCCGCGTCGGCCAGGGCGCTGCGCAGGGCGCGTTCGATGCCGAGGCCGTCCGGGTCGGGGGCGACCGCGGAGTGGGCGTCGCTGGAAGCTCCGTAACCGCCCACGTGGGCACGGACGGTGGCGCCCCTGGCGCGGGCGTGGTCCGGGTGCTCCAGGACGAGCAGCCCGGCGCCCTCGCCGACGACGAAGCCGTCGCGGTGGGTGTCGAAGGGGCGGCAGGCGGCCTCGGGGTCCTCGCGGCGGGTGGAGACGGCCTTGAGGCGGCAGGCGCTGGCGATCAGGAGGCGGGTGCAGGTGGATTCGGCGCCGCCCGCGATGACGATGTCGCAGGCGCCGGAGCGGAGCATCTGGTGGGCGGTGCCGATGGCGACGGTGCCGGACGAGCAGGCGGTGGAGACGGCCTGGCTGGGTCCGTGGAGGCTGAGGTCCAGACTGACGCTGCTGGCGGCGCCGTTGACGACGCTGAGGGGGGCGAGCTTCGGGGAGACCCGGCGGGGGCCGCGGTCGGCGAGGGCGGCGCTCTGCTCGTCGTAGAAGGGCAGCCCGCCGTGGGCGGAGCCGATGACGACGCCGACCCGGCCGCTGTCCCAGACGGACGGGTCGAGCCCGGCGTCCGCGACGGCCTCGCGGGCGGCGATGACGGCGAGTTGGGCGAAACGGTCCATCAGCCGCTGGGCGGCGACCCCGAGCGCGGCCCCCGGGTCGCAGTCGGTGACGGAGTAGAAGAAGTCGCAGGGCAGTTCGGCCAGTTCGGGCCGGGGTCCCACGTTCGGCGCGAGGCCCTCGGTGACGCCGCGCCAGGCGGCGTCCGCGCCCGTACCGGCCGCGGTGACCAGGCCGACCCCGGTGACGGCCGCGGCGTACGGGGCGGGTGCCGGGCGGCGGTAGGCCCGGGCGGCGGCGCTCACGCGGCGACCTTGACGTGGACGGCCTCGATGAGCCGTCCGACGGTGTCGCGGGAGGTGAGCGCGACGTCCTCCAGGTCCACGTCCAGCCGGTCCTCGATGAGCAGCCGCAGCTCCTCCAGCGCGAGGGAGTCCAGCCGCAGCCGGTGCAGCGGGACATCGGGGCGGATGGCCTCGGGGTCGGTTCCGAACTTCGTCACCAGCAGGGCGCTGATCTCTTCCGAAGTGCTCATTCGGCTCTCCTGGGCTCGGTGACGCGGTGACGCCGGCCGCGTGTGAGGGGAGGTGGGGGGAGGGGCCATCGGGGGACGCCGGCTGCTCCGGAAGGACCCTTTATACGCCTTCGCGGACGGGTTCCCGGTCCGCGTTCCCCCGTGCGGAGGGCGGTCAGTCCAGGTGTACGAATCCCCCGCTGCGGGGTTGGGCGGGTGCCAGGATGGTGCGCAGCCCGTACGGGAGAGCGAGAGAGAAGGAGCAACCGGATGACGACGGAGCAGGACGGACGCGGCGAGGTCGTGCTCAACCCCACCGAGTGGGTCGCCCGGCAGGCCGAGCTGTACGAGTCCTCCGGCGGCACGAAGGGCACCACTCAGCTCGGTGTGCCCTGCCTGCTGCTGGACTACGTGGGCCGGCGCAGCGGGCTCGTCCGGCGCACGGTGCTGATCTACGGGCGGGACGGCGAGGACTACTTGATCGTGGCGTCCAACGGCGGCTCGGCACGGCCACCGCAGTGGTATCTGAACCTCCTGGCGAATCCCGAGGTCGAACTCCGGGTGGAGACCGAGCGGTTCGGGGCGATCGCGGCGACCCTGCCGGCGGAGGAGAAGGCGCGGGTGTGGCCGGGTCTGGTGGAGCTGTTCCCGCGCTACGCCCAGTATCAGGCGGCAACCGAGCGGGACATCCCCGTCGTCCGGCTGACACGGCGCTGAGGGAGGCCGCCGGGGCGGGCCCCGGCAGCCCCGGTCCCGCAGCGCTGATGGCGGGCCGGTCCGGGCCGTACACTCCGCGATCATGACCATGGAAAAGGTTCAGACCGACCCGTCCGCCCCCGGCGGCCCCGCCCTCTTCGCCACCATGTCCACGATGCGCGCCATGCGCCGCCTCAAGCCGGACGCGGTGCCGGACGAGACGGTGGAACAGCTCATACAGGCCGCCGTCTGGGGGCCCAGCGGCGGCAACATGCAGTGTTACGAGTACGTGGTGGTGACCGACCGCCAGGTGATGGCGCGGCTGGCGCCGCTGTGGAAGCGGTGCGTGGACGCGTATCTGGCGACGACCGGGAAGTACGCGCCCGAGGGCATGGACGAGGCGGCGTACGGCCGGATGGTGGCGGCGATCGAGTACCAGCGCGACCACTTCGCCGAGACGCCGGTGCTGATCGTGCCGTGCTACCGGTTCCCGGAACCGCGCCTGGACGAGGAGGGGCTCGCGGCCTCGGCGCGGGCGCTGGGCCCGGCGGGCACGGAGCACATGATGACCACGCGGACGCGCTTCCAGGCGCTGGCGGAGGGCTCCTGTGTCTACCCCGGGGTGCAGAACCTGCTGCTCGCGGCCCGGGGACTGGGGCTCGCGGCGAACATCACCATCTGGCATCTGATGCTCGAACAGGAGTGGAAGCAGGAGCTCGGCATCCCGGAGGACATGGCGACGTTCGCCGCGATCCCGGTGGGGTGGCCGCGGGGCAACTTCGGGCCCGTACGGCGTCGCCCGGTGGCCGACGTCATCCACCGCGACCGCTGGTAGCCGAGGCTTCGTCAACCGACACGGACTCCCCTGCCGGGTGATGCCCGTGTTCACCCGGCAGACCCACCGAACTTTCAACTCCGCTGCACTCTAGGGGTGTTGCAGCCCGACACACCCCTTCAACTCGTTGTCATGCCCAGCCCGTATCGATAGCCTGACCGTGCTCCACGTCCCTCTGGCCGACCCCGGCCGGAGGGCTTTTCTCTTCTCTCCCCACTCCACAGAGCAGGAGCCCTCATGCCCCTACGCACCGCAGCCCGCACCCGGGCCCGGGTCTGCGCCCTGGCGGTCCTCACCGCCGCGGCGCTCCTCGCCACCGGGCACCCGGCCAATGCGGCACCGCAACGGGACACGGCCGACCCGATGAACCGCGCCTTCGCCGAGGCGGCCCAGGAGCACGGCGTACCGCGCGATCTGCTGGCCGCCGTCGGCTACGGCGAGTCCCGGCTGAACGGTCACGCGGGCGAGCCCAGCCAGGCGAACGGCTATGGCGTGATGCACCTGGCGAGCAACCCGGTGAACCGCTCCCTGGAGAAGGCCTCCGAGCTGACCGGCGAGAGCACGGCGCGGCTGCGCCGGGACACCGCGGCCAACATCCTCGGCGGTGCGGCCGTCCTGCGCGACCACGCCGACGCGCTGGGCCTGGACGCCGCCGAGCGCCGCGACGTGAACGCCTGGTACCCGGCGGTCGCCCGGTACAGCGCCGCCGACGGACCGGCCGCCGCGCTCTACGCGGACGCCGTCTTCACGTTCCTCGCCAAGGGTGTGACCGCGACGGTGGGCGACGGCGAGCAGGTGCTCGTACCGTCCCGCCCGGTCGCCCCGGACAAGGGGGCGCTGTCGGCGTCCGACCTGTACGTCCAGAGCCAGGACTACCCCTCGGCGCGCTGGGTGCCCGCCCACTCCTCGAACTACACCGTCAACCGATCCGCGACCGTCGACAAGGTGGTCGTTCATGTCACGCAGGGCTCGTACGCGGGCTCCATCAGCTGGTTCCAGAACCCTGCCTCCCAGGTCAGCGCCCACTACGTGATCCGCTCTTCGGACGGCGAGGTCACCCAGACGGTCCGGGACAAGGACACGGCTTGGCACGCCCGCAGCGCGAACGCCTCGTCCGTCGGGATCGAGCACGAGGGGTGGGTCGACAACCCGGCCTGGTTCACGGACGCGATGTACCGCTCCTCGGCCGCCCTGACCTCCCACCTCAGTGCCAAGTTCGACATCCCGAAGAACCGGTCGCACATCGTCGGGCACAGCGAGGTTCCGGGCAACGACCACACCGACCCGGGCGACCACTGGGACTGGGACTACTACATGGAGCTGATCGGCGGCGACCCGGGCAACGGCGGCGACGGCCTGACCTTCCCCGTGTACACGACCCAGCAGTCCGGCTCGGCGGGCCCGCAGGTGACGGCCGTCCAGACGCTGCTCACCCAGCAGGGTTACGAGCCGGGCACGGTGGACGGCCACTTCGGGCCCAACACGAAGAGCGCGGTGGAGGCGTTCCAGCGGGCCCGCTCCCTCGACGCCGACGGCATCGTCGGCCCGAAGACCTGGACGGCCCTGCTGTCGGCGGGCACGACCCCGCTCCTGTCCCAGGGCAGCTCGGGCGACGCGGTGAAGCGCCTCCAGCGCGCCCTGACAGCGGCGCTCGGCACCACCGTCGACGCGGACGGCAGCTTCGGCCCGGCCACGGAAACCGCCGTACGCGGCTACCAGAACAGCCGCAAGCTGGGCGTCGACGGCAAGGTGGGGCCGGAGACGTGGAAGGCGTTGCAGGGCGGACGGTGAGGCGGGGACCGGCGCGGGGCGCCCGGGACTGCCGTGCGCGCCCCCGCCCCGGTACCGTCGCCCTGTGTGCCACTACGCCATGACCCGGTACAAGCTGCACTTCGCCTGCGTCGGTTGCCGCGTCAGCTTCAAGCGGCATCCGGCGCAGGACCGGGAGCAGCCCTGCCCGAACTGCGGCCGCGCCCTCCTCTGCGCGGGTCACGACTTCGCCCCACCGCCGCGCCGTGACACCGCGGCCTGGGGCGCGGTGTCGGCCGTCCTGGCCGCGGGCCTGCGCTACGAGGGGCTGGAGGTGTGCGGCTGCGGCAAGGAGCCGCGCTTCCGCCCCCGCACGCGTGCCGAGGTGCGGGCCCGGCTGGCCGTGGCGGACCGCGACGGGGTGCCCGCCGCCGAGGCCCTGGCCCGCCGCGACGCGTCGGTCCCGGAGCCGGACTGACCGCTACGGCCGCCGGGGGCGGTGCCGCTCACTCCCCCGCGTCGGCCGGGTACCCGATCTCCTTGATGTCCTCGGCCAGTTCGGCGAGGACCCGCTCCGGGTTGAGAGCGGCGACGACCTCGTCGGTGAGCGGCCGGAGGGCGTAGACGTGACGGACCGCTTCGAGGTCGACGGAGACCTCGAAGCAGTCCTCCGCCCACTCCTGGTACGACTCGGGGGTGCCCGCGACAAGGAGCTCGAAGAGCCAGTCGGCGCCGTCGGAGTCCTCACCGTCCTCCGGGAACTCGACACTGCCCGCCCGCCAACGGTCGTCGGCGGCCTCGCGCCAGAGGCAGGCGGTGACCACGGGCAGGCCGAACTCGTCGGCGAACGACGGCTCGTCCACGTAAGGGCGGAAAACAGCGGGCACCTCGTCGAGCACTCCGGGCCAGGGCGCGTCGTTCACGTAGGGGCTCATCGGGGACTCGTGGTCGAACCCGCGCGCGTAGGCGCCAGCGGCGGAGAAGACCACGGAGTACTCGCCTCCCGACCCGTCCCGCATCGCGGCCATCACCTCCGTGGGCGACCACCGCGCGTCGAAGCTGTGCCAGCGGTGGTCCCACTCCGGCTGCAGGATCGCGTCCAGCATCGCCAGGGAACGGCAGAGATCGGTGAGGGCGGGTATGCCCGGCAGCCTGCGGGCCACGTCGTGAACGCTCATGGGCTCATCCAACCGCAACGGCCGTGCGCGACCGCCATGCCCCTAGCCCTGCCCCGGCCGGGCGGAATGGGCGTGCGCCCTCGGAAGGGTGCCGGGCAGACTGTGGCGATGGACGCCCACCCCCGCTCGCCCCGGCAGAACGCTCTGCGGCATGTCTCCGCGGCGACGCGGTCCGGGCCGGGCGCCACGACGCGCAGGACCTGAAGCGGGTCTGGCATCTGCCGGCCCGGTTCGGCCGGTCACCCGCACCCGTGGTCGCCGAGGCCTGACGCACGTACCTGGTCCCGTCCCCCGGGCGGAGTGCGGGACCAGGTGTGGCACCGCTGTGGCGGTCAACCGCTCGGCGCGGACGGATCTTTCAGGCCACCCCGGGCCACCGGTGTTTCAGGGCACCTCAGGCCACCGAGGCGAGTGGCTGTCCGCTGCCGTCGTGGTGGATGGGGGTGTGCGCCCCGGTGAGCGGTACGCCGCTGCCGCCGCGCCGCACCGCGACGATCTCGGCGGCGATGGACAGCGCCGTCTCCTCCGGCGTACGGGCTCCGAGGTCCAGGCCGATCGGCGAGTGCAGCCGGGCCAGTTCACGGTCGCCGAGGCCGACCTCGCGCAGCCGTTCGTTGCGCTCCAGGTGGGTGCGGCGCGAGCCCATCGCCCCGACGTAGGCGACCGGGAGGCGCAGGGCGGCCTCCAGCAGCGGTACGTCGAACTTGGCGTCGTGCGTGAGGACGCAGAGCACGGTGCGGGCGTCGGTGTCCGTTGCGGCGAGGTAGCGGTGGGGCCATTCGACGACGATCTCGTCGGCCTCCGGGAAGCGCGCCGCGGTGGCGAAAACCGGTCGGGCGTCGCAGACGGTCACCCGGTAGCCGAGGAACTTCCCGGCCCGCACCAGCGCCGCCGCGAAGTCGATGGCGCCGAACACGATCATGCGGGGCGGCGGCACGCTCGACTCGACCAGGAGCTGGACGGGCCGGCCGCAGCGGGAGCCCTCCTCACCGATGGCGAGCGGTCCGGTGCGGCCCGCGTCCAGCAGGGCCCGGGTCTCGGCGGCGGCGGTCCGGTCGAGCGCCGGGTGGCCGCCGAGCCCGCCCTCGTAACTGCCGTCGGGGCGGACCAGGAGCGGGAGCCCGAGCAGTTCCTCGGGCCCGTCCGTGATCCGCGCCAGGGCGGCCGCCGTCCCCTCGGCGGCGGCCGCGAGCGCGGCGGCGAACACCGGGCGGGCAGGGTCGTCCGCCCGTACCGGTGTGACCAGGATGTCGATGATGCCGCCGCAGGTCAGGCCGACCGCGAAGGCGTCCTCGTCGCTGTAGCCGAAGCGCTCGCGAACGGAATTGCCGTCATCGAGGGCCTGTTGGCACAGTTCGTAGACCGCACCCTCCACGCATCCGCCGGAGACCGACCCGATGGCCGTGCCGTCCCGGTCGACGGCGAGCGCGGCACCGGGCTGCCGGGGCGCGCTGCCGCCGACCGCGACCACGGTGGCGACGGCGAACTCGCGTCCCTGCGAGACCCACCGGTGCAGCTCTTCGGCGATGTCCAGCATCACGTGTCTCCTCAGGCGTGAAGGGAGGCCGGGCGTCAGTGGACGCCGAGCCAGCTCTCGATCGGGTTGAGGGCGAAGAAGACGATGAAGATCACGGTGAGCCCCCACATGAAGGCCCCGATCTCTCGGGCCCGGCCCTGGGCGACCTTGATGGCGGTGTACGAGATGACACCCGCGGCGACACCGGTGGTGATGGTGTAGGTGAAGGGCATCAGGACCACGGTCAGGAAGACCGGGATGGCGACCGAGCGGTCGCTCCAGTCCACGTGCCGGGCGTTCTGCATCATCATCGCGCCGATGACGACGAGGGCGGCGGAGGCCACCTCGGTCGGGACGATCGCGGTGAGCGGGGTGAAGAAGAGGCATGCGGCGAAGAACAGGCCGGTGACGACCGACGCGAACCCGGTCCGGGCCCCCTCGCCGACGCCGGTGGCCGACTCGACGAAGACCGTCTGGCCGGAGCCGGAGGCGACACCGCCGATGACACCGCCCGCGCCGTCGACGAACAGCGCCTTGGACAGGCCCGGCATGCGGCCCTTCTCGTCGGCGAGCTTGGCCTCGGTGCCGACGCCGATGATGGTGGCCATCGCGTCGAAGAAGCCCGCCAGCACCAGGGTGAAGACGATCATGCCGACGGTCATCACGCCGACGTCGCCCCAGCCGCCGAACTCGACGTTCCCGAAGAGCGAGAAGTCGGGCATGGCGACCGCGCTGCCCTCCAGGGCGGGCGGGCCGCTGCTCCAGGCCTTGCCGTCGATGTCGACGATCGCGTTGACGGCGATGGCGGCGATGGTGCCGACGATGATGCCGATCAGGATCGCGCCGGGGATGTTGCGCGCCTGGAGCATGAAGATCAGCAGGAGCGTCACGCAGAAGATCAGAACGGGCCAGCCGGCCAGTTCACCGGCCGGGCCGAGGGAGACGGGGGTCGCCTCGCCCTTGTGGACGAAGCCCGCCTTGTAGAGGCCGATGAGGGCGATGAAGAGCCCGATGCCCATGGTGATGCCGTGCTTGAGCGCGAGCGGGATCGCGTTCATGATCATCTCGCGGAGGCCGGTGACCACCAGGAGACAGATCACCACACCGTAGATCACACACATGCCCATGGCCTGCGGCCAGGTCATGCTGGGCGCGACCTGCGAGGCGAGCACACCGGAGACGCTGAGTCCGGCGGCGAGCGCCAGGGGCACCTTGCCGACGAAGCCCATGAGCAGGGTCGTCGCGGCCGCCGCGAAGGCGGTCGCGGTGATCAGGCCGCTCTGGCTGAGGAGGTCTTCGTTGACGTCCTCCCCGCCGAGGATCAGCGGGTTGAGGAGGAGAATGTACGCCATGGCCATGAAGGTCGTGACGCCGCCGCGCACTTCGCGCGCGACCGTGGAGCCTCGTTCGGATATGTGGAAGTAACGGTCGAGCCATGATCTTCCGGCGGGGACGCGCGAGCCGGGGCCCGCGGCCTCCGCGCTGGTCTTCGGTTCCACTGACTGCTGGGTCATGATGCCTGACTCCCAAGGTTCACAGGGGCACCCGCGTGGAGATTCCTGAATGCGGGATTTGGGATGACTGCGTCGGCCGCACGACCCGGGGACGGCCGGGACGAACTGTTGAAGCAGATACGGATGTGCCGGAGGCACGGGTGTCCGTGAGGCGCTGCCGTGCGGGAAGCACGGCGAAGAACCGCGAGCGGTGCGGTGCTTGGTGTCTCCGGGCGGTGCGGGATGCGGAAAAGTGTGACGTTCTCGGCTCAGCACACCGCCCGGAGAGTCGGGGGGACCGCTCAGAAACTGACGGGTGATGACCGGTGGGAGATCACCCGGCAGGCTCTCAGGTGCCGGTGAGGTGCTCGGGGCGTACCGGTGTCCTGTTGAGCTCAAGCCCGGTCGCGTTCCGGATCGCCGCGAGGACGGCCGGGGTGGACGACAGGGTGGGGGCCTCGCCGATGCCGCGCAGCCCGTACGGGGCGTGCTCGTCGGCGAGTTCGAGCACGTCGACCGGGATCGTCGGCGTGTCGAGGATCGTGGGGAGGAGGTAGTCCGTGAAGGAGGGGTTGCGCACCTTCGCGGTCTTCGGGTCGACGATGATCTCCTCCATGACGGCGACGCCCATGCCCTGGAGCGTGCCGCCCTGGATCTGGCCGAGGACGGAGAGCGGGTTGAGCGCCTTGCCGACGTCCTGGGCGCAAGCCAGTTCGATGACCTTGACCAGGCCGAGTTCGGTGTCGACCTCGACGACCGCGCGGTGCGCGGCGAAGGAGTACTGGACGTGGCCGTTGCCCTGTCCGGTGCGCTTGTCGAACGCCACGGTGGGCCGGTGGCGCCACTCCAGCTCGATGTCGATCGCCTCGTCCTCCAGCACGTCGGCCAGGTCGGCGAGCACTTCACCGCCGTCGGTGATGACCTTGCCGCCCTCCAGGAGTAGTTCGGCGGTGGCCCAGGCCGGGTGGTAGGTGCCGAACTTGCGGCGGCCGATCTCCAGGACCTGTTCCCGGACGGCCTCGCAGGAGTTCTTGACCGCGCCGCCGGTGACGTACGTCTGGCGGGAGGCGGAGGTGGATCCGGCGGAGCCGACCTGGGTGTCGGCGGGGTGGATGGTGACCTGGTTGACGCCGAGTTCGGTACGGGCGATCTGGGCGTGCACGGTGACGCCGCCCTGTCCGACCTCGGCCATCGCGGTGTGCACGGTCGCGACCGGCTCGCCGTTGATGACCTCCATCCGTACGCGGGCGGTGGAGTAGTCGTCGAAGCCCTCGGAGAAGCCGACGTTCTTCAGGCCCACCGCGTAGCCGACGCCTCGGACGACGCCTTCGCCGTGCGTGGTGTTGGAGAGCCCGCCGGGCAGCGAGCGGACATCGACGGCGGTGCCTTCGCTGCCCGCCGTCAGCCACTCCTGCTCGGGCGGCAGCGGCCGGGCCTTGACCAGGCGCAGCAGCTCGGCGACCGGGGCCGGCGAGTCACAGGCCTGTCCGGTGGGCAGCAGGGTGCCCTGCTCCATGGCGTTGAGCTGCCGGAACTCGACCGGGTCCATGTCCAGCTTCGCGGCGAGCTTGTCCATCTGCGCCTCGTAGGCGAAGCAGGCCTGGACCGCGCCGAAGCCGCGCATCGCGCCGCAGGGCGGGTTGTTGGTGTAGAGGGCGACCGCCTCGATCTCGACGTCCTCGATCCTGTACGGGCCGACCGAGAGCGAGGAGGCGTTGCCGACGACCGCCGGGGAGGCGGAGGCGTAGGCGCCGCCGTCCAGGACGATCCTGCACTTCATGTGCGTGAGCTTGCCGTCCTTGGTGGCGCCGTGCTCGTAGTAGAGCTTCGCCGGGTGCCGGTGGACGTGGCCGAAGAAGGACTCGAACCGGTTGTAGACGATCTTGACGGGCTTGCCGGTGCGGAGCGCCAGCAGGCAGGCGTGGATCTGCATCGAGATGTCCTCGCGACCGCCGAAGGCGCCGCCGACGCCGGAGAGCGTCATACGGACCTTCTCCTCGGGGAGGCCGAGGACCGGGGCGATCTGTTCGAGGTCCGAGTGCAGCCACTGGGTGGCGACGTACAGCTCGACGCCGCCGTCCTCGGAGGGCACGGCGAGGCCGGACTCGGGGCCGAGAAAGGCCTGGTCCTGCATGCCGAAGGTGTACTCGCCCTTGACGATGACGTCGGCCCGCTCGGCGGCCTTCTCCGCGTCGCCGCGGATGATCGGCTGGTTGTGCACGACGTTCGCGTGCGGGACGTACTTGATGTACTCGTCCGTGCGGCCCTCGTGGACCAGCGGCGCGTCGTCGGCGAGCGCGGAGGCCTCGTCGGTGACGACGGGCAGTTCCCGGTACTCGATCTTGATCTTCGCGGCGGCGCGGCGCGCGGTCTCCGGGTGGTCGGCGGCCACGATGGCGACCGGCTCACCGTGGTGGCGGACCTTGCCGTGGGCGAGAACCGGGGTGTCCTGGATCTCCAGGCCGTAGTTCTTCATCTCGGCCGGGAGGTCGTCGTAGGTCAGCACCGCGTAGACGCCGGACGTCGCCAGCGCCTCGGAGGTGTCGATGGAGACGATCTCCGCGTGCGCGACGGTGGAGCGCAGCGTCTGGCCCCACAGCATGTCCTCGTGCCACATGTCGGAGGAGTACGCGAACTCTCCGGTGACCTTCAGGGTGCCGTCGGGGCGGAGCGTGGACTCGCCGATGCCGCCCTTGGTGGGCGAACCCTGGGTGATCTCGGTGGGGGTGCCCGCCGGTACGGTCTGGGCCTTCGGGGACGTGGTCATGACTGGACCGCCTCTTCCTGACGGGCGGCCGCGAGGCGGACCGCGTCGAGGATCTTCTCGTAGCCGGTGCAGCGGCACAGGTTGCCGGAGAGCGCCTCACGGATGTCCTGGTCGGACGGCGAGGGGGTGTTCTCCAGCAGCTCGTCGGCGGCGACGAGGAGGCCGGGGGTGCAGAAGCCGCACTGGACGGCTCCGGCATCGATGAACGCCTGCTGGATCGGGGAGAGCGGGGCCGCCTCGCCCGTCTGGCCGTCGGCGGGCCGGGCCTGCCAGCGCTTGGCGGCGTCCAGGGTGGTGCCGCACGCGCCGGAGGCGCAGCCGCCGCCCGGGTGGGCGTCCTCGCGGTGCTTGGCGTAGTCGGCCAGGCCCTCGACGGTGACGACCTCGCGGCCCTCGACCTGACCGGCGGCGACCAGACAGGAACAGACGGGGACGCCGTCCAGGCGGACCGTACAGGAGCCGCACTCGCCCTGCTCGCAGGCGTTCTTCGAGCCGGGCAGGCCCATGCGCTCACGCAGGACGTACAGGAGGGACTCGCCCTCCCACACGTCGTCGGCTTCCTGCTGACGGCCGTTGACCGTGAAATTGACTCGCATGGTTACGCAGCTCCTTCCAGCGTGCGGCCCGCGCCGCGGTACTGCTCCCAGGTCCAGCCGAGCGTGCGGCGCGCCATGATGCCGACCGCGTGCCTGCGGTACTTCGCCGTGCCGCGTACGTCGTCGATCGGGTTGCAGGCGCCGGATGCGAGAGCGGCGAACTGCTTGGCGATCGCGGGGGTGATGATCTTGCCGCTCTCCCAGAACCCGCCCTCTTCGAGCGCGGCGTTCAGGAAGCTCTCGGCCTCCTTGGCCCGGATGGGCGTCGGGGCGGCGGAGCCGATGCCGGTGCGCACGGTGCGGGTCTCGGGGTGCAGCGCGAGGCCGAAGGCGCAGACGGCGATGACCATCGCGTTACGGGTGCCGACCTTGGAGTACTGCTGCGGCCCGTCGGCCTTCTTGATGTGCACGGCCCGGATCAGCTCGTCCGGCTCCAGGGCGTTGCGCTTGACGCCTGTGTAGAAAGCGTCGATAGGAATCAGCCGGATTCCGCGTACGGATTCGGCCTCGACCTCGGCGCCCGCGGCGAGCAGCGCCGGATGGGCGTCACCCGCCGGCGAGGCGGTGCCGAGGTTGCCCCCGACGCCGCCGCGGTTGCGGATCTGCGGCGAGGCGACGGTGTGCGAGGCGAGCGCCAGGCCGGGCAGCTCGGCCCGCAGGTGGTCCATGATGCTGCTGTACGGCACGGAGGCGCCGAGCCGCACGCTCTCCTGGCCCACCTCCCACTCGGACAGCTCACCGATGCGGTTCAGGTCCAGGAGGTACTCGGGCCGCCGGTGGTCGAAGTTGATCTCGACCATCACATCGGTGCCGCCCGCGATGGGCACGGCCGTGGGGTGCTCGGCCTTGGCGGCGAGCGCCTCCTCCCAGCTGGCGGGGCGAAGGAAGTCCATGAGTGGCTCTCTTCTTCTCAATCGGGTCGTTCGCTGGGGCTGGGGACGGCCGGCCCTCGACTGGCTCGTTCTGGCTTGTCTGGCTCGTTCACGTGGCGTTCATGTTCTGTGTGGCCCAGTACACAAGCCCAGCTCCGACCGGTGCAGTCACCGAAACACTGAAGGAGTTGGCTGGTCTCCGCCCTTGTCTTGTAGATTCGAACGAATGGCGGAGATCAGTAACCTCACCGCAATTCACAGATACCCCCCGACCTCACCGCTCCCCCACCCACGAACCCCTTCATCCACCTGCTCCTCCCCTACGGAAAAGATCGGCGGCGACGAGATGCGGCTGCGCGCACTGCTGGAGACCGACGCGCTGGGCCTGCGGCTGCTCGGCGGCGAGGACGAGCTGGACCGCACGGTCCGGGGCGTCATGACGACCGACCTGCGCGACCCCAGCCGCTACCTCTCCGGCGGCGAGCTGGTGCTGACGGGCCTCGCCTGGCGCCGGGACGCGGCGGACTCCGAGCCGTTCGTCCGCATCCTGGCGGGCGCCGGGGTGGCCGGTCTCGCGGCCGGTGAGGCGGAGCTCGGCGACATCCCCGCCGACCTGGTCGAGGCGTGTCTGCACCACCGCCTCCCACTCTTCGCCGTGCACGAGACCGTGGCCTTTGCAACCATCACCGAGCATGTCGTGCGCCAGGTCTCCGGCGAGCGGGCGGGCGATCTGGCGGCCGTGGTGGACCGGCACCGCAGGCTGATGACCGCGGGCCCGGCGGGCGGCGGCCCCGAGGTCGTCCTGGATCTGCTCACCTCCGACCTGGACCTGCGGGCCTGGGTGCTGTCCCCCACCGGCCGGCAGATCGCCGGCGCGGGCGAACCGCTGCCCGGACCGCTGGGCGCGACCCTGGCCGGGCACCATCTGGCGGCCACCCGCACCGGCCGCCGGGGCCCGCACCGGGCGTCCGTCGCCGGTACGACGTACTCGCTCTTCCCGATCCGCAACACCGGCCGGGGCGCGGTCCCGGCCGCCCGCGACGTACGGGAGTCGGTGCTCTCGGACTGGCTGCTGGCCGTCGAGGCGGACGCGTCGGACTGGCCGGCGCCCCGGCTCGACCTGCTCCAGGGCGTCACCCAGCTGATCGCGGTCGAACGCGACCGCCGCGACGCGGCCCGTACGGTACGCCGCAGGCTCGCCCAGGAGGTCCTGGAGCTGGTCCAGACGGGCGCCGCACCGGCCGAGATCGCCGCCAGGCTGCGGGTCGCCGCACCGGTCCTGCTGCCCGGGCTGGGGGTGGCCCCGCAGTGGCAGGTCGTGGTGGCCCGGGTCGACTGGACCGCCCCCGAGGCGGCCTCCGCCCAGGGCTCGGCGGTCATCACGGGCTCCACGGCTCCTGCGGCCGGGGAGATCGCGAGCGGCCCGGTGGCCCAGGCGCTGCTGGAGGAGATCCTCGTCGACCCGGCAGTCAGCGGCCCCGACTCCGCCGACCGGATCGCCGTCGCCCACACGGGCGAGGAGGCCATCGCCCTCGTCCCGCTGCCCGCCCTCACCGCCCCCCTTCCGGAGGCCGGGGAGGAGGCAGGGCAGGGCCTCGGCGCGGAGTCCGACGAAGACGCCGAGACGGCCGACGGGGACCCCGCGCTGCACGCCGACGCCCTGCTGGCCGCCGTCCGCGAACCGCTCTCGGCCGGGCTCGCCGACGACGGCCGGCTGACACTGGGTGTCAGCGCGGCTGTGCATTCCGCCGAAGGGCTGCGCGGCGCGCTGGAGGAGGCCCGGCACGCCCGCCGGGTGGCCGCGGCCCGTCCGGGGCGGGTCTGCGCGGCCGGTCACCACGAGCTGGCCTCGCACGTGCTGCTGCTGCCGTTCGTCCCCGACGACGTCCGGCGCGCCTTCACCGCCCGGCTGCTGGACCCGCTGCGCGACTACGACCGGCGCCACCGCGCGGAGCTGATCGAGACGCTGGAGGCCTTTCTGGACTGCGACGGGTCCTGGACCCGCTGCGCGGCCCGGCTGCACCTCCACGTCAACACACTGCGCTACCGCGTCGGGCGTATCGAGCAGTTGACGGGGCGTGACCTTTCGCGCCTGGAGGACAAGCTCGACTTCTTCCTCGCCCTGCGCATGAGCTGATCCTCCGGCCCGCGTGGGGGTCCTCCCGGCCTCCGTCGAGTTCCCGCCGATTGTGAATTCTTTCACCTGACATTGTCCGGACCCCTTGGCCCGGCGTGCCAATCCGTGCTGAGATGCGGCGGTACTCAAGCACTCAACAGCACAATGGCGCGCTCGGGGAGGGCAATGTGGCGCATACCGCCATGTCTGGTTCCGGAACGACAGCAGATGACGATCCGCCGCTCCAGACAGCGGTATGGCGGCTGCGGTCCCGCGCCTGCTGGCTGGACGCGGCCGCCCTGCTGGAGCCGCATGCGGCGACCGACCCGGCGGCCGCGCTCCAGCGCACCGCTTTGCTGACCGAACGGTGTCTGTACACCGGACAGGGCTGGACCGACGCCGAGGACGCGCTGCGCACGGCGGAGGCCATCGCCCGCACCGACGACGAACGCGGTGCGGCCGCCTGCGAGCGGGGGCACCTGGCGTACGCCTCGACGCTCCTCGCGGTACGGGACCGGGCCGACGAGGCGAGCGTGGCGCTCAGCCGGTCGGCGGCCCTGCTGGCCCCCGCGTCCCCCGCGCGACCGCTGCTGGACTTCCGGCGCGGGCTGATCGCCCAGAACATCGCGGACTCGCCGCAGTCGGCGCGCGCCGCGTTCCGCCGGGCGCACGCCGGGGCGGCCAACCAGGGCGACGAGCTGCTGCTGTCGTCCACCTGGCGGCATCTGGCCGCCCTGGCCCTGCGGGAGGGCGAGCTGGCGGAGGCCCGGCACGGCTTCGCGGAGTCCCTGCGGATACGCGAGGAGCTGGGCTTC
Organism: Streptomyces sp. WZ.A104; assembly: GCF_002382885.1. GTDB lineage: Bacteria > Actinomycetota > Actinomycetes > Streptomycetales > Streptomycetaceae > Streptomyces. The sequence goes on from NZ_NWVL01000010.1 coordinate 124,746, forward strand.
CTGGTCGGTACGGCCCCGGCCCTGATCTCCCTCGCGGGGGCGGAGCCGGAACCGGAGGCGGCCCGGCTGCGCGCCGAGGCCGGGCGGCTGTTCCGCCTCCTCGGCGGCGTGCCCACCTGGCTGGCCCCGTACCTGGGACCTCCGGCCCAGCGGACGGCCGAGGCGAGCTGAGGCGGGCGGGCCGGCTCCGGGCCGGGCCCCTGCGGTCCGAGGCCGGGCTCACACGGGTTCCGGCCCGGCTGGTACGGGGCGGGGTGGCCCTGGCTGGTACGGACCCGGGCCGGCGTCGGTCAGCCCTGGGTGCGGTCGTCGACCGGGTCTCCCGGTCTCCAGCGCGCGTCGGTCCAGTCCGGCTTCGGGGTCGGGCGCGGCGGCGCGGGCGGCGGGTTCGGGCCCCTGTTGGGGTTCTGCGGTACGGCGGCGGACCCGGAGCCCGCGCCGCCGCCGTTCCGGGGCGGCGGCGGGACCGGCGCCTTGGGCGGTTCCGGCTTGGCCGTGCGCGGCAGGGGCAGGGTCGCCGCGGGCGAGGGCCGGGGCGGGGCGGTCTCCGTGGGAGCGGGGACGGCGGTGGGGCTCGGCGAAGCGCTCCGACTCGGGCTCGGACTCGGTGACGTGCTCGTGCCGGGGGTCGGCGCGCCGGTGGACCCGCTCTGCGTCGGCGAAGGCGTCCGGGCGGGGGGCGTACGGTCGTCCGCCCCGCCGGAGCAGCCCGCGAGCCCCACGGCCAGGGCAGCCGCGGCCAGCGCCCCGGCGACCGGCCCCCGCGCGCGTCTTCGTACCGTCGCCGACTCCGTACGAACCATCCCCGCCCCCGCTTCCCGCGCTTCCCGCGCTCTCCGCCGCGCGGAAACGATCATGATCGCGCGGTGCGGGCACACCCTATCCGCACAGCGGCCGGGTGGATACGCGGGCCGTACCGGTCAGCCGTCGGCGCCGGCGAAGTGCTCGCGGACCAGGGCCTGGACGACGGTGAGGTCCTGGGCCATGAGGGCGTCGAGCAGGGCGGTGTGCTCGGCCGCGTCCGCCAGCAGATCGGCCCGGCGGGTGGCGGGACCCGAGACCAACGGCCACTGGGAGCGCCGGTGGAGCTCGTCGGCGATCGCGACCAGCTGCTCGTTGCCCGAGAGCGCGAGGACCGCGCGGTGGAAGGCCCGGTCGGACTCGGCGTAGCTCGCCCTGTCGCCCACGGCGGCCGCCGCGACCGTGGCGTCCGCGAGCGGGCGCAGCACGCCCCAGCGGGCGACCGGAACCGTACGGGCCAGACGCAGCATCACCGGGACCTCGATCAGGGCGCGCACCTCGGCCAGCTCGGCCAGCTCGCGGGGGCCGCGCTCGGTGACCCGGAAGCCGCGGTTCGGCACGACCTCGACGGCGCCTTCGAGGGCCAGCTGCTGCATCGCCTCGCGCACCGGCGTCGCGGAGACCCCGAAGCGGCCGCCGAGGACCGGGGCGGAGTACACCTGGCCGGGGATCAGCTCGCCGTCGACGAGCGCGGCGCGCAGGGACTCCAGAATCTGGCCCCGGACGGAGTGGCGCCGCACCACCCGGGGGGCGGGCGGTTCACTGTGGGTGTGCTCGCCCCGGGCGGAGGCCTCGCCGCGCGCCTGATGCGGCACCCGGCCCTCCGCTTCTTGCGTGCGCGGGGTCGCGCCGGGAGCGTACGCCGGACGTGCGCCCTCGCGCGCGCTGCCCTGCTCCACCGGGACCTCCTCCACCTGCCGCGGGCCGACTCGCGTACGCCGAACCTCCTGTGCACGATAGAGGCAGGAGGCTGCAGTTCAAACATCGACGGCATCGGGTAAGGTAAGCCTTACCTGCACACGATCCCGATTCGGTGGTCCCTGCATGACCCTCTCCCCGCCGTTCACCGGTACCGCGACGTCCCCCGTGACCGCCGCGTACGCCCGACTGACCGAGGTCTTCCCCGGTCTGCGCGCCGACGTGCTCGACGGCGACGCGGTCGCTCCGTCCGGTGCGGGCTGGGTCGGCGCGGCCGAGCTGGCAGCCGGCGGGGCCGCCGTGGACACCTTCCTGGCCTGGGACAACGCCCAGGTGCTGCGCGACTACGGCCAGCAGGCCCGCCCGGACGTGGTGGCCAGCTTCGGTCTGCACCGGTATGCCTGGCCCGCCTGCCTGCTGGTCACGGTGCCCTGGTTCCTCCAGCGGCGGGTGGTGCGCATCCCGGTCGAGGACGTCTCCTTCCAGCGGGCGCTGGGGCACCTGACCGTGCGGGTGAGGGAGTTCGCCTGCCTGCCGGACGACCCGGCGGCCGGACTCCCCGGGGCCAAGGTCGTCCCGGACGAGGCGGCACTGCGGGCGGAGGTCCTGGCTTCCCTGACCGAGCACCTCGCACCCGTCCTGGAGGGCTTCGGACCACGCATGCGGCGCGGCAAGCGGGCGCTGTGGGGGATGGCGACGGACGAGATCGTCGAGGGCCTCTGGTACATCGCGCATCTGCTGGGCGAGGAGCGGCGCGCGATGGCCGAGCTGGAGCTGCTGCTCCCCGGCACCACGAAGCCGTACGTCGGCACCGCGGGGTTCCGTGAACTGACCGGGCCCGAGGGCCAGTCCCTGCCGACCCGCGACCGGGCGAGCTGCTGCCTCTTCTACACCCTGCGCCCCGAGGACACCTGTGTGACCTGCCCGCGTACCTGCGACGCGGACCGCGTGCGGAAGCTGAGGGCTGTCCCGTAATCCCTGGCGGGCGGGACAGCCCTCAGCCGCGGCTTCCTGATCCACACCGCCCGTCCGGAGGACGAGGAATCGAACGCAACCCGATTGAACCGTGCGGGAGTTCGAGAAGATTCCACCCATCGATAGCCTCTCCCACCCCCATGGCGTGCTCTTGTCCCGAAACCCCCGGAGCGGGACGGGAATTCCGTCACGATGGCGCACGAAACGCCCTACGTGACGCAAGGGACCGCGCATGAGACTGACCGACATATCGCTTGACTGGCTGCTTCCGGGCGCCGTGCTGCTCGTGGGGGTCATGGCGGCGGTGACGGTGGTCGCACGCGGCAAGCGTGCCGCCGGCAAGGCCGCGGCCGACGACTCCTGGGAACGCAGCGAGGAACGCCGCAGACGCAAGGAAGCGCTCTACGCCACCGCCTCGTACGTCCTGCTGTTCTGCTGCGCGGCGGTCGCAGCCGCGCTCTCCTTCCACGGGCTCGTCGGCTTCGGTCGGCAGAACCTGAACCTCACCGGAGGCTGGGAGTATCTGGTCCCGTTCGGGCTGGACGGTGCCGCGATGTTCTGTTCCGTGCTGGCGGTACGGGAGGCGAGCCACGGAGACGCGGCACTCGGCTCCCGGCTGCTGGTGTGGACGTTCGCCGGGGCCGCCGCCTGGTTCAACTGGGTGCACGCGCCCCGGGGCATGGACCACGCGGGCGCTCCGCACTTCTTCGCCGGGATGTCCCTCTCGGCCGCGGTGCTCTTCGACCGCGCGCTGAAGCAGACCCGCCGGGCCGCGCTGCGCGAACAGGGCCTGGTGCCCCGTCCGTTGCCGCAGATCCGGATCGTCCGCTGGCTGCGGGCGCCCCGGGAGACCTTCGGCGCCTGGTCGCTGATGCTCCTCGAAGGTGTACGCACGCTGGACGAGGCGGTCGACGAGGTGCGGGAGGACCGCAAGGAGCAGGAGCAGAACCGGCTGCGCCGAAGGGAGCAGGCGAAGCTGGACCGGGCCCGCATCAAGGCCCTGAACCGGCAGAACCGCGCCTGGGGACGCGGCCGCACCGGCCACCGGATGGAGGTCCAGAGCCTCCCCCCGGCTTCGGGCGGCGCCCCGCCGCCCGTCGCGGAGCCTGCCATAGCAGAGCCGGGACAGCTGCCTCTGCGACCCCGGCCATCCCTGCAAGCCGTCGGCCCGAAGCCGTCGGCGGACGGTTCGAGCTCGAAGAGCCTGGACGCTTCGAACCAGGGACATGACCCGCGGACGGTCGACCTCACCGCCGAGGACGACACCCAGACGCTTCCGCGGCTCGATTCACTGGAACAGAAACTCAAGGATCTGGAGCAGCAGTTCGGCTGAGCTCACTGCGCGGTGGAGGGACCCTCAGGGCCTTTCGCCGTGCAGCTCGAACCAGACCACCTTGCCCAGGGCCCGTGCCTCCACGCCCCAGGCGTCGGCCAGGCTGCGGACCAGGATCAGGCCCCTGCCGTGCGTACCGTCGTCGGCGTTCGGTACGTACGGCGCGGGCAGGTCCGCTTCAAAGTCCTGAACCTCCACGCGCAGCGTGGCGGGTGTCGCCGTCGCGGTGACGACCGCCCCGTGCCGGGTGTGGATCAGCGCGTTGGTCACCAGTTCGCTCACCAGGAGCTCCGCCTCCTCCGTCCGCTCCAGGGGACAGGAGCGATGTCGCAGGAACTCCCGCAGCTCGCGGCGCACTTCCCCCACCGCCGACCGTTCCGCATGACCCACTCTGCGGAGCATCCGGGCCGCCTGCGGCGCCTGACCCGGCCTCCGGCCCCGGGGGCCGCACCCCTCGACGACCCCGGCCCTCTTCTGACGCTTCGCCATTTCCCCCGCCCGCACAGTGAACCGACCTCCTCCGTCCGGCTGCCCCCTCGAACAGCCTCACGGGATGCATGCCCCTGTGCGCACACGGTCACGCTTGCCGACTCATCAATAAGTGAATGGGCGGGAGCGGTGAGGGGCGCACGGGACACCCCACCCGCGCACACCGTCATCACCCGGGCGCAGCCCCGGCCGGAGCACGAGACTGAGCTACCACGCAGGACGCCCCCCTCCCCCGAGGAGCTGTGATGCACGACGACCGCACCCTGGTGGAGGGCCGCCTGGAGCGGGCCCTGAACCAGTTCCTCCGCCCGGCGCAGTACGCCGCCCGCACTCCGCTCGCCCTGTCCGTGTGGCATGTGCCGGGCGAGCCGGTGCCGGTGGGTGAGGCCCTGGACGCGGGCTTCGAACCCTTCTCGGTCGGTACGGAGTGGGGAAGGCCCTGGTCCACGAGTTGGTTCCGGCTCGAAGGAACAGTGCCCGAGGCCTGGGCGGGGCTCCGGGTGGAGGCGGTCGTGGACCCGGGGTTCACCGGACAGGGACCAGGGTTCCAGGCGGAGGGGATGCTGTACGACCATCGGGGCGTCCCCCTCAAGGGTGTTCATCCCCGCAACCGGCACCTGACCGTCGCCCGCCCGGCGGCGGGCGCCGGGCCGGTCGCTCTGCTCCTGGAGGCTGCGGCCAATCCGGCCGTCCTGGAGCACGGCTTCGAGCCGGCCCCGCTCGGTGACGTCCTGACCTCCGGTGACCGCCCCCTGTACCGCTTCGCCTCGGCCGACCTCGCGGTGCTGGACGAGGAGGTCTGGCAGCTGGTCCTGGACATCGAGGTGCTCTCCGAGCTGATGCACAAGCTGCCGGCCGACCGCTCGCGGCGGCACGAGATCCTGCGGGCCCTGGAGTCCATGCTCGACGCGCTGGACCTGCACGAGGTCTCCGGCACCGCGGCGGCGGCGCGGGCGGAGCTGGCCGAGGTGCTGGCCCGGCCCGCCTCCGCGAGCGCGCACCGGATCTCGGCGGCCGGGCACGCACACATCGACTCGGCCTGGCTGTGGCCGCTGCGCGAGACGGTCCGCAAGGCCTCCCGTACGTTCGCCAATGTCACCGCCCTCGCCAAGGAGTACCCGGAGCTGGTCTTCGCGTGTTCGCAGGCCCAGCAGTACGCCTGGGTGAAGGAGCACCAGCCGCACATCTGGGACCGGATCAAGCAGGCCGTGGCGGCGGGGCAGTGGTCACCGGTCGGCTCGATGTGGGTGGAGTCGGACGCCAACCTGCCGGGAGGCGAGGCGCTGGCGCGTCAACTCGTCCACGGCAAGCGGTTCTTCCGCGATGAGCTCGGTGTCGACACGGAGGAGATCTGGCTCCCCGACTCCTTCGGCTACACCGCCGCCTTCCCCCAACTGGCACGGCTGGCCGGGGTGCGGTGGTTCCTCACCCAGAAGCTGTCGTGGAACCAGCACAACAGGATGCCGCACCACACCTTCTGGTGGGAGGGCATCGACGGCACCCGGGTCTTCACCCACTTCCCGCCCGTCGACACCTACAACGCCCAGCTCAACGCCGGCCAACTGGCTGACGCCGAGCGGAATTTCGCCGACAAGGGCCGGGCCACCCGCTCCCTGGTCCCGTTCGGCTGGGGCGACGGCGGCGGCGGTCCGACCCGCGAGATGCTGGAGCGGGCCCGCAGACTGCGCGACCTGGAGGGCTCACCCCGGGTGACGGTCGAGAGGCCCTCGGTCTTCTTCGCCGCGGCCGAGGAGGAGTACGGGAAGCAGGCACCCGTCTGGTCGGGCGAGCTGTATCTGGAGCTGCACCGGGGGACGTACACCACGCAGGCGAAGACGAAGCAGGGCAATCGCCGCAGTGAACACCTGCTGCGGGAGGCGGAGTTGTGGGCGACGGCGGCCGCCCTGCGCTCCCCCGCCTACACCTATCCCCACGGGCGTCTCGACCAGGTGTGGAAGACGGTGCTGCTGCACCAGTTCCACGACATCCTGCCCGGCTCGTCGATCGCCTGGGTGCACCGCGAGGCGCGGGAGACCTACGAGGAGGTGCGTGCCGAGCTGGCGGACATCGTGGCGGACGCGGTGACCTCACTGGGCCCGGCCGAGGCCATGGTGGCGCTCAACTCCTCTCCGTACGAACGCGTTCAGGTGATCGAGCTGGACGCCGAGGCGGCCGGGGTGCTGCCGTCCGGGGCCCAGGTCCAGGAACTGGGCGAGGGCCGGGCGGCGGTGCTCGCCCGGAGTCCGGGGCTCGGCGCGGGCCCGCTGGACGGTGCGGCGGTCCCGGAGCTCCCGGTGACGGCGGAGGCGTCCGGCGGCCGCGGAATCGTGCTGGACAACGGACTGCTGCGGGTCGGGGTGGACGGCGACGGGCTGATCGCTTCCGTGTACGACGTGGCCGCCGGGCGTGAGGTACTGGCCCCGGGCGCCCGTGCCAACCTCCTCCAGCTGCACCCGGACCACCCCAACCACTGGGACGCCTGGGACATCGACCGGCACTACCGGCGGTCCCGTACCGATCTCACCGCGGCCGATGCCGTGTCGCTGGTGGAGGAGGGCCCGTTGCGGGCGGCCGTGCGGGTGGTGCGGTCCTTCGGGCGGTCCACCGTCGTCCAGGAGCTACGGCTCGCGGCGGGCAGCCGGCAGCTCGACATCGAGACCGAGGTGGACTGGCAGGAGTCGGAGAAGGTCCTCAAGGCGGCCTTCCCCCTCGATGTGCACGCCGAACGGTCCACCGCCGAAATCCAGTTCGGCCATGTCCACCGGGCGACCCATGACAACACGTCGTGGGACGCGGCCCGGTTCGAGATCTGCGCGCACCGCTGGCTGCGGGTCGCCGAACCCGGATACGGTGTCGCGCTGCTCAATGACTCGACGTACGGGCACGAGGTGACGCGGACCCCGCACCCGGAGGGGCTGGGCACCACGGTCCGACTCACCCTGCTGCGCGCCCCGCACAGCCCGGACCCGCTCACCGATCTCGGCACGCACCGCTTCCGCTACGCACTCGCGCCCGGCGCGGAGGTGACCGATGCCGTACGGGAGGGGCTGGCGCTGAACCTTCCGCTGCGGGCGGCGGTGGCCCCGGTGGTGCCCGCGCTCGTGGCGACGGGCCATCCGGCGGTGACGGTCGAGTCGGTCAAGCTCGCCGACGACCGCGGCGGTGATGTGATCGTACGGCTCTACGAATCGGCGGGCGGCCGGGCGCGGGCGCGGCTGGCGGCGTCCTTCCCGGTAGCGGGAGCGCGGATCACCGACCTGCTGGAGCGGCCGCTGCACCCGGCGGTGACCGACGGGGAGGAACTCGTCCTGGAACTGCGGCCGTTCCAGATCCTGACGGTGCGCCTGACACCGGCGTGAGCACCCGCCCCACCCTTGAAGAGGCTCAGGGGCGGGGCACGTTACGGATGTTGGAGCGGGCCATCTGGAGCATCCGGCCCACTCCGCCGTCCAGCACGATCTTGCTGGCGGAGAGCGCGAAGCCGGTGACCATGTCTGCGCTGATCTTCGGCGGGATGGAGAGCGCGTTCGGGTCGGTGACGACGTCGACAAGCGCGGGCCCCTTGTGCTTGAACGCGTCCTTGAGCGCGCCCTGCACCTGCTTGGGCTTCTCCACGCGGACGCCGTAGGCACCGGCCGCACGGGCGATCGCGGCGAAGTCCGGGTTCTTGTTCGTCGTCCCGTACGAGGGCAGTCCCGCGACGAGCATCTCCAACTCGACCATGCCCAAGGAGGAGTTGTTGAACAGCACGACCTTCACCGGCAGGTCGTACTGGACCAGGGTGAGGAAGTCGCCCATCAGCATGGAGAATCCGCCGTCACCGGACATCGCGACGACCTGCCGCCCACGGTCGGTGAACTGCGCGCCGATCGCCTGCGGCAGTGCGTTGGCCATCGAGCCGTGGCTGAACGAACCGATCACCCGTCGCTTGCCGTTGGGCGTCAGATAGCGGGCTGCCCAGACATTGTTCATGCCGGTGTCGACGGTGAAAACGGCCTCCGGGTCGGCGACTTCGTCCAGCACGGAGGCGACGTACTCGGGGTGGATCGGGGTGTGCTTCTCGACCTTGCGGGTGTAGGCCTTGACCACGCCCTCCAGGGCGTTCGCATGCTTCTTCAGCATCCGGTCGAGGAACTTGCGGTCGGTCTTGGGCTTCACCCGGGGCGTCAGACAGCGCAGGGTCTCACGTACATCGCCCCAGACCGCGAGGTCGAGCTTGGAGCGGCGGCCGAGGCGCTCGGGGCGGACGTCCACCTGGACGATCTTCACATCGTCCGGGAGGAAGGCGTTGTAGGGAAAGTCGGTGCCGAGCAGGATGAGGAGGTCGCACTCGTGGGTCGCCTCGTAGGCGGCGCCGTAGCCGAGCAGCCCGCTCATCCCCACGTCGTACGGATTGTCGTACTGGATCCACTCCTTGCCGCGCAGGGCGTGCCCGACCGGTGACTTGATCTTCCCGGCGAACTCCATGACCTCGGGGTGCGCCCCGGCGGTGCCGCTGCCGCAGAACAGCGTCACCCGTTTGGCCTCGTCCACCATCCGGCAGAGCTGGTCGATCTCGTCGTCGCCGGGCCGGACGGTCGGCCGTTCGGTGACGAGCGCGTGCTCGATGCTCTTCTCGGGGGCCGCCTTGGAGGCGACGTCCCCCGGCATCGAGACGACGCTGACGCCGCCGCGCCCGATGGCGTGCTGGATCGCCGTCTGGAGGAGCCTCGGCATCTGTTCCGGGTTGGAGATCATCTCGTTGTAGTGGCTGCACTCCTGGAACAGCAGTTCCGGATGGGTCTCCTGGAAGTAGCCGAGGCCGATCTCGCTGGAGGGGATGTGCGAGGCGAGGGCCAGTACCGGGGCCATGGAGCGGTGGGCGTCGTACAAGCCGTTGATGAGGTGCAGATTGCCGGGCCCGCAGGAGCCGGCACAGGCCGCGAGGCTGCCGGTGACCTGGGCCTCCGCACCGGCCGCGAAGGCGGCGGTCTCCTCGTGGCGGACGTGGATCCAGTCGATGGACGGATTACGCCGGACGGCGTCCACCACGGGGTTCAGGCTGTCACCGACGACACCGTACAGACGTTTGACGCCTGCCCTGGCGAGGATGTCGACGAACTGCTCCGCCACGTTCTGCTTGGCCATGGATGCGCACCCTTCCTTGCCCGTGCTCCGTGCACTTCGGCTGTCCGGACTGCGGAACCCGAGACTCCGGCGGATCGGGCTCCGCAGTCCATCAACCCACGGCGGGCGCGGTTACGCCTCCCAGACGGCGGCACAGGTGCGGTCGTCGGCGTACCCCTTGATCCGGAGCTGGGTGTCGGCGAGGAAGGCCGGCAGCCCGGGCGGTCCGCCGGTCCCCCATCGCTCGGCCAGCTCTCCCGGGAGCGCCGCCTCGCCGCGCATCGGCTCGGCGAGCCCGTTGCTGCACAGGAGCAGCGTGTCACCGGGGCGTGCGACGGAGGCCCGGAAGCGGAAGGGCTGGACGGGCGGCGGGACGGAACCCTGGACGTGCGGCGACGGGGGCGTGATCTGAAGGTCCATGGTCAGCCGGTCCCCGTCCGGCCCTTCCTCCTGTTCGCCCGCCGCCTGTGGGGCGCCGCCCTCCGGAACCAGGGGTTCCAGGTCCTGCCAGAGGCCGTCGCGGAGCCGGAACAGTCCGCCGCTGCCGACGCCGAAGAAGACGCGGGTGCGGCAGTCGGGGTCGGCGGACAGCAGCAGACAGCGCAGGCTCGCGGTGTACTCGGCGGGTTCGACGCCCAGTTCGGCGGCGCGGGCGCGGAGCTTGCCGTAGGTACGGTCGGTGAGCCGGTGCAGCCCCGACTTCAGGTCGCCCCGGCGGCCCGCCCCTATGTCCTCGGAGAGCCGGGCGTGGCTGCGGGCGACGGCCCCGCCGATCCAGCGGCAGGCGTCGGCCGCGGCGAGGTGCGCCGCCTCACTGGCCCGCGCGCCCCCGGCGACGGCGACGAGCACGAGGGCGCTCTCGCCCGCCCCGAACCGGGCGGTGAGCAGCCCGTCGCGCCGGGGTTCGCCGCGGAACCGGGCGGAGTCGCCCCGCACGGACGCGACGCGCAGGGTGTACGTCCCGTACCGCGCGCCGTCCAGCACGGTGTCGGGGACCAGACCGTCCAGGTTGTCCGAGGTGGCGCAGGGCAGGGCGGCGGGCTCGGCGTCGTAGGTGGGCGGCCGGTCCCCGAGGTGCCCGACGACCGGCCGCGCGCCGGGGGCCCCGGCGGCCGCGGGGTCCGGCGGCAGTGCGTGCAGGGCGCTCGGGTCGGCCGCGACG
>NZ_NWVL01000100.1 GCF_002382885.1 Streptomyces sp. WZ.A104
TCACCACCGGCCGCATGACCCTCCACACCACCCACACCACCAAAACCACCACCGAACACGAAGCCCTCCGACTCGCCGGAGCACTGGAGAACGCCTCCGAACACCCCATCGCCCAAGCCGTCGCCACCGCCGCCACCGACACCACCGGCCCCCTCCCCACCCCCGACGACTTCACCAACATCCCCGGCCTCGGCGTCCAGGGCACCGTCGAAGGCCACGCCCTCCTCGTCGGACGCGAACAACTCCTGACCGAGTGGGAGATCCGCCTGCCCGCCCCCCTGGCCGAGGCGAAGAAGGCCGCCGAGGCCGCCGGGCGCACCGCGATCGCCGTCGCCTGGGACGGGGAGGCACGGGCGGTGCTGGAGGTGGCCGACGCGGTCAAGGACACCAGCGCCGAGGCCGTCCGCCGCCTCCGCGCACTCGGCCTGACCCCGATCCTCCTCACCGGTGACAACCGGGCCGTGGCGGAGACGGTAGCGGCCGAGGTCGGCATCGAGGAGGTGTACGCGGAGGTCATGCCGCAGGACAAGGTCGACGTGGTCAAGCGCCTTCAGGCCGAGGGCCGTTCGGTGGCGATGGTCGGGGACGGTGTCAACGACGCGGCCGCCCTCGCCCAGGCCGACCTCGGCCTCGCCATGGGCACCGGCACCGACGCCGCCATCGAGGCGGGGGACCTCACCCTCGTCCGCGGCGACCTCAACGCCGCCGCCGACGCCATCCGCCTCTCCCGCCGCACCCTCTCCACCATCCGCACCAACCTGTTCTGGGCCTTCGCCTACAACGTGGCGGCCCTTCCGCTGGCCGCCGCCGGACTCCTCAACCCGATGATCGCCGGAGCCGCGATGGCCTTCTCGTCCGTCTTCGTGGTCGGCAACTCCCTGCGGCTGCACACCTTCAAGGCGGGGTGAGGCCCGTAGTCCACGCGGCGGGCCCGGGAATCCTCCCGGGCCCGCCGCTCAGGCGCGTACGAAACGCAGCCCGGTCCCCGGCACCGCCTGGGCCGCCGCTGCGAGGGCCGGTTCGGGGACGACTCCGAGGACCGGGTATCCGCCGGTCGTCGGGTGGTCGTTGAGGAAGACGACGGGCCTGCCGTCCGGCGGCACTTGGATGGCGCCCAGGACCATGCCCTCGCTGGGCAGTTCGCCCGCCGCACCCGCACGGGACCGCTCCAGCGCGGGCCCCTCCGTGCGCAGCCCGATGCGGTTGCTGTGGGGCGAGACCCGGTAGGCGGCGGTGAGGAGGGTACGGAGCGCGGCTTCGGTGAACCAGGCGTGGCGGGGTCCGGGGTGGACCGGCAGCACGAGCTCGGCGGGCGCGCCCGGCCAGGGGACGGGACCGGCCGGCGGCGGACCGCACTCCGCCGGATCGCCCAGCGGCAGCGCGTCGCCCTCGCGCAGGGGAGGCGGCCCGAGCCCCGAGAGGAGGTCCGCCGAGCGGCTGCCCAGCACCGCTTCCGGCTCCAGGCCGCCCGCGAACGCCAGATAGCCGCGGAGTCCGCAGGCGGCGGGGCCCGCGTCCAGCACCGCTCCCGCCGGTACGCGCACCGGAGCGCCCCACGCCACCGGCCGCCCGTCGACCGTCACCCGGCAGCCCGCACCGCCGACGACGGCCACCACGGGCGCCTCCGGGCGGACCGCGCAGCCGGTGAGTGTGGTCTCCAGGACGGCGGCGCCCGGTGGGTTGCCCACCAGCCGGTTGGCCAGCCGGGCGGCGGGCCCGTCCAGTGCTCCGGCCCGCCCGACCCCGAGGTGGGCGTAGCCGGGACGGCCCGCGTCCTGCACGGTGGTGAGCGCTCCGGCCCGGACGACGTGGAGGCGGGGGGCGGGGCTCACGCGCGCTCCCCGGCCGGGCCCGACCGGGGCGGGGGGAGCGCGAGGGAGGCCCCGCCGTCCACCCCCGCCGCCACGGCCACGAACCGCACCGGCGTCCCCGGTTCCAGCAGGGCCGCCGGTTCCCGGGCCGGGTCCCACAGGACGCCCGGGTCCGGCATCCGCCCGATGAGCTGCCAGCCGCCGGGCGACGGACGCGGGTACACCCCGGTGTAGGGCCCGGCGAGGGCCACCGCTCCGGCCGGGACGCGGGTGCGCGGGCTCATGCGCCGGGGTACGTGCAGGTGCTCGGGCAGCCCGGTGAGGTAGCCGAACCCCGGCGCGAACCCGCAGAACGCCACCCTGAACGCGGTACGGGAGTGGCGGGCGGCCACCTCGGCGGCCCCGACGCCCCAGAGCGCGGCAACGTCGTCGAGATCGGGGCCGTCGTAGACCACGGGGATCTCCACCGGGTCCCGCGCCTCACGGAGCAGCGGCGGCACCCGCCAGGAGGCGAGCTCCCGGGCGAACCTGTCCCGGGCCCCCGGCGCACGGTCCGCGATCCCGTCGAGCAGGACCGTACGGGCGGCCGGGACGATCTCGCGTACGGCGGGGAGCGCACCGCGCTCACGGCGGCGGAGCAGCTCGGCGTGGAAGGCCTCGGCGTGCTCGCCGTCGGCCAGTTCGACGAGCAGCGCGTACGGCCCGGCGGGCAGAACGCGGACCGGCGCGGCACCGGGCGGCACCCGCACGCCCGCAGGCACGGCACCGGACACGCGCACGCCCTCGGACGCGGCGCCGGGCGGCACACGCACGCCCTCGGGTGCGGCTTCCGGCAACACCGGCGCACCCTCACGTACCGCGTCCAGCGGCACAGGCACGTCCTCGGCACCGGCGCCGCCGCCGCGCCCCCTCACACGAACGCCCGCACCACGACGCCCGCTTCCTCCAGCGCGGACCGCACCCGGCGGGCGAGGGCGGCCGCGCCCGGGGTGTCCCCGTGGACGCAGATCGAACGGGCCGCGACCGGTATCCGGCTGCCGTCCACCCCGGTCACCGCCCGGTCGACGGCCATGCCGACGCTCCGGCGCACGACGGCGTCCGCGTCGTGCACCACCGCGCCCGGTTCGCCGCGCGGGACCAGGGTGCCCCGCGGGGTGTACGCGCGGTCGGCGAACGCCTCCTCGACGGCGGGGAGTCCGGCGGCCGCCGCGTGGGCGAGGAGGCGGGAGCCGGGCAGCCCGAGGACGGCCGGGGTCCCGCCCGCCAGCCGGATGCCCGCGACGACGGCGGCGGCCTGGTCCTCGTCCCGGACGACCCGGTTGTAGAGGGCGCCGTGCGGTTTGACGTACGAGACGGTGGAGCCCGCGGCCTCGGCGAAGACCCGCAACGCGCCTATCTGGTAAGCGATCTCCGCGGTCAGCTCGGCCGACGGCACGTCCATCGAGCGGCGGCCGAACCCGGCCAGGTCCCGGTAGGAGACCTGCGCCCCGATCCGTACACCGTTCGCCGCCGCAGCGTCGCAGACCCGCCGCATGACGGAGGCGTCGCCCGCGTGGAAGCCGCAGGCGACGTTGGCGCTCGTGACGCAGGCGAGGAGCGCGTCGTCGTCGGTGAGGGTCCAGTTGCCGAAACCCTCGCCGAGGTCCGCGTTGAGATCCATCATCATCACGGGCGCACGGTAATGACCGCGGGACGGGGCGACAAGAGCCGGTCCGGAAGGTGGAAGGCCCACCGGAGCCAACGGACCCGTTGGTCCTAAGGTCGTCCCATGACGGACCACCCACGCCCGCCCGACACCGCCGCCCTCCGCGACCGCTGGCGCGACACGCTCCTCGCCGCGCGGTCCGGCGCGGACGGCCCCGATCCGCTGCCGTACGCCGACCATCTCCTCGCCCGCTGGGCCGAACCACAGCGCCGCTACCACACGACCGACCACCTGATCGCGGTCCTGGACCGGATCGACACCCTGGCCGGCCACTCCGACGACGTGCACGCGGTACGCCTCGCCGCCTGGTTCCACGACGCGGTCTACCGGCCCGACCGCACGGAGAACGAGGAGCGCAGCGCCGCCCTCGCCGAGCGCGCGCTGCCCGAGGCCGGGGTGCCGGACGCGGTGACGGCGGAGGTCGCCCGGCTGGTCCGCCTCACCGTCACGCACGACCCGGCGGACGGCGACCGCAACGGCGAAGTGCTGTGCGACGCCGACCTCGCGATCCTGGCGGGCGGCCCGCAGGAGTACGGCGCGTACGCGGCCCGGGTCCGCGAGGAGTACGGCTTCGTCCCGGACGAGGCGTTCCGAGAGGGCCGGGCGGCGGTGCTGCGCCAGCTCCTGGACCTGCCCCGGCTGTTCCGTACGCCGTACGGGGCGGCCGAGTGGGAGGCGCGGGCGCGGCACAACCTGGCGACGGAGCTGGAGCTGCTGGAGTCCTCCGGCCCCGAGTGACCGGCCCCCGGCGGCCCGCGAATGTTCCGGTTCGTTCACGGTGTCGTCCCGGTCGGGCCCGGGAGCGGCCAGTGGCACCGGACGACGGCTAACGTCTCGCATCGCAGATGCACACTCCGCAAAGCAGCACGCACACGTTTCCACCCATGAGAACTCCACGGGGGTACAGCGACATGTCCACGGGATACGGCACGACGTTCGGCAGATCCTCCCGGCGGCGAATACTGCGACTGGCCGGGGGCGGGCTCACGATGGCGGTTCTCGGAGCCGGACTGACCGGTTGCGAGGACGAGCCGACGACGGACGGCGAGAGCAGCGCCCCGCCGCGCGGCGCTTCTCCCGAGGACGGCAAGGCCCCCGACGACGGGCAGGCCCCCAAGCCGCTGTGGACGAGGACGACGTCCGCCAAGACCTACGGGGACAACGACGAGCTGGTCGCCGTGGGCGGCGTGGTGATCGCGAGCGGTGACCCGCTGGCCGCCCTCGACGGGGCGACCGGCGCGGAGCGGTGGTCGCTGGAGGACGGCGCGATCCCCGGTGCGCCGCTGCTCCTCGGCGGTGACGGCAGCGGCACGCTGTATCTGGCCAGCGGCGCGTACGACGGCAGCGTCGTCGGGTACGACCCGGCCTCCGGCAAGGAGACCTGGCGCAGCCACCTGGGCAAGGAGTACCGGCAGCCGAGGCCCGTCGCCGTGGACGGCGAGCAGGTGTACGTCATCGCCGAAATCCTTGAGGCCGACGGATCGTCCCGCACCAACGTGATCGCCGCGCTGAACAGTGCCACGGGCAAGCTCGCCTGGAAGGAGCGGCGCGACCTCGGCACCCAGCAGAACGGCGTGCACGCCGCCGTGCAGGGCCGCTACCTCGTCTACACCGACTTCAAGAAGAACCTCACGGTGCGCGACACCGCCACCGGCAAGCAGGTGTGGACGCAGAAGACGACGAAGACGAGCTACGGGCCCTTCACCGTCCACCAGGACCTGGTGATCGTCCCGCAGGGGGAACGGCTCCAGGCCTTCGCCCTGTCCGACGGGTCCCAGAAGTGGTCCCTCCAGGCCGAACGGTTCGCGGCCTTCAGCGAACCGGCCGTGCTGGACGACGTCCTCCACATCGCGGACAGCGGGCGGACGCTGTGGGCCGTCGAGCCGCGTACCGGCAAGAAGCTCTGGCAGTCCAAGGACCTCGCGGGCACCGGTACCCCCATCCCCCGGCAGTTCGTCAGGGCGGGCGGCACCCTCTACGGGGCCACCGACCTGGACAAGCAGGGCGGCATCCACGCCTTCGACGCGAAGACCGGCGCCCTGCGCTGGACGTTCAACGACGAGTCCGGCGACCACCACGCCTGGCTGGTGGCCACCGACGGCAAGCACGTCTTCGCGCTGCACGGCACGAAGCTGCACGCGCTGCCCGCGTAACGCGCGCACACGGTCCACCCGCTGGCACACGGTCCACCCGCTGAGAGAACCGGGAATGCGAGGGCGTCCCGCGGCGTTGGGACGAGTCATGCCCGACTCACCCCAGCGCCGCGCCCCCATGCCCCTGGCCGTATACATTCTCGGTCTCTCGGTCTTCGCCCTCGGCACCAGCGAGTTCATGCTGTCGGGCCTGCTGCCGCCGATCGCGGACGACATGAACGTGTCGATCCCACAGGCCGGGCTCCTCATATCCGCGTTCGCGATCGGCATGGTGGTCGGCGCCCCGCTGCTCGCCGTCGCCACACTCCGCCTGCCCCGCCGCACGACGCTCATCGCGCTGATCTCGGTGTTCGGCCTCGGTCAGATCGCCGGTGCACTGGCCCCGACGTACGAGGTCCTCTTCGCCTCCCGCGTGGTGAGCGCGCTCGCCTGTGCGGGCTTCTGGGCGGTCGGGGCGGCCGTGGCCATCGCCATGGTGCCGGTGAACTCGCGGGCGCGGGCGATGGCCGTGATGATCGGCGGGCTGTCGATCGCCAACGTGCTGGGCGTGCCGATGGGGGCCTTCCTCGGCGAGCACCTGGGCTGGCGCTCCGCGTTCTGGGCGGTGGGCGCGGCCTCCGCGGTGGCCCTGCTCGGCGTGATCACGCGCATCCCGCACATCCCGCTGCCGGAGAAGAAGCCCGAGCTGAAGCGGGAGCTGGCGATCTACCGGGACCGGCAGGTCTGGCTGGCGATCGTGATCACCGCGCTCGCCGCGGGCGGCGTGTTCTGCGCGTTCAGCTATCTGGCACCGCTGCTCACGGACGTGGCAGGCCTGGACTCGGGCTGGGTGCCGTGGATTCTGGGTCTCTTCGGGGTCGGTGCGCTGATCGGTACGACGATCGGCGGCCGGGTCGCGGACGCGCACCTCTTCGGAGTGCTGCTGATCGGCATCACGGCGTCCACGGTGTTCCTGGCGGCGCTGGCCCTGTTCGCCTCCAGCCAGGTCGCCGTGATCGCGCTGGCGTTCCTGCTGGGCCTCTCCGCCTTCTTCACCGCACCCGCGCTGAACGCCCGGATGTTCAACGTCGCCGGGGCCGCCCCGACGCTGGCCGGGGCCACGACGACGGCCGCGTTCAACCTGGGCAACACGAGCGGCCCGTGGCTCGGCGGCACGGTGATCGACCTGGACTTCGGCTTCGCGTCCACGGCCTGGGCGGGCGCGGCGATGACGGTCCTGGCCCTGGCGGCGGTGGCGGTGTCGCTGCGCCTCCAGCGCGGCGGTGACGGCCGGGGCGGCAGCGGCTCGCGCTCACGGCTGATCGCGAGGAGCGCGGCGGCCCCTGGGGCCTCGGCCGACCCTAGGGTCTCGGCCGCCCCTTCGGCCTCCGGAGCCCCGCGGCCGTGAGCCGCCGCACCAGCTCCTTCGAACCGACCTCCCGCGCCCCGGCCCGCACCGCGTCCGCGTAGTGCGCCTCCGGTACGTCGTAGTGGTCGCGCTCGAAGGCCCGGGGCGGGCAGCCGATGGCGGCGGCGAAGGCGTGGAGCTCCTCGAACGAGGTGTCGCTGACCAGGTGCGACCAGAGGCGGCCGTGTCCGGGCCAGGTGGGCGGGTCGATGTAGAGGGTCACCGCCGCAGCGCCTCGCCCAGCGCCCCCACCGGTGCGACGGCCACGGCCGCCTTGGTGCACACCCAGTGCGGATCGGGGCCGAGCTCCGGCTCCACGTCCAGGGCGTGCGGTTCGTCCCCGTCGCACGCGGGGCACAGCGGCCACCGCCCGTACCGCTCCAGCAGGGCGTCCTGTACGTCCTGGGCGACCAGCCCGGCCACGAACTCCGTGCCCTCAGGCCACTGCTCCACCCACCAGCGCCGGTGCGTCACGGCGTCCTCGACCAGCGAGACGATGTCCGCCTCGGCGACGTCGACCGCGGCGAGGTCGGCCATGACGAGCGCGCGGGCGGTGTGCAGTGCCTGCTCCAGGGGGTTCAGCTCCATGCCCACCATTGTGCGCCCGCGCCGGAGGCAGCGACCAACGGCCAGGGGCAGGGACCGGAGAAGGAGCGGGGGTTGACGGGGACCCGGGTTGAAAATATCTTTCAGATGTGACCATTGACGTGAAGGAAAGTTTCAGCGGCGAGTCCCCGCCCGCCCCCGCGGCCCTCGCCGCCAAGGTCCGGACGCTCGCGCCCTCCATGACCCGTTCCATGCAGCTGGTCGCCGAAGCCGTCGCGGGCGACCCGGCCGGATGCTCCGCACTCACCGTCACCGGTCTCGCCGAGCTGACCGGCACCAGCGAGGCCACCGTCGTCCGCACCGCGCGCCTCCTGGGCTACCCGGGCTACCGGGACCTGCGCCTCGCGCTGGCCGGGCTCGCCGCACACCAGGAGTCCGGGCGGTCGCCCGCCGTGACCGCCGACATCGCGGTGGACGACCCGATCGCCGACGTGGTCGCCAAGCTCGCCCACGACGAGCAGCAGACCCTCGCGGACACCGCCGCCGGGCTCGACACCGTGCAGCTGGGGGCCGCGGTGGCCGCCGCCTCGACCGCCCGCCGCATCGACATCTACGGCGTGGGGGCCTCCTCGCTCGTCGGTCAGGACCTGGCGCAGAAGCTGCTCCGGATCGGCCTGATAGCCCACGCCCACACGGACCCGCACCTCGCGGTGACCAACGCCGTCCAGCTGCGCAGCGGTGACGTGGCCATAGCGATCACCCACTCCGGCTCGACCGGCGACGTCATCGAGCCGCTGCGGGTCGCGTTCGAACACGGGGCCACGACGGTCGCGATCACCGGGCGGCCCGACGGGCCCGTGTCGCAGTACGCGGACCATGTGCTGACCACGTCCACCGCCCGCGAGAGCGAGCTGCGCCCCGCCGCCATGTCGAGCCGCACGAGCCAGCTGCTCGTCGTGGACTGCCTGTTCATAGGCGTCGCGCAGCGGACGTACGAGACCGCTGCGCCCGCGCTCTCCGCGTCGTACGAGGCCCTCGCCCACCGCCACACCCCCCGGACCCGCTGACCCTCCTGACCCCCGGCACCCCCTGGCCCCGGGAGCGGGCCGCGCACCGCCCGTACGCGTACGAGACCGAGAAAGCAGAGCAGCCCTCCATGACCTCCACCACCGGCACGAACGCCGAGACCTCCAGCACCTCCGGCGGCTACGGCGAGCTCCGCGCCCAGCTGGCGACCCTCACCACCGAGGCGTTCCGCCCCGAGCTGGCCGAGATCGACCGGCTGCCCACCGAGGAGATCGCCCGCATCATGAACGGCGAGGACGCCACCGTCCCCGCCGCCGTCGCCGAGCGGCTGCCGCGGATCGCCGCGGCGATCGACGCCACCGCCGAGCGGATGGCGCGCGGCGGCCGGCTGATCTACGCGGGCGCGGGCACCGCGGGCCGACTCGGAGTGCTGGACGCCAGCGAGTGCCCGCCCACGTTCAACACCGACCCGTCCGAGGTCATCGGTCTGATCGCGGGCGGCCCCTCCGCCATGGTCACCGCCGTCGAGGGCGCGGAGGACAGCAAGGAGCTGGCCGCCGCCGACCTGGACGCGCTGAAGCTGAGCGCCGACGACACGGTGGTGGGCATCTCCGCCTCCGGCCGCACGCCGTACGCGATCGGCGCGGTCGAGCACGCCCGCGCCCAGGGCGCCCTGACCATCGGGCTGTCCTGCAACGCGGACTCCGCGCTCGGCGCCGCCGCCGAACACCCCCTGGAGGTCGTCACCGGCCCCGAGCTGCTCACCGGCTCGACCCGGCTGAAGGCGGGCACGGCACAGAAGCTCGTCCTCAACATGATCTCGACGATCACGATGATCCGGCTCGGCAAGACGTACGGGAATCTCATGGTCGACGTCCGCGCGTCCAACGAGAAACTGCGGGCCCGCTCCCGGCACATCGTCTCCCTGGCCACCGGCGCCTCCGACGCCGAGATCGAGGCCGCGCTCGCCGCCACCGACGGCGAGGTGAAGCACGCGATCCTCGCCATCCTCGGCGGGGTCGACGGCCCCACCGCCACCCGTCTCCTGACCGAGTCCGACGGCCACCTCCGCTCCGCCCTCACGGCCGCACGCACCACCTGACCCACCCCCCTGGGCGCCACAGGCACCACACCCCCCGCACAGCAAGGCTCCGAGCACCATGGCCACAGAAGACAAGAACCGCGCCACCGCCGCCGCGATCCTTCCGCTCGTCGGTGGCGCCGCGAACGTCAGCTCCATCGCCCACTGCATGACCCGGCTCCGGCTCGGTCTGCACGACCGGTCCCTCGTCGACGACGAGGCGCTGAGGGCCCTGCCCGCCGTGATGGGCGTCGTCGAGGACGACTCGTACCAGATCGTGCTGGGTCCGGGCACGGTCGCCCGGGTCACGCCGGAGTTCGAGCGGCTGGTGGAGGAGGCCCGCGCGGCAGCACCGGAACCGGCCCCGGCTCCCGCCGCCGTGTCGGCCGAGGAGCTGGCGGCACAGGGCGCGGCGATCAAGGCCCGGCGGAAGGCGAGGAACGCGACCCCGTTCAAGCTGTTCCTGCGCCGCATCGCCAACATCTTCGTGCCGCTGATCCCGGCCCTCATCGGCTGCGGGATCATCGCGGGCCTGGGCGGCCTGCTGACCAACCTGGAGTGGCTGCCCTCCGTCACGCCCGCGCTGGCGGCGATGGCGTCCGGCTTCATGGCGCTGATCGCGGTGTTCGTGGGCTACAACACGGCCAAGGAGTTCGGCGGCACGCCGGTCCTGGGCGGTGCGGTCGCGGCGATCATCGTCTTCCCGGGCGTCGGAGACATCGACGCGTTCGGCCAGAGCCTCTCCCCCGGCCAGGGCGGTGTGCTCGGCGCACTGGGCGCGGCGGTGCTCGCGGTGTACGTGGAGAAGTGGTGCCGCAGGTGGGTGCCGGAGGCGCTGGACGTCCTGGTCACCCCGACCCTGACGGTGCTGATCTCCGGCCTGGTGACCATCTTCGGCCTGATGTTCGTGGCGGGCGAGGTGTCCTCCGCGATCGGTACGTTCGCCAACTGGCTGCTGGCCAACGGCGGCGCGGGCGCGGGCTTCGTGCTCGGCGGCCTGTTCCTGCCCCTGGTCATGCTGGGCCTGCACCAGGCGCTGATCCCGATCCACACCACGCTGATCGAGCAGCAGAGCTACACGGTCCTGCTGCCGATCCTGGCCATGGCGGGCGCGGGCCAGGTGGGCGCCGCGATGGCGGTCTACTGCCGCCTCCCCCGTAACGAGTCGATCCGCCGCACCATCAAGTCCGCGCTTCCGGCGGGCCTGCTGGGCGTCGGCGAGCCCCTGATCTACGGCGTCTCGCTGCCGCTGGGCCGCCCGTTCATCACGGCGTGCGTGGGCGGCGCGTTCGGCGGCGGCTTCGTCGGCCTGTTCAACCAGCTCGGCGACACGGTCGGCTCGACGGCCATCGGCCCGTCCGGCTGGGCCCTGTTCCCGCTCCTGGACGGCAACCACGGGCTGGGCTCGACGATCGCGATCTACGCGGGCGGCCTGCTCGTCGGGTATGTCGCCGGGTTCGTCGCCACGTATTTCTTCGGCTTCGGCAAGGACCTGCTGACCGAGTTCAACGTCTCCCAGGAGCCGGTCTCGTCCACGGTCGCCGCCACGGGCGGCACGCACCCGGCTCCAGAGGCGGGAGCGACGGGCGGGCCCGGGGGCACCGGCGGCCCGGACCCCGGCACCGACCCGGCCAAGGCCCCGGCGGGGGTCTGACCTCCCGCCGGGCCTCGTAGGAAGGTTCCCCAACCCGGCAGGGTCGGGGCCGACCAGGGCTCGGCGGGGGCGGCGGTCCTCGCCGGGCCCTTGATCAGCAGCCCGCCGAGCAGGGCGGCGACGGCCAGGACCCCGGCCGACCCGTGGACATTCCGGTGCGGGTCAGGGCCGCTCGGCACCGGAAATGCGGCCCGTGCCCTCGGCCGGGCTGCCAGTCGTTCAGAAGGGCTTGAAGCCGGTGGCCAGCCATTCCTCCCGGACCGCGGCCGGCGTGGTGTTGATCTTTTCGAGGGCTTCCCGGCAGACCTTGCTGAGCACTTCGTCGGACACGCCGTTGGCCTTCAGCGCGTCGATCAGCGCGTCCCAGGTGACCGGATCGAGCTCGCACATTCCCTCGCTGCTGAGTGCGTCCATGAATCCTCCGGTGGTGTCGTGACCGCTCGTGCTGTTCAGTGAGGTCGATCATCGCAAACCTGTGGATCGTCGCTCCCCGGCTTCGGTGGATGCGGCTCCGCCCGGCCCCACGAGACGGCGGAGCCGGGCGGGCCGGGGGCGCTGGGGCCGGGGCGGCTCTCACGCCGCCAGTGCCACAGGGGAACTCACCTGCTCCAGCAGCATCGGCGCCACCTTCAGGACCGCGTCGAGCAGGGCCTGTGCCCCCAGGACCAGCTGCTCATCGGGCGTGTGCTCCTTGTTGGAGTGGGAGAACCCGCCGGTGGAGGGCACGAACATCATCGCGGTGGGAAGGCGCGTGGAGATCACTGACGCGTCGTGCCCCGCGTAGGAGAGCAGCTGATCCGTGCGGCCCTTCTCCAGACAGGTCTCATGGACGGCGTTCAGGACACGCTTGTCGAAGTGCGCGGCGGGCTTGGCGGAGACACGGACCAGCTCGGCAGCGCAGTTCTCCTCCGCCGCGATACGGGAAAGGGTCTCGTCCAGGTCGGTTTCGATGCGGTCCAGGGCCGTTTCCGAGGAGGCCCGGACCTCCAGTTCGGCACTGGCGGTGCCCGGCACGACGTTGGCCGCTCCGGGGCCGAAGCTGATGACACCGGCGTTGCCGATCCCCTTCGGATCGACGGCCAGGATGATGTCCTTCAGTTCGGCGACCATACGGGCGGCCACCCGCCCCGCGTCCTGGCGGTCCACCCACATCGTGGTGCCCGCGTGGTTCTCCTGCCCGGACACGGACACCTGGTAGCGGCGTACGCCCACGATGCCGGTGACGGGTGCCAGGTTCAGCCCGGCCTTCTCCATACGGCGGCCCTGTTCGATGTGGATCTCCAGATAGCCCACGAGGTCCGCGGCGTGAGCGGAGCCCGCGAGGGCGGTGGAGCCCACCAGCCCGCCGGCCGACTCCGGGCGTACGCCTTCCTCGTCGAACCAGGCCACGCTCTCCACGTGATCGGCCAGCGGGTGCCCCTCCTCGTGCAGGGTGCGCAGCACCTCCATGGCGGCGATGACTCCGTAGGCGCCGTCCAGGTGGCCACCGGCGGGCACCGTGTCGGCGTGCGAACCGAGGAGCAGCCAGGGCCCGGAGGTGTTCCTGCGGCGGGAGAAGACGTTGCCCGTCTCGTCGTAGTAGGTGTGCAGGCCCTCCACGCGCATGGTCTTGTCCAGCCAGTCCCGCCCGGCCCAGTCGGCCTTCGTACCGGCGATGCGCCACAGGGCGCCGTCCTGCCCGGCCCCGATCTGGGACAGGTGGGTGAGGTCGGAGAGCAGACGGTCGGCGTTGACGTGAAGCGACATGAGTTCTTCCTTACGTATCGGGTCGGGCGGTTTCAGCACGTATCGGGGCGGGCGGTTTCAGCGCTTGGCGCCGACGGCGACGCCGGTGATGATCGCGCCCATGCAGAGAACCTGGATGAGCGTGATGTGCTCGCCGATCGCGAGGTAGGCGACACAGGCGACGAACACGGGCTGGAGGTAGTAGACGATCCCGGCGCGGGTGGCGCCGATGAGGGAGACGGCCTTGTTCCAGGTGTAGAAGGCGATCGCGGACGAGGCGACGCCGATGTAGAGCAGCGGTCCGACGGTGGCGCCGCTGGGCGTGAAGGCCCCCTGGAGAGCGACGGACACGGCGTACACGGGAGCGAGCATCACGGTGCCCGCGGCGAAGGTGGCCAGCAGGAAGCTGGGGCCGGAGATGGTGGACGGCTTGCGCTTGAGGAGCGCCGAGTAGGCGGCGAACGTCGCCATCGCGGCGAGCATCCACAGGTCTCCGGCCCGGAAGTCCATCGAGAGCAGGGCGGTGACGCTCCCCTTGGAGATCAGGGTGACCACACCGACGAACGCGATGACCATGCCGGTGGCGCGGACGGCGGTCATCCGCTCCCCGTCCAGGAAGGCGAACGCCGCGATCACCGCGGGTGAGGCGGCCGCGATCAGAGCCAGGTTCGTGGCGGACGTCGACTGCCCGGCGATGTAGATCAGGGTGTTGAACAGGGTCACCCCCAGCAGGGCCGCGACCACGATCAGACCGGCGTGCCGGCGCACCGCGGGCCAGTCGCGCAGGAGCCCTCGCGTGGCGAAGGGGGCGACGGCGACGAGGGCGATCACCCACCGCCAGAAGGAGGTCTGGACGGGGGGTATGACATCGCCCAGATGACGGGCGACGACGAAGTTCCCGGACCAGATGGCGGTCGCGCCGAGCGCCAGGAGGGGGCCGAGCCACAGCCCGAGCCGCGAGACGGGGGAGGTGGCGGGTGCGGGCGGTGCGGTGGTCACGGACGGCGTGGCGGCCATGGAAGAGGTGGTCGGGGTCAACGTAGGTCCTCAGCTGCATCGTCATGCGGTAGTGGTGGTCGGGGTGGGAGCGGCCTCTATCCCCATCCGGCGGAGTCCTGCACGCCCTGGCTGCGAATCTCCGCCTTGGGCTCGGCGAGCTCGTCCAGTGCGATTCCGGCGGCCAGGGACGCGACGAGGGCGATAGCGACGGCAGTGGCGCTGAGCAGTCGGCGGGCGGCAGACATGGTGCTCCTTCAGACGGGACGGGCAAATTGAATGGAAGGCTCGGGCGGAAACTCCGGAACTCCGGAAGCGTCGGAATCCTCGGAAAGTCTGGAAACCTCGGAAGTTCCGGGGCGTCCCGCTCGGCGTGGAATCAACACTGCTCGCCCGGCAGCCCGAAAGGAAGAAGATCAATGTGGCAGGGGGTGGCCTGGCAGCCTCCTGCCTCATGGCTGCCCCGGCATCGGCACCACGTGCCAGCCGGTCAGCGCCGGTGAGTCCACCAGCGCCCGGCGGGTGATCCCGCGCGCCAACGCCACGGCCTTCTCCCGCGTCGGCCCTTTGACGAAGAACGTCAGATGGCCGATGCCTCCGACCTCGGGGGAATCGGCGTGCAGATGCTCGACGCCGCGTTCGAAAGAGGCGACGAACCACAGGATGTCCAGCACATCGGCAGGCAGGGCAGCACTTTGCGGACCCCTGAGGGCCACGGTCACCATAAGCATGCGCTGATCTTGAAATGCGAGACGGACATTGCCCAGGGTTTCGCCCAGGCAGGAGGTTTGCGGGCAGCAAGCTGCCCGGCCGCGGCTATCGTCACCATCGGCGCGATAAGGAACTGAACTGGGGGAACTCCATGTCGCAGCTGCACGCGCTCGGAATCGACCACACCGCCGAAGCGGTCTACCGGCTCATGCTGGAAGAACCGGAGTACGGCGTCGCCGAGCTCTCCGCGGCCCTGGCCCTGCCCGACAGCGGCATACGCGCCGCGCTCGACCAGCTCGCCGAACTGAGCCTGCTGCACACTTCGCCCCACGCGGAAGGCACGCTCCGCCCGGTCCCCCCGTCGGTCGGCATCCAGCTGCTTCTGTCCATGCGCGAGGGAGAACTGCGGCGCTCCCAGCAGGAGTTCGCGGACGCCCAGGTCGCCGCCCTGACCCTGCTGCGCCAGCACGCCGAAGCCGAGGCGAGCCGCACCCACGTCGAAGCCCTCACCGGCGTCGAGGAGATCCGCATCCGCCTGGAACAACTGGCCCGCGAGGCCACGGCACCCCTGATGTCCTTCATGCCCGGCGGCGCGCAGACCCAAGCCACCCTCGACGCCTCCCGCCCCCTGGACGCCGCCCTGCTGGAGCGCGGCATCCCCATGCGCACCCTCTACCAGGCCTCCGTGCGCAACGACCCCACGACCCTGGGCTACGCCCGGTGGCTCACCTCCCAGGGAGCACACGTACGGACCGCCGCGGTGCTGCCCTTGCGCATGGTCCTGTTCACCGGGCGCGCCGCCCTGCTGCCCATCGACCCCGAGGA
Source organism: Streptomyces sp. WZ.A104 (assembly GCF_002382885.1). GTDB lineage: Bacteria > Actinomycetota > Actinomycetes > Streptomycetales > Streptomycetaceae > Streptomyces. The sequence continues at coordinate 15,621 of NZ_NWVL01000100.1, forward strand.
CACCACCCGCGGCGCCCTCCAGCTCCAGGGGCCCGGCATCCTCACCGCCCTCGCCGCGCTCTTCGAGGCCATCTGGGACCAGGCGGACGACTTCGGCACCGCCACCGACCGCGAACACGACGACAACGGGCTGACCGGCCAGGAAAGGCAGTTGCTGCGCCTGCTCGCCCAGGGCCACACCGACACCGTCGTCGCACGGCGACTCGGCCTGGGGGTGCGCACCACCCGCCGCATGATGGCCGAACTCATGACCCGCCTGGGCGCCCACTCCCGCTTCGAGGCGGGCGCCGAAGCGGTACGCCGCGGCTGGCTCGGCTGAGGCGGGCCGCCCCACCCGGGGCGACGCCCCGCGCGGGGCGGCCGATGAGCCTACGGTGCGGCGGGCCCCGGGAACTCGCCCGTCGGGAGCGAGACATCGAACGGCGGCGGCACGACCAGCGGCTTACCGAACGGCACCGCGTCCGTGTGCTTGTACGTACCGTCCTCGCTCGGCTCCGTGAACAGCGTGGCCATCGGGCCCCGGGTGTCGAACCGGTCGATCAGCAGGTACATCGGAACGCCCGCACGGGCATACGCGCGGTACTTCTTGGTGCGGTCCTCCCGCGCGTTGCCCTTCGACGTGATCTCGACGACGAGCAACGCCTCCGAGGCGTCCATCGGATCACTGGTCTCGGGATCGGCGGCGGCGATCAGCTCCCCTGGCATCACCACCAGGTCGGGGACGTACAGCTTGCCGAGCGGGGCTACATGGATGCCGAGGGTCTGGTAGATCTCCAGGTCCTCGGGCAACGTCGCGTAGAGCCTGCGCCGCACTTTGGCGGCAATGCCATTGTGGTGCGCGTGCGGCGGTGGTACCAAGACGATCTGCCCCTCGTCGATCTCGGCGCGCCACCCTTCGGGCACGTCCAGTTCACGCCATGTCTGCAGCAGGTAGTCCCACGCGTGCCCATCCGATGCCTGGCCGTCCTCGACGAACGCTGCGGTCATCGCGGGTCCCTTCTTCCGTGGCCTTGCCGAGAAGGCTAGATCGGGGCTTTCGCGGCTGCACGCCGCTTCTCACCAGCGTCCCACGTACGGGTGGCCCGGGCATGCAGCCCTCAACAGACCCGGCCGTTCCGCAGGTCAAGGACTCCCCGGAGTTCGACCGCCATCGACAGGCCGAGGGCCCGGCGCGCCACGAGCAACTTTCCGCGCACCACATGGCGTTCCGCAGCCTGCGCCCCCGCACACGCCTCCGAGCGGCGGTGGGCCCGACCGCGACCGGCCCACCGGCCCACCGGCCCACCGCGCCTCAGCGTGGCAGCTGCCCCTCCCGGTTGATCTCGGTCACCCGGGCCCGCAGCACCACCCCCGGTGGCGCGGGCCGCACCACCTCCGGCGGGCAGTCCCACTCGGGCCCGCCGCCCGGTGGCCTCAGCTGTACGTACGGCCCGACCCGGCCCATCACCCTGCCGACCCGCCCGTCCCGCTCGTCCACCGCGAACGACCCCGGCTCGGGCGTACACGACTCAAGTCCCTCACCCGTCATGACCGCTCTCCTTCTCCGCCAGCACCTCGCACAGCCGCAACGCGGTGTCGATGTTGCAGCGGCCCAGGTCCACCAGCGGCGCCGGCTCGTTGCCCGCGCACGAGACGGGATCGATCCGCAGCGACGGCAGCTTCAGACCGAACTCCGCGAGCCCTTCCCTCAGCTGCGCCACCGCGTCCTCCGCCGTCCGCACTCTGTCCGCCGCCGCCTTGCGCCGCTCCATCGCTTCCATGGTGCACACCTTCCACTCTGAGTAATGGGAATGCATACCCAGCGTGTCCAACGCGCCGCTAGCCTGGAAGAGGCGCAGTTCCAACAACCGCACGAGTGCCATCGGGAGTTGCCTTGCCTGGTCCGAAAGAACTCGACCCCTCTTCGTCACCGAGGGCTCTGCTGGGGGCGGAGTTACGCCACCGGAGAGAGGCGGCCGGTCTCTCCCAGACCGAGCTGGGGGCCCCGCTCTTCGTCAGCGGCTCGTTCATCGGCCAGCTGGAGTCCGGTGTCCGCCGCATGCAGATGGATCAGGCCGTGAAGCTGGACGAGGTCCTCGACACGGGTGGCTTCTTCGCCCGTAACTGCGCGGCCCTGAAGAAGTCGAAGTACCCGGACCACTTCGCGGAGGCGGCGGAGGCGGAGGCCCGGGCGGAGGTCATCAAGCAGTACTCCCCTCAGCTCATTCCGGGGCTGCTCCAGACGGAGGCGTATGCGCGGGCGGTGTTCCACGCCTACCAGCCGACCGCCGTCGACAGCGTCATCCACGACTTGGTCGTCGGTCGGCTGGAGCGGACCCAGCTGCTGGCCCATCCAACGAAGCCCTTGTTGTGGGCCGCGCTCGACGAGGCAACGCTGCGGCGCACGGTGGGCGGCCCCGCCGTGATGGCGGAAGCTCTTCGGCACCTCGCGACACTGATCAGGCAGCGGCGGGTCATCGTGCAGGTGCTGCCGTTCTCGGTCGGAGCCCATGCGGCCCTCGAAGGCCCGCTCAAACTAATGACTTTCGCCGACGAACCGCCCCTGGCTTACATTGAGGGCCTGGGCGCCGGGCAGTTGAGGGACGATCCAGCCACTGTTCGCCAGTACGAACTGACCTACGATCTCCTCGTGGCCAGCGCACTCTCACCGGCCTCATCCCTGGACTGGATCGAGTCGGCGGCAAAGGAATACGACGATGAAGCTCAGCAGCTCTGACTACGACCTGTCGACAGCGACCTGGCAGAAATCGTCATACAGCGGGGGCAGCGGAGGCAACTGCGTCGAGGTCGCCAGCTGGCGCAAGTCGTCCTACAGCGGCGGCAGCGGCGGCGATTGCCTCGAAGTCGGCACCTGGCGCAAGTCCACCCACAGCGGCGGCGACGGCGGCAACTGCCTCGAAGTCCTCGACGGCGTCCCCGACCTCGTCCCCGTCCGCGACTCCAAGGTCACCGACGGCCCCGCCCTCCTCTTCCGTACCGCCGCCTGGGGCTCCTTCATCGCGGACCTCAAGCAGGGCTGAAGCGGGCCCAAGCGGACGCGGGGCCTCCCCTGGGAGCGCTCTCAGCCCTGTGGGTGCCCGGCGCTAGGCTGTAGGCGAGACGGCGACCACGTGTCGCCGCTGCCCCGTCGACGAGGAGCGACCGCCTTGCCCGAGCAGTCTCCCGGGTCCCGGCCCACCCTGGAAGCCGTCGCGGCGCGTGCGGGGGTTTCCCGGGCCACCGCCTCGCGGGTCGTCAACGGGGGCGACGGCGTCCGCAAGCCCCTGGTGGACAAGGTGCTCCGGGCGGTCGAGGAGCTGGGGTACATCCCGAACCACGCCGCGCGGACCCTCGTCACGCGGCGGACCGGGGCCGTGGCGGTCGTCATCGCGGAGCCGGAGACGCGGTTCTTCTCGGACCCCTTCTTCTCGCAGCAGATCAGGGGCATCAGCAAGGAGCTCACCGCCCACGACACCCAGCTCGTCCTGCTGCTGGTGGAGGGGCCCGGGGACTTCGACCGGATCGCCAGGTATCTGTCCGGCGGGCACGTGGACGGGGCGCTCGCGTTCTCGCTGCACACCGACGACCCGGTGCCCGCGATCACCCGGCGGGCCGGCATCCCGGCGGTGTACGGCGGGCGACCCGGCTGGACCGCCGACCCGGGAGACCAGGCCGTCCCGTATGTCGACGCGGACAACCGGGGCGGGGCGCGGCTGGCCGTGCGGTATCTGAAGGACCTCGGCCGGGAGCGCATCGCGCACATCGGCGGGCCCGCCGACCAGACCTCGGCGATGGACCGGCTGGACGGTTATCGGGACGTGCTGCTGGACGTGGACCCGACGCTCGTCGCCGAGGGGGCGTTCACCGTGGAGAGCGGGGCACGGGCGATGGCCGAGCTGCTGGAGAGGCGGCCCGACCTGGACGCGGTCTTCGTCGCCAACGACCTGATGGCCTCGGGCGCGTTGCGGGTGCTGCGCGAGCGCGGGATCTCCGTGCCGGAGCAGGTGGCTCTGGTGGGGTTCGACGACATGGAATCGGTTGCCGAGCAGACCGATCCGCCGCTGACCACCGTCAGCCAGGAGATCGAGGCGCAGGGGCGGCTGATGGCCCGGTTGCTGCTGCGCGCGCTGGACCGGGACCGTACGGGCAGCGGCGATGTCCCCGAGTCGGTGATCACCCCGACCACGCTCGTGCGGCGGGCCTCCGCCTGAGGAGCCGGGGACCCGCCGCACCTGTTCCGTTCCGTACGGGCCAAGGGCCCTACGGGTTGCCCGTACCGCTTACTCGTACGGAATCCTCAGCACCGCCGCTTCCGTCCCCGTCTGAACCTGCGACGTGTCGTTGCCGAGCGCGTTCCAGATCTCCAGGCGGACCGTGCCGCCCCTGAGGTCGCCCAGGCTGCCCGTGACGGCCTGGGTGCCGACCGCCTGGGTGTACTCCTCCCAGCCCGCGACCGGGTCGGTCGCGAAGTAGCGGAAGGTCTCCACCCGGTCGAAGGTGCCGTCGCCGGTCAGGTCGTAGCTGACCCGGACCTGCGGGGCGAGCCCGACCGTCGTGCCCGCGTCGACCCGGAGACGGAAGGACGTGGCGGCCCCGGCGGCGAGTTCGCCGTCGACGTTCTTGATCTCGTAGGCCGTGGCGCGGTACGGCGTGCCGTCCCGGTTGACGCCGTCGGCCGAGGCCAGGGTGTCCGTGCCCGCCGGGTCGGTGGTGGCGGTGGTGAGGATGCCGCCGGTCTTGAGGCGGAAGGTGTTGCCGGTGGACGGGCCGGGCTCCCCCGGGTCCGGGTCTCCGCCGCCGGGGCCCGTGCTCGTGGCCGTGGAGCGGGCCGGCACGGACAGGGTCTTGCCGTCGGAGAAGCTCACCGTACGTGCGGAGGAGCTGTGGTTGTGCGCGGTGTAGGTGCGGGTGCCGTCCTTCGAGAAGACGGCGGAGGTGGGCAGGTCGCCGCTGACGGTCATGTCCGGCGCGCCGACCGTGTTCAGGGTGTTGATCCAGTGGTAGGTGTGCGCCTTGGACTCACCCGCCTCCGGGGCGTAGTTCCCGTTCGCGGCGTCCCACTTGGCCTTCGCCGCGGCCGGGTCGGACAGTGCCTCGAACTCCCAGAGCAGGTCACGCCACTCCTGGGCCGGGCCGCCGTTGTTCCGTTCCATCTCGGCGATGTTCCGCTTGATCGCCGCCTTCTCGCGGGCCAGGTGCAGTGAACCACCCGTGACCGGGAGGACGTTGATGCCGTGGATCTCCTCCGGGTTCGCGGTCCACCAGGTGGCGTAAGCGCCGCCGCTGCCCCAGACCATGCCGACGGTGTCGTGGCCGAAGGAGGCGGGGAAGACCTCCTGCGAGGCGTCGAACCAGTACTGGGTGATCGCCTCCGACTCCGTCGTCAGCAGGTAGCTGCCGAGGTCGCGCAGGGCGGTGTCGCCGGTCGCCGCGCCCCAGAGGACGAGTCCCGCGCTGAGGTTGATGGACTCCGACGAGGACTCCTGGTTGTTGCCCGCCGCGAAGCCCTGGTGGCCGGAGGCCCAGCTGTGGCCCGCGTACACGTCGAAGCCGCGCAGGAAGGGGTAGGCGGAGTCGGTGCGGCTGGGGTTGGCGGTGTCGCGGATCAGGTGCTTGATCATCGTGCCCCAGGCCGAGTCGGCGGCCCAGGCCTGGTCGTACTGGGCGACGATCGCCGCCGCGTAGACGTAGTAGCTGTAGTGGAAGTGGTGGTCGTTGAGCTCGGTGTCGCTGCCGTAGGAGGCCGGGTAGCCGGTGAGGGTCTTCCAGTCCTTGTCGTAGCTGAACTCACTGGCCCCGCCCGCCGTGAACCACTCCTGGAGCCGGCCCTTCATCAGCCCGAGGAGCTTGTCGCGGGTGGCGGTCTCGCCGATCTGGTCGGCGACGGGCACCAGCTGGGCCAGACGGCCGAGCGCCTTGCCGGTCCAGTAGGTGTCCGTGGCCCCCGAGAACGGGTCGGACGCGTTCGCGACCTCGTTGAGGTACCCGGTCAGCCGCGCCTTGTCGACACCGCTGGTCGCGGGCAGCGCGGGCACCACGCCGCTGCTGCGCTGACTGGTGGTGAAGGAGGCGGACTCGCGCACCTTCATCGTGCCGCGCGGCGACACGTACGTGTACGGGGTCAGCGCGTCGGTGGTGTGCAGCCACTGGTGGCGGTAGAGGGCCTGGAGCGTGCCGCGCTCGGTGCCCTCCTCGGCCTCGGTGGTGAGCGTGTAGGTCGCCCGCACGTCGCCGCCGGTGGACTGCCACGCCACCCGGGAGCCGGTGACGAAACTGAACGCGTACTTCCGGTAGGTGGCGAGCGCGTCGGTGGAGGGCAGGACCGCGAGCGAGAAGTAGTCCTTCCCGCCGAGACCCGCGGTGATCGTGGAGCCGGAGATGTTCCAGTCGCTGCCGGTCGGGGCGAAGAGGGCGTAGTGGTGACCGGCGACCGTGATGCCGAGGACGTTGCCCTGGTCGGAGAAGACCGTGGGCGCGGAGGCGGTCGTGACGCGGGCGTCGCCGCCGGAGCCCTTGGCGTACACGAAGGGCATGCCGTGCCCGATGGTGGCCCGGAAGGTGCGGGAGCCGTCCGCCCAGTAGGGCGTCACCGTCCAGTCGGACCAGTCGTCGGCCTTGGTGTCGGGCGAGTTCAGGCCGCTCAGGCCGACGGTGAGGTCGGCTTTGTGGGCGTACTCGTACTGCCTGCCGTCGCCGACGATCGCGGGGGTGGTCGGGTAGCCGACCTCCAATCCGCCGGAGGTCGCCTGGTAGGTGAGCGGGTGGCCGTACATGGGGGTGGAGTACGGGTTGTCGCCGTAGCGCTGGAAGGCGAGCGAGGACCACCAGTCGTTGGTCGGGACCGGCTTGTCCTTCGCGGCCGCGGTGACCTTGGGGGTGACGGGCGCCCCGGTGTTGGTCGTCGGGCCCGAGGTGCCGGCGGGGCGGGAGTCGGTGTAGCTGCCGGAACCGGCGGGGATGGTGGCGGCCGCCGCGGGGGAGGCGGCGGGGCCCAGGCCCACGGCGGCCACGGCGACGGCGAGGAGTGCCGCCGCAGCGGGTCTGGTGGTGGTTCTGGGAGCGCCTCTGGAGGCGAGTCCGGAGAGGGAGGTTCGCACGAGCAGCACCTCGATCATGGGGGGGCGAAGAGCGCCTTCGAGAGCGCTCTCAAGTGCCAAGGAACGTAAAACTCCTGAAACGTGAGTGTCAAGAGAACGCGCACGCCTGGCAGTTGGGCGTCGATCGGGCGGGACGCCAAGCCGTTATGTGTTCGAGTCTTGACGGAGCGAGGGCGGTGGGGGACGCTCCAGATCAGGTTTTGAGAGCGCTCTCAAGGCGCTCGGTTCATCCCGAAGCCAAGGGAGGCTTCCCATGCCCATCGCCCGAGCCGCCAAGAGAGCCACTGCCCGCCTCGGCGCGGTCGTCCTCGCCGGGGCGCTCCTCGCCGCCTGCGGGTCCAGCGACTCGCCGGACTCCGCCGACGGCGCGGGCGGAAAGGTCACGCTCACCGTCGACCTCTTCGGATCGTTCGGCTTCAAGGAGGCCGGGCTGTACGAGGAGTACGAGAAGCTCAACCCGGGCGTGAAGATCAAGCAGAGCGACACCCAGGACGAGGCGGACTACTGGAAGTCGCTCCAGACCCGCCTCGCGGGCGGCGGCGGTCTCGCGGACGTGCAGGGCGTCGAGGTGGGCCGGATCGCCTCCGTCACCCAGCAGCAGTCCGACAAGTTCCAGGACCTGAAGGAGTTCGGGGCCGACCGGCTCAAGGGCGAGTTCGCCGAGGCCAAGTGGTCGGCGGCGACCACGAAGGACGGCAAGATCCTCGGCCTCGGCACGGACGTCGGCCCCGAGGCGATGTGCTACCGCACCGACCTCTTCGAGCAGGCCGGGCTGCCCACGGACCGCGAGGAGCTCGCGAAGAGGTGGGCCACCTGGGACGGCTACCTGGAGCTGGGCAAGGAGTACAAGAAGAAGGCCCCCGCCAAGAGCGCCTGGCTGGACAGTGTCGGCTCGCTCTACGGAATCATGATCGGCCAGGAGGAGGAGCGGTACTACGACGCTTCCGGCGAGCTGATCTACGACAAGAACCCGGCGGTCAAGGAGGCGTGGGACACCTCGGTGGAGGCGGCCGAGGCGGGCCTGAGCGCCAAGCTCGACCAGTGGTCCCCGCAGTGGAACCAGGCGTTCTCCGCCGGTTCGTTCGCCACGATCCCCTGCCCTGCCTGGATGCTCGGCTACGTCAAGGGCCAGGCCGGTGACGGCGGCAAGGGCAAGTGGGACATCGCCAAGCTGCCCGGCGGCGCGGGCAACTGGGGCGGCTCGTACCTGTCGATCCCGCGTGCGGCCAAGCACAAGAAGGAGGCGTACGCGCTCATCAAGTGGCTGACCGCCCCCGAGCAGCAGGCGAAGGTCTTCCAGAAGCAGGGCAACTTCCCGTCCTCGACGGGCGCCATCGAGACGATCGCGGACGCGAAGGACGAGTACTTCTCGGGCGCTCCGATCGGCCGGATCTTCGGTGACGCGGCGAAGGAGTCCCCGGTGCAGGTGCTGGGTGTGCACGACCAGAACGTGATGCAGCAGATCACGAACGCGCTGAGCGAGGTCGAGCGCAAGGGAGTCTCGTCGGACAAGGCGTGGCAGACGGCGAGGAAGGGTGTGGACAACGTGATCGGCTGACGCCGAGACGCGCTGCCCCTCCTCTTCCCTCCTCCCTGGGGCCGGTCCACCCGGTGCGCACCACGGTGGCCCGGCCCCCCCCCC
>NZ_NWVL01000101.1 GCF_002382885.1 Streptomyces sp. WZ.A104
GGGCTGCGGGCTTCGGGGGCGGAGTGCCCGCCCCGGCGGGCTTCGCGGCCCCCTGGGGCCGCCCGCCACCGGTGGCGGGCTCCGGGGGCGCGGGCTTCGGCGCGTTCGAGGGCGCGGCCTTCGCGGGCGTGGCGGGGGCCGCCACGGGCTTGTCGGGCTGCGGGGCGGCGGCTGACTGGGCCTCGTCTGGCAAGAGCGCTCCTCGTGCGGATCCGGGGTACCCGGAGAGCCCATGGTATCGATCCCCCGGCGAACCCTCGCCCGGGGACGGCAGGAGCCCGCACAACGAGGGACGGGCACCCGGTTCGTTCCCGGGTGCCCGTCCCTCGTACTCGGTGGCCGTCACTGGCCCGCCCTGCGGATCAGACCGTGATCAGGGCCTCCAGCGGCACGCCCCGCAGGCCCGGCTCCAGACGGGCGCGGCCCGCGAGGAAACCGAGTTCCATGAGGACCGCGACGCCCGCGACCTGGGCGCCTGCCCGCCGGATGAGCTCCAGCGAGGCTTCCGCGGTGCCGCCGGTGGCGAGGACGTCGTCGATCACCATGATCCGGTCGTGGGCGGCGAGGTCCTCGGCGTGGATCTCGATCTCCGCGCTGCCGTACTCCAGCTCGTAGGACTGGGCGAGCGTGGCTCCGGGAAGCTTTCCGGCCTTGCGGACCGGTACGAAGCCGAGGCCCGCGCGGACCGCTACCGGCGCGGCCAGGATGAAGCCGCGTGCCTCCAGGCCGACGACCTTCGTGGCGCCGTGGCGTACGCACAGCTCCGCGAGGGCGTCGGTGAGCGCCGTGAAGGCCACCGGGTCCGCGAGCAGCGGAGTGATGTCCTTGAACATCACGCCCGGCTTCGGGTAGTCCGCGACATCACGGATCCGGCTGAGCAGCAGCTCCCGGGTGGAATCGGTGGTGCTCGTCATCGCTCAGCGCTTCCCGACGTGCGGCCGTGCGAGCGGGGCCGGCCGACTCCGCCGCCCGCGGTCGCGGCGCCCTCGACGATGTCCTCGGGACCGTCGTCGGCGGGCTCGCCCTTGGCGGCGGCGGCCGCCCGCTTGGCGAGGACCCGCTTCTTCAGCGCCTTCATCTGCGGGTCGCGTTCCTTGAGGTCGGCGACGAGCGGGGTGGCGATGAAGATCGAGGAGTACGCACCGGCGGCGAGACCGACGAACAGCGACAGCGAGATGTCGTTCAGCATGCCCGCGCCGAAGACACCGCCACCGATGAAGAGCAGCCCGGCCACCGGCAGCAGAGCCACCACGGTGGTGTTGATGGAGCGGACCAGGGTGCTGTTGATCGACCGGTTGGCGATCTCGCTGTATGTGAAGCGGGTCTGCTTGGTGATGTCCTTCTGCCCCTCCTTGAGGCTGTCGAAGACCACCACCGTGTCGTACAGGGAGTAACCGAGAATGGTCAGCAGACCGATCACCGTGCCCGGCGTGACCTCGAAGCCGACCAGGGCGTAGACACCGACCGTGATGGTGATGTCGTGGATCAGTGCGATGAGGGCGGCGACGGCCATCCGCCACTCGAAGGCGATGGCCAGATAGATCACCACCAGGACCATGAAGACCGCGAGACCGGTCCAGGCCTTGTTGGCGATCTGCTCACCCCAGCTGGGGCCGACCAGGTCCGCGTTGATCTCGTCGGCGGGGATGCCGAGCTCGTCGGAGAGCGTCTCCTTGATCTCGTTCGCCGTGGCGGTGTCGACCTCGGTGATCTGGATGCGCAGACCGCCGTTGCCGAGCTCCTGGACGATGGCCATGTGGCCGGAGGCCTCGGTCGCCACGTCCGTGGCCTGGGCGGTGGAGATCTTGGCCCTGGTGTCGGTCGTGAAGACCGCGCCGCCCTGGAACTCGATGCCCATGCGGAGGCCGCCGACCGCCACGCCGATGATGGCCGTGATGGTGATCAGTATCGAGACGCCGTACCAGATCTTGCGGTTGCGGATGAAGTCGTAGCCGACCTCGCCGCGGTAGAGCCGGGCGCCGAGATTGCCGAGTCGCGACATCTCACGCCTCCTTCGGTTCGGTGGGGGCGTTGACACGGCGCGAGCGGCGCAGCGGCGGCTGTGCGCCGAGCCGCTTCGGGTCCAGTCCGGACCACGGGCCGCCCTTGGAGAAGAACTTCGTCCGCCCCATGAGCGTCATGAGCGGCTTGGTGAAGAAGAACACCACGACGACGTCGAGCAGGGTGGTCAGGCCGAGCGTGAACGCGAAGCCCTGCACCTTGCCGACGGTGACGATGAAGAGCACCGCGGCGGCCAGGAACGACACGAAGTCGGAGACCAGGATGGTGCGCCGGGCGCGCGGCCAGGCCCGCTCGATGGCCGGGCGGAGCGTGCGTCCTTCGCGGATCTCGTCCCGGACGCGTTCGAAGTAGACGATGAACGAGTCCGCTGTGATGCCGATGGCGACGATGGCGCCACAGACTGCCGGGAGGTTCAGCGCGAAGCCGATGGCCGGGCCCAGCAACGACATGATCGTGTACGTCAGGACGCCGGAGACCAGAAGGCTCAGGAGCGCGATGAACGAGAGCCCTCGGTAGTAGACGACGAGGTAGAGGACCACCAGCGCGAGACCGATGGCACCGGCGATCAGCCCGCCCTTGAGCTGCTCGCTGCCGAGCGCCGCGGTCACCGTGGTGACACTGACTTCCTCGAAGGTGAGGGGAAGCGCGCCGTAGGACAGGATGTTGCCGAGCTCCTCGGCCGACTGCTGGTCGAAGCTGCCGGAGATCTGGGCGTTCTTGCTGAGCGCGGTGCGCACCGACGGAGCCGAGACGACCTCGCCGTCCAGGACGATCGCGAACTGGTTCATCGGCGGCTGCTGCTGGCTGAGGCGACTGGTGATCGTCTGGAACTTCTTGGCGCCCGCGGAGGTGAACTCCATCGACACGATCCACTGGCCGGTCTGCTGGTCGATGGCGGCCTTGGCGTCGTCGACGTCGCTGCCGGAGACCTCGGCGGGGCCGAGCACGTACTTCTCGTAGCTGCCCGGGACGTTCGAGCCGCAGGCGACGATCGAGTCGGTGGGCTTGGCGTCCTGGCCCGCCTCGGTCCGCTGCTCGGGGTCGGTGCAGTCGAGCTTGGCGAACTCCTCCTGGAGCTTGGCCGTCGCCGGGTCCACGGAGGGCGAGGCCTCGGGGGAATCGGACGGCTTCGGCTCGTCGGAGCCCGGGGCGGAGGGTGTCGGGTCCTTCTTCAGGGCACCGGTGACCGCGCGGCCCTGGGTGGTGGCACTCGCCGAGGGGGTGGCCTCCGAACCGGTGGCCTCCTCGCCCTTGTCCTTGTCGGCGCCCTGGTCCTTGTCGTCCGGCGTGCCGGACTCACCGGGCTTCGGCGTGGCGCTGTCCGAGGGGGCGGGCTGCTCGGGGCCGCTCGCCTGCACCGTCAGAACGGGCCGGAAGTAGAGCTGGGCGGTGGTGCCGACCTGCTTCTGGGCCTGCTTGGAGTCCGTCCCCTTGGGGATGTTGACGATGATGTTGCGATCGCCCTGGGTCTGGACCTCGGCCTCGGAGACGCCCAGCCCGTTGACACGCCGCTCGATGATCCCGACCGCGGTGTTCATGTTGGTCGGGTTGATCGCGTTCGGCTTGCCGGGCTGGTTCTGCGCTTCCAGCGTGATCGACGTACCGCCGGCCAGGTCGATGCCCAGCCGGGGCGTGGTGTGCCCGGACAGGAACATCCCGCCGGTGAGCGCGACCATGGCGATGAGGATCAGGACCAGGGAACGCCCCGGCCTCCCCTGACCGCCGGACGGCCCTCGGCCCTTCTTGGGTGCTGCCACCTTCTCGTTTCTCCCTGTCCAACCGCCCCGCGCCGGGTACGCGCCCGAGCGGCCACGAAGTGTTGTGGGGGCCTGCCCCCCGCAGACGACCCCACGGTCCCGGGGACGCCGCGCGCCGGTGGGCGCACGACGTCCCCGGGATCGTGAGAACTACTTGGTGTCGGCTTCGCCGTCGGTCTTGCCGTCGTCCTTGGCCTTCTTGACGTCCTTGGCGGCGGTGCTCTCGGTGTCGGCGTCGTCCTTGCCCAGGTCGATCCTGGCGGGCTCGGCGTCGTCCGTGGCCGGCTCACCGGTCAGCGAGGAGGCGTCGTCGGGAACGACGGTGCCGTCCGCGTCCAGCTCCTCGTCGTCGCCGTGGACGATGCGGTTGTACTCCGCGTCGTCGAGGACGGCGCCGATCGCGTTCTTCGCGTAGATCGCGTGCACGCCGGGGGCGACCTCAAGGAGGACGGTGTCGTCGTGGACTTCCTTGACGGTGGCGTACATGCCCCCGATCGTCCGGACGCCGGTGCCGGGCTGCATGTCGTTGCGCATCTGCGCGGCCGCCGCCTGCTTCTTCTTGGCGGAGCGGGTCATCAGGAACATGGCCCCGATGAGCACGATGAAGGGGAGGAGAGTCAAGATATCCACGGGACGGGAATTCCTTCGCACGACCGCGCTGGAATGCGGCCTGTATATACGGGGGTGGGTACACCGACCGGTAAGGGCGGCATCGGCGGAGTCTAAGCGAGTCCGCATCGATGGAACAACGCCCAGCATGGCACCCGGGTTCCTGTACTGGCGAACCTGTGACGCATCACGCCCCGAACAGACCCTGTTGTCCCCTTACGCCGTGCTGCGGCGGGACCAGTCCCAGATGGGCCCAGGCCGCCGGGGTGGCAACGCGGCCGCGCGGCGTCCTGGCCAGCAGTCCTTCCCGTACGAGGAAGGGCTCGGCGACCTCCTCGACGGTCTCCCGCTCCTCCCCCACGGCGACCGCGAGGGTGGACAGGCCGACGGGGCCGCCGCCGAAGAGTTTCAGCAGGGCGCCGAGCACCGCACGGTCCAGCCGATCGAGTCCCCTGGCGTCAACCTCGTACACCTTCAGAGCCGCCGCGGCGATCTCCCGGTCGATCGCGCCCTCCGCCTTGACCTGCGCGTAGTCGCGGACGCGGCGCAGCAGGCGGTTGGCGATACGGGGCGTGCCCCGGGAGCGTCCGGCGATCTCGGCGGCGCCCTCCACGTCGATGCCGACGTCGAGGAGGCGGGCCGAGCGGTGGATGACGCGCTCCAGCTCGGCGGGGGCGTAGAACTCCATGTGGCCGGTGAAGCCGAAGCGGTCGCGCAGCGGGGGCGGCAGCAGTCCGGCCCGGGTGGTGGCCCCGACCAGGGTGAACGGCGGCAGTTCGAGAGGGATGGCGGTGGCGCCGGGGCCCTTGCCGACGATCACGTCGACGCGGAAGTCCTCCATCGCCATGTAGAGCATCTCCTCGGCGGGCCGGGACATGCGGTGGATCTCGTCGAGGAAGAGGACCTCGCCCTCCTGGAGGGAGGAGAGGATCGCCGCGAGGTCACCCGCGTGCTGGATGGCGGGGCCCGAGGTGATCCGGATCGGGGCGTTCATCTCGGCGGCGATGATCATCGAGAGCGTGGTCTTGCCGAGGCCGGGCGCGCCGGAGAGCAGCACGTGGTCGGCGGTGGCACCACGGGCGCGGGCGGCCTTCAGGACCAGGTCGAGCTGTTCGCGAACCTTCTCCTGGCCGACGAACTCCTCCAGGTCCTTGGGGCGCAGGGCAGCCTCGACGGCGGTGTCCTCGCCGTCCGCGTCGGCGTCGACCAGCCGGTCGTCGAAGACCGGCCCGGTGGGCTCATCGGTCTCGGGTCCGGTCTCGTCCCAGTTCATTTCGGGGCCTCTTCGGTGGTTCGGTGCCGGTCAGCGTGCGCGGTTGAGAGTCTGCAGGGCGGCCCGCAGCAGCTGAGGCACCGGGGGTGCGGTGCCCTCGGCGACGGCGGCCTCGGCCTGCGGGGCGACGGCGTTGACCGCCTCGTCGGCCTCGCGGCTCGCGTAGCCGAGGCCGATCAGCGCGGCCTGGAGCTGGTCGCGCCAGCCGGAGGTGACAGGGGTGCCGATGCCCTGCTGGCCGATGTGCGCGCCGACCGGTTCGCCGAGCCGGTCCTTGAGCTCCAACAGCAGTTTCTGGGCGCCCTTCTTCCCGATACCGGAGACGGCGGTGAGGGCCTTCTCGTCGCCGGTGGATACGGCGAGGCGCAGGGCGTCGGGGCTGTGGGTGGCCAGCATCGCCTGGGCGAGCCGGGGACCGACGCCGCTCGCGGTCTGGAGCAGTTCGAAAACCTGCCGCTCGTCGTCGTCCGCGAAGCCGTACAGGGTGAGGGAGTCCTCCCGGACGACGAGGGAGGTGGCGAGCCGGGCCTCCTTGCCGATGCGCAGGTCGGCGAGGGTGTGCGGGGTGCACTGGACGGCCATGCCGATGCCGCCGACCTCGATGACGGCCGTGGTCGGGGCGAGGGCGGCCACCGGGCCGGAGACGAAGGCGATCATGCGGTGGGGCCTTTCAGCGTGCGGGACGTACGGGGCGTGCGGGGCGTGTCGGGGGCGCCCTGTGTGCGGTGGGCCGCCACCGCCTGCTGGAGGCGGTTCTGCGCGGGCGCGCGCCAGATGTGGCAGATGGCGAGGGCCAGGGCGTCGGCGGCGTCGGCGGGCCTGGGCGGGGCGTCGAGCCTCAGCAGCCGGGTCACCATGGCCCCGACCTGGGCCTTCTCCGCGCGGCCCGATCCCGTGACGGCCGCCTTGACCTCGCTGGGCGTGTGCAGGGCGACCGGAATGCCGCGCCGGGCGGCGCAGAGCATGGCCACCGCGCTTGCCTGGGCCGTGCCCATCACCGTACGGACGTTGTGCTGGGCGAAGACGCGCTCCACGGCGACGAAGGACGGGGAGTGCTCGTCGAGCCACTGCTCGATGCCGCGCTCCACGGCGACGAGCCGGTCACCCAGCTCGGCGTCCGAAGAGGTGCGCACGACGCCGACGCCGAGCATCGTCAGCGGGCGGCCCGCGACCCCTTCGACCACGCCCACCCCGCACCGGGTCAGCCCCGGGTCAATGCCCAGAACCCGCATGGAGCCCCCCTGTCCTCGCCGCGTGCCGCGCCCGCTCGTTCATCTGTTCCCGCAGGCTATCGGCTCGCACTGACAAAGCCTCGCAACCACAAGACGACGGGCCGACGGGGAGTGCCCCGTCGGCCCGTCGAACCAAGCCGTACCGGCTGTGCCGGCTGAACCGGCCGCGCCGTCAGGCGTCGACCTTCTCCATGACCTCGTCGGACACGTCGAAGTTGGCGAAGACGTTCTGCACGTCGTCGCTGTCCTCCAGCGCGTCGATGAGCTTGAAGATCTTGCGCGCGCCCTCTTCGTCCAGCTCGACCTGCATGGTCGGCAGGAAGTTGGCCTCGGCGGAGTCGTAGTCGATGCCCGCCTCCTGGAGCGCGGTGCGCACCGCGACCATGTCGGTGGCCTCGCTGACCACCTCGAAGGTCTCACCGAGGTCGTTGACCTCCTCGGCGCCCGCGTCGAGGACCGCGCCGAGGACGTCGTCCTCGGTCAGCTCGCCCTTGGGCACGATCACGACGCCCTTGCGGTTGAACAGGTACGAGACGGAGCCCGGGTCGGCCATGGAGCCGCCGTTCCGGGTCATCGCGACACGTACGTCGGACGCGGCACGGTTGCGGTTGTCGGTGAGGCACTCGATGAGCACCGCGACACCGTTGGGGCCGTAACCCTCGTACATGATCGTCTCGTAGTCGGCGCCGCCCGCTTCGAGACCGCCGCCACGCTTGACGGCGGAGTCGATGTTCTTGTTCGGGACGGAGCTCTTCTTCGCCTTCTGGATGGCGTCGACGAGCGTCGGGTTGCCATCGGGGTCCACGCCGCCGGAGCGCGCCGCGACCTCGATGTTCTTGATCAGCTTCGCGAAGAGCTTGCCGCGCTTGGCGTCAATCACGGCCTTCTTGTGCTTCGTCGTAGCCCATTTAGAGTGGCCGGACATCTGCCTTCTCCTTCGCGTCACCAAAATCGAGTCGAACCCGAGAGATCCTACCGGGGTCCGCTCAGTTCACTGCGCGCACCATGTCCACGAACAGAGCGTGCACGCGATGGTCGCCGGTCAGTTCGGGATGGAACGACGTGGCAAGGACATTTCGCTGGCGCACGGCCACGATGTGCCCGCCGTGTTCGGCGATGACTTCGGCCTCGGCGCCGACGGACTCCACCCAGGGGGCACGGATGAAGACGCCCTCCACCGGGCCGCCGTCGATCCCGGCGACCTCGACCGCGGCTTCGAAGGACTCGTTCTGCCGGCCGAAGGCGTTGCGCCGCACGATCATGTCGATGCCGCCGACGGTCTCCTGGCCCGAGCGCGGGTCGAGGATCTTCTCGGCCAGCATGATCATCCCAGCGCAGGTGCCGTAGACCGGCATGCCGGCCCGGACCCGCTCGCGCAGGGGCTCCATCATGCCGAAGAGGACGGCCAGCTTGGACATGGTGGTCGACTCGCCGCCGGGGATGACCAGGCCGTCGACCTCGGCGAGCTCCTCGGGGCGCCGGACCGGCCTGGCCACGGCGTCCGCCGAGGCCAGGGCGATCAGGTGCTCCCGTACGTCGCCCTGGAGAGCGAGGACGCCGATCAGGGGGGTGTCGCTCATCAGTGGTTACCAGCCGCGGTTGGCGTAGCGCTCGGACTCGGGCAGCGTGTCGCAGTTGATGCCGACCATGGCCTCGCCCAGGTTGCGGGAGGCGTCCGCGATGACCTTCGGGTCGTCGTAGAAGGTGGTGGCCTTCACGATGGCGGCGGCGCGCTTGGCCGGGTCGCCGGACTTGAAGATGCCGGAGCCGACGAAGACGCCCTCGGCGCCGAGCTGGCGCATCAGCGCGGCGTCGGCCGGGGTGGCGACACCACCGGCGGAGAACAGCACGACGGGCAGCTTGCCGAGCTCGGCGACCTCCTTGACCAGCTCGTAAGGGGCGCGCAGGTCCTTGGCGGCGGCGTACAGCTCGTTGTTGTCGAAGCCGCGCAGACGCGCGATCTCGTTCTTGATCTGGCGCAGGTGGCGGACGGCCTCGACGACGTTGCCGGTGCCGGCCTCGCCCTTCGAGCGGATCATGGCCGCGCCCTCGGCGATGCGGCGCAGGGCCTCACCCAGGTTGGTGGCGCCGCACACGAAGGGGGTGGTGAAGGCGAACTTGTCGCTGTGGTTGACCTCGTCGGCCGGGGTGAGGACCTCGGACTCGTCGATGTAGTCGACGCCGAGGGACTGGAGGACCTGGGCCTCGACGAAGTGGCCGATGCGGGACTTGGCCATGACGGGGATGGAGACGGCCCCGATGATCTCCTCGATCATGTTGGGGTCGGACATCCGGGCCACGCCGCCGTCCTTGCGGATGTCGGCCGGGACCCGCTCCAGGGCCATGACGGCCACGGCGCCCGCGTCCTCGGCGATCTTCGCCTGCTCGGCGTCGACGACGTCCATGATCACGCCGCCCTTGAGCTGCTCGGCCATGCCGCGCTTGACGCGGGCGGTGCCGGTGGCGGGGGACTCGGTGGACTGCGGGGTGCTGGGAAGCGTGGACACGGGACCTCACTCGGTGAAAAGAAGCTGGATACTGCATCGCCGAGCAAACGCTGCGGGACCAGTCCACAGCAAGGGCCAATGGGCAGGCCGTGGATCGTTTTGGAGTCGGCCCTGCGTGGTTTCGGGGTCGGTCCTGCGCGGTTCGGGGTCGGTCCTGCGCGGTTCGGGGTCGGTCCTGCGCGGTTTCGGGGTCAGTCCTACGTACCGGGACGGTCCGCCAGGGCCACCGGCGGGGCGTCGTCCATCTCGAAGGCCAGCGGGAACGGCGCGTGCCCGGCCAGCCGGAACAGTCTGACCGTACGATGCCGGCGCAGCGCGCGGGCCGCGCGCACGGAGTCGTTGTGGAAGCGGCGGGCCATGGGGACACGGCGTACGGCGGCGGCCAGTTCGACGGCCGCTTCCTCGCCGCCGGGGACCTCCTTCACCGCCTCCACCTGGGCCGGTTCGCCGAAGACGGCGCGCAGGGCGGTGCTCAGCTCGCTCTCGGCGACCTCGCGGTGGTCCTCCTCGGCCTGCCGGGCGGCGTGCGCTGCCTCGTACAGGACAATCGAGGCGGCCGGGTCCAGGACGCCGGAGGTGGCCAGCTCCTGGGTGACCGAGGCGCGGCGCAGCAGTTGGGCGTCGAGGGCGGCGCGGGCGGCGTCGATCCGGGAGTGCAGGCGGTCGAGGCGGCCCGCGGTCCAGCTGAGGTACACGCCGATCGCGACGAGGGCGACGACGATCCAGATGAGGGTTACGGTCACGGGCCCACACGCTACCGTCGCCGTGGCCTCCCCCTTCAACAGGAGGCCCCCACGCCGCCGTCGCCGGAGCCCCGCCCCGGCGCAGGCCCCGGCGGCCCGGCTCGAACCGCGCCCTCAGTCCCGCGCCAGCCCGAACCGCGCCCGCAACCCCGAGCGTTCGTCCGCCGCGACGGAAGCGGCCCCGTCCGTCACCGTCTCGTACACCGCGAGGATGTCGGCCCCCACCGTCGCCCAGTCGAAGCGCCGCACGTGCGCCTCGCCGCGCTCGCGCAGTCCGGCCCGGCGCTCCGGGTCGCCCAGCAGCCGGATCGCGGCGGCGGCCAGCGCGTCGGCGTCCTCGTTGGCGAACAGGTCGCCCGCCGTGCCCTGGTCCAGCACCTGGGCGAACGCGTCGAGGTCGCTGGCGAGCACCGGCGCACCGGCCGACAGCGCCTCCACCAGGATGATCCCGAAGCTCTCGCCACCGGTGTTGGGGGCCACGTACACATCGACGCTGCGCAGCAGACGGGCCTTGTCCTCGTCGCTGACCATGCCGAGGAACTCGACGCGCTCGCGCAGCTCCTTCGGCAGAGATGCCACCGCCTCCTCCTCGTCCCCTCGCCCCGCGACCAGCAGCCGGGTCTCCGGGCGGGCGGCGAGGATCGCGGGCAGAGCCTTCATCAGGACGGGCAGCCCCTTGCGGGGTTCGTCGATGCGGCCGATGAAGCCGAGGGTCTGCCCCTGCCATTCGGCCTTCGGCTCTGCCTTGGCGAAGAAGCCGACGTCGACGCCGTTCGGGATGACGACGGCGTCGCCGCCGAGGTGCTCGACCAGGGTGCGCCGGGCGTACTCGCTGACCGCGATCCGGGCGCTGATCTTCTCCAGCGCGGGCTGGAGGATCGGGTAGGCGGCGATCATCGCCCGGGAGCGCGGGTTGGAGGTGTGGAAGGTGGCCACGATCGGTCCCTGCGCCGCCCAGCAGGCCAGCAGGCCCAGCGACGGGGAGGTCGGTTCGTGGATGTGGATCACGTCGAACGTGCCGTCGTGCAGCCAGCGCCGTACCCGGGCCGCCGACAGGAAGCCGAAGTTCAGCCGGGCGACCGAGCCGTTGTACGGGACGGGGACGGCCCGGCCCGCCGAGACGACGTAACGGGGCAGCGGGGTCTCGTCGTCGGCCGGGGCCAGGACGGAGACCTCGTGCCCGAGCCGGATCAGGTGGTCGGCGAGGTCCCGGATGTGGAACTGCACACCGCCCGGTACGTCCCAGGAGTACGGGCAGACGATGCCGATCTTCACGTGGTGTCCCCCCGGGGTTCCAGGTCGTCCAGCCAGAGCCGCTGGAGCATGTGCCAGTCCTCGGGGTGTTCGGCGATGCCGGTGGCGTAGGCGTCGGCCAGGGCCTGGGTCATGACGGACGTCCTCTCGGCGCGGGTGCCTTCCTCCGGCACCTCGACCGCCGGGTGGACGCGGGCCCCCATCACCGGTGTGCCGTCGTACCAGAGGGTCACCGGCAGCAGCAGCGCGCCCGTCTGCTGGGCGAGCAGCGCGGGTCCGGCGGGCATCCGGGCGGTGGCGCCGAAGAACGACACCTCCACCCCGGAGGCGGACAGGTCCCGGTCCGCGACCAGGCAGACCAGGCCGCCCGCGCGCAGTCGGCGGGCCAGGGTCCCGAAGGCCGCCCCGCCGCTGTGCGGCAGGACCTCCATGCCGAGGCCCTCTCGGTAGGCGACGAACCGGTCGTAGAGCGACTCGGGGTCGAGCCGTTCCGCGACGGTGGTGAAGGGGACCTTCAGGTCGGTGGTGACCCAGGCTCCGGCGAGATCCCAGTTGCCCAGGTGCGGCAGGGCGAGGATCACACCGTTCCCGGCGTCCAGGGCTTCGGTGAGCAGGTGCGCGTCCTTGACGTCGATGCTCGCCTTGATCCGTTCCGGGCTCCAGGTAGGCAGCCGGAACGACTCCATCCAGTAGCGCATGTAGGAGCGCATCCCGGCCCGGGACAGCTCGGCAAGACGCTCCGGACCCGCGTCGGGGACGACCCGCGCCAGGTTCGACTCAAGCCGCAGCACGCTCTTGCCGCGCCGCTTCCACGCCTGGTCGGCGATGGTGCGGAAGAGGGCCGCCGCGGCGGGCTCGGGCAGCGTCTTCACGGCGCTCCAGCCCAGTCCGTACAGCCCGTCGGTGACCCGGCCCTTCAGGCCGGACGCGCCGCCGCTCACCGGTCGGCCTCGCTCCCCTGGTCGGCGGAGCCGACGGCGGACGCGTCCGCGGCGGCCTCCGCGGCGTCCGCCTCCGCCGATTCACGGCGTACGGTCACCACGCGCTGGATCAGCGTGACCAGGCTGCCCACGGCGACGATCCACAGGGCGATCGGGAGCAGGACGTCGATGTGCGGGACGCCGAACTTGTGCAGTCCGGCGAGACCTGCCGCGACCAGTGAGATCACCAGGCGCTCGGCGCGCTCCACGAGGCCGTTGACCGCGACCGGCAGGCCGATCGACTCGCCGCGCGCCTTGGTGTACGAGACCACCTGGCCGCTGGCCAGGCAGAAGATCGCGACGGCGCAGAGGATGTTGTCGTCACCGCTGCCCGCGTACCAGAGAGCGAATCCGGCGAAGATCGCCCCGTCGGCGACCCGGTCCAGCGTCGAGTCGAGGAACGCGCCCCACCGGCTGGAGATCCCGGCCTGCCGCGCCATGTTGCCGTCGACGAGGTCGGAGAAGACGAAGATCGTGATGACGATCGTGCCCCAGAAGAACTCCCCCATCGGGAAAAAGACCAGCGCACCTGCCATCACTCCGGCCGTGCCGATGAGAGTGACCGCGTCGGGGCTGACCCCGAGGCGGAGCAGCAGAGCGGCGAACGGGGTGAGGACACGCGTGAAGAATGCACGCGCGTACTTGTTCAGCATGGCCTTCCCGAGGGTTCGGTTGGCCGAGCGGCCCCTACGGCCACCGGCTGGCCCATCGTAGTCACCACCGCCGCCGTCCACCGGACGGGCACCCGCCCGGGGGGTGTCAGGGCGGCGGGGGCGGGGACCACGTGCGACGTATGGACGCGGCCGCGTCCCGGTGCCAAGCTCGAAGGACCGCGGGCGTCGCCGAAGCCGCCGCGGCGGCCTCCCCGTGCCCGTGACCACCGCTGCCCCACGCGCGGTCGCCCTCCCCCGCACCGCGCCATCGACCGGGAGGCACGCATCATGGGCGACAAGGCACACGCACACCCCGGAGCCGCCGGAGGAGCACCGACGGCCGGCCACCCCTCCGCGATACGCAACGTGGTGCTGGTCGGCCCCAGCGGATCGGGCAAGACCACCCTGGTCGAGGCGCTGGCCCTGACGGCGGGCGCCGTGAACCGGGCCGGGCGGGTCGAGGACGGGGCGACCGTCTCCGACCACGACGAGATCGAGCAGCGCCGACGGCGTTCCGTGCAGCTCTCGCTGGTCCCGGTGGCCTGGGACGGATGCAAGATCAATCTGCTGGACACCCCCGGTTACGCGGACTTCGTCGGGGAGCTGCGGGCCGGTCTGCGCGCGGCGGACGCGGCGCTTTTCGTCGTCTCGGCGGCCCAGGAGGCCGAGTCCGTGGCCGCGACCACCCGGGCCGTATGGGAGGAGTGCGCGATCGTCGGCATGCCGCGCGCGATCGTCGTCACGCATCTGGACACCGCCCGCACCTCGTTCGACGGGATGACCCGGGTCTGCTCCGAGATCTTCGGCGGCGACGACCCCGATGCCGTACTGCCCCTGTACCTGCCGGTGCTGGGGCCCGAGGCCGCCGACGGGCACGCCCCGCTGACCGGGCTCACGGGGCTGCTGAGCCGGCGGATGCTCGACTACTCCTCGGGGGAACGCGCCGAGCTGCCGCCCGCGCGGGAGCAGGAGGAGCCGCTGCGGGCGGCCCGGGACCGGCTGATCGAGGGGATCATCGCCGAGAGCGAGGACGAGTCCTTGATGGACCGCTATCTCGGCGGCGAGGACATCGACGTGTCGACGCTGGTCGGCGATCTGGAGCGAGCGGTCGCCAAGGGCTCCTTCCACCCCGTCCTCACCGCGGCCCCGGCGGCCGAGGGCGCCCGGCAGGGCATCGGCACCGTGGAGCTGCTGGAGCTGATCACGCGCGGCTTCCCGACCCCGCTGGAGCGCACCCCGCCCGTCGTCACGACCCCGGCGGGCAAGCCCCGGCCCGCGCCGGTCTGCGATCCGCAAGGCCCGCTGGTCGCCGAGGTCGTGAAGACCTCGTCGGACCCGTACGTGGGCCGTGTCTCGCTCGTCCGCGTCTTCTCCGGCACCCTGCGCCCGGACGATCCGGTGCATCTGTGCGGCCACGGCCTCGACGCGACGGGGCACGCGCCGCGCCCCTGTCACGAGGCGGAGATCCGCCTCGGCGCGCTCACCTCGCCGTTCGGCCGCCAGCAGCGCACCCAGGACCGGTGCATAGCGGGCGACCTGGCGTGCGTGGCGCGGCTCGGTGAGGCGGAGACCGGTGACACGCTCTCCCCTGCCGGTGACCCGGTTCTCATCGAGCCCTGGTCGACGCCGGACCCGCTGCTCCCGCTGGCCGTCCGGGCGCACGGCAAGGCGGACGAGGACAAGCTGTCGCAGGGGCTGGCCCGGCTGGTGGCCGAGGACCCCACCCTGCGCCTCGAACAGAACCCGGACACCCACCAGGTCGTCCTGTGGTGCCTGGGCGAGGCGCACCAGGAAGTCGCCCTGGAACGGCTGCGCGAGCGCTACGGCGTCCAGGTCGACGCGGAACCGCACCGGGTGCCGCTGCGCGAGACGTTCGCGGGCCGGGCCACCGGGCGCGGACGGCACGTCAAACAGTCGGGCGGGCACGGGCAGTTCGCGATCTGCGAGATCGAGGTGGAGCCGCTGCCACCGGGTTCGGGCGTCGAGTTCGTCGACCGGGTGGTGGGGGGTTCGGTGCCGCGTCAGTTCATCGGGTCGGTGGAGAAGGGCGTACGGTCCCAGGCCGCGAAGGGGGTGGCCGCCGGGCATCCGCTCGTCGACGTACGGATCACGCTGCTGGACGGCAAGGCGCACTCGGTGGACTCCTCGGACGCCGCCTTCCAGACCGCCGGTGCGCTCGCCCTGCGGGAGGCGGCGGCGGACGCCCGTATCCAGCTCCTGGAACCGGTCTGCGAGGTGAGCGTGCTGGTCCCGGACGACTTCGTGGGCCCGGTGATGAGCGATCTGTCGGGACGCCGAGGCCGGGTCGTGGGCACCGAGCAGAGTCCGGGCGGGCGCACGGTCGTACGGGCCGAGGTGCCGGAGATCGAAGTCGGCCGGTACGCCGTGGACCTGCGCTCCCTGTCCCACGGCACCGGGCGCTTCGACCGCGCCTACGCCCGGCACGAGGCGGTGCCGCCGCAGGTGGCCGACCGGATCCGCAGCGGGCAGCGGGACGGATCACCCGGCGCGTGACCGGCGCACGGTCGCACACCCGGCCGGGTCCCGCCGGTGACGGGCGGTGCCGCGAACGGGACGATACGCTGTGGGCGCAGCTCAGAAGGTATGCCGCGTACGGTAGTTGGGCACACCCGCAGGAGCGGACAGTGCGGCGAGTGGGGGCGACAGGTGGCCAACGACGGATTCGACTTCTCACCCGGGGCCCAGATCCCGATCCAGGGGTCCGGCGGTCAGTCGGTGGCGACCAACGCCCTGGCCTCGGCGGCGTATCGGGACAGCCCGGTGGAGAAGATCCTCGACGCCAACAGCGAGTGGCACAAGTCCGTGGTGAAGCCGGGGTCCTCCAAGCTGTTCAAGTCGGACTACTTCAAGCCCAATCTCGGCGAGGCGTTCGCCCGCGCCGTTCAGGAACGGATGCTGGGCGGAGCCCGTAAGGCGCTCATCCAGTCCTTCGGCACCGACCCGCAGACGGTGGTGGAGCACTGCCTGTCCGCGAACAACCTGCGCAAGGCCCGCGACACCCGGCTCACGCTGGTGACCGTGGTGTTCGGCATCCTCTTCCTGCCCGGACTGCTGGCGTGGGTGATCGCCTTCCGGGTCCGCGACGCGCTCGACAAGTCCAAGGACACGGCGTTCCGGTCGGTCGGTACGGTGCTGCTGGCGGCCTGCGGGATCGGCGCGCTGGTGCTGATGGTCAAGCTCCCCCTGGACGGCCTGCTCGCGCTCTACGTCCGGGGCGCGCTCGTCGCCCCGGTGATCGGCTGGCTCCTCGCCAAGCGGATCGCGGAGACCTCCGCCAAGGATCTGCGGGCCCGCTGGGACGGGCTGCTGTCCGGCACCGGAGTGATCGCGAAGATCCCCGAGGCGGTGCCGAAGAACCCCAACGAGACCGCACGCGAGGCGCTGCGCCAGGGTCTGGAGAAACTGTCGGCCGAGCAGCAGTCCAACGCCGTCTTCTACGCGGGGCCCAAGGGCGTCCTCGGGATGGGCACCCGCTGGGGCAGCTGGCAGCTGGCCGAGGAGCTGGTCCCCAAGGACCCGACGAAGGAGATCCACCAGTTCCGCAGCTGGGACCTGATCCGGATCATCCACGACCAGCTGAAGATGCTGGAGCGCGGCCCGCTGAACACCGGCGGCTTTCCCAAGCCGTCCGTGAAGCACTGGATCGTCTCGCCGATCGGGGAGAACGCCGACGCCGTCTCGCGCCCCGACGGCGAGGACGTCGCCACCTTCCAGGTGAAGCCGCACGAGATACAGCGGATCTGCAACCACCAGCAGTTCGGCAGCGGTGACCGGCACTATCTGGGCGTCCAGTTCACCCTGTGGGACGGGCAGCTGGTGATCACGATGATGATCACCGTCACCGTGCTCCACGAGACCCTGCGCATCGAGGTCACCGGCCATGCGCTCGGGCCGGTGCACGGGCTGTTCCTCTCCAAGCCGGAGGCCAAGACGAAGACGGTCAACAAGACCGTCCGATTCTGGGAGACCCGGGACATCCAGCTGCCGCTGGTGGAGGCCAAGGAGGTCGTCCGGCTCGCGCTGCGGGCCCCCCTCACCTGGTATCCGCCCCTGCTGGACTACCTGGGCGGGAAGATAGTGCTGCCCGAGCCGTTCGGGCTGCGGCACGCCTGGGCGGCCAAGCCGTGGAACCACCGCTTCATGGCGGACGACGCGATGCGCGCCGCGACCCCGGTGCTGCGGGTCGTCCACTCGGCGGCCATGCGCGTGCTGGAGGAGAACGGTGTGGACACCGAGCGCTTCGACAACCGCTCCATGGTCCTGAGCGGCCTCGTCCAGGACCCGGCCCCGCGCAAGGCCGACGTCTACGACGCCTAGGCGCGCGTACGCGGGAGGGCCCCCGCCGGACGGGGGCCTTCCCGCGTTGCCCTCGGGACCGCCCGCTCAGACGGTCGCGGGCCAGGCGTCGGCCAGCATCGCCCGGGTGTCGCCGAGCAGCTGCGGCAGCACCTTGGTGTGGCCGATGACCGGCATGAAGTTGGTGTCCCCGCCCCAGCGCGGCACCAGGTGCTGGTGCAGATGGGCGGCGATCCCCGCACCGGCGACGGAGCCCTGGTTCATGCCGATGTTGAAGCCGTGCGCCCCGGAGGCCGCGCGCAGCGCGACCATCGCCCGCTTGGTGAAGTCCGCCAGCTCGACGGTCTCGGGGCCGTCCAGCTCGGTGTAGTCGGCGACATGACGGTAGGGCACCACCATGAGGTGGCCGCCGTTGTACGGATACAGGTTCAGCACCGCGTAGACGTGCTCGCCGCGCGCCACGACGAGGCCGTCCTCGTCGGATTTCGCCGGGATCGAACAGAACGGACAGCCGTCCTCGGCACCCGGGCCGCTCGGCTTGTTCTCGCCCTGGATGTACGCCATCCGATGGGGCGTCCACAGGCGCTGGAATGCGTCGGGCGTCCCCACGCCGATCTGCTGCTCCGGCTCACTCGTCATGCCGATCAGCATATTGCGTCACCCGTGTGGAGCGTGTCGCCGGGGGCGCACCGCACGGCCGCCCGCAATGCTGAGGCGATGAGCGACCTACCCGCATCCGAGCCACCGGCCCGGCTGACCCGCTGGGAGCAGCGCACGGAGGTGCCCCTCTTCGGCGCGGGGCTGCTCTTCCTGGCGGGATACGCGGTCCGGGTGCTGACCCCGCACGAGGCCGAGCCCTGGAACGGCATCGCCCTGATCCTCGTCTGGTCGACCTGGCTGCTGTTCCTGGCGGATTACGTGACGCGGCTGGGGCTCAGCGGCCTGGGCGCGCGCTTCGTCCGCACTCACTGGCTGGACACCCTGGTCCTGCTGCTGCCGTTGCTGCGCCCGCTGCGGATGGTCCAGGTCTATACGGCGGTGCAGCGCCGCCGCGACCGGCCGCGGCTGAACCTGTACGCGCGCGTGATGGCGTACGCGAGTACCACCGTGGGCCTGCTCGGATTCGCCGCCTCGCTCGCGGTCTACCACCTGGAGCACGCGGCCCCCGGCGCCTCCATCCGTACCTTCGGCGACGCGGTGTGGTGGGCGTGCGCGACGCTCACGACGGTCGGTTACGGGGACGCCTCACCGGTCACCTTCTGGGGCCGGACGGTGGCGGCGGGGCTGATGGCGTGCGGGCTCGCGCTGCTCGGCGCGGTGACCGGGTCGTTCTCGTCGTGGCTGATCCAGGTGTTCACGCGGGAGGACGAGAAACGGCCCCCGGAGCGCGGGTAGCGCCGCGGGGGCCGTGACCCGGGAGATGGCTCAGACCTGGACGCGGTCCTCGACGGCCTTCGCGATCTTGGCGATGGCCTCGTCGACCGGGATGCCGTTCTCCTGCGAACCGTCGCGGTAGCGGAAGGAGACGGCGCCGTTGGCCATGTCCTCGTCACCGGCGATGATCATGAAGGGAACCTTGTTCTTCTGCTGGTTGCGGATCTTCTTCTGCATCCGGTCCGATGAGGCGTCCACGTCCACCCGCAGCCCCTGCTTGCGCGCCTTGGCGGCGAACTCCTGGAGGTAGGGGATGTGGGCGTCGCCGATCGGGATGCCGACGGCCTGGACCGGGGCGAGCCAGACCGGGAAGGCGCCCGCGTAGTGCTCCAGGAGCACGGCGAAGAAGCGCTCGATGGAGCCGAACAGGGCACGGTGGATCATGACCGGGCGCTGCTTGGAGCCGTCGGGGCCGGTGTACTCCAGGTCGAAGCGCTCCGGCAGGTTGAAGTCGAGCTGCACGGTCGACATCTGCCAGGTGCGGCCGATGGCGTCCTTGCACTGCACGGAGATCTTCGGGCCGTAGAACGCGGCGCCGCCCGGGTCCGGGACCAGCGGGAGGCCCTGCTTCTCGGCGACCTGGCGCAGCGTCTCAGTGGCCTCCTCCCAGGTCTCGTCGGAGCCGACGTACTTCTCCGGGTCCTTGGTGGAGAGCTCCAGGTAGAAGTCGGTGAGCCCGTAGTCGCGGAGCAGGTTCAGCACGAAGGTGAGCGTGCGGTCCAGCTCCTCGGCCATCTGCTCCTTGGTGCAGTAGATGTGCGCGTCGTCCTGCGTGAAGCCGCGCGAGCGGGTCAGGCCGTGCACGACGCCCGACTTCTCGTAGCGATACACCGTGCCGAACTCGAAGAGACGCAGCGGCAGTTCGCGGTAGGAGCGGCCGCGCGCGTCGAAGATCAGGTTGTGCATCGGGCAGTTCATCGGCTTGAGGTAGTAGTCCACCCCGTCGTCGAGCTGCATGGGCGGGTACATGCCGTCGGCGTACCAGTCCAGGTGGCCGGACTTCTCGAAGAGCTTGCCCTTGGTGGCGTGCGGGCTGTAGACGAACTCGTAGCCCTCCTCCTCGTGACGGCGGCGCGAGTAGTCCTCCATGGCCCGGCGGATGACGCCGCCCTTGGGGTGGAAGACCGCGAGGCCGGGGCCGATCTCGTCGGGGAAGGAGAAGAGGTCCAGCTCGTTGCCGAGCTTGCGGTGGTCGCGCTTGGCGGCCTCCTCCAGGAACTCCAGGTGCGCCTTCAGCTCGTCCTTGGTCGGCCAGGCGGTGCCGTAGATGCGCTGGAGCATCGGGTTCTTCTCGCTGCCGCGCCAGTACGCCGCGGCGTTGCGCATCAGCTTGAACGCCGGGATGAACCGGGTGGTGGGCAGGTGGGGGCCGCGGCAGAGGTCCTTCCAGCACAGGTCGCCGGTCTTCGCGTCGAGGTTGTCGTAGATGGTCAGCTCGCCGCCGCCCACCTCGACGTCCGCGCCGTCGTCCGAGGACGCCGAGCCCTTGATGCCGATGAGCTCCAGCTTGTACGGCTCGCCCGCCAGCTCCTCGCGGGCGGCCTCGTCGGAGACCACGCGGCGGGAGAACTTCTGGCCCCGCTTCTGGATCTCCTGCATCTTCTTCTCGATGGCCTTGAGGTCCTCGGGCGTGAACGGCTTCTCGACGTCGAAGTCGTAGTAGAAGCCGTCCTTGACCGGCGGGCCGATGCCGAGCTTGGCCTCGGGGAAGAGCTCCTGCACGGCCTGGGCCATGACGTGCGCGGTGGAGTGGCGCAGGATGTTCAGGCCGTCCTCGGAGGAGATCTCCACGGGCTCGACGGTCTCGCCGCCCTGGAGCTCGTAGGAGAGGTCCTTCAGCTCGCCGCCGATGCGCGCGGCGACGACGGTGCGCTGACCGGGGAAGAGCTCACCGGCGGTCGTGCCCGTCGTCACCGCGTGCTCTTCCCGCTCGGAATCGCGTTGGATGATCACACGGACGTCTGACACCGGTCTCTCCTGACTGAGGGGATGCCCGCCGTCGTATGGCAGGGCAAGACGAATCGTACCGAGCCGTACGCCCCCGATGCGAACGCCTTCCGGGACGCCCTACGGCTCCTCCCCGGCACACGCCTCCTCGAAATGGTCGACGTTCTCCTGGAGCGCCTTCATCAGCCGGTCCCGCTCCGCCTCGTCGACCTGGACGGGCGCGACCTGCGAGGCCCCGGTGAGCCGCCGGAAGCCGCCGCGCCGCTCCAGCCGCCCCTCCACCCGCAGCGGCAGCCCGACAAGGTGGGCGTGGCCCGCGATGCGGTACGCCTCCTCGTCCAGCTCCACGCGGACATGGGCGACCTCCGCCCCGGCCAGCACCCGCAGCCGTACGATCCCGGCGCCGCGCGGCCCGGAGCGGCGCAGCCGGACCACGGCGCCGGTGAGGCGGACCTGCACGGCGGGTTCCTCACTGAGGTAGCGGGCGCTCGCGGAACGCAGGGCTGGGAGGTCGCCCGGGGAGAACTCGACGGGCGCCGGGCGGACCGGGCAGCCGTCCGGGGCACCCGCGGCGGGCGCCCAGCGCAGGTCGATCCCGGCCCCCTCCGAGCCGCGCACCAGGGCGATCAGCGCCTCGGTCAGCTCCCGGCTGACGCCCGCGGCGACCGCGCTGTCGAAGGCCTCCATGCCTCCGGTGGCCCGCTGGTAGTCCACGGCCTCGCGGGTGGCGTGCAGGGCGTGGCAGAGCTGGACGGCGACGGCGCGTCCGGAGGCGACGGGGACGTACGCGGTGAGGCTGCGGCCGCCGGGTGCGGGCCCGATGAGCGCGTCGTCGAGGGCGGCGCGCGCCTTCCTGCGGTGCCGCGCTCCGTGGTAGCCCGCCCGGCCGCGCGCCGCCAGCGCCCCGGCCAGCAGGATCTGCCGGGCCGCCGAGCGCAGCGCCTCGGCCTCGGTCCACCCCGCGGCCCCGGCAGCGGCGGCGGCCGATTCGGGGACCTCGCGCCACCAGCGGATCTCGTCGCTGGGCACGGCGAGGGAGACCAGGACGTCCCGGGCGGAGGGGTCGGCGCTGCGGCCGAGCGCGAGAAGGGCCTCCTCGATCAGCTCACCGCTGTCGGGGAAGGCCGCGCTCTCGGGCACCAGGAGGCTGGCCGTTCCCGCCGCGGGCCCGGGCGGGGTCCAGCGGCCGTACCGCCCGGAGGCTCCCCCGCGCCGCTGCCAGCCGTGCCGTCGAAGGAGGGCGGCGAGCACGGCGGGGTCGGGCGGCTGAGCCCCGGCGACCAGCGGGGGCCCGGGGCGGACGGTGGGGTGCGACCGGGCGGCGGGCGGTCCCGCCCCGCCCGTGGGCTCGTCCATCGACCGGTGCATCAGGGTCTCCCTCCGGCCCCGACCCGGGCCATGATGTCGCAGAGTGCGCGGTCGTCGAAGATCCGCGAGGTCGGGATGCGCACAGTGGTCCGGTACCGGCCCGTCACCGCGTGGCCGGCCAGGTTGGTCCAGTAGCAGCAGTGGCGCAGGGCGAGACTGCCGGGCCCGGCGCTGAGCCAGTCGTCCTGGCTGCGCGGCACGAGCATCACGACCAGGATCTTGTGCACCGACACCGGGGTGCGGGCGAGTTTGACGAGGTGGGCGTTGTCGAGCGTGAAGGAGAACGCCCCGCCCGCCGGGTGCGGCGGTATCTGGTAGGTGCACTTGAGCTGCACCTTGATGGTCACTTCGTCGTCGACGGTGTGGGCCGGGGCGCCGTGGCTGACGTGCCAGTCGATGCCGTTGTCGGGAAAGGGCTGGGACAGCGAGCATCCGGCCGCCGCCGCGACGGCGTGCAGATAGCCCACCTGAAGGGTCTCCATGCAGGCGGTGGTGGCGAGGGAGCCGCGCAGCGGTGCGTCGAACTGCTGCGGCACCCGCGCCCCGAAGTCCTCGGCGCGGGTGGGCCCCCCAGGGTCGGGCTGCGCGAGCGCCATGGCTCCGTGTGCCTTCCGGGCGTGCCGATCGATGGCAGATGGCTCTGCCGGCGGGTGACGTGTGTGGGTGACATGCGGTGGGCGGATCGACGGGACTGCGCAAGCAACTTCCCGGCGTCTCATCTGTGTTGTCACCGCATCGGACCCCCCGCAAACGGCGTATCAGGCAAACAGCCCGGGTATCACCGATATCGGGCAGGGGAATCACTCCATCTGCCGCGCAGGTGCGAGGAGTTCGGGGATGATGCACTGGTTCGAAGGGCCGCTGGCCGCTTTTGACACGGAGACAACAGGCGTGGACGTCGAGCAGGACCGGATCGTTTCGGCCGCTCTCGTCGCGCAGGACACCGCGGGCGGACGCGTCCGCGTCACCCGCTGGCTGGTCAACCCGGGGATTCCGGTCCCGGCGGGGGCGACCGAGATCCACGGGCTGACCGACGACCACCTTCAGCGCAACGGCCGTTGGCCCGCACCGGTCATGGACGAGATCGCCCGCGCGCTGGCCGAGAGCTGCGCGACCGGGCGTCCGCTGGTCGTGATGAACGCACCGTTCGATCTGACACTGCTGGACCGGGAGTTGAAGCGGCACCGGGCGTCGTCGCTGGCCGGGTATCTGGACGGGGTGCCGATGCGGGTGGTGGACCCCCGGGTGCTGGACAAACACCTGGACCGCTACCGCAAGGGCCGCCGTACGCTCACGGATCTCTGCGCGAGTTACGAGGTGGTGCTGGACGGGGCCCACGACGCGGCGGCCGACGCGACCGCCTCGATGGAGCTGGTGCGCGCCGTGTGCCGACGCTTCTCCTCCCGGATGGAGCGGCTTTCCCCGGCCGAGCTGCACACCCTCCAGGCGACCTGGCACGCGGCCCAGGCGCGCGGCCTGGAGGCGTGGTTCGCGAAGAGCGGGACACCGGAGCCGGTGGACCCGGCATGGCCGCTGCGCCCGGAGCTGCCAGCGGCCGCGTGAACCGTTCAGGGGCTCGGACACGCGAAAGCCGGTCCGCGTGACGCTGGCGGACCGGCTTTCCCCGGTGGGCGATACTGGGTTCGAACCAGTGACCTCTTCGGTGTGAACGAAGCGCTCTCCCACTGAGCTAATCGCCCGGGAACGGGTTGAACCATACAGGGCTGGGCGGGCTTCCTTCAAACTCCTCCCGGCGGGGCTCTACTCAGAGCCCCGCGACCGGGAAGTGAGTATCCGAGCGCATGTGCGGGACGCGTGGCCGGGGCCACACTTCCGTACATGGAACATGTGCCCCCGCCCGCCGAGGAACTGGCCCTCCTCGACCGTGAACTGGCCGAGCTGGACGCCCGCAGGGCACAGCTGCTCACCCGGCGCGCCTGGCTGCTCGCAGCGCTCCGGCCGCCCGCGCCGACGGCGGCCCCGGGCTGGAACCCGTCCGCCTGGGGCTCGCCGCCTCCCGGCCGCCCCGGCGCCCCGGCGCGGGCGTGGGGCCCTG
>NZ_NWVL01000102.1 GCF_002382885.1 Streptomyces sp. WZ.A104
GGCTTCGCCCCGGCCGCCGCGGGCCCGGCCGCGCTCCCGGCACCGAGCGACGGGGCCGAGGCCGCCGGGGCGACCGCCTCGTGCTGCCCGGCGGCCCGCGCGGCCTTGCGTTCCGCGCGGGTGGTGCCGCTGCGGCGCTCGATGGCGCGGGTGGTCATGAACAGCAGCCAGGAGAGGCCGAGCAGACCGAATCCGATCCAGACGCTCGGCTTGAAGGCGATCCCCGCGACCCACTCGACGACCCCGGTCAGCACCAGCCCGAACGGGACAAGGGAGTAGGCGGCGATCCTCGTCGCCACGAGGAACTTCTTGCGGTACGCGGTCACCGCGGCGATGCCCAGCCCGGCCGCCGACACCGCGGAACAGATGGTCTCGGCAAGCATCGGGACCTCCAGGCGCAGGGGATACGTTCCTTCCATCCTGCACCGCCCACCACCGCCGGGGCCACGGCGGTGGCTCACTTCAGGGACATTTCAGGGCCGCGCTCCTCCCCAGGTCCCGATCGGGAGGCGCCCGCGCGGCCTGAAACAATGGGTGCATGAGCGATTCCACCCCTGCGGCACCGGTCGTCCTCGACGTCTGGTGCGACCTCCAGTGCCCCGACTGCCACCAGGCCCTCAGCGACGTGCACGCCCTGCGCGCCCGGTACGGCAACCGCGTCGAGATCCGCCTGCGTCACTTCCCGCTGGACAAGAACAAGCACGCCTACGCCGCCGCCCAGGCCGCCGAGGAGGCCACCGCCCAGGGGAAGGACTGGCCGTACGTCGAGGCGCTGCTGGCCAGGACCGCCGACCTCGGCCGCACCGGTGAGCCGGTGCTGCTCGATGTGGCGCGCGAACTGGGCCTGGACGCCGAGGAGTTCGACACCGCCCTGATCGACGGCCGGCATCTGCTGATCGTCGACGCCGACCAGGCGGAGGGCAAGGCGCTCGGCGTGACGGGCACGCCCACCTATGTGATCGGCGAGGAGCGGCTGGACGGCGGCAGGAGCCAGGAGGGGCTGCGCGAGCGGATCGAGGAGATCGCCGACCGGCTGCTCGCCGCGCGGGACCGGTAGGGCCGGGGGCAGGGGGCGCCTGCGGCGCCCGGCCGGGGAGCAGCTACAGCGCCTTGGCCAGGTTGTAGCGCGTCGTCGTGTAGCCGAGGGACTCGTACAGCCGCAGGGCCGGTGTGTTGGCGGCGAAGACGTGCAGGCCGAGCCGGTGCGCGCCCCAGGAGCGGGTGACGTCCTCGGCCAGCAGCATCAGGGCCCGCCCGTGGCCCCGGCCCCGGTGCTCCTCGCGGACCTCGACGTCGAAGACGTACCCGGCCGCTCCACCCGGCGGCAGCTCCCGCAGCGCCACCCACACATGGCCGACGGCCTCGCCCGCCGCGACCAGCACCGAGAAGCGCACCCCCGCGGTCGCCAGTCCGTCCGGGAGGTGCGTGGCGTGGTCGGTCTCGGACTTGAGCCGGGCCTGCTCGGGCGGCACGCCGCGGTCGGTCCAACCCTGTGCGTACGCCTGCACCGCGCCCCGCCGCCAGTCGGCGAACTCCTCCTCGCTCATCGCGCGCGAGGTGAGACCGGCGGGCAGGGCCGCGCCGTCCGGGCCGAGCTCCTTGACCATGTTGCGGCTGCGTTCGGTGTAGCCGAGGGCGGCGGCCAGCCGACGGGCGGGTTCGTTGCCGGCCGGGACCTCCGCCCGCACCTGGGTGCACCCCCACCCCCGCAGCACCTCCTCGGCGGCGAGCGCGGCGATGACGCCCCGGCCGCGTCTGCGCCGTGCCTCGTCGACGTTCAGGGAGCGCAGGACTCCGGCGGTGGCGCCGAACGTCTCGTCGGTGCCGATCTCGACGGCTCCGACGGGTCGCCCGTTGTCGCACACGTCGTAGCGGCGCGCCCACACACCGGCGGCGTTCTGCTGGAGCGGCCCGGACGGCCGCAGTGTCGTGGTCATCAAGGGGTTGTATCCCCTGCCGGGCGGCCCGTCACGCGCCCTTCCGGCGCGCCCCTACGGGTCCAGGTCGTGCCCGGCCCGCTCGTCGAAGATCCGCATGGCCTTGGCCGTCACCGGGCCGGGCTCCGGGCTCAGCTCGCGGTCGTCGACCCGGTGCACCGCCTGGATGTCGCGGAGCGTCGAGGTCAGGAACACCTCGTCGGCGTCGGCGAGCACGTCCATCGGAAGGTCGGTCTCCTCCGCTCCGGTCCACTCGACGGCCAGCGCGCGGGTGATCCCGGCGAGGCACCCGGAGGCCACCGGCGGGGTGTGGATGCGGCCGTCGAGGACGACGAACACGTTGGAGCCGGTGCCTTCGCAGAGCCGGTCGGCCGTGTTGGGGAACAGCGCCTCGGACGCGCCCCGCTCACGGGCCCGCGCGAGGGCGACGACGTTCTCGGCGTACGAGGTGGTCTTCAGGCCGACGAGCGCGCCGCGTTCGTTGCGCGTCCAGGGGACGGTGATCACCGCGGTGGTGTCGGGGCGGCGGTTCACCCCGTCGAGCGCGACCACGAGGCTCGGCCCGCCGGTCCCCCGGTCCGAGCCGAGCGGGGCGAGCCCACCGGTGTAGGTGATGCGCAGCCGCCCCAGCGGTACGGGGTTGGCGTCGATGACCGCCGCGGCGGCGCGGCGGACCTCGTCGAGGTCCGGGTCGGGCAGCCCCAGGCCCCGGGCGGACCGGGTGAGCCGGTCGAGGTGGCGGGTCAGGGCGAAGGGGCGCCCCTCGCTCGTACGGACCGTCTCGAAGATGCCGTCGCCCACGGTCAGCCCGTGGTCGAGCACCGAAAGCCGGGCGTCGTCGGCGTCCCGCAGTCCGCCGTTGACCCAAATCCTCATTGCGCGGTCCTTCCTGTCTCCTCGAACGTGCCCGACGCTACAGCGAGCAGCCGGGACGCCTTCAGTTCGGTCTCGTCCCATTCGCGCTCCGGGTCGGAGCCCCAGGTGATCCCGGCGCCGGTGCCGAACCGCAGCAGGGGCACGGGACCGGTCCGGTCGATCCAGAACGTCCGTATGCCGACGGCGAGCGACGCGGTGCCCCGGTCGGCGTCGACCCAGCCGACCGCACCGCAGTAGGGGCCGCGCGGGGCCCGCTCCAGCTCGGTGATGATCCGCAGGGCGCTGGACTTCGGCGCCCCGGTGACCGAACCGGGCGGGAAGGCCGCCGCGAGCAGCTCCGGCCAGCCAGCGCCCTCGGCCAGCCGGCCCCGGACGGTGGAGACGAGGTGGACGAGACCAGGGTGCTCCTCCACCACGCAGAGATCGGGGACGGTGACACTGCCCGTCGCGCAGACGCGGCCCAGGTCGTTGCGGACCAGGTCGACGATCATGACGTTCTCCGCGTGGTCCTTCTCCAGCAGATCGCCCTCCGTCCGCCCGGTCCCCTTGATCGGCCCGGACTCGACGACCCGGCCGTCCCGCCGGAGGAAGAGCTCGGGGGAGGCGGTGGCGACCTCCACGCCGTGCCCGGGCAGCCGAATCGTTCCTGCGTACGGGGCGGGGTTGCCACGCGCCAGCAGGGCGGTCAGGGCGTCGACATCGGCCGCGCCCCCGGAGCCGGCCTCGGGCAGCGGTGCGGAGAGGACCCGGCAGAGGTTGGCCTGGTAGACCTCGCCCGCCGCGATGTATTCACGGATCCGCCGTACGCCCGCCGTGTAGGCGTCACGGTCCAGCGAGGACGTCCAGTCCCCGGCGGCGGGCCCGCGCCAGGCTCCGGGCACGGGAGGGGGCACCGGCTCCCTGCGTACGGTGGAGAAGCGGGCGCAGACGGGACGGCCTTCGAAATCGGCGCATACGGCCCAGAAGCCGGACGAGTCGAGGGCTGCCGGATCGTGGGTGACGTCCCGCAGACCGGAGGCGACGAGGCCGCCGAAGCGGGCCAGGGGAACAAGGTCGGACACCCTGGTGAGTCTAGGACGGTGTGCGACGACCTGCGTCGGGGCGAGGACCGGGGCGGGGTCGGCGCAGCACGCTGCACAAACGCGTTTTTGTACTGGCCCGGGAATCCGCTAGAGTTCAACACGTCGCCGGGACGCGCAAGCGGAACGGGAAAGACAAGCGGACGTAGCTCAGTTGGTAGAGCGCAACCTTGCCAAGGTTGAGGTCGCCAGTTCGAACCTGGTCGTCCGCTCGCAGAAGACGGGGGATCTTCCCGAACCCCCGTCCCTGGTGGAGTGGCCGAGAGGCGAGGCAACGGCCTGCAAAGCCGTCTACACGGGTTCAAATCCCGTCTCCACCTCCAAGGACGATTAGCTCAGCGGGAGAGCGCTTCCCTGACACGGAAGAGGTCACTGGTTCAATCCCAGTATCGTCCACTGATCCGCAAGGATCACGGTCCGCAAGGATCCCCGCGCGATTAGCTCAGCGGGAGAGCGCTTCCCTGACACGGAAGAGGTCACTGGTTCAATCCCAGTATCGCGCACGCAGTACACGCAGGGTCACCTGCGCGATTAGCTCAGCGGGAGAGCGCTTCCCTGACACGGAAGAGGTCACTGGTTCAATCCCAGTATCGCGCACCACCGAGAACCCCCGGTCGTCTCCACGACCGGGGGTTCTTTCGTCGTACGGCCGATCCCTCGGTCCCTCAGGACGAGAAGAGCATCCGGCCGAAGCCCTTCTGGCGGCGGTGGCCGTAGTGGCCGCCGTGCTGCGGCGCACCCCAGGCCGGGGCGTGGGCGGCGGGAGCGGCCGGGTAGGCGCCCTGGGCCGGCGGCGGGGGCGGCGCCGGCTGGGACCACTGCGACTCCAGGCGGGTCAGCGACTCCAGCTCGCCGTAGTCGAGGAATATCCCCCGGCAACCGCTGCACTGCTCGATCTGGACGCCGTTGCGGTTGTACGTGTGCATCTGCGCGTGACACTTGGGACACTGCATCATCGGCTCGGCTCCTCGGCCTCGTTGTTCTCGTTGCGCCGTCGCCGAATGTCTGCCCGACGACGCTCCGTTCAGCCTACGGCGCGCCCTCCACGGCCGACTCGGGTGGCAACGTAGCGATTCGGGCACAGGATTCGAGCATCAGTGCTTCGCCTTCGTCCGGATTCCGTTGCTCCGCAGCGCACTTGGCCAGCGCGAGGGCGGCCGTCTGTACGGTCAGCGCGCGGGCGGGAACGTCCAGCCCGGGCCAGGGGTCCCCGTCGGCGGGTACGGCGGGGCCTCCGGCGGACCGGTAGGCGTCCAGGAAGGACAGCCAGTCCTCGGGCGGCAGCAGCCCGGCCGCGTACCAGGCGGCGGGCCGGGCGAGGTCCCACGCCGGATCGCCCGTCCCCATGTCGTCGACGTCGATGAGGAGCCAGGGCCCGTGTGGGGCGGGATGGCGTACGAGCTGGCCCAGATGCAGGTCCCCGTGGCACAGGAACCGGCCCCTGGCCTCGGGCATCGGGGCCTCGCCCCGCGCCCAGGCGGGCAGGGCGTTCCAGGCGGCGAGCACGGGGAGGGCCGACGCGTGACGGGGGAGGGCGGTGCGCATCCGGGAAACGGCCCGCGCCGCCTTGACCGGGCCGCGCATCGGCGGGAGCGGGAAGGGGGGCGCCGTCCGGTGGAGCCGGGCGAGGAGCACGGCGGCGTCGGCCCAGGGTGCGGCTCCGGGATCGGCGGGGTCGACGGGCACTCCGAACGGCCAGAGCGTGACGGGGCGCGCGGCGGTCGGGGGCGCGAAGGTCCGTGGGGTGGTCAGCGGTGGGAGCAGGATGCCCGTCAGGCGCGGGTGTGCGGCCAGGGACATCCGGGCCGCCAGGGCCTCCCGGTCGGTGTCGGGGGCGTGGGCCTTGGCCACCGTCGTACCGCTGCGGACCACCGTGCCGTCGGGCCGGTCCGCCAGGACCTGGGGCGGTTCGCACACGCAGCGCGTCCTGGCGGGGTGGGAGAGGCGGTGCGCGAGGGTGCCCAGATCATGGACGGCTGAGGTCTCGGTGCTCGTCAACGGCTCCCCCGGCGGTCGGTCCGGCCGTGGCACCGGTCCCGCCGTGAGCGTAGCGCGGCGGTGGCCGGTCCGGTCGTGCGGTCGTGGAGTGGCCGTCCGGCGTCAGGGGCGCCGTGGTGGGGGCTGGTTCGCACGGGCCCGGACAGCGCGATGCCCGGTCAGCTCCCCAGCTGACCGGACAAACGCTGCCGTCCGCCGCACCCCCGTCCCCACGGGGCTGTTGGCCGGATGTGCGGGTCCGGACCGCTCTTCCGGACCCCGGGCGCCGCTCAGCGCCCCAGCATCACCGCCACGGACGACGCCTGTGTGACCACCGCTTCCCAGCCGCCGAAGACGACCGCGAGCAGGGCCGCCAGGGGAAGGACCATGGCCGTCGCCACCAACGGGTGACGCGTACCGGACGGACGGGCGCCGAACGAGGCGTGCGCCTTGCGTCCCCGCATACGGACCATCGTCCGCGTTGCCGTGTCCGCCATGGTTCCTCTCCTGACCTGATGGGGGGCGGCGGGCGTGTGACCTCGGGGGACGAGTGCTGCGCCCGCCGCTTGACCTCAACATTAGGTAACCGGTGAGCACGGGGCGTCATGCCCGCGTACCGAATACCGGGCCTCCCGGAGGATGAGCCGTCGGCGCTCCGCGTACTCCCCTGGGTGGAGACGGGGCATCCGGCCTTGGGGGGAACCCGGAGGGGGCGGGGGCGACGGAGGCAGGTCGGCGGGTGACTTCACTCACGTCCGCCGGGCGGCCTCCCCCACCCCGGGGGCAGCTCCGGACACCGCCGCCCGGTATGCCGGAGCGGTGGGCCCGGGCTCAGCGCCTCGTACCCGGTGGCGCGTGCCGGTCGATCCAATCCCCCCTGCCCGGCGGCGCCTTGGGGGAGGCCGACGGCCGAGACGCCCGCAATCGCCGGGCTCTGACCTCGCTTCACCTGTCCCACCGGGCACGGACAATCGAATCCCGGGTGAGGGCGCGGCCTCTGAGCGAGCCGGGCGCGGGGTACGTAAGCTGTGCCTCGTCAGGCGGACCAGGCAGCGGGGATGGGCAGACGATGGCGATGATGCGGCTCCGGCGCGAGGACCCGCGTCTCGTCGGCTCGTTCCGGCTGCACCGACGGCTCGGCGCGGGCGGCATGGGCGTCGTCTACCTCGGCTCCGACCGGCGCGGCCAGCGGGTCGCGCTCAAGGTGATCCGGCCCGACCTGGCGGAGGATCAGGAGTTCCGTTCGCGGTTCGCGCGCGAGGTCTCCGCCGCCCGGCGCATCCGGGGCGGCTGCACGGCCCGGCTGGTCGCCGCCGATCTGGACGCGGACCGCCCGTGGTTCGCGACGCAGTATGTCCCCGGCCCCTCGCTGCACGACAAGGTGGCCGAGGAAGGTCCCCTGTCCGCGGCCGAGGTGGCCTCGATCGGGGCGGCGCTCTCCGAGGGCCTGGTGGCCGTCCACGAGGCGGGGGTGGTCCACCGCGACCTGAAGCCGTCGAACATCCTCCTCTCCCCCAAGGGCCCCCGCATCATCGACTTCGGCATCGCCTGGGCGACCGGGGCGAGCACGCTCACCCATGTCGGTACGGCGGTGGGTTCGCCCGGGTTCCTCGCGCCCGAGCAGGTCCGGGGCGCGGCGGTGACGCCCGCGACGGACGTCTTCTCGCTCGGCGCGACGCTGGCGTACGCGGCGATGGCCGACTCCCCCTTCGGGCACGGCAGTTCCGAGGTGATGCTGTACCGCGTGGTGCACGAGGAACCCCAGCTCCACGGAGTGCACGACGCCCTGGCCCCCCTGGTGCGCGCCTGTCTGGCGAAGGACCCGGAGGAGCGGCCCAGCACGCTGCAACTGTCCATGCGGCTCAAGGAGATCGCGGCGCGCGAGGCACAGGGGCTGCACGAGAGCAGGCCGCCCGTCCAGCGCTCCGCCCAGGACGTGGACCGGGCGACCGGCCGGATGGCCGATCCGTACGCCGAGCAGCACACCCGCCGGGCGGAAGGGCCATCGGCCTCCCGCCCGCAGGGCAGGCGTCCCGCGCCCGCCCGTTCGGGGGCCCCGCGCACGGGTGGGTCGCGTCCGCAGGCACCGCGCAGTACGACGCGCTCCGGCTCCGGGAAGCGGCCGGGACCGGCGGCCGGGACGAACGGCAGGCCGGGCACCCGTTCCGGGGCACGGACGACGTCGGCGGGGCGGCGGCCGGCCAACCCACGGCTGCTGCGTCAGCGGCTGGTGGTGTTCGTGGTGGTGACGCTGCTGGTGGCACTGGGCATCGCGGCGGCGCAGGGCTGCCAGGGACCGGCCCGTGGCCTCGGCGGGACCGAGCGGCCTGCGGGCGGGGCATCGCAGGCGCGGCCTGGGTCATCGGTGGACGTGCGGAATGACGCTGTCGACGGCAGCTTCGGCGTGGGGCGTCAGGACCGGGACGCGTAAGCGGGACCTACGGGCAGGGCGCGGCGCAGTCGTGCTGCTGCCGGTCCCTGCCGTCCGCGCTCAGTTCTCCGGGCGGCCCGTCGCCACCGCGTAGAAGGCGACGGCGGCCGCCGCGCCCACGTTCAGCGAGTCCACACCGTGCGCCATCGGGATACGGACCCACTCGTCGGCCGCCATCAGCGCCTTCGTGGTCAGCCCTTCGCCCTCGGCCCCGAGCATCAGCGCCACCCGCTCCAGTCGGTGCGGGGCCGCCTCGTCGATGCTGGTGGCCTTGGCGTCGGGGGTCAGCGCGAGGAGCCGGAAGCCGGCCTCCCGTACCGTCTCCAGCGACTTGGGCCAGGCTTCGAGACGGGCGTAGGGAACGGAGAACACCGCGCCCATGGAGACCTTGACGGAGCGCCGGTAGAGCGGGTCGGCGCAGTCCGGGGAGAGCAGGACGGCGTCCATGCCGAGGGCGGCGGCGCTGCGGAAGATCGCGCCGATGTTGGTGTGGTCGTTGACCGACTCCATGACGACCACCCGGCGTGCGGTGGTGAGCAGTTCGTCGGAGGTGGGGAGCGGCTTGCGCTGCATGGAGGCCAGCGCACCCCGGTGGACGTGGTAGCCGGTGACGCGTTCGGCGAGATCCGGGGCGACGGCGTACACGGGGGCCGGGACCTCGTCGATGACGTCCCGCATGACGTCGACCCACTTGGCGGAGAGCAGCATGGACCGCATCTCGTACCCCGCGAGCCGGGCGCGCCGGATCACCTTCTCGCCCTCGGCGATGAAGAGGCCCTCGGCGGGCTCGCGCCGTCGCCGCAGCTCGACGTCGGTCAGTCCGATGTAGTCGCTCAGGCGCGGGTCGTCGGGATCGTCGACGGTGATGATGTCTGCCACAGGGTGATACTGCCTTGTCCGGTGTGAGGTGCCAACGCCTGGGATGAAGATGCCCGGGTGTGCCCGCGGTCAGTCGGCCGCGGCCGGGGCGGGCCTCGGCGCGGAGTCCGGTCCCACCGCGACGACCTCGCCGATCACGATCACCGCGGGCGGGCGCACGTCCTCGGCGACCGCGCGCTCGCCGACGTCCGCGAGCGTGGCGTCGACGCGGCGCTGGGCGGCGGTGGTGCCCTCCTGGACGAGGGCTACCGGGGTGGCCGGGTCCTTGCCGTGGGCGATCAGGGCGGCGGCGATGGCACCGATCTTGTCGACGGCCATCAGCAGGACGAGGGTGCCGCGCAGCCGGGCGATCGCCTCCCAGTCGACCAGCGAGCGCGGGTCCTCGGGGGCGACATGGCCGCTGACCACGGTGAACTCGTGGGCCACTCCTCGGTGGGTGACCGGGATACCGGCCGCACCGGGGACGGAGATGGTGCTGGAGATGCCGGGGACGACCGTGCAGGGGATGCCCTCGGCGGCCAGCGCCTGGGCCTCCTCCATGCCCCGGCCGAAGACGAACGGGTCTCCGCCCTTGAGCCGGACCACGGCCTTGCCCGCCTTGGCGTGCTCGATCAGCGCCTGGTTGATCGCCTCCTGGGCCATGAACCGCCCGTACGGGATCTTCGCCGCGTCGATCACCTCGACGTGCGGCGGCAGTTCGTCGAGCAGGTCGCGGGGGCCGAGGCGGTCGGCGATGACCACGTCCGCCTCGGCGAGGAGGCGGCGGCCTCGGACCGTGATCAGGTCCGGGTCGCCGGGGCCGCCGCCGACCAGGGCGACGCCGGGGGCGCGGGTGCGGTGGTGCGGGGCGGCGAGGGTGCCGTCGCGCAGGCCCTCGACGATGGCGTCGCGGATGGCGGCGGAGTGCCGGGGGTCACGGCCCTGGGACGTGGTGGTGAGGACGGCGACCGTGACGTTCTCGCTGCGGCCGGTGGCCGGGGTCCAGGCGGTCGCGGCCTCGGCGTCGTCGGCCCGTACGCACCAGGTGCGGGTGCGCTCGGCCTCGGCGGAGGCGGCGTCGTTGGCGGCGGTGTCGGAGGAGGCGACCAGGGCGTACCAGGTGTCGGCGAGGTCGCCGTCCTGGTAGCGGCGGCGCTCCCAGCGGATCTCCCCCGCGTCGGCCATCGCCTCGACGGATGGCGTCGCGGACGGGGAGACCAGCGTGATGGCCGCGCCGGTGGCGATGAGCTGCGGCAGGCGGCGCTGGGCGACCTGGCCGCCGCCGATGACGACGACGCGGCGGCCGTGCAGGCGCAGTCCTACGGGGTACGCGGGGTGATCGGCGTGATCCGCGTGCGCGGCGTGGACTGCGTCCTCGGCGTGACCTGCGTGGTCTGCGTGCTCGGCCATGGCGGTGCGGGCTCCTCGTGCGGGGTGCTGCGTAGGCGCCGCTGCGGCGGTGGAGCGGCTGTGACGTGCGGAAGTGGGGGTTCCTGGGTGGGGAACACGATACGGGGTGGGCGGGGGTGGGGCCTGGGGCCGGTGGGCGGGTGGGGTGCCCGGCGGGCCCTGTCCCCTACCCGCCCCCCCCTTCCAGGAACCGGGGGCTCCGCCCCGGACCCCGCTCCTCAAGCGCCGGAGAGACTGGAAGGGCCGGAGGAGCTGGGGGGGGTCGGAGGGGCTGGAGGGGGCGGCCCCGGCTACTTCTCCGTTACCCCCGCCGAGTCGAACGTCGCCACCTCGTGCATCGCCCGTGCCGCGCTCTGCACGATCGGCAGCGCCAGCAGCGCGCCCGTGCCCTCACCCAGGCGCAGGTCCAGGTCGACCAGGGGGCGCAGGCCCAGCTTGTTCAGGGCCGCCACATGGCCGGGTTCGGCGCTGCGGTGGCCCGCGATGCAGGCGGCGAGCGCCTCGGGGGCGATCGCCCGTGCGACGAGGGCCGCCGCGCCCGCGCTGACGCCGTCCAGGATCACCGGCGTACGCAGGGACGCTCCGCCGAGGAGGAAACCGGCCATCGCCGCGTGCTCCAGGCCCCCGACCGCCGCGAGGACGCCGATCGGGTCGGCGGGGTCGGGCTGGTGGAGGTCGAGGGCGCGGCGTACGACGTCGACCTTGCGGGCGTGCATCTCGTCGTTGATGCCGGTCCCCCGGCCGGTCACCTCGGCGGCGTCGATCCCGGTGTACACGCAGATCAGCGCGGCGGACGCGGTGGTGTTGGCGATGCCCATCTCACCGGTGAGCAGGGCCTTGTTGCCCGCGGCCACCAGGTCGCGGGCGGTCTCGATGCCGACCTCGATCGCGGCCAGGACCTCTTCCCGGGTGAGGGCGGGACCCGTGGTGAAGTCCGCCGTACCCGGGCGTACCTTGCGGGGCAGCAGGCCGGGGGTCGCGGGCAGGTCCGTGGCGACGCCCACGTCCACCACGCACACCTCCGCGCCGACCTGGGCGGCGAACGCGTTGCAGACGGCTCCGCCGCCGAGGAAGTTCGCCACCATCTGGGCGGTGACCTCCTGCGGCCAGGCGGTGACGCCCTGGGCGTGCACCCCGTGGTCACCGGCGAAGATCGCGA
Organism: Streptomyces sp. WZ.A104; assembly: GCF_002382885.1. GTDB lineage: Bacteria > Actinomycetota > Actinomycetes > Streptomycetales > Streptomycetaceae > Streptomyces. Next base: position 11,728 of record NZ_NWVL01000102.1, read on the forward strand.
CGGCCGCGGGCTCCGGGATCGGCGGCGGGCACATCCGGGAGAGCCCGGACAGCTGCGCGGAGATGATCTCCAGCATGCCCAGCGCACCGGCGGGCTTGGTCATCCGCTTCTGGCGTTCCCACGCCTCGCCCAGCGCCTTCGCGTCCAGCGGGCGGATCGCGGAGATCGTCTCCTGGAGCAGGTCGTGCGGCTCCTCGCCGGGCAGGGCGCGGCGGCCGTACGTCTCCTCGTGGACGACCCAGGACAACGGGCGGCGCTTGGACCAGCCCGCCTGCATCAGCTCCGGCTCCTCGGGGAACTCGTCGACGTAACCCACGCACAGATACGCCACCACTTCGAGGTGCTCGGGCAGGCCGAGCGCGCGGACCATCTCCCGCTCGTCGAAGAAGCTGACCCAGCCCACGCCGAGGCCCTCGGCACGGGCGGCGAGCCAGAGGTTCTCGACGGCGAGGGCCGAGGAGTACGGCGCCATCTGCGGCTGAGTGTGCCGGCCGAGGGTGTGGCGGCCGCCCCGGGTCGGGTCGGCGGTGACGACGATGTTGACCGGGGTGTCGAGGATCGCCTCGATCTTCAGTTCCTTGAACTGCTTCGCCCGGCCCTTGGGCAGCGACTTGGCATAGGCGTCGCGCTGGCTCTGGGCCAGTTCGTGCATGGAGCGACGGGTCTCCGCCGAGCGGATGACGACGAAGTCCCACGGCTGCGAGTGACCGACGCTCGGCGCGGTGTGCGCGGCCTCCAGCACCCGGAGGAGGACCTCGTGCGGAATCGGGTCGCTGCGGAAGCCGTTGCGGATGTCCCGGCGCTCGCGCATGACCCGGAGCACCGCTTCACGCTCGGCGTCGTCGTAGCCGGGAGCGGGGGCGGTGACGGGGGCAGGGTCGGGAGCGGGGGCGGGGGCGGGCGAGGTGGAAAGCTCGGTGACTTCCTCGGCCGACCGCGATGCCTCGCCCTGCTGCGATGCCTCGGACTGCTGCGGCGCCTCCGCCTGCTGCGGTGCCTCGGCCTGTTCCGGTGCCGCCGGCTGGTCGGTCTGCTCGTCGGCCTGCGCAGGCTGGTCCGGCTCCGTCAGCTCCGGGGTCTCGATGATCTCGGGGCCGGTCCCGTCCTCCGCGTCGGGCTCAGCGGCCTGGGTGGCCTGTACGGGGGTGGGCGCGGGGATGTCGGTCGCCGACGGTTCGGGCCGGGCCTCCGGCTGGGTCCCCGGCTCGGCGGCGGGTGCCGCCGCCTCCGGGGTCTCTGCCACCACCACGACCGGGGCCGGTTCGGGCGCGGTCGCAGGCTCGGGCGCGACGGGGGGTGCCTGGTCGGCCACGGCAACCGGCTCGGCAGGCGTCACCGGTTCGGCCACGGCGATCGGCTCGGCGATCGGCTCGGCGGGCGCCGCGTCCGGGGCTGAGGCCGGGGCTGGGGCGATCGGCTCGGCGGGCGCCGCGTCCGGGGCTGAGGCCGGGGCCTCTGCCTGCGGCTCGGGGGCGGTCGCGTGCGTCGGGGCTGCCTCCGCTGCCACTGCCAGGGGCTCGGGTGCCAACGGCTCGACCGGGGCCTCGGCCCCGGCATCCGGAACCTCCGGCGTCTGCGCCACGGGGGCCGGGGCCTCGGACGGCTGCTCGGCCGGGGGCTGGATCACGGCCTCCACCGGTGCTTCCGGCTGTGCCGCCTCGGGGACGACCGTTTCTTCCGGGATCGCCTGCTGAGGCGGCTCGACCGGCTCAGCGGGCTCAGCGGGCTCAGCGGGCTCAGCCGACTCCATCGGTGCGACCGGCTCGGCCTGCTCCATCTGTTCGGCCCGCTCGATCTGTCCGGGCTGGGCAGCCCGCTCCGGCTGCTGAAGCTGCTCCGGCTGCTCCACTTGCGCAGGCTGTTCCCGCTGAACCGGCTGCTCGACCACGGGCTCGGCGGCAACCGGCCCAGCGGTCCGGGCCGACGCGGTCGGCTCGGCGGGCTCGGTCGCCCCGGCGGCGACCGCAGCGGGCCCCGCGGGCTCCGACGGCTGCGGGGCTCCCCACGGCGCCCCGCCCTGCGGCGGGATCTCGCCCAGCTGGGGGCCCGGCAGTGCCGAGGAGTCCTCGACCGGGACGTCGAAGTACTCCGGTCCGGTGGTCGGCGGGCCCGCGTGGCGGGCGGGGGATGCGGTGCGCACCGCTCCGGCGGGGCCCCGGTCGGCCAGCGAGCGGACCACGCCACCGCCCTGCGTACCGCCGGCGTACGACGGGGCCTCGGCCGAGGCGGGGCCGCGGTGCAGCGGACGACGGGCAGGAGCGGGGCCGACGGGAGCGGAGGCCGTGGCTGCCGCGTGCGCGCCGACCGGTGCCGGTGCGGGCGCGGGGGCCGGGATGCGTACCGCGCTCACGTCGACGGAGCCGGAGTCCCGGCCGCCGGACTCATGCGTGCCGTGCGGCTCGGCGGGCGCCGGTGCCGTCTGGCCTTGCACGGGCGCCTGGGGCTGGGGCTGTGCGGCGTACTGCTGGGGCTGGGGCTGGATCTGCTGCGCGGGCTGTTCGGGCGCGGGGGCCTGGGCCGGAGGCTGCTGGGCCACCGCGGGAGCAGGGGCGGGCGTCGTCTGCTCCGGCGCCGGTGCCGGGGCGGCCGGCGGGTCGCTCCAGGCGCCCTGGGAGGTCGGCATCAGCAGGAGGTCGTCGTCCTCGGGGGTGTGCTCGGAGGGGTCGAGGAAGGTGTACGCGTCCGGGGCGGGGATGCCCGGCTGCTCCACCATGCCTGCGTTCTCCGGCAGTCCCTCGCCCGGGATCTGGCCGGTGTCAGTCATGCGTACCCCTCGCCCATCGTCAGTGCTCCTTCGGCCCTTCGCCCGGGACGCCGAACCACGGCACGCCGGTGCTCGTCATCAAGAACGAGCGGGCTCGCCGCGCGGCACGAAACGCCCGCGGAGCTTCCTATTCTCGCGGCCGTTCGCCGCCGCGGCGGGCAGTTCCGCCACGGCTCACTGTGGACTACGCCACGTTGCGCGTCCCCCGGGTAGTGCCGTACCACAGTGCGGACCAAAACAGTCCACTTTTCCGGACATTGACGAACGAAGCGTCGAACGGCCGGGCGCGGTACAACAATCGGCCAGCCTACCTTCCGTACCAGGCGGAACGGGTCAGGGGGCGAGGTCCGAACGGCGGCCGGACAGCAGGAACACGACAGACCGTTCGCGTTCGGTCCAGGCGGCGGTGTCCAGGTCGACGGACTGGAGCAGTGAGCATTCGACGGCGTAGCCGTTGCCGGTGAGGGCTCCGCCGAGGGCTTCGGCCTCGTCCCGGGTGGAGGCGTGGGTCACGATGCGTTCCGGGCGGCGGTCCGCGACGGCGGTGGCCACCGGCACTCCCCCGCCGCCGATCCGTACGACGTCCGGTTCGGGCAGCCGCTCCAGGACGTGCGGGGCACGGCCGCGGACCACCTGGACGGGGACGCCGAAGGCGCGGGCGGCGGCTTCGGTACGGGCGCAGGCTGCCGGGTCGGCGTCCACGGCCAGGACCGCCGCACCGAAGCGGGCGGCCTCGACGGCCAGGGCGCCGCTGCCGGAGCCGATGTCCCAGACCAGGTCGCCGGTGCGGGGACCGAGGCGGGCGAGCTGCGCGGCGCGCAGGCCCGGGAACTCGCCCTCGCCGGACTCCTGCATCCGCTCCGCCCCTGCCTCCCGGTAGGCGGCCGCGGGCAGGGCCCAGCCCCGTATGCCCTGGGGGTAGGCGGGCCGACGGCCCGCGATCCAGGCGCCCGCGGCGGTGGTGTCGGGGCCGCTGCCGATGACGATGACGACGTTGGGGTCGCGCCAGGCGTGGTCGGCGGCCTTGTCGGAGGTGAGGACGGTGACGCGTTCGCGGTCGGTGCCGAGCTCCTCGCAGATCACGAAGGTGCGGTGGACACCGTCGAGGAGGAGGGCCAGTTCGGCGGGGCCCGCGCCCGGTGAGGTGAGGACGGCGACCTTGTGGTGGGCCCGGCAGACGTTGACGGCGCGGCGCAGGGTGCGCGGGTGGGCGACGACGATCTGGGCGTCGTCCCAGGGCATGCCGGCCCGGGCGAACGCGGTGGCCACGGACGAGACGGCGGGGACGACCTCGACTTCGAGGCCGTGTTCGCGGGCGCGCAGGGTGCGGACGACGCCGAAGAAGCCGGGGTCGCCGTCGGCGAGGACCACCGCGCTGCCGCGGTGTCCGGCGATGCGGCGGGCGGCCAGGTCGACGCTGCCGAGGCGGATGCGTTCGGCGTTCGGGGGCACTTCGGGCAGGGCGAGGTGGTGGGCGGCGCCCGCGACCAGCGTGGCGGCCGAGAGCGCGGCCGTGGCCGCTCTGGTCAGTGGCGAGCCGTCCCAGCCGATCACCGTGACCCGGTCGGCCATCGTCGTCTGTCTCCTGGGGTGTCGGAGGGAGCGGGGGTGCGCCCTGGAGTGGTGGGCGCGGTGACCCGTTCGAGCTGGGCAGGGGTGAGAGTACTTGGTCCGGAGCTTGGCCTCTCGGGGGCCTCGGAGCCCGGGGCGCTACTTCCAGTCGTCGTACGTGCCGTAGCCGCCGGCGTCGGCGAGCTGCTCGGCGACCCCTTCGAGGTCCTCGGGCAGGAGTCCCCAGACGATCAGGTCGGTGCGGATGTCGGTCCAGCCGCCGTCGGTGCCGTTCTCGGTCCGGGTGCGGGCGATGCGGGCGTTGCGCAGGACGCCCTCGCTGATGCAGCCGAGCTTCTGGGCGACCTGCTGGGCGGCGGTGTTGTCGGCGGGGGTGCGCAGCTCGATGCGTTCGAAGCCCTGGTCGCGGAAGAGCCATTCAGCTATGGCGAGCACGGATTCGGTGGCGTAACCCTCGCCCCGGGCCCAGGGGGCGGTGATGTAGCGGACCTCGGTGGACAGGGTGCGCCAGTCGGTGCTGAGGAGGCGGACGCTGCCGACGAGTCGCTGGGTGAGGAACTCGGTGACCGCGAAGACGATGCCGTGGCCGGTGGTGCGTTCCGCAGGAGCGATCCTGCGGACCCAGCGTTCGGCGTCGACCTGGGTGTACGGGTACGGCCCGTCGGTCCACGCGGTGACCATCTCGTCGTTCATCATCTCGATGTACGCGGGGATGTCGGCCATCTCGAAGGGACGCATCACCAACCTGTCCGTGCTGATGGAGATGGACGGAAAGGTGGTAGTCATGCGCAGCTCCATGCCGAAGACCGGGTAAAAGCACAGCATGCAGCATCGGGGCGGCGTTGTGCATGGGCGGGTCCGCACGACGGAGCCCCGCCCCTCCCGGGCGGGAGGGGCGGGGCTCCGTCGGCAAGTCCGGGGCTGGCGTCAGGACTTGGCGGGGGCGCCGGAGGCCGGGACGATCGAGCCCTGGTAGGTGTCCTCGATGAACTTCCTGACCTCGTCGGAGTTGAGGAGCCTGGCGAGCTTCTCGACGCGCGGGTCCTTCTCGTTGCCTGCCTTCACCGCGAGGAAGTTGGCGTACGGGTTGCCCTCGGCCTTCTCCAGGGCGAGGGAGTCCTCGGCCGGGGAGAGCTTGGCCTCGATGGCGTAGTTGCCGTTGATGACGGCGGCGTCCACGTCGTTCAGGGCGCGGGGCACGGTGGCGGCCTCCAGCTCCTTGAACTCCAGGCCCTTCTTGTCGGTGATGTCGCTCAGCTTGGCGCTGGTGCCGACACCGTCCTTGAGGGTGATCAGGCCGTTCTCGGCGAGCAGCTGGAGGGCGCGGCCGCCGTTGGTGGTGTCGTTGGGGACGGCGATGGTCTGGCCGGACTTGATGTCCTTGAGGTCCTTGACCGTCTTGGAGTAGAGCCCCAGCGGCTCCAGGTGGACGTCGACGACCGGGACGATGGTGGTGCCGTTCTTCTTGTTGAAGTCGTCCAGGTAGGGCTTGTGCTGGAAGAAGTTGGCGTCGACCTGGCCGTTCTGGGTGGCGGTGTTCGGCAGGACGTAGTCCGTGAACTCCTTGACCTCCAGCTTGAGGCCCTCCTTCTCCGCCAGGTTCTTCTTGACGAAGTTCAGGATGTCGGCGTGCGGCGTCGGGGACGCGGCGACCACGAGGGCCTTGGAGGTGTCGGCGCCGGCGCCGGTCCCGCTCTTGGAGGAGGCCGGGTCGGAGTCCGTACCGCAGGCGCTCAGACCGAGGGCGAGGGCGGCGGCGGAAGCGGCGGCTGCGGTGATCTTGATGTTCTTGCGCACGAAAAGTGCCTCTTTCTTACTGGTGGTGGTGCGTCCGGACAAGGAGTTCGGACTTGATGGGGAAGGAAAGTTCAGGGTTGCCCGGCGGCCCTCAGGAGGCGGTGCGGCCGCGGCGGGCCAGCAGCCGGACGGTGAGGTCGCCGATCAGCTGGATCACGGTGACGATGACGATCAGCAGCGCGACGGTGATCAGCATGAACTGGTTGTCGAAGCGCTGGAATCCGTAGGTGACGGCCTTGGAACCGAGCCCTTCGCCGCCGACCGCACCAGCCATCGCGGAGTAGCCGATGAGCACGATGAGGGTGGTGGTGACGCCCGAGACGAGCGAGGGCAGGGCCTGCGGCAGGAGCACCTTGCGGACGATCGTGGGGACCGAGCCGCCCATCGACTGGACCGCTTCCACGAGCCCGTGGTCGACCTCCCGGATCGCCGTCTCCACGAGACGGGCGAAGAACGGGATGGCGCCGACGGCCAGCGGGACGATCATCGCGGTGGGGCCGATGAAGGTGCCGACGACCCAGGTGGTGAAGGGGATCAGGGCGATCAGCAGGATGATGAACGGCAGTGAGCGGCCGATGTTCACGATCACACCGATGACCTTGTTCACCACGGTGTTCTGCAGCAGTCCGCCCTTGTCGGTGAGGACCAGCAGGACGCCGAGCGGCAGTCCGCCGACGACGGTGACCAGCGCCGACCACAGCACCATGTAGAGGGTGTCGACGGTGCCCTGGGTGAGCAGCGGCTGCATTTCGGACCAGGTCACTTGACGACCTCCTTGGTGAGCGGGGCGGTCGGCTGTTCCGGCACGACGCCGGCGGTGGCGGCGGGGTTCTTCGGTTCGGTCCCGGTCTCGACGACCTCGGCCTGGAGGCCCTGCTCGCGCAGGAAGCCGATCGGCACGACGTTCTCCTCGAAGCGGCCGGGCAGCTCGATCCGCATCCGCCCGATCTGCTTGCCGCCCACGGTGTCCATCGCCGCACCGAGGATCGAGATGTCGATGTTGTACGTACGGGAGAGCTGGGAGATGACCGGCTGCGAGGCCGAGTCCCCGTGGAAGGTGACGTCGACGACCGTACGGTCGGGGCCGGAGGCGGTGCCGCCGACCGGGAACAGCTCGTGGGCCAGTTCGGAGCCGGGGGTGGCGAGGAGTTCGCCGACGGTCCCGGACTCGACGATCCGGCCGCGTCGCATGAGCGCCGCGGAGTCGCAGATGGTCTTGACGACGTCCATCTCATGGGTGATGAGCAGGACCGTCAGGCCGAGCTGCCGGTTGAGGTCGCGCAGCAGCTGGAGGATGGAGCGGGTGGTCTCGGGGTCGAGCGCGGAGGTCGCCTCGTCCGAGAGCAGCACCTTGGGGTCGCCCGCCAGGGCGCGGGCTATGCCCACGCGCTGCTTCTGGCCGCCGGAGAGCTGGCCGGGGTAGGCCTTGGCCTTGTCGGCGAGGCCGACCAGGTCGAGGAGGTCCTTGGCCTTGCGGGTGCGCTCCTGGCCGGAGACCCCGAGGATCTCCAGCGGCAGTTCCACGTTGTCCAGCACCGTGCGGGAGTCCAGCAGGTTGAAGTGCTGGAAGACCATGCCGATACGGGTGCGGGCCCGGCGCAGCTCGGCGCCGGCACGTCGGCCGCGGCCGGCCAGGGCGGTGAGGTCCTGGCCCGCCACCGTCACGGTGCCGGAGGTGGGGCGTTCCAGGAGGTTGACGCAGCGGATCAGGGAGGACTTTCCGGCGCCGCTCTGTCCGATGACGCCGTACACCTCGCCTTCGCGGACGTGCAGGTCGACGCCGTCGAGTGCGGTGACCTCGCGGTCGCGCGACTGGTAGACCTTCGTGAGGCCCGTAGTGGTGATCACAGGGGTTTCCGTCACTGTCGAGTGCGCGGCGCGGTGTCCGCCGGGCACGGGGCAATCGTCTGAAGAGACTGTTCTGGCTGGTCGGCCGGTTACGTCTCGGCACGGCTGAAGACGGCGGTCGGCCGGGAGGCAGCACATGCGCGGGCAGGCTCGTTCCACAGGGGGCAAACGGCGCAGGCTCGGTCTCGCTTCGGGGCGCGAGGCTCAGGCGGGGGCCCTCAGAAGGCGCGCATTCGACACATACAACGAGCACCGGGCGTGCTGATCGCCTCGGTCGCAAGGGTGCGGCTGCTCGTCGTGGTCATGGGCCAAGTAAAACAGACGTGCGGTCCCCGTGAACCACGTTGTCCGGATAGCGGACAGCGGTGGACTGCCGGAGGTTCCGGTTCCGGTCCTGCCGCCCGCTCCTCGGAACAAGGCTGTGACCTGCGACGATACGAGGCGTCCAAGGGTTCGTCCGGCGCGGTGCGGGTGCCCGGGATACGGAACTCCTGCCACCGGTTGTGGCCAAGGCCACGATCTCCGCCGCCGGAGCCCCCGAACCGCCCGTACGCCTCAGGCCCGGGGCCGAACGCGGGCGGGCATTCCGTCCGTAATACCCTCACTGCATGCTTGACGCCCTGACGGTCGCGGTCGCCGTGACCGCGCTCGCCCTCGCCGCCTGGTGCGGACATGCCGCCTACCGGGACCAGCCGACGAAGGACTGGCATTTCATCGGGATGGCGATCGTCTCCGTCCTGGCGCTGGCCCAGTTGGTGGTGGGCGTCGTGCAGCTGGCGCGCGGGGAGCGGCCGGAGCAGGGGACGACGGTGTTCATCGCCTATCTGATCGGTTCCTTCGCGGCCGTGCCGGCGGCCGGATTCCTGTCGTTGTCGGAGCGGACCCGCTGGGGCTCGGTGACGGTGGCGGCGGGTGCGCTCGTGCTCGCGGTGCTCGAAGTGCGGCTCTACGACATCTGGGGAAACTGACGTGAGCGACACCGACCGTCCCGAGGCGGACCCGGCGACGAAGCCGTCCTTCGAGCTGGGCACCGGTCCGGGCCGGGTCCTGGTCTGGTTCTATGGCGTGTTCACGGTCGCGGCGGCATCCCGCTCGATCGTCGAGATGATCAGGGGCTTCGACCGCGCTCCGCTCGCCTACACGCTGTCGGCCGTCGCGGCCGTGGTGTACGGCTTCATCACCTACTCCCTGGTGCGCGGCGGCGAGAAGGCCCGGCGGGCAGCGCTGGTGTGCTGCGCGGCCGAGCTCCTCGGCGTGCTGGTCGTCGGCGCGTGGACGCTGGCCGAGCCGTCCGCCTTCCCCGACTCGACGGTGTGGTCGGACTTCGGGATGGGCTACCTGTTCATCCCGGTGATCCTGCCGGTCACCGGGATGATCTGGCTGCGCCGCGCGAAGAAGGCGGGACCCGCCTCGAAGGCGTGATCCGCCTCCTCCGGCGGAAGACGGTGTGACCCGCCCTCAGGCGCCGGCGACATAGTGCCGGTCAGGCGCTGGCCACGTACTGACGGTCCGCGGCGTCCTTCTCCAGCAGGATGAGCTGGACGCCGTCCGCCCCGGTGACGGCTCCCACCCGGGCGTACCCGGCCCGTCGGCAGAGCCGCAGATTGGTCTCGCTGCGGTGCCCGCTGTGCAGCCGGAAGCGGATCGCCGCCCGCTCGGCCGACAGTGCCGATTCGGCGGCGAGCAGCAGCCGGGAGCCGAGTCCGTGCCCCTGGAGGCGGGGGTGCACACAGAGCTTGCCGATCAGGCCCGTGCCCTCGGCGTCGGTGAAACCGCGTACCGAACCGACGACTTCGTCGCCGAGCCGGGCCACGAACACCAGGTCGTCGGCGACTTCGGCGCGCAGCGCGTCGAGGGTCTGGACGAGCGGGTCGATCCGGTAGTTGTCGTACAGTTCCGCCTCTCGCTGGAAGCAGAGGTACTGAAGTCTGAAGATCTGCTCGACGTCCTGTGCCGTCGCCGCCGAGATGGTCACGCTCATGCCCATGTGTGCACGCCTCCCGCTCACCTGTCCGCCGGTTGCCTACCGCTCCTTTCCCCGCACGGAAGGAGCGACAACCTCCGCAGCCAGCATTCTGCGCAGACATCCAAGGCAACGGGAACGGATCGGTCCCAAGCTCCCCTGTGACATACCCAACTCCCCTGCGATTTCCCGGTAGGTCGGGTCGCTGGGGGCGAGCAACGCCTCCAAGAGCCGGGGGCAGTGTCCGGGCAGCCGGGCCACCGCGGCGCGCAGCGCCCGGCGTTCAGCGGCACCGAGCGCGGCACGTTCCGGGCAGGCGGCCGGTCCGGCGGCGGGCTCCGTTCCGGCGTAGGGACGTTCCCGCCGGGCGGTGCGGCGCCCCCGGCGGGCCTCCGCGCGTACCGTGTCGCGCACCCAGCGGGCCGGGTCGGCGGGTGGTCCGGCCTCGTCGGGGCGCTCCAGCAGCCGCAGCCAGACGCCCTGTTCGAGGTCGGCCGGGTCGAGCCCTGCGGCGGGAGCCTCGGCCCGCGCCTCCGCGCGCACCAGGGGCTCCAAGGCGCGGACGACGAGGACGGTGGCCGCGGAGTCGGGTTCATGATCGAGAAGCGTCATGCCCCGGCGGACGTACCGGTGACGGCCACCGGTTGCCCCTCGGGCGTCTCACCACCCGACCGGGGCACGGCGGGGCGGACCGCTGACGGCGGGTGGCCCGTCATCCCGACCGGGCCCCCGTCGCCCCCGCACATCGCCCCCGTACGCCGTCAGCGCCCCTTGAAGTCGGCCGCCGCGAGCAGTGCGGTGTCCGGTTGGTCGGCGAAGATGCCGTCGATGCCGGTGGCGAAGTACGCGGCGCAGGCCCCGAAGACGTCGCCGTAGGCGTTGGGGTCGGTGCCGCGCCGGAAGTCGGCGGGCAGGAAGCCGTTCTCGTTGCGCAGCGTGTACGGGTGCAGCAGCAGTCCCCTGGCGTGCGCGTCCCGTACCAGCGTGGTCGGGGTGGTGAGCCGTCCCGAGGCGTCCTTGGGGATGACCAGATCGAGGGTGGGGCCGATGCCCTGGGCGTACGAGGCGATCCACTTCAGCCCGGCGGGCTTCACCAGGTCGGCCACCGTGCGCGGGTCGCCGGACTCGACGAAGTCCCAGGGGCGCGCCTTCGGGCCGGACAGCAAGACGATCCGCGGGGTGCCGACCAGACGGGCGAGGCGCTGGACCGAGCTGGGCTCGAAGGACTGGAGGATGAGCGGGGAGTTCTTGCGGTGGCGGCCGTGGCGGCGCAGCAGCCGGGCGAGCGGCTCCTCCAGGCCGAGGCCGAGCTTCCGGAAGTAGGTGGGGTGCTTGGTCTCCACGTACAGCCAGACGGGCCTGCCGCGCTTGCGCCCCTCCTTGTCCGCCCAGCGCAGGACCTCGTCGAAGGTGGGAACCGTCCAGCGGCCGTCGTAGAGGGTGTTGTCCGGGCGGTTGCCGGGGATGCGCTCCTTGGCGCGCAGGGTCTTGAGCTCGGCGAGGGTGAAGTCCTCGGTGAACCAGCCGGTGTAGGAGACACCGTCGATCGTCTTGGTGGTCCTGCGGTCCGCGAACCCGGGGTGGTCGGCGACGTCCGTGGTGGCGGTGATGTCGTTCTCGTGCCGGCAGACGAGGTGGCCGTCCTTGGTGGGGACGAGGTCCTGCTCGACGATGTGCGCGCCCATGTCGAGGGCCAGCTGGTAGGAGCCGAGGGTGTGCTCGGGGCGGTAGCCGCTGGCCCCGCGGTGGCCGATGACCGTCGGGACGGGCAGCTCGCGCAGTGATCCATGGCCGCCGCCGCGCCCGTGGCCGCCGCCGTGCCCGGCGGCGTGGGCCGCGCCGGGCAGCCCCAGGGCCGCCGTGCCGAGGACGGCGGCG
>NZ_NWVL01000103.1 GCF_002382885.1 Streptomyces sp. WZ.A104
CCCGCCTGCGCGCCCCCGAGGCGGCCGTCCCCGCAGGGGCCCTGGCCGACGCGGCCCTGGCCGACGCGGCCCTGGCCGACGCGGCCCTGGCCGACGCGGCCCTGGCGGCTGCCGGACCGACCCCGGAGCCCGCCCCGTGACGACCACCTCCGGCACCTCCGGCACCACCGGCACCGCCACCTCCGGCTGCCCCGTCACCCACGGGTCCGTACCCCTGTCCGGGCCCCGCTTCCAGAGCGACCCCGTCCAGCTCTACCGGGACATGCGGCGCGACCACGGCGCCGTCGCCCCGGTCGTGCTCGACGGGGACGTGCCCGCCTGGCTGATCCTCGGCTACCGCGAACTGCACCAGGTCACCGGCGACCCGGTCCTCTTCAGCCGGGACTCCGACCTGTGGAACCAGTGGGACCGCATCCCCGACGACTGGCCGCTGCTGCCGATGATCGGGCGCAAGCAGCCCTCGATCCTCTACACGGTCGGCGAGCGCCACAGCGTCCGGGCGATGATGATCAGCAACGCGCTGGAGGGCGTCGACCCGTTCTCCCTGAAGCGGTACGCGGAGGAGTTCGCGGACGAGCTGATCGACCGGTTCTGCACCAAGGGCTCGGTGGACATCATCGCGGAGTACGCCAAGCTGCTCCCCGCCCTCGTGCTGGCCAGGATCTACGGCTTCTCCGACGCGGAGGCGCACCCCCTGGTCGGCGCGATCAACGACATGATCGACGGCCGCGAGCGGGCGCTCGCCGGGCAGCAACACCTGGCCACCTCGATGTTCCGGCTGCTGGCCGACAAGCACGCCGAGCCCGGCGACGACGTGGCGAGCCGGATGATCGCCGACCGCGGCGGCTTCACCGACGAGGAGGTCGCCCAGGACCTCATGGTGATGATGGCGGCCGGGCACCAGCCGACCGCCGACTGGATGGGCAACTCGCTGCGCCTGATGCTCACCGACGACCGGTTCGCCGCCTCGCTCTCCGGCGGGCGGCACAGCGTCGCCGAGGCGATGAACGAAGTCCTCTGGGAGGACACCCCGACCCAGAACGTGGCGGGCCGCTGGGCCTCCCGCGACACCCACCTCGGCGGCCGCCACATCCGCGCCGGTGACCTGCTGCTCCTCGGCCTCGCCGCCGCCAACGGGGACCCCCAGGTGCGGACCGACGGCTCGACGCTGACCGGCGGCAACAACGCCTTCCTCTCCTTCGGCCACGGCGAGCACCGCTGCCCGTTCCCGGCCCAGGAGACCGCCGAGGTCATCGCCCGTACCGGCATCGAGGTCCTGCTCGACCGGCTGCCGGACGTGGACCTCGCCGTCCCCGCCGAGCAGCTCACCCGCCGCCCGTCACCGTGGCTGCGCGGTCTGACGGACCTGCCGGTGACCTTCACGCCCACGCCCGCCCTCGGCAGACCCGGAACTTTCGGAGGCCCCGCATGACCCGCATCGCGCTCGACCCGTTCGTCACCGACCTCGACGGCGAGAGCGCCGCGCTGCGGGCAGCCGGTCCGCTCGCGGAGGTGGAGCTGCCGGGCGGGGTGCACGTCTACGCGGTCACCCGCCACGCGGAGGCCCGCGCGCTGCTCACCGACAGCCGGGTGGTCAAGGACATCAACGTCTGGAACGCCTGGCAGCGCGGCGAGATACCGATGGACTGGCCGCTGATCGGCCTGGCCAACCCGGGCCGCTCGATGCTGACGGTCGACGGGGCGGACCACCGCCGGCTCCGTACGCTGGTGGCGCAGGCGCTGACCGTGAAGCGGGTGGAGCGGCTGCGGGCGGGCATCGAGGCGCTGACGAACGCGAGCCTGGAGAAGCTGGCGGCACTGCCGGCCGGGCAGCCGGTGGACCTGAAGGCCGAGTTCGCCTACCCCCTGCCCATGAACGTGATCAGCGAGCTGATGGGCGTGGACGGGGCGGACCACCCGCGCCTCAAGGAGCTGTTCGAGAAGTTCTTCTCGACGCAGACCCCGCCGGAGGAGGTCCCGCAGATGATGGCGGACCTCGGGGCCCTCTTCACGAAGATCGTCGACGACAAGCGGGCGAACCCGGGCGACGACCTGACCAGCGCCCTGATCGCGGCCTCCGAGAACGGCGACCACCTCACCGACGAGGAGATCGTCAACACGCTGCAACTGATCATCGCCGCCGGACATGAGACCACGATCAGTCTGATCGTCAACGTGGTCGAGGCGCTCCAGACCCACCCCGAGCAGCGCAAGAAGGTCCTGGACGGGGAGATCGGGTGGGAGGGCGTGATCGAGGAGACGCTGCGCTGGAACACCCCGACCTCGCACGTCCTGATCCGCTTCGCGACGGAGGACATCGAGGTGGGCGACCGTATCCTCCCGAAGGGCGAGGGCCTGATCATCTCGTTCGGCGCGCTGGGCCGCGACGAGGAGCAGTACGGCCCGACGGCGGGCGAGTTCGACGCCACCCGCACCCCGAACCGCCACATCGCCTTCGGCCACGGCCCGCACGTCTGCCCGGGCGCGGCGCTGTCCCGCCTGGAGGCCGGGATCGCGCTCCCCGCCCTCTACGAGCGGTTCCCGGAACTGGAGCTGGCGGTCCCGGCCACCGAGCTGCGCAACAAGCCGATCGTGACGCAGAACGACCTGTACGAGCTGCCGGTGCAGTTGGGCTGCCCGTTCGGCCACGAGGCGTAGTCCCGCGCGCTGCCTTGACGTCCACGGGCCGGAGCGCACGTCTCCGGGTGACGTCCACGGGCCGGAGCGCACGTCTCATCGGACGGACACGGTTGCTGGGCCGTGCCGTCGAGGGACTACGCTCCGACTCGTGGCCGACATCCAGATTCCCGCTGACATCAAGCCCGCCGACGGACGCTTCGGCGCCGGTCCTTCCAAGGTGCGGACGGAGGCGCTCGACGCGCTGGCCGCCACCGGCACCTCGCTCCTCGGCACGTCCCACCGCCAGGCCCCGGTCAAGAACCTGGTCGGCGAGGTACGCGACGGCGTGCGCGCGCTCTTCTCCCTCCCCGAGGGTTACGAGGTCATCCTCGGCAACGGCGGCTCCACCGCCTTCTGGGACATCGCGACGCACGGTCTGATCGAGTCGAAGTCCCAGCACCTGAACTTCGGTGAGTTCTCCTCCAAGTTCGCCAAGGCCGCGAAGCTCGCGCCCTGGCTGTCCGACCCGACCGTCATCGCCTCCGACCCGGGCACCCACCCGGACCCGCGGGCCGAGGCGGGCGTGGACGTCTACGCCTTCACGCACAACGAGACGTCGACGGGTGTCGCGGCCCCGGTCAAGCGCGTCGCGGGCGCCGACGAGGGCGCACTCGTCCTGGTGGACGCCACCTCCGGGGCGGGCGGGCTGCCGGTCGACATCACCGAGAGCGACGTCTACTACTTCGCCCCGCAGAAGTCCTTCGCCTCCGACGGCGGCCTGTGGATCGGCGTGTTCTCCCCGGCCGCCCTGGAGCGTGCGGCCCGCGTCCACGCCTCGGGCCGGCACATCCCGGAGTTCTTCTCGCTGCCCACGGCGATCGACAACTCCCTCAAGAACCAGACGTACAACACCCCGGCGCTGTCCACCCTCTTCCTGCTGAACGAGCAGCTGAAGTGGATGAACACCCAGGGCGGCCTGGACTTCACGACGGGCCGCACGGCCGCGTCCTCCGGCCACCTCTACGGCTGGGCCGACGAGTCGAAGTACGCCACCCCGTTCGTCACGGACCCGGCGAAGCGCTCGCAGGTCATCGGCACGATCGACTTCGCGGACGAGATCGACGCGGCGGCCGTCGCCAAGGTGCTGCGCGCCAACGGCATCGTGGACACCGAGCCGTACCGCAAGCTGGGCCGCAACCAGCTGCGCGTGGCGATGTTCCCGGCGATCGACCCGGCGGACGTGCAGGCGCTGACGGCGTGCATCGACTACGTGATCGAGAAGCTGTAGCTTCCCGGTTCCAGACTGTACGGAGACGGCCCGGCACCCGCGTGGTGTGCCGGGCCGTTTCTGCTTCCCTCGACCGGGTGGCATATGCCAGAAGCGCGGTGTCGGGCTGCCCCGCCCTACGATGATGGCCTCGACACCAGCCCATTCCAGGAGGCCCGCAATGTCTGCAGCAGCAGTCGAGCACCCCTGTGACGGTGAGCCGGAAACGCTGTTGGAAACGGCCAACCGTCTCATCGAACAGCTTCCGGGGCATCGCGTCGAGATCATCGGAGGCCTCGTCACCGTGGCACCACCCCCGGACGGCCCGCACGCCCGCGCGCTCACCAAGCTCATGCGGCCTTTCATCGCCGCTGAGCTCGACGACGGCGAGACTGAAGTCCTTCAGGCGGTCGGCCTCTGGCTCCCCAGCGGTCCCGACGACTACGTGATCCCCGATCTGGCGATCGTCGACGCCGACCTCGACGAGCACCTGATCGAGAACAACTGCTACGACCCCGCCTGCTTCCGCCTGGTCCTGGAGGTCACGTCCGGGAACTACCAGAACGATCTCCGCCACAAGGTCGTCGCCTACGCCCAGGCCAAGATCCCGGTGTACGTCATCGTCGACCGCAAACACAGCCGCGTGCACGTCCTGACCGAGCCGCTCCCCGGCGGCTACGACCGCCACGAGGTCTACGCGCCCGGCCAGGAGGCCCCTCTGCCCGCGTCGATCGGCGCCGAAGTCTCCCTGGACGTCGACGAGATCGTGCGCGCGGGCAGCCCGAAACGCTGAGGACGCGGCGCTACTCCCCCGACGCCGCCACCAGCACCGCCCGCAGCTCGGCTATCCCCGCCAGCCACTGCTCGTCCGCCCCGGCGTCCGCCCACAGGTCCAGTGGCTCGGCGTTCTTCGCGGTGAGGCGGTCCAGGGCGCGGACGGCCAGGGGGCGCAGGTCGGCGGGGAGCGGGGGCAGGGATGCCTTGGGGCCGTACGGCGTGGTGACGGGCTCGCCGCCGGGGCACTGGGCGGCGATCAGCGCGGCGGCGGCCACCGCCTCCTCCCCGCCGTCCACATAGTCCTCCGGCCCGGTGTCCGCCACGGCGGTCAGGACGTCCCGGAGCACGTCCGCCTTCCTCCCGGGCTCCGCGTCGTCGACCCGTCCGCCGAAGTCGGCGGCGGTGTCGTTGTCGAAGTGGCCGATGTCCCAAGCGCCCATGGGGTCCCCCTCAATCCGCTGTGCTGGTGTTCCCATACTCACAGCCGCCACTGACAATCGGCCTGCGCGCGAGGACGAACCCCTGCGGTGCCCGCTCCGGGAACGGCCCGTCCGTCTCCCGCTCCCGCCACACCCGGGACACCACCTCCAGGCCCGCGTCCCGCAGCAGTTCGGCCACCCGCTCCGGCCGCCGCCGGTGGAAGACGAGCGAGATCTCCATGCCCCACGCCTCCGTCAGCCGCAGCGGCTCGTCCCCGACCTGGAAGCCGAGCTGTACGTAGGCGCCGGGGGCCAGCACCCGGTGGAACTCCGCGAAGGCGCGCGGCAGTTCCTCGTCCGGGACGTGGATCGTCGAGTACCAGGCGAGCAGCCCGCCCAATGACGCGTCCGGCAACGCGAGGCCCAGCATGGACCCCTCCTCGAAGCGCAGCCCGGGGTGGTTCTTCCGCGCCTCGGCCAGCATCCGTGGGGCGAGGTCGATCCCGAACACGTCGAGCCCCAGCCCGAGTCCGTGCAGATACCCGGTCACCCGGCCCGTGCCGCAGCCGACGTCGGCCAGCGGGAGCCCGCCGCCGTCCCTCGCCACCAGCTCGGCGAAGGCGGTCAGCAGCCCACGCTCAAGGGGCTTGGCCACCAACTCACCTCGGGTGAAATCGACATAGGCGGGCGCCATGGTGTCGTACGAGGCCCGGGTGGCGTGCAGGAAGTCGGGCGAGGGGTCGGGAGCGGTCATGGCCACCACCCTAGGCGGCGCCCCGACGGGACCGGGGCCGGGGCCGAGCCCGGGGCCGACCCGGGACCGGGGCCGGGGCCGACCCGGGCCCGGGGCCGGGGCCGAACCCGGTCCGGGGCCTTCCGACCCGTCTTCCGTCCGCACGGCCCTGGCCAGGACGGTGCTCGTCCTCGGTTCCGCCTCGACGTCAGACACCGCTCCGGGCACGCCCGGCGAGGAGCTGCGTCTCCCAGGCAAAGGCCACACCCGTGGCGCCCCCGTGCTGGGCCTGGACCTCGGCGGCCCCCGGGATGGTCTCCTCGCGGGCCCAGTCGCGCTGCCACTCGCCCATCACGGCCAGCCACGTGATCGGCACGACGCCCGCCTGGACCATGCGCCGCACAGCCATGTCGTGGGCCTCGGCCGAGACACCCCCCGACGCGTCGGTGACGGCGTAGACCTCGAACCCCTCGCCCGCCGCCTGGATGGCCGGCATCGCCAGGCAGATCTCCGTCCAGAGCCCGGCCAGGATCAGCTTCTTCCGCCCGGTCGCCTTGACGGCGTCGACGACGCGCTCGTCCTGCCAGGTGTTGATGAACGTCCGGTCGATCGGCCTCTGTTCCGGGAACACGTCCTGGATGCCCTGGATGATCAGACCGCCGCGCTCCTCCAGAACGGTCGTCAGGATCGTCGGCACGTCGTAGACCTTGGCAGCCTTGGCGAGCCCGACGACGTTGTTGACGATCATCGTCGGCTCATGGCTGTTCAGATTGGCGAACTGGAACGGCTGATGGTCGATCAGTACCAGGACGCTCTCCTCCGGCGTCAGCAGTGCGTCGAGTCCGGACTTGTTCTGGGTGCTCATGGGATTCCCCTTCTGGAGCTTCACGTGTACCCGCCGCAACGGTTTAGTTGACGTGTCATCCACATTAGGGACCAATGATTGATGCGTCAACTACCCATTGAGGCAGTCGATTTGCCGAGGCATACGGAGGCCCGATCGCCCGATGCGGGAGCCGGCCCCACCCAGGCGATGGCCGAGCCGCCGACCGCCTCGCTACGCTCCTCGCATGGACGCACCGCCACACTGGCTGACCCCGGAGCAGCAGGCCGCCTGGGACAGCTTCATCCGCATGCAGGAGAAGCTCATCGGACGGCTCTCACGCCAGGTACAGGCCGACTCCCGCATGTCCCCCTCCGACTACATCGTGTTGGCCAGACTCACCGAGGCCGGCGGACGGATGCGCTTCATGGACCTGACCCAGCTGGTGGAGTGGGAGAAGAGCCGCATGTCCCACCAGGTGGCGCGGATGGCGAAGCGCGGACTGGTGACCAAGGAGGACTGCCCCGACGACGGACGCGGAGCGTTCATCATCGCCACCCCGGCCGGCCGGAAGGCGATCGAGGACGCCGCCCCCCTGCACGTCGAGCATGTCCGCCGGCTGTTCATCGACGCCCTCACCCAGGAGGAGCTGGACGCTCTCTCCCACATCGCGAACCGCGTCCTCACGCACATGGAGAAGCAGCCCGACTGACCGGCTCCGGGCAGCGCCGCGAGGTACTGCGCCCAGGCATCGAGCCCCGGCACGATCGACTTCGCGGACCTGCACGACGATCGGCTTGTCGAGGTGAGGTCAGACGGGCTTGAGCAGGTCGCGGAGGTTGCTCATGTGCGCCTTGACGTCGACGGTCTCGGCGGGGCGGGGCGAGTTCCCTTCGCCGCGGGAGTGGGTTTCGCGGCAGGCGCGGCAGAGACCGTCAGGGAGGACCTCCGGCCGACCGGGACGTCCGCAGTCGGTGCATTCCATGAGGAGGCGGCGAGGCGGGGCGAGGGCGGCGGGTCGGGCGTTCTCGGTGGGAAGTCGGGGTGGGATCTTGTCGGTGAGGCGGCGGCGGACGAAGCCGAGAGGGCTGTCGACCCTGGCTGGCAGCCCTGCGGTGAGGGCGCTGGTCAGGTAGTCGATGGTGACGCCCCGGGCGAGCCATTGCGCCGCCAGTCCTTCCAGGGCGGCGCAGTCGTCGGCGGAGAGGGCGAGGCGGTGGTCTTCACGGCCGAGGCGGGCCAGGGCGAGGTAGGCGGGAGACCGGCCTGCTTCGGAGGCCTGGGCTGTCGCGGGGGGCTCGGTGTCCGGCGCCTGGACAGGGGTGCGCTGGTGCGGCACGGCGGCGGGTTCGGGGGCCTGTTCCGTGTCGGGACCCTCCGGGTCGGACGGCGGCGCCTCGGCCGGGGCCCACAGTGGCGGCGGTGCCGCGTCGAAGGCGGAAGCCACGGGTACGGGGGCTGCGGTCAGGGCGGCCTTCTCGGTGGCGAGGTAGGTGCTCCACCACTCGTTGTCGCGGGCGGTGCGGGACCAGAAGGTGCGGTAGACCCAGCGGGTCTCGTCGCCCGCGCCGCCGACGGAGCACCGTACGCGTCGCAGGTGCCCGGCGACGGACAGAGCTGTCAGGGCGGTGGAGATGGCCTGCTGCCCGTAGAGCGGGAGCTGCTTGGCGAGCTGCTTCACGCTCATCGCCGCGCCCTCGGGGAGGTGGTCGACGAACCCGGCCACGTACCGCTCGCGCGTCGGCAGCGAGGCGAAGTCTTGTGGAGTGCGGGGAAGTTGGTCCGGTGCGGCGCGTTTGCCGTAGCCGGGCTTGGCCATCGGGTACGCGGCAGAGTGTGCGGGGTCGTGCAGGGCGGAGCTAGGGTGCTTGATAGCCACGGGATCGACTTTCTTGGGTAGTCGTCTTGCGGTGAGACCCCGGCCTGGTGCTTCCAACACCGCGTCGGGGTCGTTTGGTTCTCGCACCGTAAGCAGTGGTGACTCTGCGCCGCAAGCTGTCACGATTAGTCATATTTCTCGGCCGTGACGAGGTGGGAAAGGTGGGGAGGTTTTCCCAACCCCCTCCATCTACCTACCGGTTAAAGAAGGCGCTCGAACCCCGGGTCCCGCGTCCCGACGCCCGAATCCCGGGACCCGAGCTTCGGGCCGGGGCACTGCCCGCGTACACCCGGAAGAGTGAGCCGGGCCGTACCGAAGCCCGGGACTCGGGTTCCGAGCCCCGGGCCCAGGGGCGCGCTCGCCCGATCACCGCCAGGCAGCCCCCGCGCTTCGACGAGTCGGATCTGGACCGCGATGTACGTGAGCCCCCCCAAGACGCTCATCAAGTGCTCGCCTAACGCCAGTTGCGCGCAACTGCTCTGCCTCGATGAGGATCTGCAATTCCGCGCAATCTGCCCTCGGTCTCGCGCCATCCGCCGCATCCTGGATTCCCACTCAGCGTAGACGGAGGGCACTATGACGCTCCTCAGGTTCCTCGGCACCACCAGCGACGACGGAGACTGCCCCACTCTTTACGAGGTCGAGGGCACCACCGACATCCTTGTCCAGGGCGACCGCGTTACCGACCCCGAGCACCTGGCGCAGCTCCGCGATGTGAAAGACAGCGAGACATTCGTACTGGTGCCACGCGATCTCCTGGTCCGCTTCGCACCACGCACTACCGTTCCTGAGATGGTGCCTTTCTCCGAGATCGCCCCGCTGTTCAGCGAGTTCAGGCACACCGCGTTCCGGCTGGAAACCCGGCACGGATACGCCTCCGACCGCAACAGTCCGAAATGGGGCCGGTGGAAGAGCGGCGCGGACATCTCGGCCGAGCCGGACAACGCGTGGCGCGAGAATGTCCGGGCGCAGACGGCTCAGGGAAAGCGGTTCGAGCGGGTCCGGCTCGTCGACGAGCCTCTGACCGAGGGGCAACGTTTTCTTCTGGCCAGCGGCCAGGGCAACGTGGCGGCCGGTGAGGACATCCGCAACCTGCCACGCTCCCAGGCAGTCCGACTCGGCCTGCCCGGCCACGACTTCTGGCTGTTCGACTCCCGGCTGATCGCCAGGTTCGTCTTCGCTGAGGACGACACGACCCTCGGCGTCGCCCTCAGCGAAGACCCAGCCGAAGTCGCTCTCGCTTGCCAGGCGCGAGACGCTGCCTGGCACCACGCGACACGCACCGCGGACTTCGCGAAGGAAGCAACTTCGACCGGGTGAGCACCGACTTCCAAACCGCGCGGGTCGCCCTCGGAGCACGGCTCCGCGAGCTACGCAGCGAGGCGGGGCTCAACGGCAAGGGCGTGGCCGAAGTTCTCGGCTGGCAACGCTCTAAGGTGTCCCGCCTGGAAACAGGAAAGCAGACCCCCACCGTGAGCGACCTGATGGAGTGGGCCCAGGCCGTGGGGCAGCCTGGTGTTGCGACCGAGTTACGGGGGCGGCTCGTCGGACTGGAATCGCAGTACCGGTCGTGGCGACGGCAACTCGCGGGTGGGCATCGGGCACGCCAGGAGCTGGCCGTCACCGAGACGATGGCTACGCAGCTCATCCGAGGAGTGGAGGTGTCCCGCATTCCGGGACTGTTCCAGACCGCGGACTACGCCCGGCACACGTTCGAGGCGAACGCCGAGTTCCGCGGAATCCCCAGGGACGTCGAGGCAGCAGTCCGGGCGCGCATGCGCCGCCAAGAGGTGTTGTACGAGGCCGGCAAACTCTTTCGGTTCGTAGTGTGGGAAGCGGCCCTGTACGTACTGACGTGCCCCCGCGAGGTGATGGCCGCACAGCTGGACCGGCTTGCCGGGCTGATCGGCCTGGACACTGTCGAGATCTGCGTGCTTCCCCTCGGTGCGCAGCTGAGGCGTGCGCCGGGCCACGGGTTTTGGATCTATGACCGGCGTCGCGTGATCGTCGAGACGATCAACACCGAGATGTGGCTCGACGACGAGGAGAACGTCGTGCTGTATGAGCGGGCGTGGGATCTGATGGCCGAAGCCTCGGTCCGGGGGCCGCAGGCACGACGTTTGATCGGTCGTGCACGGGCGTCGTTGGAGCTCGATTAGGCAACCGTGCCCAATGCGTACAGCGGGATTCGCAACCTGACGCAACCGCCCAGCGCACCTCGTACTCAGCTCTCTAACGTGCTGCTCATGGCCACGCGGATGCGTGTGGCTCCAGCCCACACCAGCCCTAAGGAAAAGCCATGAGCACGCTGACCATTCCCTCACCGAGGCCCGAAGCTGCATACCGGGTACTTCTTGACCACACCACGACCTGCGCCGCCTGCCGTGCCGGAGTCCCTTGCTCGACGGCTGTGCGTCTTGGCCGGGCGTGGCGGGAGGCCCGGCGCGGATGAGGTGTTACGCGGAGGGCGGCGTGCACGAGTTTCCGATCGAGGACGGGTCGGGTGCCTATTGTCCGGAGCATGGGGTGACGTTGTTGTGGCGTGGTGATCCGATCACCGCCGCCGATGTGGCCGAGGGGACGGGCGCCCGCCTGGGCGGGCTGTCGGCCGGGGCGGACGGTCCGTGCGGCGTCGTCTGTCGCAGCGCTTCGGTGTCGGGGCTGCCTGCCGTGGATGCCCTGTGCCTGCGGCCGGACTGTGTCTGTCCGTGCCACGCGTCGGCCACTGCTCTCCGGGATGCCGGATGAGCGTCAGCCTGTCGGTGACGGATGTCCGCACCTGTGAGGCGTGTTGGCGCGCTCCGGTCACCGCCGTACGGCACAGCACCGACGGCCGGGACCTTCTCTGCCGGGCGTGTGCCGAGAGTGGTCGTCCGTGCCGCGTCGGCCTCTTCCCTCCGTACGGGATATACCGGCTGCACCGCCGCCCCGCCGATCGAACCGTTCCACCGAGCAGAGGAGATGGACGATGACCACCACCCCCGTACGGGCTGAGGGCGGCAAGCACGGCGGGCCTCCGTCGGACAAGCCGTGGACACCGCCGTCGGAGCCGAAGCCGTCTCCGGACGGCAGCCGCCCCACGTACGTCCCGCAGCCATGAGCACACCGCACCAGGTACCGACCTACCCGGATCTGGTCCGGGCCCTCGTCGATCGCGGGTTGCTCAACGGCCGTTGGCGACAGGTCTTCGAGGCCGTGCCGCGCAGCCGGTTCGTTCCGGCGGACGTCTGGCGGCAGTTGCCCGACCGGTGTGAGCCGGTCGTGGGGACGGAGGCCTGGCTGGCGCTGGTCAACAGCGACGAGCCGGTCATCACGCAGCTCGACGACGGGGCCGAGGGCGGGCCCGGTATCGCGACGTCGTCGAACTCGATGCCCTCCATGGTGGCCCGGATGCTCGGGCTGCTCGATGTCGGGGACGGGATGCGGGTGCTGGAGATCGGCACCGGCACCGGGTACGTCGCCGCGCTGCTCTGCGAGCGGCTCGGTGACGATCTGGTCCACAGCGTCGAGCTGGACCCGGTCGTGGCCCGGCAGGCGGCCGACGCCCTCGCGCGGGCCGGGTACCGGCCGCATCTGCGGGTCGGGGACGGTGAACAGCCCTGGCCCGGCCTGGGCCCGGTGGACCGGCTGATCTCCACGTGCGCGTTGCGGTACGTCCCCTACGGGCTGCTGCGGCAGGTCCGGCCCGGCGGGGTCGTCGTGGCTCCGCTCGCCCGGGAGTTCTGGTCCGGTGCTCTGGTGCAGCTCCGTGTTCAGGATGACGGTACGGCGGTGGGGCCGTTCCGCGGCGGGGCCACGTACATGCCGATGCGAGCCCATCGCGTACCCGATCTCCACGAGGTACGGGGCAGAGGGCGGGCCCGAGCGTCGGGCCTGGACCCCGCGCGGCTTCTCGACCTCGGGTTCGCGCTGTTCGCGGGGGCGCGGCTGCCCGGCGTACGCCTCGTCCACAAGGACACCGATGAGGGTGTTCAGGTGTGGGTGACCCGGGAGGACGGAGGCGGAGCGACGGCCGTCACGGGGCAGGAGGTGTGGCAGTACGGGCCCGGGTTCCTGTGGGAGGAGATCGAGCGGGTCTGGTGGGAGTACGAGTCGGCGGGGCGACCCGGCGCGGAGCAGTTCGGGCTGACCGTCACCGACCGGGGGCAGCAGGTGTGGCTGCGGGACCCGCGCGAGGTCATCCGGCCGACCAGGGCGTAACCCGTGTCAGGGCCTGTCCTGGGTCGGCCCGTGGCGTCGCGAAGGGCCGACTGGGAGCAGGCCCTCACGGGCCCCCGGCACAGACGTGTCGGCAGCCCACCGCTGCTCGCCGTCCTCCCACTCCCCGGTCGGCCGGAGACCCGCCGCCGCAGCCACCGCCGACGACACGGCGTGGTCGGGGTGGATGTGGGCGACGAGCTCCCGGACGCCTCCGGCCGCGACCAGGTGCGCCGCGAGGCCCTGCGCCGCCTCGCTCGCGTAACCCCGGCCCTGCCACGGAGTCCCGATCACCCAGGCGATCTCCACACGGGGCCCTCGTACGGTCGCCTGGACGTACCCGGCGAGGCAGCCCTCCGCGCGGACCCGGAGTACCCAGTTCCACCACAGCTCCCCGGGGTCCGGCGAACCGGCGCACTGCCGCTCGTACCGGGCCCGCAGCGCGGCCGGGTCCGGCGGGCCGCCCCCGGTGAACACGTACAGGGCGGGGTCGGCGAGGACGGCGGCCATCTCGTCGGCGTACGCCGGATCGAGGGGGAGCGCGTCGAGGCGGGGTGTGGTGAACGACAGGGGCGCGACGGTGGACACGGCCCGACCCTACGCGCCCCGCCCCGCCCTTCCCCCGCGCCCGGTACCGCTTGACGACCCCCTCGGCGAGGACCGCGTACCCGGACGTGAGCCTCACCCCTGTTTCAGGCATGGACATGGCACTACCCCCTGCTTCTCCGGTCGACCAGAAAACGAATGGGGTACACCGTACCCGATACTGGGTACGGTGTACCCCAATGCGAGTACGGCGTACCCAAATCTTCTCCGGCGCATTACGCTGACGCCATGGCGAAAGACGGATCGACAGCGGCGACGACGGACGGCTCGGCGACCGGGAGCGGCGACATCGCCCGCAGCCTGGAGCTCCTGTGGGGTACCGGCGAACGCCCCAGCCGCGGCCCCAAGCCGGGCCTCACCCTGGACCGGATCGTCACGGCCGCCATTGCCGTGGCGGACGCGGAAGGGCTCTCCGCCGTCTCCATGCGCCGCCTCTCCACCGAGCTGGGCACGGGCACGATGTCTCTCTACCGGTACGTCCCCGGCAAGGCGGAACTGCTGGACCTGATGCTCGACCGCGTCCTCGGCGAACCGCTGCCGACCGGCCCCGCCGGGGAGCGATCCGCCGCCTCGGCCCGGTCGTCGGCGGGGGCACCCGCCTACGACCGGGCCGAAGGTTCCGGCGACCGGGCCAGGGACTCCGACCACCCGGCCGAAGATCCCGGCGACCGGGCCAGGGACTCCGGGGACTCCGACCACCTGGCCGAGGACTCCGACGGGCTGTCCCAGGACTCCGACGGACTGTCCGACGACTGGCGGGCGGCCGTCGACCGGATGGCCCGCGGGCACCTGGACAACCTGCGCCGCCACCCCTGGCTACTCAAGATCAACCAGGCCCGTACGGTGCTCGGCCCCAGCGCCCTGCGCGGACTTGAGCTCGCGCTCAGCGGTCTGCGCGGCATGGGCCTGCGGGACCCCGAGCTGATCGGCGTGATCATCACGGTCAACAGCTTCGTGGAGGGCCTCGCCCGGACCCAGGGCGATGCGGCGGAGGCGGTGGCGCAGACCGGGCTGAGCGACGAGGAGTTCTGGGACAACCAGCGCCCCTACCTGGAGCGGGCCATGCTCAGCGGGGAGTACCCGGTGATGGCGGCGATGGCGGAGGACACCTTCAGCGCCGAGTTCGATCACTTCGAGTTCGGCCTCCAGCGGCTGATCGCCGGTTTCGAGGCCCTGGTCCGGGAACGGAGGGCAGCGCAGAAGTGACAGCGGGCCCGGCCCGTGTCCCAATGGATATATGGACGCCAGCCGGGAGCTCGCTCCTTTCGTCAAGCAGTACGCCGTCCTGCTGAGCACCCACCGCCAGGACGGGACGCCCGTCGGCACACCGGTCAACATCGCCGTCGAGGGCGATCACGCGTTCATCCGGACGTTCTCCTCGGCCTGGAAGGTCGAGCGCATGCGCAACCACTCGCGGGTGGAGATCGCCCCCTGCACGCTCCGGGGCCGGCCCACCGGACCGCAGATCAGGGCCCACGCCCGGCTGCTGCCGGCGGGCACGAAGGAGAACACGCACGCGGCGCGGATGCTGTCGCGCAAGTACCCGATCGTGCACGGCGTGCTGGTGCCGCTCGCGCACCGGCTGAAGAGGGACCGGACGCTGCACTACGAGGTGTGGCCGATCACGGACGACGACTGAGCCCGCCGCCTACCCCCGCCGCCGCCTCAGCCCGAGCCACAGGACCGCGATCCCGACGAGGACGGCCGCCCCCAGAGCCACGTTGCCGTCCCCGGAGCCATCCGCGGCGGCGCTCCCGCTGCCACTCCCCCGCTCCCGGTCACCGCCCCGGTCACCGGCCTCGTCACCGCCCTTGGACGGCGCACCGTCCCTTCCGCCCTCACGACCGGCGACCTCCACGCGCACCACACCGCTGCGCAGGCCCTCCGACCCGAACATCAGGGCCGACCCGTCCGCCGTGTACGTCACCGACTCCGCCTGCCGCTGGAACGGCGCGGCGACCGCCTCGCTCTCCCCGAGCCGGCCGTCCTCGAAGTCGTACACGCGGGCGCTGAAGTACGACCGCAGCACCAGCGAGCCCCCGTCGGGTGAGAAGGCACCATCCGTCACCCACGGCACTTCGTCGACCCGCCGGAACGTGTTCACGGCCCCGGTGGTGAGCTTCGCGGGCCCTTCGTAGAGGCCGCCGCCGTCCCCGTTCTTGGAGGCGATGTAGACGCGGCCGGTCTTCGGGTGGACCATCAGCGCCTCGGCGTCGCGGGGCCCGTCGGCGTACTTCACGTCGTACTGGACGGCGGTGACGGTGGCGTCGCGCAGCTCCTTCGGCTCGGGAAAACGGTAGAGCCAGACATGACTCCACGAGCCGTCCAGGTTGTCCCCGATGTCACCGACGTAGATGTCGCCGTCGGGCCCGATCGAGATGCCTTCCACGTCCCGCGGCTCACCCACCCCCCGCATGGTGATCGTCGCGACCGTCCTCCCGGTGCGGGAGTCGACGGCGAAGACGTAGGGGCCGTCGTCGCTGTCGTTGTGCGTCCAGTAGACGCCGGGGTGCGCGCGGCTGGCGGCGAGGCCGCTGGACTCGGTGATACGGGGGTCCTCGATCGTGAAGTCACGATCGGCCCGGCCGTCGTCGGCCACGGCCGGGCCGCCCCCCGCGAGCAGCAGAAGAGCAGCGGCGAGGACGGCAGCACGGGTGCCCGCCGGGCCGGTCAGATACGAACGCATGGCCCAAGTGTCCATCGTCACGTCGCAGGCCGGAGGCATGATCGGCCATGATGACGCCATGCGTTTCCTCTTCGTCGGCGATTCCATGACCATCGGGCGCGCCGGCGACTTCACCTGGCGCTACCGGATGTGGCAGCACCTGGAGTCGTTCCCCGCCCTCCCGTACGAGATCGTCGGCCCGCGCTCGACGCTGTACGACGCCGAGGCGAACGCCCCGCTCTCCGAGACGTACGCGGACCCGTCCTTCCCGGCGCTCGCCCGCCGCCATCTGTCCGGCTGGGGCGAGGGCTGGCTGCACATGGCCCCGGTGATCGCGGACGCGGCGCGCGAGGCGGAGGCGGACGTCCTGCTGGTCTCCCTGGGGCTGATAGACCTCGGGTTCTACACGGACGCCGAGCAGACGGCGGCCAACGCCCGCGCGTTCATCACGGCTGCCCGCACGGCGAACCCTCGCATGCGCATGGTGCTGCTCCCGGTGATACCGAACGTCCGGGCCGAGACGGACGCCCCCTTCGCCGCCTCCTGCGCCCGCTTCAACGAACTCCTGGCCAAGGCCGTGGCCGACCTGGACGACCCCGCCTCCCCCCTCCTCCTGGCCTCGCGCCCCACGGCGTACGACATCCACACCGACACCTACGACGGCACCCACCCCGGCCCGACCGGCGAACACAAACTGGCCGCCGCCTTCGCCGACGCGATGCACCAGGCGTGGGCGCTGGGCGGCCCGTACGCCGAGCGTCAGGCGCTGGAGCAGCCCTTGCCGGCCTGACCGGCAGGGCTCACGCGCTCGCCCTCACCCCACCGACCGCGACCCCAGCATCGACAGCGCCAGCTGGGCCAGTTCCCCCGAGACCTCCCCGGGGCGGGCCCGGCGGCAGCGGCGGGCGTGGTGGGCCATCAGTTCATGGACCGTGCCGACCATGACCATCACGTCGACCCGGTAGTCCCGGCTCTCCGCCTCCCCCCGCTCCACCGCCCGCTCGGTCTCACCGGTCAGGAACTCCGTCCACAGCGCACGCCAGAGCTTGCAGTGCTCGTCCACCACGGCGCTCACGCCCAGCACTTCGACGAACGTCACGCGGGCCTCGCGCGGGTCCAGGGTGACGGCCTCCACGTACGCGTCGAAGAGCCGGCGGACCCGCTCCGCGATCGAGCAGTCGTCGATTCCCTCGGAGAGCAGGGCGGCCTCCGCGGCCCGCAGGCCGGCTGTCGTGACCCGGTTGTGGAGGGCGATGAGCAGGCCCTCCCGGGAGCCGTACTCCTGGCGCAGCACCTCCACCGGAACCCCGGCCGCCTCGCACACCTCCCGCTCGGCGGTCTCGCGGTAGCCGTTGATCCCGAACAACTCCCTCGCCGCTTCGAGAAGTTGTTCGCGCGCCTGCATGCGGGCGACATCCCCGGGCCCGGTCCGCTGAACCGTCCAGCTCTCCGCCACCGGTCCTCCTTGAGCGCAAGGTGCGGGAGAGGGGCCTCAGCTCCTCTGCACGAACCGCCGCCCCATTGTGCTCGCCCACCGCCGTACGGGCCGTAGCGCCACACCCGTACGGGCGAATACCCGCACGCGGAAACGCTTCTTCAGCACCTTCCCCCACCCACCCGGTCCTGCGGCGACGCACCGCGGGACCCGCGTTGAACGCGTTCAAACAGGTCTGGCACGATCAGCACAGCGGCCGCCGCACCGGGCGAACCGCACCCACCGCCGTGCGCAAGGGGGCCCTGAACGATGGAGAACGAGAAGCGGCTCTACGGACTGAACCTGCTGCTCTCGATGATGGTCCTGTTCCTGGAGGCGGCGCTCGCCCTCGTCGTGTCCATCGTGTACGACGAGACCCAGGCGGCACCGACCCCCGAAGGCACCGGCGGCTCGCCCCTGTTCGTCCTGTTCCTGCCCGTGCTCGCCGTGATCGGAGCCACCTTCACGGCCGCGGTCTCCTTGACCCTCGTCCTCCCCACGGCCTGGCTGAGCGACGCGCTGGGGCGCCGGTTCGCCGGTCGTGAGGCGTGGTGGTGCGTTCCGCCGGTGGCGGGGGCCGTCGCCCTCGCGCCCGTCGGTACGGCCGTCGCCCTGGCCGGCGGCGGGAAGCCCGGCGCCATCGCCCTGGGGTGGTCGCTGACCACGGTCACCATCGCCGTTCCGGCCCTGCTCTGCCGGTCGCGCCGGAAGCGGATCTTCGGCCCGGTCCTGCTGTGGGGCGTTCTCACCGTGGTCGTCACGGCCGTGCTCGGCGCAGCCGCCCTGTCGACGGGGCTCCTGAAGGAGTACCGCCCGCCTGCGGTCACCTCGGCGGACCTCGTCGGAAGCTGGTCGGACGGCAACGGCGGGACACTGACCCTCACGCCGGACAGCCGGGCCACCGGCTCCGGCCTCCACGCCGACCTCGGCTACGGCTCCACCGGCCTCGCCAAGGGCGCCCCGAGCGGCGATCACCTCTCCCACGACAACGACAACGACAACAGCTGTACGGGGCCGGGGACCTGG
This sequence comes from Streptomyces sp. WZ.A104, assembly GCF_002382885.1. Lineage (GTDB taxonomy): Bacteria > Actinomycetota > Actinomycetes > Streptomycetales > Streptomycetaceae > Streptomyces. The sequence continues at coordinate 18,486 of NZ_NWVL01000103.1, forward strand.
AGCTTCGAGCCCGGGCCGGACACCACGGCCCAGAGGGTGGAGATCACGGTCGGGACGTGCGGGTTCGCCCCCTGGAGCGTCGGCGGCACAGCGGACCGGCTCACCCTCTACCAATACGTCGGCGACCCGGACGCCCCCGACCTGCACGAGCTGACGAAAGCCCCCGGCGCATGACGCCGCGAGCAGAACCCACCGTCACATTCGCGCCACGAGTCCTTCTCGGCTGAGTCACCATCAGGGTCACGGAACGTACAGATCGCAAATCGGAATACCCCAATCTTTGCGCTTCTCATACCGTTTGCCCGGCCCTCCTAGAGCCCACGAAGCCCTGACTCGTCACACAGGGACATCACAGGCGCAACTTAGGCTCCGCTTATGCGTATCTCGAAGAACCTCATTGGGAAGAACCTCATCGGACTCGCCGCCGTCGGCATCCTGGTCACCGGGTGCGGTCCCTCGTCGGACGACGACTCCGGCAAGTCCCGCGCTTCGGCCGGCTCGGCCGGGTCCGCCGACCGGGCGCCCGAGAAGGAGGACAAGGCCCCCGAGCCCGGGGCGGACCTGGCGGTCGCCGTCACCGGTCCGCAGCCGGACGTCCTCGTCTCCAGCTCCGACCCGAAGCTCAAGGTCCTCCCGAAGCCCGACAACGGCGCCTCGTTCACCGAGAAGGTGGAGCACAAGCTCCAGGAGAGCCTGCTCAGCCGGGTCAAGGTCCCCGGCAAGACGAGCGCGAACTGCCCCGACGGCGTCACCCAGGAGGCCGGCGCGGTCAGCGTCTGCAACGTCACCTACGAGGGCGCGGTCATCCCGTACGAGGTCAAGATCAGCGACAAGTACAAGCCGGGCAGCTTCATGACCTTCTACAACAGCACCCCGAAGAAGAGCCTGCTGGTCGCCAAGGCCGCCTACAACCGGCTCTGGGAGTCCTACAAGGGCCGGTCCGACGCCGAGAAGCTCTCCTGCGAGGAGCTGCCCGTGGCCAAGGCCGTCGACGAGGAGACCGAGACCGGTCTGCACTGCCAGTACTGGGGCAAGTACGCGGGCGACGACCGCGACGGCGGCTTCGTCAAGCTCGGCATCAAGGTCAACCGGCACAACGTGAACTTCTTCGAGGTCCGTTGAGCCACCGGCTCCTGAGCCGCCTCCTCAGCCGCCTCATTGGCCTCAGCGGCCTCATTGGCCTCAGGGGCCTCTGCGGCTTCAGCCACCTCAGCGTCTGACGATGGGCCCCAGCAGCTACGCGGCGGGTGGGGCCCATCGTCGGCACGGCCGCCCACGGCCCCTGACCACGCCCCCCGCTCACGCTCACGCACACGCCTTCACCGCGAACTCCCCCGCGAGAACGACGGCTACCGCCTCCCGTACTCGGCGATCAGGACTTCAGGGACTCACCCGCGCGATCCCGCGCCGGTCCGCCATCCGCGCGATGACCAGGCAGTACAGCGGGGCGAAGACGAGCTCGACGACCATGGCCTGCCAAGGGGCGTCGGCCGCGGTGCTGGTGTCGTCGAGCGCGCCGAAGCCCGCCGCGAGCCCGAACGTGATCACGTTGTTGGCGACGTGCATGACGATCACCGCTTCGAGGCCGCCGGTACGGATGACCAGCCATCCCCACCACAGCGCCGAGTAGAACAGCAGGACGAACCCGGAGAGTTCGCCGAACCCGTGAGCCAGAGCGAACAGGAGCGACGCGAGTACGACGGCGGGCCAGGGCGACCGGACGGCCCGCCCGATCACCTGGACCAGCCAGCCCCGGAAGACGTACTCCTCGGCGGCGGCCTGGAACGGGACGAGCGCCAGCACGACGGCAAGGCTCACGGCGAAGGCGGACCAGCCCGGGAAGCCCCCGCCCACATCCCCGACCGGCTCGTCGTCCCAGGTCCACGCGATCATCAGCCCCAACTGCAGGACCATCAGCGGGACGCCCACGACAGCACAGCGCCCGAGCCACCCCCAGCGAAGCCGCCCCACGACGGAGGACACCGTCCCGGCAGGGCGCTTACCCATCTGGCGAGCGCCGAACAGGACCACGGGTATGCCGATCGCCAGGCTGACGAGCGACATGGCGAGCTCGGCGACCGGATCGGTGAAGACCACTTCACTGTCCGCCGAGGCGGGCGCCAGATCGAACACCGCCGCGACGATGGAAGCGACACCGAAAACGGTCAACAGCCCGCCGATGAGCATCCCCAGGACAACGACCAGCTCCCCCACCCACGCGAGCCTGCCGCCGCCCCGCCCATTGCGCCCCTGCTCGTCATAGCGGGACCCGGAGGGCGCCCGGGCAGGCCCGGACGGGATGCGGGCCCACTCGGGGGGCCGGTCCCATCCCTGCCAGGCGGGGGCGGGGACGGGCGTCGGCGACTCGTTCACGGGCGCCGCCCAGGCCGTAGGGACTGGTCCGGTCGCAGGGGCCGCCCAGGCCGTAGGGCCCTGCTCGGCCGTACGAGTCGGCTCGCCCGCTCCCGCAGTGTGTTGCTCGTCCACGTGTTCCCCCTTGCATGCATTCCGAGCCTGCTCCGGTCAAGAACAGGCAATACAGATCATCGCCGATCCTTCGGGCGCCCAGCACTCGGGTCAAAGCGATTCGGGGCAGAGTGAACCAGCTCACGGCTACGGCGACAGTGCGGCCAGGAGTCGGCCGTGACCGTGCAGCGGAGGGAACCCGCCATGCCGTTCCCTCCCCCCAGTCATGCCGCTATCTGGCGGCTGCCCGCCCACCGCAGTCCTGCGCCCCGCCCCCGTCGTCGCTCCCCCCGACGGCGGCGAAGCGCCCGCGCCACGAGGGAGGCTCTGGTGCGGTCTCGGCGTGGGCGTGCACCTCGGCCCAGTAGGCGCGCCGCTCCGCCCGATGACAGGGCCCGCAGGTGGTGGCCCACGGGACGGCGGGCCGGAACATGTGCTCCTCGCCGGGCCTCGCGCAGGCGATCAGAGCCGGGGCGGCAGTGGGGGCGGTGTCGAGCAGCTCGTCCCCGTACCCGCACCCGTACCCGTCGGCCGGAACACCGGCCCGCAGCCGTGCCGCCCGATCGTCCGTCAACGGGCGGTTGGAGAACACCTGCACGGTCCGCCATCGCCCCCCCCGGCGACGCTCTCCCGCTTCTCGTGGACAACCCGTACGTCACCAGATCGGCCTTCGCCTTCTGGTAGGCGCGCCCGGTCAACCGAAGCTCCCGGGCGTGCTCGCTCAGAGCCTTGTCCCGATCGATCTCGGGCAGCCCTTGTACGTAGATGACCAGGAGCTTCGCGTCACTACCCATGCGCGGGTTGCGGACGAGGTCGTTGGGGGCCTTCGTATAGCCCCGGTCGGGCGGGACAACATGCGAAATCACCGCGGGTGGACTCCTGCTCCACTATTGGTGAAGGTCCCCGGACCGGTGCGCTAACACCATCGGGGGCCGCCCCACACACGCACACGTACATACGCGCACAGAGCGTGATGTCGCGATCACGGCACCGCAGCCGGGGGCCAGGCCACGCCCGGTCACTCCTTCACGGCACACCCCGCCCGCAGCCACGCCATCTCGTGCAGCAACCCGCCCTGCACGAACGGCTCGTGGGCCGTCGGCCGCGACCGCCAGTCCAGCGGCCAGGTGGCCCCGTCCAGCGCGGGCACCCCCACAAACGCGTCCCCGCGCGCACTCCTGCTCATCGCCTCCACCCCGGGAGGCCACCGGAACGCGGCGGCGGTACCGGGCGCCAGCAGGAAGTACATGCTGCGCTCGCCAATGCCGGAGCGGACGATGGGACCGGCCTGGAAGTCGGTGAACTGCATGACCTCGTAAGCGATTTCCTCACCGAGCATGCCGATGGCCCGTACGGCGTCGAAGTGGATGCCCACGTGCCGGAGGGCGTGGCCGGAGGCGGGAATCCAGGAGGGAACCGGATCCAGTGAATTTCGGAGTTCCATGCGCTAAGCGTTGCGGCGCACACGTACCGTGACCAGGGTCACAAGCAGGTTGTGAACAGTGGTGTACAGCCGAGGTGAACCCGTGCACTCCAGTGATCAGGCCGAAACCGCCGCCGAGATGTTCGGCCTGCTGCTCAGACACTTCCGCGAGCGGGCCGGGCTGTCCCAGGAGCAGTTGGGCAAGCGCATCGGCTACTCCAAGTCCCAAGTGGCGATGGTGGAACGGGGCGCGCGACCGCCGAAGGGCGTCTTCGTGCAGCGGGCGGACGAGGTGCTGGGTGCACAAGGTGCACTGATCGTCGCCGCACCGAAGCCGCCGAAGCAGACGAAGCAGACGAAGCAGCGCAGTCCGCTGCCGGACTGGTTCACGCCGTTTGCGGAGGAAGAGGAGAAGGCGTGGGCCCGGCACGCGTACGAGAACCACGTCATGCCCGGCCTGCTCCAGACGGAGTCGTACGCACGGGCGGTCTTCACGAGCCACTACCCGACCTATGACGACGACGAGATCGAGGCTAAGAAGTCATCTCATTTGGCGAGTCGGCGGTAGCAGATGAGGGTGCAGGCGATGCTGGTGAAGGCGAGGAAGTGGTCGGCTTTGCGTTCGTAGCGGCGGTGGAGGCGGCGGCAGCCGGCGAGCCAGGCCATGGTGCGTTCCACGGTCCAGCGGTGGCGGCCCAGCTGTTGCGAGGACTCGACTCCCTTGCGGGCGATGCGGTGGGTGATGCCGCGCTCGCGTAACCATCGCCGCAGGTGGGCGTAGTCGTAGCCCTTGTCGGCGTGGAGTTTGCCGGGCTTGCGCCGTCGCCGGCCGCGGCGCGAAGAGATCGGTGGGATGCCCTTCACGAGCGGGATCAGGGCCTGGCTGTCGTGCAGGTTGGCCCCGGAGATGCCGATGGATATGGGCAGACCTGATCGTTCCGTGATCAGGTGGATCTTCGAGCCGTACTT
>NZ_NWVL01000104.1 GCF_002382885.1 Streptomyces sp. WZ.A104
ATCGAAGCCGGGCAAGGAGTCGAGGCGTTTCTCGACAAGCTGCGGACCCAGATAAGAGACCGCAGCTTCCATCCGGTTCCCGTCCGCGAGCAGATGATTCCCAAGACGAACGGCAAGCTTCGTCGTCTCGGGATTCCGACCGTGGCGGACCGAGTGGTCCAGGCGTCCTTGAAACTGGTGCTGGAGCCGGTGTTCGAAGCGGATTTCCTCCCGTGTTCCTACGGGTTCCGCCCGAACCGCCGTGCTCACGACGCGATCGCCGAGACCCGCTACCTCGCCAGCCACGGATATGAGTGGGTGGTGGAGGGCGACATCACGGCGTGCTTCGACGAGATCGCGCACCCGGCCCTCATGGAGCGGGTACGTAATCGAATCGGGGACAAGCGAGTGTTGTCCTTGGTGAAGGCGTTCTTGAAGTCCGGGATCCTGTCCCGTGACGGAGCTTTCACGGACACACGCACCGGGACCCCGCAGGGCGGGATTCTGTCGCCGCTGCTGGCCAACATCGCGCTCTCGGTCCTGGACGAGCACATTGCCCAGGGCCTCGGAGGACCAGATGGCACCTCCGAGGATCGGCGCAGGAGACGGCGCCGGGGATTGCCCAACTACCGGCTGGTCCGGTATGCGGACGACTTCCTCGTACTCGTCTTCGGGCGCCGGGACCATGCCGAGGAACTACGCGACGAGGTCGCAGAGGCATTAAAGCCGATGGGCCTACGCCTGTCGGTGGAGAAGACACATATCACGCACATTGACGAGGGCCTTGATTTTCTCGGATGGCGCATCCAGCGTCACCGGAAACTTGGCACTGATCGGCAGTACATCTACACCTACCCGGCACGGAAGTCAGTGCGCTCCGTGACGGGAAAGGTGAAGGAACTGACCGGACGACAGAACGTCGGCTTGTCGCTGGAGTCCTTGCTCCACCGGCTGAACTCGGTGTTGCGGGGATGGTGCGCGTATTTCCGTCCCGGAGTCTCGAACGTCGCTTTCTGTTACCTCAGCCACTACGCGTGGATGAGGGTGACACGATGGATTCGACGCAAGCACCCCGGGGTCACTTGGAAACAGCTCCGTCGGCGCTATTACGGCGGCGGCTGGTGGCCCGCCACAGAGGAAGCGGAACTGTTCAACCCGGCCAAGGTAAGCACGACCAGATACCGATACCGGGGAAAACTCATTCCGACTCCGTGGCCCACTACGGCATGAAGAACTGAACATCCTGGAACGGGATTTGTGGAGAGCCCGGTGCCCGGAGACGGGCACGCCGGGTTCGGGAGGCGGCTCGGGGAAACCCACTGTTGGAAACACCAGCAGGGCGCCCCGAGTCGACCTCACCCACGGCACGGTGCCTTTTAAGGCGATTTATGCCGCACTCGACAGCGTGGCGCTCGCGGTAGTCGACCGGGTCGAAACGCGGTGGCCTGCCGCCGCGGGAGCCGAGCTTCTGGCGGTTGCGCGCCTGGTCTGCCTTGTCCGGGATCGTGCAGCGGATCCCTCGGCGGCGCAGGTAGGCGCGGTTTCTGCGGGAGGCGTACGCCTTGTCCGCCCGCACCCGATCGGGACGAACTCGTGGCCGTCCCGGCCCGAGGCGGGGCACGCGCACCTTCTCAAGCACCGGTTCGAACTGCGGCGAGTCCCCCCGCTGCCCTGCTGTCACCACGATCGATAGGGGCTTCTGCCCCTGTTCGACAGCCAGACGCAGCTTGGTGGTGAACCCTCCGCGCGAGCGTCCCAGCCCGTGGTCATGAGGCTCGTTGAGTACGCCACCTGGCGGTTCTTTCTGCAGGTCGCCCCGCCTGCGAGCCCCGGCCGCATGCTGATGGGCACGACAGACCGTGGAGTCGACGCTCAGGTCCCACGCGATCGCCCCTTCGGCATCTGCCAAGGACTGGAGCCGGGTGAGAATCCGGTGCCAGGTGCCGTCCCGCTGCCACCGGCGGAACAGGTCGTAGACCCGGCCCCACGGCCCGTACTCGACGGGCACGTCACGCCACGGAATACCGGTCCGGACCCGGAACCGTATGCCGTCAATCAGCTGCCGACGAGTCCAGACAGGCGGACGCCCCGTCTTGACCCCCTTTGGCAACAACGGCTCCAGCACCGCCCACTGCTCGTCCGTGAGATCTCCCCGACTCATGAACCGTGATCATTCACAGCCCAAGATCCACTTTCGACACAGGCCCGTAGGGCAGTTCGTCGGCCACGTACGCCATCAGCTCGACGAGGGCCGTGCCCACGTCCGCCGGGTTGCGTTCGGTCCACTCGGGTGCGAGCAGCGAGATCCGGTCCAGCATCAGCCGGCGGAAGCCCTGAAGTCCTTGGCGAGATAGTCGATCGTGGGGCTGCTCTCCACCGCGGGCGGGCAGGCTTCGGCGGGGGCGCAGTCGAAGTCGCTGGGGCACTCCACCCTGAACGCGAACTCGGCCTCGGCGAGCAGCGGGTCGAAGCCGGCGGGCGCGAGGTCCGACTCACGGTTCATGACGAGCCGCAGCCGGTACGTGGAGAAGTCCCCGCGGTCCGCGGTGCGGACGACGAGCACATGGTCGGGTGCCTCGATGCCGACGAGCAGCTCGGGCGGGACGCCGGGACTGTTCCCCGGCGCCGCCCAGCCGACCTCCACCGTGGGGATGCGTTCGCCGCCCTCGATGACCACGTTGCTCCGGTCGAGGCCGTCGGGAACGGGCCGCACGAGCCGGACGTACAGAATGAGTTGGCGCAGATCCTCGGACGGGGCCGCGGTGTCGAGGACCTCCACGTACTCGATGCCGTTGAGGTCGCAACTGCTGGAACGGCTGGTCGGCGTTCCCACGCCGACTGGCGCGACACCTCGCCAGATCGGAGTTCCCACGACCGCGACACTCCTGCCCATCGTCGCCGTCAACCAGGGCAAAGGCTGAACTACTTGACAAAACAGATTCCACAGAACCAAGCGGTGGATCGTCGAGCGGCTCTTCGCGCACCTGATGCGAAGCCGCCGCCTGGTGCGCGACTTCGAACGCCGCACCACCAGCGCCGAGGCGATGGTCTACTGGTCGATGACCATGATCATGACCCGCCGTCTGGCCCGGCCACATTCCGCGCGAGGATGAATCGGCCCGGCGCGGACTCGGCCAGCCAGCCGCGCGCGACCAGCCGCTTCGCCTTCGACCGCAGCGCCTCCACCTTGGCCGGCACCGCGTCCAGGCCGAACAAGACAGCCATCTCCTGGCAGGTCACAGGCCCTCGATGGAGGCGATGCCGGTCCGCGAGGGCCTGCAGGATGCGCTGGTAGTCCATCGACAGCGCGGACGCGTCCAGCCACTCGCGCCACACCGGCACCTGCGACTTCGGCTTCGCCGCCATCGACGCCGATGATGCCTCCCATGCCTGCCCCTGGGCCGGCACTGCCCGTTCGGTCCGGGCGTAATCCTCGGTCTCGTCCACCGGACCCAGCACCTCGCCGACCCGCGAGCAGGCGATGACCCACTCCTTCCATTCCCGCTCGGCCACGACCAGCTCGGCCTGGACGCGGTCGGCCTCCTCCCGCAACTCGTCCACGCGGCGGCGAGCACCCAGCTCACGCTGCTCGAGCAACCCCACGACCGACGGCATCCACGGCCTCCCCAGGAACGATGACACGACAGGCCACCCCTCCCACGGGAGCACCGAACCTATGCCTGACCAGCGAAAACACCGTCGTCAGGTTCGGTACGAAAACAGCTACTGAGAGTCAGCAGATGGCGGCTACGCCGCGCAGTCCGGTGACGCTGGACGCCTGGTCCTGGTTGGTCAGGGTGCCGATGCCGAGCTGGCCGCTGGTGTTGAGGCCCCAGCTTTCCACGGTCCCGTTGGGGAGCAGGGCGAGGCTGTGGCTGGCGCCGGCATCGATGCTCCTGATGTCGGTGTCGGTGAGCCCCGGCACCGTCACGGGCTTGTACTTGGCGTTGGTGACCACGCCGCCGAGCTGATAGCTCTCGTTGGCGCCCCAGCCCTTGAGCCGGCCTTCCTGCGCGGTGGCGGTCGAGGGCCAGGCCAGCAGAATGGCCAGCAGCGGCAGCAGGCCCGAGGAGCGGGGCGCTGCGGCTACGGCCGCGGAGAAGTGCGTTCACGTCGGTCCTTGACGATGATGTGGCGCAGGCAGGCAGCAAAGCCGAACCGTTGCGCATAGTGACGGCGCGGTCGCTATAGGCATCTACTCGGGAGGCGCCCTGCCCTGCCAGGGACTTCTCACACGGGCAGGCCGCGCACCCCGACGTGCGGTTGAGGCGAGCCGGGGTGACGGCCGACCACCGGGCTTTGATGCCGTGGTCCCGTACGAAGGCCGGCCATCGTCGGGCCCGGCATGACACTTCGGGCCCGGGGCAGGGGCGGGGCGTGCCCACCGTCATCCCGGCTGTGGGGCGGCTTCTTTCACTCGTTCCGGGTTTTGCCTCGCGGAGGGGGACTCCGTCGCCCACACCGGTGTCCCTGCCGATCAGGTTGACTCGGCAGTCGACGGTGACCTGCGCAGAGGTCTTCCCTGTCGTGACTGGGGGCGGGGCCCGCTGTTGCGGGTTCCCGATCGGAGCCCGTGGGCATGGTGATGGCGCGCCAGGTGTTCTTGGAGCTGCCGCTGCGGGCTCAGGCGTTCAGGAATGTCTCGAGGCTGGTGGCCAGGGCCACAGGTGTCTCGTGCATGGGGTAGTGGCCGCTGTTGGCGATCTCCTCCAGTTCGGCGTTCGGATAGTGGCTGAGCCACGTGGCGCGCATGGCGTCGGCCGTGAGGGCGAGATCGTGCTCGCCGACGATGACCTTGACCGGGACGGGGTTGCCGGTGATCCGTTCCGTGAGGTCGGCGGTGACCCAGTCCTTCACGTAGCCGCCGAACGCCTCCCGGGTCGACCACTCCAAGGAGCGGTCGACCATCAGGTCCACCCACACCCGGGAGGCGCGTCGGCCGGTGACCAGATCGACGATGGAGCGTCGCTTGTCGCGGTCCTGCGCGGCACCGTAGAACAGCGCTTCTCCGTCGGCGTCCAGCGGATAGGCACCAGCGGGGACGGGGGCCAGGCCGACCAGCTTCCGCACTCGGTGCGGGGCCTGGGCCAGCACCTGCTGAGCCGCCTTGCCGCCCATCGAGTGGCCGACGAGGGAGAAGCTTTCCCAGCCGAGCTCGTCGGCCAGGGCGAGGGCGTCCTCGGCGATCTCGGCGAGCGTGTACGTGCCGGTGACGTGCTTGCGGTCGCCGTAGCCGCGGTAGTCGAGGAAGGCGTAGCTGAAGGTGTCGCCGTCCAGGTAGTCCAGGAAGGGCCCCCAGCCGGCGCTGGTGCCGAACCAGTCGTGGAGCACCAGCACTTTATGGTCGCCTGATCCGATCAGGCGGCAGGGAATGCTCATGGCGGGCTTCCTCTCGTCGTTGCGGGCGAACGGTTCGCTTTCCTCCGAGAACGCGCCCTTCCAGGTCAGGTCCCCGAGTCCGGCAGGTGACCGCTTGACGTCCTGGGGGGCGTCTGCGCCCGGTCGTCTCGCCGTTGCATACCCAGCGGGTGTCCTCGCCCACCTCTGCGTACGCACTCCGTTCCGTCGTGCGCACGCCAACAGCACCTCGACTCGGCTCGGGATCCTTTCCCATAGCCGGACTCTCCGAGCTGCGCCGACGCGGCAGAGTTGTCAGCGGGCGGGGCGTAGGACCGGGTTGAGGGCGAGGCGGTTGTCGGTCAGGTGGTGGCCTTCGGGGCTGAAGGGCGGGATGGCCACGGGCAGGCAGTCGGCGATCAGGAGGCAGCCCTGGTGGCGGTCCTCAGCGGTGGCCACCACCCGGGGCTCGCCGTCGGGCCCCCAGATTCCGGAGTTTCCCTGGTACTGCCAGGCGCCGGCGGGGACCTGTTCCCAGCCACGGCGGTTGGCGTAGGCGACGAACAGACGCCAGACGCTGGCCATGGCGGGGATGATGTGGCGGGTGGCGTCCTGGTACGGAACACGGCTCATGGTGCCGTCAGCCAGACGGAAGTGGCCGTCAGCTGCGGTGGGCCCCAGCACAATCTGCGCACCGTGTTCAGCCAGGTACTGGTGCAGCGGCGGGAACTCGCACTCATAGCGGTTCAGCACGCCGACCGTGATGAAGCTCCCCGTGATCGTGGACACCTGGAGACTGGGATCTTGAGGTTCCAGAGGAAGTAGCACCAGGTGGGAAGCAAGTACACGAAGCGGCACACCGAGGAGTTCAAGCGTGACGCGCTCGCGCTCGTCGATTCCTCGGGCAAGACGGTCACCGCCGTAGCCCGGGAGCTCGGCATCAGTTCGGAGTCCCTGCGTGGCTGGTACCGACGGGCGAAGGCGGACCGGGGCGAGGGTGAGCCCAGTGAGCTGACTAGCGCCGAGCGCGAGGAGCTCAAGCGGCTGCGCAAGGAGGTCCGCGAACAGCAGCAGACGATCGAGATCCTGAAAAAAGCGACCGCCTTCTTCGTGAAGGACAACGACCGGTGAGCGAGCTGTACCGGTTCATCCACGCGGAGAAGGCGAACTACCCGGTCGTTCTGCTGTGCCGGGTGCTGAAGGTCGCCCGCTCCTCCTACTACGCGTGGTGCGAGGGCGATGCCGCCGCGCTCGTCAGACCGCCGACGACGCGCTCGCGCACGAGATCACCGTGCTGCACATCGCCTCCCGCCACACCTACGGTGTCCCGCGCATCCACGCCGAACTGCGCCGCCTGGGCCGACGCGTGAACCGCAAGCGCGTCGCCCGCGTGATGCGCGAGCGCGACATCCGCGGCGTCACCCGGCGCAAGCGCCGTTCGCTGACCCGGCCGGACGCGAAGGCCAAGCCGGCCCCGGACCTGATCGGCCGTGACTTCCATGCCGAGCGTCCCGGGACCAAGCCGGTCGGCGACATCACCTACCTGCCCACCGCCCAGGGCTGGCTCTACCTCGCCTGCTGGCTGGACCTGGCCACCCGCGAGGTGGTCGGCTATGCCATGGCCGACCACCACCGAGCCAACCTCGTCGTCGACGCCCTCGACATGGCCCACGGCCGCGACGGACTGGAACCCGGCTGCGTGATCCACAGCGATCGCGGCAGCGAATACACGTCAACCCAGTTCCATGAACGAATAGGGAAGTTGGGGCTGCGGCAGAGCTGCGGCAGAGCTGCGGCAGAGCTGCGGACGCACCGGATCACGTGTCGACAACGCCGCCGCGGAGAGCTTCTGGGCCCTACTCAAAGAAGAGATCGGCACCCGCACCTGGTCCGACCGGGCCACCGCCCGCGCGGAGGTCTTCTCCTTCATCGAGACCTTCTACAACCGCAGCCGCCTGCGCAAGCACAAGACCTTCGGCTATCTCACCCCGGCCGAGACCAGGCAGCGGCATCAGCACGCCCTCGCAGCATAACGATCACGTGTCCGAGATCACGGGGAAACTTCAACTCAGTGCTCTCCCGGGAAGTCGTAGAACGCCAGGAGTTCATCGACGTCCTCGGTGATCTTCTTGACGGGCCTTGGGCCACTTCGCACCGTAAGCGCGCCCGAAGTCCTTCACCGCCTTCTCGGCGTGATCGCGGTCCTCGGCGTTGTAGATCTCCTGCAGCGCCTTCTTCGCGCCGGGCTGGGCTGATCTCGGCAGGGCGTTGAGGAGGCAGGAGCGGGCCTGGCCGAGGCGGACCTTGGGGTGGACGCCGTCGGCCCATACGTACACATAGTCGGATCCGGACAGGTCTCGGTCCTGAAAGGCGGAGTGGTCGTCGCGCCACTGCTTGGTCAGCCGGGTCACCGTTGTCGGCGAGAGCCCAGCGGCCGAGCCGAGGAACTGTTCCATCGCGGGCACGAAGTCCCCGGAGGACAGACCGTGCAGGTAGAGCAGGGGCAGGACCTCGCTGATCTTCGGGGACCTCCGGTACCAGGGGGCGAGGATCTTCGACGAGAACCGCTTGCGCTCGCCCGTCTCACCGTCGACCCGCTTATCATTCACCCGCGGCGCCTTCACCGCCATCGGCCCGGCGGCGGTGGCCACCGTCCGCTCGCGGTGGTGGCCGTTGCGGATCACCAGCGGCGACCGGCCTCGTCCCGCTCGCCCTCCAACTCAGCTATGTACTGGTTGACCTCAGCTTCCAGGGCCTCGGCGAGCATCCGACGGGCACCCTCACGGACGATGTCGTCCATCAAAGAGCCGCTCTGGGTGGTGCCGTCCTCGTTGACTACGCTCAGCGCGGGCGTGCCTTCCCGACCCGCGCTGCAACGCGGGCCTACTCGATGACCAGAAGTCGATCACTCGGGAAGGTACGCCCTCCGCGTTCCGCGAGGCACCCCTCCCGAGTCCGATCCACAGGTCTTGAGCATTGCTCTTGGTGGAGTACCGGTAGTTCTAATAGCTCATCGGTGAGCCCGAGCGCGGCAGTGCATGGGCCCCGATGCGAGGTGGAAGCCTGCCGCCGTTCTGGGACTTTGATCCCTGTGTTCAGACCGGCTGGCTCTGCCTCGCCCGCGCCCTGCCGGGCGGAGACCTTCGGTAGTTCCGGGACCTTGATCTCTCGTCAAAGACCGGTCCTGCCCGGCAGGCCCGGATCCAGGTTTCATGTCCTCAGCCCGCCGACAGGGGCCACCTCTCAGCAGTTCACGAGCCATGAGCTCTCCAACAGACCGAGGTCCCTGTCGGTCGTCTTGGTGGCCGCCAGCACATCGTGGAATGCTGACCGCCGACTCCCGATCAACGCCGACCGATCCGACTGGCCCGTGTATGTACGGCTCACAGGCGCGGCCAACCGCAGCGGCGGACCGCCCTCGCTGCCTGAGAGGTCGGCAACTTGTCCTCACTGAAGCCCGCACCGCGCAGGGACCACGGGTCGTGGTGGTTGAGGGAGGCGCCGCCCTGGCGTTGACGGTGGTCCAGCCGGGGTGGTCGGCGGGTCCGGGCACTTCCTCACCACAAGGCCGCTGGACGGCTGATCACGGTCGATTCGTGCGGGATCGGCGATATTGCGCAGGGGAGTTCCTCGTCGCCTCGTCCTCGTACGAGCCCACCGTGCCCCGGTCCACATGGAACGTGGTCAGGGTCGAAACGGGGGACGTCGGGTCCCGCCGGTCCTCGATGACCCGCATGTGGGTGGAGAAGCGCTTTGGGGTCACCTCGTACACGTCGTAGCCGTAGCGGTTGCCCTCGAAGTACTTGAGGTGCGGATTGGCCTGGCCCATGCGCGGGCCGTTGGTCCGGTTCCAGTCGGCGGAGTACGCGCCCGAGGTCACCGAGTGCGCGGTGAACTCCGTGCCGACGACGGGTGACGAGGTGTCGTCGAAGTCCGTGTGGATGTCGTCGACGAAGGCGGAGTGCCAGTCTCCGGTGATGACGACGAGGTCCTCCAGTCCGCTGCTGTGCACATGCCCCAGGACCTCCTTGCGCTCGGCCAGGAAGCCGTCCCACTGGTCGGTGAACATGTACGAGCCGCCCGGCGAGCCGCGCAGCTGGCTGAGCATGATCGAGTTGGCCCAGACGTGCCAGGCGTCCGGGGCCTTGTCGATGCCCTGCTTGAGCCAGGACTTCTGCTCGGCACCGAGGATGGTGCCGTCGGCGAGGTTCTGAGCCGAGCGGTACGAACGCAGGTCCAGGACTGTCAGCTCCAGCAGGTCGCCCCAGCGGCGCACGCGGTGGATCTCGGGGTCCGGCAGCGCGGCCTCGCCGAAGCTGTCGCGGTGCGGCATGTGCTCGAACCATGCCTGGAAGGCGGCCGCCTTGCGCTGCATGAAGGGGGCACCCCCGCCCGTACCGCTGAAGTCGTTGGCCACCTCGTGGTCGTCCCAGGTGAGGAACCAGGGGTGGGCGGCGTGAGCCTCGCGCAGCGATGCGTCCCCCTTGTAGAGGGCGTGCCGCTTGCGGTAGTCGGCGAGGGTGAAGGTCGCACCGCCCTCGTGGTCACGGACATGGCTCTCGGGGACGCCGCCGACCTGGCCGTGCTCGTAGATGTAGTCGCCGAGGTGGACGACGAAGTCGACGTTCTCCCGGGCGATGCCGCGGTGCGCCGCGTAGAAGCCGTCGTGGAAGGCCTGGCAGTTGGCGGCGGCGAAGCGGACCGCGCCGACTGCACCGGCCGGGGCCGTCTTCGTACGGCCCACACGGCTGGTCCGGCCGAGCGCGGTGAAGGCGTAGAAGTAGTGCCGCCCGGAGCTCAGTCCGCCGACCGGTACGTGCACACTGTGGCCGAGGGTCGCGGACGCCGGGGCGGTGCCGCGGGCGACGACCGTGCGCAGTCCGGCGTCCTCGGCGACGACCCAGCCGACCTCGACGACGTCGGGAAGGTCCTGCTCGGCGGCGAGGGGTTCGGGCGCCAGGCGGGTCCACAGCACGACGGACGAGGGCTGCGGGTCGCCGGAGGCGACGCCGAGAGTGAAGGGCGCCGGGTCGTAGTCGGCGCCCAGCGCCTCGGCTGCCTCGCGGGCCTGCGCGGGCGAGAGCCCGGCGGCCAGCGGCCAGGCGACGCCGAGGGCGCCCGACGCGGCGGCGGCCTTCAGCAGATCACGGCGGTTGAGCTTCACGACCGGCCTCCGGCGGTGTTGAGGGTGGCGGCATCAAGGGTGAGGGATATCGCGTCCGCGTAACCGTCGTTGGACGAGCCGCCGGAGCGCGTGAAGACGAGCAGGACCCGTGCACTGCGGGCGCCCGGCGGCACCGTGGAGGCCGCCTCGCGCTCCAGGAGTGCGGTACGCCCCTTGCGCTCGCCCGCGGTCACGGGCCCGAGCACGCTCAGCGCGACCGGGGTCCCCTTGGCGTCCCGGAACTCCACGGACAGCCGCACTCCGTCCTCTTGGCCCGCGTACCCGCCGAGCCAGCCGCGTACGGCGTACCGGACACGGCCCGCGTCAACAGCCGCGCGCCCGGTCGCCCCGGTCTGCGGCAGATCGATGTCCTGGACCAGTGCCGTACGGGGCGAGTTCCCCCCGGAGAAGAACCGACTGCCGCGCTGGGCGGGGCCGGGGTCGGACGGGCCCGGGTACCCTCCGCCGAAGCTGTAGTCGATCAGCGCGGGTGCGCCCTGCGCGATCCTCCAGCCGTTCACCGAGCCGACCGGCTCCGCACTTCCTCCCGGCCCACTCTCCGCGTCGCCGTTCACAACGAGATTCATCCACGTCTCCCCTGGGTGTTCTGCTGTGTTGTCGCGCCACGCATCACACCAGCCCCGCATGAACCGCGGGAAGCCCTTCACCAAACTTTCTCAGTAACCTGTACGGACAAGTACGAGTAGCAAATGCGCAAAACACAAGGAAGGGACCATCAATGGAAGATCCAGTAGCGCACAGCAGCGAAACAGCGTTACGGAAGCAAGATCCGCCAAGTGCTGCGCTCGTCCGCCAAGCAGATGTCCGGTCCCAGATACCTTGAGGCACCGTGCGCGTCTGACCAGCGGCGCCTACATGCGGCGTTCGACTGGTGCCCGGACCGTGGCCAGGGCCCGGTTGACTGTGCGCTGAGATGAGGGTGAGCTCGCCGCCCCGGTGGTCGTTCGAGTCCGGTAGTGACCCAGGGGCCGGCGCCTGTGCAGGCGCGGTCGGCGAGGACGGGGACGCCCTGGCGTTCGCAGATCTGGATCATCCGGTGGGTACGGGCCGCGGTGAAATCATGAGTGCGGCCCGGCAGGGCGGGCGAGATCCACAGCAGCTCGTCGGGCCGGATCGGTGAGGACCTGTCCGCCCGGCTGTCGCCGACGCGGTCGCACTCGGCGAGGGTCCCGTCCAGTAGGACGAAGTCTGGGCTGTGCTCGTGCAGCGTCAGCACGGAACGCTGGATTTGGCGGGGAACGGAGCGATGATGGCCAAACGTATTCATTTCACGGCAGAGGACCTCGGGCGGACCAGGGTGAAGAGCACCCTGGGTGTGGCCGCTGAGACGTTGGACAGTGTCCAACGACTGCGGGAGAGGGGCAGGGACAGGGCCCCGGCTTTACGCAGCTGGCGGATGTCGGTGACCAGTGGGCTGGGCGGGTCGCTCCGCGAACAAGCTTCCCCCCTGCTGGCGTTGATGCCCACTCATGGGCCGCAGATCGATATCGCGACCCTCACCGGGGGCGCCACGTGTATCGACGAGGCGGTCGACAACCTGCTGGCGGCTTCCCGCGCGATGACACGCCTGGAAGTGGAGTACCTCGACATCCATCCCGCTCACCGAGGGTGGGCCCGGGCCCTTGCCGCAGGCGACCGTGGAGCCCGTCGGGAACTGGCCAAGGCGTTACGGGCTTGCCACAGGGTGGCTGTCGCACCGTACTGGCCCCAGATACGCATCCACCTCGCTTCAGCCCGGGACGGCTATGCGCGCACGATGGCCGAGGACGGAGTCGAGGGGCTACTGGAGACGGTATGTGCTCCGCTGGTCCGTTGGCGGCCTCCCGTCCTGGAAGTGCATCATCCCCACGACGCGGACATCCAGTTGCGGGGGCGAGGGCTCGTCATCGCTCCGACGGTGTTCTCCTCCCGGCAGGTGGAGGTACTGCAGAACCTGGCGGACCCGGAGCAGTCGCCCGTCCTGGCGCTGCCCACGGTCGGCGGGGAGATGAACGACTCCGCACAGTGGCTTGTCGGAGAATCTGCCGAGGGGGCGCTCGAGGACCTGGTCGGGCGGACCAGAGCCGCCGTACTCGCAACTGTGGCCGACGGGTGCAGCACGACGGAGCTGGCCTGTCGCCTGGGCATCTCGCCCGCAACCGCCAGCCAGCACGCGAGCGTACTGCGCCGGGCCGCTCTGATCACGACCCGCCGCGACGGCAAGGCCGTACTGCACACGACCACACGCTTGGGCGCCGCGCTGCTGGCCGCCACCACCCATGGTTTCGGCCCCTGACGAAAGGATCGCCGGGTCCTGTCTGCCGCGCGATAGTCGTCTGCGTCGCACCATCCGAAGCGACGGCACGCGCGGGCGGGGGATCCGCGCGTGCCGTCGCAGAATCAACAAACGCCCTGCTCGCCGCGCTCGCCGACCACCCGACGCTGATGGTCCCCCTCGGGCTGGTCCGCCGCTTCACCATCTCGCTCCCCACGGGCCTGAACGAGCCCGTCACCATCCAGGCCGTACCGCACCAGCTCCAGTTCATCCAGAACTACCGGCCACGGACCAGGTGCTTCGCCCGCAACGGGAAACTCACCCTCGCCCGCCCCGACGGCACCTCGGGCTCCCTCTTCCTGCCGCTGAACGACAGTAGCGTCTACACCCCGATCGACGTCGACCTCGACGCGGGCGGACTCGCCCTCCAGAACTACGCCCAGGCCCTGAAGTCCCTGCCCCGCGACGAAGCCCCACCTGAGACCAAGCCACCCGCGCTGCGCTCCGCGGGCATCTTCGTCGCCGAGGCGAACCGCCAGGTCACCTTTCAGAACATCCTCGACGTCGTCGCCGCCATCGACAAGGACCTCAAAGACGGCGGCGAGGGCGACGCGAAGACCCTGGACGCGTCCACTGTCCAGCAGGGCATCCGGGTGGACGTCCACGACGCGGGCTCGAACCGCTGGTACCCCCTCTGCCGCCGCGAAGGGAAGTACACCGTCGACGACTACGGCACCCTGCCCATTAAGGACGAGGGCTGTGTCACCGACGCCATCACCCGCGGCGCCGACGAGGACGGCAACGATACGGGGCGCCTCACCCAGGCCGTCTTCCGCTGGAACAACTGGAGCCTGGTCACCGAACCCCACGGCAGGACCATCGGCGTCGACGGCCAAGTGACCGACCCCGGCCCCGAGACGAACCCCGCCCTGCCCTTCGCCGCCGCCGTCGACTGCCCCGACAACACCCTGCCGGCCCTCCGCTTCGGCCGCACCTACCGCTTCCGCGCCCGCCTGGTCGACCTCGCGGGCCGCAGCACCCCCTTCACCACCGCCCCCGCATCGGGCGAACCGGCCACCGTTCCCCTGCGGTTCTCCCGCTACGACCCGGTGCCCGCGCCCGTCATAGTGCTCCGCCGTCCCATCACCGCGGGCGAATCCCCGGTCGACCTCGTCGTCCGGACCGACAACGCCGACCCCACCGCCCCCGTCGCCGGGCCCACCTGCGAGCGGCATCTGCTCGCGCCGAAGGCCTCCGTGGAACTGGCGGAACGGCACGGCGTGCTCGACCTCGCGGCCGGACACCGGCCCGACCCGGCCGTCCACGCGCTGCTGACGAAGTACGACGGCGGGAAGATCACCGGCACCCCGGACCCGGGCGCGGGCGGCAGCCCGTACAAGGACACCGACACGATCGAACTGCCGTGGCTGCCCGACCCGCTGTGCCGGGGCGCGGCCCTGCGCGGCGTACCGGGCACCCCCGAACTGCTCACCACCTGGCCCGCCGGGGGCGCCGACTGGTACCAGCGGCTGCCGATGCGGCTGATCGTCGAGGCCGGACCGATCGGGAGCACCCAGTCCACGGCCGTCGCCGACGCAGCCACCCGGACGATCCGCGTGAAGCTGCATCCGGCCGCGTCCTTCCCCGCCGTACTCAGCTCGATGCTGGCGCCAGGCGACGAGGACCTGCTGGGTCAGTGGCGGTGGTACACCGAGCGGGTGAGCGCGGGCGAGGAGCCGGACGGCGACTCGGACGAGGGCCCGGACACCGGGAACGGCACCGGTTACGACGCCGGGACCGGACCGGCCATCAGAACCCGTACCGAAGGCGCCGAATCCGATGTCCACGAACTCCTCGCGGAGGCGGCGAGCCCCGCACCCGAGCAGTTCGGGCCCGCCGGGAGAAGCGAGCGTGACGACAGCATCTCCGCCCTGTCCGCCGCCGACCACGAAGCCGCCCTCCGGGCCGTCCTCGCGGGCCGGATCGGACAGCTCACCCCGACGACCGGGCTGACAATGGTCCACGCGGTCCGCTGCCCCGTCACCCCGCCGGCCTTCGCGGGGCCGCGCGTCCTACGGGAGCCCGCACAGACCGTGTACGCCCTCGACGAGGCCACGATGGCCGTCCACGGCGCCTCCACCCTCACCGTGCACACCCAGGCGTCGTGGACCGAGTACTCCGACCTGACCGGCAACGGACTGGTGACGTCCGCGGCGTCGGCCGTGCTCCGCCCGGAGACCGACTCCCTCGGCACCCCCGGCGGCCCGGCGCTGAAGAACATGCCGTTCCGCAGCCGCCACGACCCCGGGGACACCCGCCACCGGCTCATCACCTACACACCCGTCGGCGCGTCACGCTTCGTGCCGTACTTCACCCAACGTCGTACGGTCGTCCTCAATGGCACCACGCCCGAGCAGATCGCCCAGGCCTTCGTCCCGGGCACAGCCGTCGTACGGGCCGCAGTCCCGGCGCTCAACCCCGACGGCACCCCGGCCCGGCCCGGGGCGACATACCGCGTCGGTACGGATGTGACCGTGAACGACGACACGGGCGAGGTCACCCGCATCGCCAACGGGGCGATCACGAACGGCGCGTCGGTGGAGGTCTCGTACGTCGTGCCCCCCGTCACCCGCGCCGGGCCGCCGGTCACGCTCCACGTGCAGTCGACCGTACGACCTCCAGCGCCCGTGGTGCACTCGGTGGTGCCCGCCTTCGCCTGGCAGCGGACCAAAGCGGGCAGCACCACCACCAGCATCCGCAACGAGGGCACGATCCGGGTCCATCTCAAGCGGCCCTGGTATCTCACCGGGGAGGGCGAACTCCTCGGCGTCCGGGTCGTCGACGCCACGACCTCGACCGACCCGTCGGTACAGAAATGGGCCACCGCCTGGGGCCGTGACCCGATCCGGGACAAGGGGAACGCGCCCACCATGGCGTACCCCACCCCCGCGAACCTCGACGAGCGCGCGGTCGACGTACGCCTCGACCAGGGCCACGCCCTCGGCTTCCCCGTCGACTACGACCAGCAGCGGCACCTATGGTACGCGGACGTACGGTTCAAGGGAGGGAACACCCTCTACCAGCCCTTCGTCCACCTGATGGTGGTCCGGCTCCAGCCCGACTCGCTGACGGCCCCCGAGGACCTGCGGGCATCCCCCGTGGTCGACGCCGGCTGGGTCCAGCTCCCCGCCTACCGGCGCGCGAAGATCGAAGTCGGCGGGACGGCGGCGGGTTCGCCGGTGAAGGTCTCGGTCGTGGCACCGGAGCCGCCGCCCGGACGGGACGGCCTGACGTCCGAGTTCACCGTGGGCGTGCAGTTCCGCACCCCGCTGCTGCCCGACGACGCCGGCTGGATGGACCTCGACAGCGCGCCGCCCGTGCGGATGAACCGCGAGCCGCCCCCCGGGCCGATTGGGGTGTGGACCCGGGAGGTCAAGCTTCCGGCGGCCGTGGGATCCCGGCCGATGCGCGTGGTGGTACGGGAGTACGACGTCCTGCCCGACAGCCCGGAGCCGGGCCGGACGACGCGCCGGGTCTCGTACCTCGACACGATCCCCATCTGATCCCTGCGGCGCTTCGAGGGTTACGCCGATACGTCGCGCAGCACGTCGTACGCGTACGCCGCGTCGAGCAGCGGGGGGACCACGGACGTACGGCGCGCCGGGGGCCGGGGCCTGGTGACCGCGTCCCGTACCGCTTCGGCGGAGGCGCCCGGGAAGAGGGACCACAGCAGCGCCACGGCCCCGGTGACGACGGGCGCGGCGGCACTGGTACCGGAGAGCCCGCGGGGGAGTGCTGGTGCTGTCAGACCGTGGCGGCCGATCGCCCGGCCCAGCGTCGATGTGGGCAGAGGCCGTCCCGCGTCGTCACACGCGACCACCGGGATCACCCAGGGGTGGCGGACGAGCGGGGGGCCGCCGAGTTCGCCGTCGTTGCCCGCCGCGGCGACCACGAGAACCCCGTGACCGCGGGCCAGTTCGACGGCGTTGAGCAGCATGCCGATACCGGGGTCGTCCGCGGGGCCCGCGGCCGGGAGGCGTTCGAGCGCCAGACTCAGATTGACCACCCGGGCACCGGCGGCGACGACATCCGCCAGCGCGTCGGCCAGGTCGGCGGGTGCGGCGGGCGGGACGTCAACCCCGAGGACGGGACGTACGACGAAGGAACAGCCCGGGCAGATACCGGGCGTGGGGGCGGTGGGCCGGGCGGCGAGCAACGAGACGACGAGCGTCCCATGGCCCGGGGGAGCGCCCGGGTCCCGGGCGGGGACCGGGGCGCCGACGAACCGTACGGGCTGGAGCGCCAGATCCGGGTCCGTGTGGTCGACGGCTCCGTCGACCACACCGACCACGACATCGGGGCGTCCGGCGGTGCGTGCCGTGAGGGCGGACAGATGGGCCGGGTCTAGGACGCCGGTCAGTCGCACGTGGCCTTGATTCTCCTCGGTCGCGATTTCGTCTCGTTCCCCTCGCAGTCCACGCAGGTTTCGACCTCTACGGTCGTTCCGTATGCGTCGCAGTAGGTCCTCGTGGTGCAGGTCGGAGTGCAGAGGCAGTCATCGATGCAGCTGTCCCGGCACTTCTGCCAGCACTGGGGCCGGTTCGAGGAGTTCGTGCACCTACGGCTACACAAGTGTCCGCACTCGTCCGAGCAGGTGCCGTAGGAGACCTGGGCGGGGAAGACGCCGTAGGCGCCGCGCACACTCGATTCGGCGGTGAATCCGGGAATTGTCACAGCGATCACCTCATCTCAGAGGCTTGGCCCGAGACGGGTCAGCAGATAGGGATTCATATACTGGGTGGAGACCAGTACGGAGTACTTCTCCGTGAGGTCGGTGGTGCGGCTGGTGTAGGTCACGGTGAAGCTCATGACGTCCTGGTCGCCGCCGACCGCCGCCGACCGCCGCCGGGTGGACGTTGATCGAGGTGAGCGCGTAGTCGCCGGCGAACGCCTCGAAGGTCTTCAGATACACGGCCTCGTACCGGGAGGCCACGAAGTTCGCGGCCCGGTCCTCACTTCGCCGCCCGCCTCATCCACGGCAACTCCCACGCCCTCGACGACGGCACCCGACTGTCCACCCTCACCCTGCGCGCCCTCGCCACCCTCTACGACCAAGACCCTCCCGAAAGCGCACAACAACGCCGCGCCCTATGGACCCGCGCCGGCGTCGCCGACGACGGACTCTCCACCACCGTCCTCACCGCAGGCCTCCGCCCCACCGGCTCTGGGCTCCTGAGCCAACTCACGACTCTGTCCACCGAAGCCGGCCACGCCACCTTCCTCACCCTGGCCCAACTGCGCCCCCCCGAAGACTTCGGCCTTCCCGCCGGACACGTCCACATCACCGAGAACCCCAGCGTCATGGCCATGGCACTCAACCGCTTCGGCAGACGCTGCCCCGCCCTGGTGTGCACCGCGGGTTGGCCCAACAGCGCAGCGATCCATCTCCTGCGACTGCTCGCCGAGAAAGGAGCCACCTTGCACTACCACGGCGACTTTGACGGCGAAGGAATTCGCATCGCCGCCCACGTCATGGACAAGACATCGGCAACTCCCTGGCAGATGGCAGCGACGAACTACCTCGACGCCCTCAGCCTCAACCCGCGAGGACCGTTGATCGGACGGCTGACTCCAGTGCCTTGGGACCCGGCACTGGCCACAGCCATGACAGAGCACGGGACAGCCGTGCTGGAGGAATCAGTCGCCTCATGTCTCCTGGACGACCTGGCACGCTGAGAACCATCCCGTCTCCAACAGGGAACCAATCCCAGCGCACCCAAACGCTGCCGCGCCACACCGCTCAGCCATAACCATGTACCACTTCTGCACAGCATGGACTGGCTATGGTCACGAGAATCGGTTCTGGCTCATCTTCCGTGGATCACCACGCTGAGTGACGTTCGCCGGGCGAGCGGGCCCTGGGGAAGCTGCCTGAAAATGATCTGTCCCCAATGCGGTGTGGCTGGCAGTTCGGCCCGTGGCAGAAGTAGTAGTCCGGCTGGAGGAGTTACTGTTCCCGTCGATCGATCGCGGAGCAATGCTCATGACCTGTGGATCGGCCTCGGGTTGGACGCGAAGGGCGTACCTTCCCGAGTGATCGACTTCTGGTCATCGAGCAGGCCGACGTTGCACCGTCGGTCGGGAAGGCACGCCCGTGCTGAGCGTAGTGAATGCCGATGGAACGACCGAGACTGGCTCCCTGATCGACGACATCGTCCGCGAGGGCGCGCGGCGGATGCCGGCCGCCGCTCTGGAGGCTGAAGTCAACTCCTACATAGCCGAGTTGGCCGACCAGCAAGACGAGAACGGGCGCCGCCTGGTGGTCCGCAACGGCTATCACCAGCCCCGCTCGGTGACCACCGCGGCCGGGACGGTCGAGGTGAAGGCCCCGCGCATCAACGACAGGCGCATCGACGAGGCAACCGGCGAGCGCAAGCGGTTTTCCTCGGCGATCCTGCCGCCGTGGTGCCGCAAGTCCCCGAAGATCAGCGAGGTGCTGCCGCTCCTCTACCTCCACGGGCTGTCCAGCGGGGATTTCGTGCCCGCGCTGGAGCAGTTCCTCGGCTCCTCGGCCGGCCTGTCCCCGGCCACCGTCACCCGGCTGACCACCCGGTGGCAGGCCGACCACAAGACGTTCAGCGAGCGCGACCTGTCCGCCACGGACTACGTCTACGTCTGGGCCGACGGTATCCACCTGCGCATACGGCTGGAGGAGGCGAAGGCCGCGGTCCTGGTCGTCATGGGCGTGCGCGCGGACGGAACCAAGGAGCTGATCGCGATGGCCGACGGCTACCGCGAGTCCTCGCAGTCCTGGGCAAGCCTGCTGCGGGACTGCCAGCGGCGCGGCATGCGCGCTCCCGTCCTCGCCGTCGGCGACGGTGCCCTGGGCTTCTGGAACGCGTTGAACGAGGTCTTCCCGGAAACCCGCCACCAAAGATGCTGGGTTCACAAAACGGCCAACTGCCTCGACAGCCTCCCGAAGTCAGCTCAGCCCGCGGCGAAGAAGGCCACCAGGACATCTACAACGCCGAGGACAAGGAGCACGCGGCCGCCGCAGTCAAGGCGTTCGCCAGGCAGTACGGCGCGAAGTTCCCCAAGATCGTCGATGACGAGGACGAGCTGCTGGCGTTCTACGACTTCCCCGCCGAGCACTGGATCCACCTGCGGACAACCAACCCCATCGAGCCGACCTTCGCGACCGTCCGGCTGCGGACCAAGGTCACCAAGGGCGCCGGATCCCGGGCCGCCGGTCTGGCGATGGTCTTCAAGCTCGTCGAGTCCGCCCAGGC
This sequence comes from Streptomyces sp. WZ.A104, assembly GCF_002382885.1. Lineage (GTDB taxonomy): Bacteria > Actinomycetota > Actinomycetes > Streptomycetales > Streptomycetaceae > Streptomyces. The sequence continues at coordinate 20,045 of NZ_NWVL01000104.1, forward strand.
CCGCTGGCGAGCCGTGAACGCACCCCACCTCGTCGCCCTCGTCCGAGCCGGGGCCCGCTTTGAACGCGGCCAGCTCGTTGAACGGCCGCGGACGACCGCGGCGTGAATAGGGTGGCGGACCTGCCTCGAAGTTCGAGATCATCCGGTCATGTCGGATGGCACGGCAGGACATGAGCTTCCGGTCGGCTTCGGGTTCCGGCCGTATCGCGGCGACGAAGACCACGGAGCCATGGCCGCGGTGCGGCGGGGTTGTGCTGAACAGGACCAGGTCGATGCCTATTCGGTAGTGGAAGGGCTCCCGACCGCGGCCGAGATCGCCGAAGCTTCTGCCAAGTTGGAGGAGCCGTCCAAGAACCAGATCCTGGTGGTGCGCGACGGGAGCGTCGTCGGCTACTCGACGATCCGGTGGTGGCAAGAGCGGGACGACACGTGGCTATACCTGCACCGCGGCCACCTCTTGCCCGAGCATCGCGGCCAGGGCATCGGCTCAACCATGCTGAGCTGGGCCGAAGAACGGATCCGCCGACTCGTCAAACAGCACGGAACGGCGCGGACGGCAGTGATCGGCGCGAACGCCATGGCCTCCGAGCAGGACGCCACGGCACTTCTGCGCGCAGCCGGCTACCGACGTGTCTTCAGCCTGGTCGAGCTGGAGCTGGGCGATCTGCAGCAGGTGCCCGAGCCGGGCAGCGAACTGCCAGCCGGGATACGGACAGGGCCGATCGGGACAAGCCACTACCGTGAAGCCTGGAGGACGGTCGTCGATTCGTATGCGGACACCGGTTTCACTCAGAGATGGCCTTTCCAGGACTTCGTCGACACCGCCAACCCGGCATGCTGGAGGGCTGCCTGGAACGGGCAGGACATGGTCGGCGTCGCCCTCTGCTCCATCCGCCGTCACGACCACACCGTGGGCGAGGTCGAAGAGCTGAGTGTCCGGACGGACCAGCGACGCCTCGGAATCGGCCGGGTGCTGCTGCTGGACGGTCTGCGGAGCCTTCGCGAGCAGGGTGCAATGACCGCCCGGCTGTTCACGGGCACGGCAAATCCGCACCGGTCCTACGACCTCTACGAGAGTGTGGGGTTCCGGCGGCAGAACGAGTACGTCCGTTACCGCAAGCCGCTTACTTGATCGAACGGCCATTGGGCTGTCTGGTCAGTCCACAGGATTTGACAATGCCTCCCTCGCCGCGGACGCACAGGCGCCTCGGGCATCACGCGAAGGAAAAGCTCCCACAACCTGTCTGGCACCAGTTGCCGCCCCATCTCCATGCCATGACAACGAGGACCCCGGCCAGCCGTCGACAGGAAAGGTGCTCGATGCTGGCTCGAACGATTCCCGGCAAGCATCTTCGAGAGGCATGACCGCCATGACGGACTACCTGCAGGCCATCTTCGCGATGCTGGGTCCCGGAGAGGAACGCTACGCCGACCCTGCGGCCTGGCTCAGCCTGGAGGAAGAACTCGGCAAGACGCTTCCGGGGGACTACAAACAGATCGTCGACGCGTATGCGCCAGTGCAGATCAACGGCCACCTCACCCTTTCTCACCCTGCGTCAAGCTGGTGGAACCTGGGCGAGGAGATCCGCTCGGCATCAGAAGTCTGGGCTGATAGCAGATGGGAGTCCTACATCACTGGGCCGGACGACGATCCTCGCGTCTTCTGCCAACTACCCCAGCTCAGCTTCGGAACCTCCGAAGGTCTCATACCCATCGCCGCCACCGATCAAGGAGCTGCGGTCTTCGTAGCCTCGTCGGTCCACGGTTTCTCCGACGGCGTGGTGGTCCAAGGGGCAGAGGGCGACTGGGCCGGACACCCCATGACCTTCGCCGAGTGGTTGTACCGCCACCTCGTCGGCGAGGAGATGACCGGTTGGGACAGCGCGGCCTTCTACCCCGGCCCCGTGGGTCTGGAGTACCCACCTGCAGGACCAGGCCAGCCCACTCGCGAGGCATACGGCCCAGACCGCGGAATGTGATCCCGCACCAACTGAGACGACGTCTTAACGGGATCGTGTGGAAGTTCCGCACCGGGACCGCTTGGCGTGACGTGCCCGAGCGGTACGGTCCCTGGGCCACACTGCACACCCGGTTCCGCCGGTGGGCCCTGGACGGCACGTTCGAACGGATGCTCCGGGCCGCCCAAGCCAGAGCGGACGC
>NZ_NWVL01000105.1 GCF_002382885.1 Streptomyces sp. WZ.A104
GGCGGTGCCGCCGACCCGTCGGCGTCCCCGCCCCGGCCGCCCGCGTTCGCGCCGCCCGCGCCACGACCGCCGCCGTCCCGCGCGGGTGCGCCGGTCGGCTGCCGGTCCGCACGGCGGAACCAGTCACCGAACCCCACCTGATCACCCGCCTTCGTTGACGCGGGTGTTGATCCGCGCTATCTCCCTCACCCACTGCTGACGCTCAGCGTGGGTGAGGTCGAGAATGTCCTCACGCTGCCAATGGAAGTGGTAGGCGACGTACGCGATCTCCTCCCGCAACCGGGGAAGCGCGTACGTCACGATTCCCCCAGGCGCCCACCCGAGAGGTCCACCTCGAACGACCCGTGGCACAGCGGGCAGGTCACCGCGGCGTGCGTGTGGCCCTCGCTGTTGATCCGCCGGTAGAAGTCCTGGAGGAACGCGACGTCGGTCGCGTACATCCGCTCGACGACCCCGGCGTGCACATCGGTGACGGTGCCGAGCCGGGTGATCACCTGGCTCAGCAGCACCACCGACAGGTACGCCGGGTTCTCCTTCACCCGCAGGTCGATCTGCGGGCGCAGCTCGTCCCGGGCGGTCGCCAGCCGCATGGTGCCGCTCCGGTGCAGCTGGCCCTCGTCGTCCACGTACCCGCGCGGCAGCTCGAAAGTGAACTCCGTCTGGAGCGTCTCCCGTTCACGGGAGCGAGGCGCGGCCGGCGCCGGGGCGGGGGCCGGGGCGGGGGCCCCGGCTTCCTCGCGTCCGGCGGAGGAGGTGGCGGCGAGGTTGTCGAGGACCTCTTCGAGGCCGCTGCCCGGCGAAACGGTCCTGCGCCTCATTCGACCACGATCTCCTCGAAGGTGATGGTCACCGTCTCGGTCGCGGCGCTGGACTCGCCCGCCTTGAGGGACGGGCCCTCCCACTTGGAGGCCCAGCCCTGCATCAACTGGATGCGGCGCACCGTCTCACCGGTCGAGTCCTTGATCTCGATCGTGAGGTTCTGGCGCGCGGTGTCGACGGCGCCGTTGTTGAGCGTCTCCTTGATCCAGGTGGTGAACTCGCTGCTCTGGTCGAGCCCGCGGGTGATCGTCACCTCGCCCGCCTGGCGTGCGCCGGGCTGCTTGCGGATGATCTGCTTGCCCTCGGCGGTCACCTGACGGACCTCGACGACTTCTTCCTCGACGGTCATGCCGCTGATCTCCTGGATGGACTCCACGAGATAGCCGCCGAGCTGAACGCCGAAGACGTGGGTGGAAAGAGCGTCGCCCTCTGCCATGACTCTGTGTCACCTGTTCCGATTCGAAAGTGAAGTGGTGGGGGAGGACCGCGAGGTCACTCGTCGACGAGGCTGGTGCTGTCCGAGAACTGCGAGAGCCGGAAGATCACGAACTCCGCGGGCTTCACCGGGGCGACCCCGATCTCGCAGACGACCTGACCGAGGTCGATCGACTCCTGCGGGTTGTTGCTCCGGTCGCACCGGACGTAGAACGCCTCCTCGGCCGTGCGGCCGAACAGCGCGCCGCGTCGCCACTCCTCGGTGAGGAACGCGGTGACGTTGCGCCGGATGCTGGACCAGAGGCGGTCGTCGTTCGGTTCGAACACCACCCACTGGGTGCCCAGGAGGATGGATTCCTCCAGGTAGTTGAAGAGGCGGCGCACGTTCAGGTAGCGCCAGGCCGGGTCGGAGGAGAGGGTGCGGGCGCCCCAGATGCGGATGCCGCGGCCGGGGAAGGCGCGCACGCAGTTGACGCCGATCGGGTTGAGGAGGTCCTGCTCGCCCTTGCTGAGGCGGATCTCCAGGTCCACCGCGCCGCGGATGACCTCGTTGGCGGGGGCCTTGTGCACTCCGCGCTCGCCGTCGCTGCGCGCCCAGACACCGGCCACGTGACCGCTCGGCGGAACCAGGGAGTTACGGCCGCTCGCCGGGTCGAAGACCTTGACCCAGGGGTAGTAGAGGGCGGCGTAGCGGGAGTCGTAACCGGCGTCGTCGTTGCGCCAGGTGCGGACCCGCTGGGCGTTCATCCCGGGCGGGGTGTCGAGGACCGCGACCCGGTCACCCATCTGCTCACAGTGCGAGATGACCGCCAGCTGCACGGTCTTGACGCCCTCCGCGTCGATGTCGCCGCGCTGGTAGGCGCTCATCAGGTCCGGCACGGCGACCATGGTGATCTCGTCGATCGCCTCAAGGCCCGCGAACCCGGTGCGCGCGGAGGCGTCGCCCACGTACTCGGAGGGGTCCAGCCGCGCCACGCCGGCACCGGGGGCGGCGGCAGTGGCCGGGGCGAGGGCGACGGTCTGCTTCTCGGGGCGGCTCTGGGCCGTGCCGGCCTGCTCGGTCACCTGGATGAGTTTGGAGTCACGGGTCTGGGTGACCAGGTAGCCCTTGACGTTCTTGCGGGTGGAGACGTCGTACGTCTCGGCGACCTTGCCGCCCTGCCGCACCAGCAGCCGGAAGCGGTCCTCCGGGGGGTTCTCGCCCTCGGGGTCGGCCACCTCGACGGAGAGGTCGGCGCCCGTGCCGGGCTTGGCGGAGACGAGGAACCCGCCGAGTGCGAGGGGCGCGGGGGCCTGCGTGACCGTGTCCCGGCCCGTGCCGCCGCTCTCCGAGGCACCCTGCGCGGGGCCGCCGATGCGCACGATGTAGGCCGCGCCGCCGCCGTTGGCGAAGAAGCCGTAGACGGCGTGCGTCAGGTAGGTGTCGGCGGTGAAGGTGCCGAACGTCTGGACGTACTGGTCCCAGTTGGTCACCAGCGTCGGCTGGTGGAAGGGGCCCGTCTCGGCGAAGCCGACGAAGGCTGCGACCGCGGTGCCGACTCCCTCGATGGGACGTGCTCCGGACTGCACCTCCTCCACGTAAACACCGGGGGTGAGGTACGACGGCATGCTCGCTCCTTCTCGACGGTCACTCGATCTCCACCGCCCAGTCTTGACCGGCCGGGCGCGCGGGAGTAGGTCCCGGAGTCCTGGACGCGGGGCAATGACACTGCCTTTCCGGGCACCCGGAGCGCCGTGAATGCTGCCCTCGGCGGCCGTATTCCAAGCCGTCCGAGCGGGAGAAGAAGAACAACGGGTCGAGAAACAGCCCCTGCTCAACCGCCGTCGGGGGATTCGTCGGAATTGTGGATGCGGCTCGGGAGTGCCGGTGTGTTCGGTATCTCATTCCTCACGCTGAACCCCGGAAGGCTCGATGCCGTCCGGGGTTCAGCGGGGGCTGCCGCGTGCTGATGCGATTCGGCCAGAATGTGCCGGGAAGGCGGGGAGGTCCGGCTGTGACGCGTCGGTGAAAGCGGGCGCCGGACCGCTCCGAACGGGCATCCGGCGGATGCCCGACGGAGGCCCCGGGGCGTCAGGAGCGGCTCTGAACAGGCCCGTTAGTGATCGGAGTCGCCGGAACCGGATATTCTTCCGGTGCTGTTGCCATGGAGAGTGACCGAACCGGTGTAAACCTCTGACGTATCCAGGAGGGCGAATCCGCCATCGCCCGGCACGCCGGGTTTCTCCCCGGGGGGTTTCTGCTGTTGTCTCGACCCATAGGTGCGGCAGGGCGCTTCGTGCTCCCGTTTCTACCGTGCGAGATCGCTCAGTACACCGCTGAAATTGAGGACTTGATGGCATCCGGAAGACTGAGTTCCGGATGCTGGAGTGCCGGGCTTGGCACAGGTGACGGAAGCGGTGATGGTGGCGTTCTCCGGAACCTGAATGGGGGTGGCCCAGTGGTAGTCCTGATTGCGGAAGGATTCCAGCGGGATGGTCGTGACCTTGAGTTCCCCGAAGGAGATGGTGATGATCCCTTCGTCGCCCTGGAAGTTGGCCACGACGATGTCGGTGACGCCGAACACCTTCCCGGCCGGAACCTTGTAGGTCCCCACCGCCTCGGTCCCCGCCCCGGTCTGCACGTCGATGGTCTCGGAGGCCTGCTGACCGCCCCCGCCCGGACCGGAACCGCCGGACCCGCCGTTGCCGCCCCCGCCGTTGCCACCCCGCCCGTCAGGACCCGACCCCTGCCCCTGCCCTTGACCGCCCGCCGGGTTCTCCGCGCCCCCGGGTGTGTTCGTCCCCTGCTCCTGTGCGCGGGCGGCCTCCTCCTCCGCCGCATCGGTCACCGCCTGCTTCGCCGTGCTCTGCACCGCTGGCCGGACCAGGGCGAACCAGGCGAGCAGCAGCGCCAGCAGTGCGGCCAGCACGATCAGCAGCCACTTGGGCAGCACCGGCAGCTGGGCGAACTCCCCGGGCAGCGGCTCGGGCCGGACGGTCTCCGCGGCCACCGGCTCGGGCGGGACCGGCTGCTCGCCCTCCGTCTCCCCTGCCCCGGGCTCGCCGCTCTCGACGGCCTCCACCTCGAACGGCCAGGTGACGGGCTCGCCGAACCAGATCACCTTCCGGGCCCGCACCTTGAGGGCCATCTCCGCCGACTCGCCGGGCTCCAGGCGCTTCTTGTCCGGGGCGAAGGCGAGGCGCAGATCCTCTCCGGCCTGCTTGCCCGAGAGGGCCACGTCGACCGGGGTGTTCCCCTTGTTCTGCACAGCGGTACGGAAGCGGGCGCCGAGCCAGCCCCGGCGGCGGCGCGGTTCGAGCTCGGCGCGCAGCTCGTGGAACGGCTCGACGGTCACCGTGCCCTCGGGGACCACCACCGACTCGGGACGCTCCGCGGGCAGTACGCGTACGGCCAGCGGGGTTTCGCCCGCCCGGACCTCGTGGGAGCGGGGAGGGGAGAGGGTGAGGGCCACCGTCTCGGAGGTGCCCGGGTACAGCGACACGCGCGCCGGCTCGACGGTGCCCCAGGCGGCGCAGTCGCCGACCACCTCAAGGGTGTAGGCCTCGACGATATCGCCGTCGTTGCGCACGGTCAGGGTCGTCGTCGCGGTAGCGCCCGGCGACACCGTCACCGTGGGGCTTTCGAGTTCGGCAGTTGTGGTCACGCTGCGACGTTAGGCCGCGGGCGCCGCTCCACAGCAGAGACGCGAGGGCAACAAGCGGGCAGGGGTGGTGCCCCGAGGGCCCACCGGCACGGTGTCCCCGCGCCCCCGCCGCGCGCCCGCGCCCCGTGCTCGTCGGCCCACGGGGGACCAGCGGCACCTGGCATATCAGTCGGAAGTACCTGAGGAAGACGGGCACGGAACGATGACGACGACAACGGGCACGGAACGATGATGACCACGACGACGGCAACGGGCACGAAGAGCACGACGACGACAGGTGCGATGAGCGGCGCGGCCGAACACGGCCAGTACCGCAGGCCCGACGCATCGGGGCGGCGTGCGGCCGCGCCGGGGGACATACCCGGGGGCAGGGTCTCCGTGGCGGTGTACGCGGAGGACCTGATCCTTCAGACCGGCATGATCCACCAACTGCGGGTGCGCCCCGAGATAGAGCTGCTGCCGGAGGCCGAGGCGGACCGGGCACAGGTCTCCCTGGTCGTGGTGGACACGGTGGGCGAGTCCACCGTCCAGCTCCTGCACCGCCTCCAGCGCAACACCTCGACCCGCACCGGACTCGTCGTCGGCTTCTTCGAGTCGGGCGCGCTCCAGACGATGATCGAGTGCGGGGTCGCCGCCGTCCTCCGGCGCGGGGAGGCCGACCAGGACCGTCTCGTCCACCTCGTGAAGGCCATGGCGAACGGCGAAGGCGTCCTGCCGGGCGATCTGCTCGGCAAGCTCCTCGACCACGTCAGCTCGCTCCAGCGGACGGTCCTCGACCCCCGGGGCCTCACCCTCTCCACCCTCACGGCACGGGAGGCGGAGATGATCCGGTTGGTGTCGGAGGGCTACGACACCACGGAGATCGCGCGGAAGACCTCGTACTCCGAACGCACCGTCAAGAACGTGCTGCACGAGGTCGCAACCCGCCTCGAACTGCGCAACCGGGCCCACGCGGTGGGTTACGCGATGCGGCATGGGCTGATCTGACCCTGCCCCTGCCCCTGCCCCTGCCCCTGCCCCTGCCCCTGCCCCTGACCCTGATCCGGTCCACCGCCCCGCCAGGGATTCCGGAGGGACTCCAGACGGACGGATTCCGGACGGGCCGAACGGATCGATTCCGTCCGGGGCCGTCCGGGGCAGCAGCCCCGGGGGAAGCGACCGCCGCAAAGGGCAGCGGTCGCTTCCCCCGCTCCGGGTACTTGCGGCCTGTCTTTGTGCCCCGCGCGGGCGTGAGGCTGGCCGGTGGAGAGTCATCGACAGACTGTGAGGTGGGCCGTGACCGGCACTGCTGGCCCGGCAAAGCGTTCCCGGCTGGGCCGACTGACCGGCGCGGTGGTGCTGTTGGCGCCGCTGCTGGTGGTCGGCTCGGCGGCGGCCCCCCAGGGGGCGCCCAGGCTCGCCGCCGCGGCGGCGGACGCGGACCCGGCGCAGGCCGGGCGTATCGCCTTCGCGGGCACCGAACACCGCAGCCTGGGGCGGGCCAACGACAAGGACACCACCGACCCGCTGTTCGGCGACGGCCCGGCCCACTACGACCAGGACCCCTCCGCCCGCGGGGACGTCCTGGTCTTCACCAGCCTGCGCGACAGCGCCCGGCCCCAGGTGTACGTGCGCGGCGCGGACGGCTCGGTGCGCCGGATCACCACCGACCGGGACGCGGCCCACCCCGAACTCTCCCCGGACGGCCGGACCGTGGTCTTCGACTCGGCGGAGCCGGGGCCCGGCGGCACGGTCCAGCGCGACGTGTGGTCGGTCGGCGTCGACGGCTCGAATCCGCGCCGACTCACCGACACCCCCGACAACGAGGAGTCCCCGACCTGGTCCCCGGACGGCACGAGGATCGCGTACGCCGGTGACGGCGATGCCGCACGGGGGTGGCAGATCTACGAGCGGGCCGTCGCCGGCGGCCCGCGGACCCGGATCAGCGACGGACCGGCGGGCGACGCCACCGAGCCGTCCTGGAACCCGGTGGACGACGACGCCCGCCGGGGCCTCGTCGCGTACACCCTCACCACGAACCCCGACCCGGACGTCGACGACGGCACCGAACTGCGGGCCACCCAGGGCATCGGGACCGACCGGCCGCTGCTGGCCGGTGACCACGCCGCATGGGGCACCCGCTCGGCCTCGTGGCTGCCCGACGGCAACGACATCGTCTTCCTCAGCCCGTACCACACCTGCGGCTGCGACGACTTCGACCACGTCTACCGGGTGACCGCCTTCGAGCCCGAACCGCCGGACCAGCTGGTCAACGAGAACCGCGCGGTGGGACCGCCCACCTGGTTCGCTCCTGCCGGGACCGTCGTCATCCCCCGGATCACGGCGAAGCCGGACGGCATGCTGGCGGCGGCGCACGTCGTGACCCTCCAGGACGTCCGTCAGGACGGTTCCGACCCGCGCGACCTGCACCTCACCATCCTGAAGGAGGACCCGGCGGCCCGTACGAACACGGACCACGCCAAGAACCCTCTGTTCAGGCCCGCCGAGGGATACGACCCGTGGCACGAGCGGCAGAACTACACGCCCGACGGCCGGCGCATCGTCGTCACCCGCTTCGAGGACGGCGACAACGGGCGGATCGAGCGGATCTGGATGGCCGACGCCGACGGCACCAACGCAGCACCGCTGCCGCTCGACGGGCGCGGCCCGAACGACTGGGACACCGATCCCACCTTCTCGCCCGACGGCACGAAGCTGGCGTTCACCCGCACCTCGCCCGGCGGCGTCGGGGACGCGTCGGGTCCGGGCCGCATCCTCATCGCCGACGTCGCCACGGGCGCGATCCTCGACGAGATCCGGCCGCCCGAGGGCCGGCAGGCGGGCGACGACGCCCAGCCGACCTGGTCATCGGACGGCGTCAACCTCGCCTTCACCCGCAAGGAAGTCATCAACGGCAACGGCGGCAACAAGCACATCTGGGTCGTGCCGGTGGCGGACCTCGACCGGCAGCGGGACCTGAGCGCCACCATCTGCCCCGGCGACTGCGAAGTCATCGACGACAGCCCGGCGTTCTCCCCGGACGGCCTGAAGGTGGCGTTCAACCGCAAGGACGGCGGCGGCCGCGTCAACCAGCAGGCCGGCGTCCTCATCAAGCCCCTGCGCGGCGGCGGCTGCCGGGTCGTGCTGCCCTCCGTCCAGAAGGACGACCCCGACGGCTGCGACCTGCCGATCCCCGACACCAGCGCGACCGGCCCCCACCAGCCCCGTGACGTGGCCTGGTCGCCCGACGGCAGCAAACTCCTCTTCACCTCGCGCCGGGAGCTGCCACCGAACTCCATGGAGCAGCTCTCCGTACTCGACATCGCCTCCGGCGACGTGGCCCCCCTCGACAACACGCACGACGGACGGCAGAAGGAGCCCGCCTACCAGCAGTCGGTCGACCTGTCGCTGACCGCACCGCCCACCGGGCCCGATGTGGAGGTCGGCTCCTCCACCGAGGTGCGGGTCACCGTCACCAACCGGGGCCCCTCGCCCTCGCCCGGCACCACCCTGACCGTCGACGCCCCGCCCGGCGTACGGCTGGAGGAGCTCACCGCCGACGGCGTCGACTGCCCCGCCGCCACCCCCCAGTGCGACCTCGGCATCGTCCCGCCCGGAGCCTCCGTGACGCTCACGGCCCGGCTGACCGGTGTCATCACCGGCGACCAGCGCGTCAACTGGTCAGTCACCGGCGCCGTCCTCGACCCCAACCCCACCGACAACGCCACCGGCACGATCGTCCCGGTCCGGGACGTACCGCCACCGAGCCCCACCCCCACCCCCACCCCCACCCCGACGACTCCGACGCCCAGCCCCACGACCCCCTCCCCGTCACCGTCGACCACCGCACCCGCCCCACCCCCGCCGCCGTCCCCCCGCCCGACCGCACCGCGCCCCCCGGCCCCCCTGCCGCCCGCACCCGAGGCCGGACCCGGCGTCACCGTGCGGGCCCAGCCGAGCCCCGGCTACGTCGGCGGCAAGGTCGTGGTGACGTACACCGTGCGCAACGGCAGGAACGCGGCCGCCACCGGACTGCGGCTGGACCTCGGGTTGCCCGCCGACATCCCCGCGGGCCCCCTCCCCGCGGGCTGCGCCGCGGGCGGGTGCACGCTGCCCGACCTCGCGCCCGGCGCGTCCACGGTCGTCAGCGTCGTTCTCTCGCCCGACAAGGCCCTGCGCACCACCATCACCGCGAGACTCACCACCACGGGCACCGACGCGGACGTCCGCGACAACGTCTCCCGCATCCCGCTGCGCATCCTCCAGCCCCGCATCATCGCGGTGCCCGCCATCGGCAAACCCGGGTTCGTCACCTCCGTACGAGGCAAGGACTTCCCGCCCGGCACGCCCGTGACCCTCACCTGGAAGCCCGGCATCACCGCGAGCGCGGCGCCGACCCGGCCGCTCGGCGACGGCACGTTCATCGCCCAGCTGCTCATCGTGGCCAAGGACCGGACCGGGCCGCGCACCATCACCGCGAAGGGTCCCGGCTTCAGCCCCGTCACGACGGACTTCCTCGTGGTGATCGGGACCATCACCCCGCCGGGCGAGGTGATCCGCCGATGATCCACGAAGTCGACGAGGGGCTGCGGCTGTTGCTGGCCGAGGCCGGACTTGAGGACAGCGGCGTCGACCTGGTCTTCGACGCCCCGACGAAGGAGTGGTCCGCCCGCCGCAACGCCCCCACCATCAGTGTCTTCCTGCACGCCATCCGCGAGGACGCGGGCCGCCGGCGCACCGGCACGGCCGAGATCCACGACGACGCGGGCGTGGTCACCGGCTGGCGGACCCCGCCGCGCTGGTTCGAGCTGACCTATCTGGTCACCGCCTGGACCAACCGCCCCCAGGACGAACACCGGCTGCTCTCCGAGGTGCTGCGCGCCCTCGTCCGCACGGACACGCTGCCCGCCCGACTGCTCACCGGCAGCCTCGCCGAACTCGGTCTCACCGTGGACATCGAGGCCGCGGGCCCCGGCGCCGACGGGCCCTCCGCGTCGGACGTGTGGTCCGCGCTCGGCGGTGAGCTGAAGGCCGCGATCGATCTGCGCGTCGTCGCCCCGCTGGCCGGGGAGCGGGCCGCCGCGGGCCCGCCGGTCACCGAGGGCCTCGTGATGAGGGCCGCGCCCGCCGTGGACGGCACAGCGGCCGAGGACCCGGGCCGCCGGCTGAGGTACGACGGGGCGGGCGATCTGGACGCGCAGGGCTTCGCCGCCGAACGGGAACGTCAGCTGCCGCCCGGCCGGCGCAAGCGGGGGAGCGCGGCCCGATGACGGTGACACAGGGCGCACCCGCCGAAGTGGTCGGGGCGACGGGCCCCGACGACCTCTGGGAGCGGCTCGGCCGCGTCGAGCGCCGCGTCAGGCTCGCCGTCGCGGCCCGCCGGGCCGTCGACCCGGACCCGGACGACCCCTACCGGGGCCAGTACCTCACCCCCCAGGCGGCCGAGCGCATCCTCGAAGCCCCCGACGCGTTCGCGCCCGCACCGGCGTACGGTGACGCGGGCGCGCCGACCGCACCCGCCGGGGGCAGGCTCGGGCAGCTGGCCGCACGCTTCGCCCTCGCCCCCCTCGACATCGAACTCCTGCTGGTCGGCCTGGCCCCTGACCTCGACCACCGGTTCGAGCGCCTGTACGGGTACCTCAACGACGACCTCACCCGCCGCCGCCCCACCATCGCCCTGGCGCTGGAGCTCTGCGCGCTGCCCGCCGCCGGGCCCGGCCGCTTCCGCCTCGCGCCCGCGGCGCCGCTCGTCGCGGGCGGACTCCTGGAGATCTTCGACCCGGAACGCCCGCTGCTCTCAAGGGGGTTGAGGGTGCCCGACCGGATCACCTCCTATCTCCTCGGCGACGACGAGATCGACGCGCGACTGCGCGGCCTGGTCCGGGACGCCGGGACGGACCAGGAGCCGGACGGGCAACCGGAGGTCCTGGACGGTCGCCGGGGAGTCCCGCACCTGCGCCCGGAGGTTTCGGACGGGCACCCGGAAGTCCCCCGGGTCGCGGCGGCCCTGTCCACCGGCAGCGGCCTGGTGCACCTGCTCGACCGGGGCGGCGACCCGCGCGGCCTCGCCGTCGAGGCGCTGCTCACCGCCGGGCTGCGCCCCCTGACCGTCGACATCGCGGCGCTCGCCGCCACCACCGAACCGGCCCAGCTCGTACGGACCCTGGCGACCGAGGCCCGCCTCACGGGCGCCGGGGTGGTCCTCGGCCCGCTCGAAACGCTCGCCCCCGAACGCCCCGAGGGGTCCCGGGCGCTCGCCGCCCTCTGTGCGGCGCTCGACGGTACACCCCTGATCGCGTACGGGAAGAAGAACTGGGACCCGCTGTGGACCACCGAGAGCCCGGTCCCCGTCGCCGTCCTGCCGCCGGGCCCCGAAGGCGCGGCCCGCCAGTGGCGGCTCGCCCTCGCCGATGCGGCCAGGTCGGTCGGCCTGCCCGCCGCCGACGCCCTCGCCGACGACCGGCTCATCGAGGCCACCGCCTCCTACCGGCTCGACTCCGACCAACTGCGCAAGGCCGCCACGGTCGCCTCCCGCCTCGCGATCCTGGGGCGGCGCCCGGTGACCCCGGACGACCTCCGCACGGCGGTACGCGCCCAGAACGGCGCGGGCCTCGAACGCCTCGCCCGCCGCATCGAACCGGGCGTCGGCTGGGACGACCTCGTGCTGCCCCCGGCCACCCGCACCCAGCTCACCGAACTCGCCCTGCGCGCCCGCCACCGCGAGCAGGTGCTCGGCCAGTGGCGGATGCGGCCGGGCGGCGGCCGGGGCCGGGGCGTCATCGCCCTGTTCGCGGGGGAGTCCGGCACCGGCAAGACCATGTCCGCCGAGGTGGTCGCCGCCGAACTGGGCATGGAGCTCTACGTCGTGGACCTCTCCACCGTGGTGGACAAGTACGTCGGTGAGACCGAGAAGAACCTGGAGCGGATCTTCGTCGAGGCCTCCGACGTCAACGGCATCCTGCTCTTCGACGAGGCCGACGCGATCTTCGGCAAGCGGTCCCAGGTCAAGGACGCGCAGGACAAGCACGCCAACGTCGAATCGGCCTACCTCCTCCAGCGCATGGAGTCCTTCGACGGCATCGCCGTGCTCACCACCAACCTCCGGGCCAACCTCGACGAGGCGTTCACCCGCCGCATCGACGTGATCGCGGAGTTCCCCATGCCCGACGCCCGGGAACGGCTCGCCCTGTGGGACCGCTGCCTGGGCCCGGCGATCCCCCGCGACGACGGCCTCGACCTGGAGTTCTGCGCCGACCGCTTCGAGCTGGCGGGCGGCTCGATCCGGGCCTGCGCGGTCAGCGCCGCCTACCTCGCGGCGGAGAGCGGGAAGCCGCTCACCATGGACCAGGTGGTGACGGCGGTGCTCCAGGAGTACCGGAAGCTGGGACGGCTGGTGCTGGAGAGCGAGTTCGGGCCGTGGCTGGAGAAGGAGCGGGGGCGCGGGGGGCGGTAGCGCGGCGTGGTGCGTGGCCCGCGACCGGAAGCGCGTGGAGCGACGCGCCGAACGGGCGTCGCGCGAAGGACGACGCAGGGCGCGAGCCTCACCCGGACCAGGCCCCTCCTCCACGTCCACGTGAACACCGTGGTGCAGCGCCTGGAACGCGTCGGCCGCCTCCTCGGCCCGGACCCGAACGAGCCGCCGCGCACCTTGGAGGTCCAACTGGCCCTGACCTTGCACCGCCTGACGCAGGGCCTGTGGAAGCCCGGCCGTGGTCAGAACTCCACCGCGTCGCGGATCAGCGGGCAGGTCATGCAGTGGCCCCCGCCTCGCCCCCGGCCCAGCTCCGCGCCCACGATCGTGATGACCTCCACCCCGGCCCGCCGCAGCAGCGCGTTCGTCTGGGTGTTGCGGTCGTAGGTGAAGACCACGCCCGGCTCCAGCGCCACCGCGTTGTTGCCGCTGTCCCACTGCTGGCGCTCGGAGGCGTAGACGTCCCCGCCCGTCTCGATCACCCGCAGCTGCGGCAGGCCCAGGGCGCGGGCCACGACCTCGGTGAACGGGGTGGAGCCCTCGTCGGTGATCTCGAACCCCGGCGCCCGGCCCGAAGGGCGCAGTGAGAACGTGTGGACGGCGTCCATGATGCGTGGGTACAGCGTCACGATGTCCCGGTCCGCGAAGGTGAACACGGTGTCCAGGTGCATCGCCGAGCGCAGCTTCGGCATCCCGGCGACGATCACGTGCTCCGCCGCCCCCTGTGCGAACAGCGCCGCCGCGACCTGGGTGATCGCCTGGCGGGAGGTCCGCTCGCTCATGCCCATGAGGACGACGCCGTTGCCGACGGGCATGATGTCCCCGCCCTCGAACGTGGCCCGTCCCCAGTCCTGTTCCGGGTCGCCCCACCAGACCGTGGACCCCCGGAAGTCCGGGTGGAAGGTGTAGATCGCCTTCATCAGCAGGGTCTCGTCGTGCCGGGCGGGCCAGTACAGCGGGTTCAGCGTCACCCCGCCGTAGAGCCAGCACGTCGTGTCGCGGGTGTACAGGGTGTTGGGCAGCGGAGGCATCAGGTACTCCCGGCCGCCCGTGCCCTCGCGGGCCAGCCCCAGGCACGCCGAACGGAACGCGTCCGGCAGGTCGGCGGTGGCCAGCCCGCCGATCAGGTACGCGGCGAGCCGGCGCGGCGTGAGGGAGTCCAGGAACGCGCGGGTGTCGTCGACCAGACCGAGGCCCACCTCGTTCGCGTCGATCTTCCGGTCCAGCAGCCAGGACCGGGCCTCCGGGATCGCCATGGTGGCGGCCAGCAGCTCGTGGAGCTCGACGACCTCCACGCCCCGGTCGGTGAGCTGGGCGACGAAGTCGGCATGGTCCCGCTGGGCGTTCTCCACCCACATCACATCGTCGAAGAGCAGATCGTCGGAGTTGGTCGGGGTCAGCCGCCGGTGGGCCATACCGGGGGCGCACACCAGGACCTTGCGCAGCCGCCCCACTTCGGAGTGGACGCCGAGGGCGGAGGCGGGGGTGGTGCTGGTCATGATGGTCCTTTCGCTCGATGGCGGCAGGGCGGCAGGGCGGCAGGGCGGTGGGAGGCGGGGGCGTCAGGGCGGCGGCAGGGCTCGTACGGGTCGGGGTCTCACAGCTCGATCCAGCCGACGGCCAGCGCCGCGACACCGGCGGCGGCACCGGCGACCGACACCGCGCAGATGACAGCCTCGCCCGGGGAGAAGAGCCTGCGCCCCTGCTCCCGCCGGGACTTGACGAAGAGGAAGGTCGCCGGAGCGTAGAGGATGAAGGAGACGAGGACGAACTTCGGCCCCGCCGCGTACAGCAGGAACGCGGTGTAGAGCGTCGCCACCACGGCGGTCACCAGCTCGCGCCGGGTGGGGCGCCCCACCACGCCGTGGCTGCCCGGCCGCGCCGCGACCTTCACCGCGAAGGCGGCGGCCAGCAGGAAGGGGATCAGGCTCAGCGCGCTGGTCAGATCGAGGGCGAAGTTGAACGCGTCGTCGGAGAACAGCGTCACGACGAGCACGATCTGACTCAGACACGTGGACATCAGCAGCGCGGCCTCGGGCACGTCCGCCGCCGTCGACCGGCCCAGGAAGCGCGGCATGTCCTTGTCCTTGGCGGCGACGAAGAGGACCTCGGCGGCCATCAGGGTCCAGGCGAGGTAGGCGCCGAGCACGGAGACGATCAGGCCGACGCTGATGAAGACCTCTCCCCAGGTGCCGACCGCCGACTCCAGCACCTCGGCCATCGAAGGCTGCCGCAGCTCGGCGATCTCGGCCATCGGCAGCAGCCCGTAACTGACGATCGTGACGGACGCGAAGACGGCGAAAACGCTCAGGAAGCCCAGGACCGTGGCCCGGCCGACATCCTCGCGGCGCTTGGCGTGCCGCGAATAGACGCTGGCGCCCTCCACGCCGAGGAAGACGAAGACGGTGGCGAGCATGGTGCCCCGGACCTGGTTGAAGAGCGAGCCCGCGTAGTCGGTCCCGCCGAAGTTGTCCGCGAAGACGGCAGGATCGAAGTAGAACAGCGCCAGGGCCACGAAGAAGACGATGGGCACGATCTTCGCCGCGGTGACGATCCGGTTGATCGCCGCCGCTTCCTTCACGCCCCGGCGGATCAGCAGGAAGAACCCCCACAGCCCCACCGAGGAGACGACCACCGCCGTCACCGTGTCGCCGTTCCCCAGCACGGGAGCCACCGCGCCGACCGTCGACATGATGAGCACCCAGTAGGTGACGTTGCCGACGCAGGCGCTGGCCCAGTAGCCGAAGGCCGAGAAGAACCCGAGGTACTCACCGAACCCCGCTTTCGCGTACGCGTACACGCCCGCGTCCAGATCCGGCCGTCGCACGGCGAGTGACTGGAAGACGAAGGCGAGCATCAGCATGCCCGTGCCGGCGACGGCCCAGGCGATCAGCGCCCCCGCGACCCCGGTCTCCTGCGCGAAGCGCCGCGGCAGCGAGAACACCCCGGCGCCGACCATGGAACCGACGACCATCGCCGTCAGCGTCAGCAGGGTCAGCTTGGCTGCCGGTCGCGTCCCGGGCTCGGCATGGCTCATGGTCTCCCTCGTCCGTACGGGCATGGCGCGGGCGAATGGCCTGCCCCGCTCGCCGTTCACCGCCAGAGGAGAACCTAGCAACCTTACGCGGTAATTTGTCCGGTATGCCGCGCCAGCGATCGGAGACCCGCACCCGGCGGCCACCGCGCAGGTGAGCGAGCACGGTTACCGTGACGTTCACCGCGGGACCGGACCTCCCTCCCATGGCGCCGACGGGACTGGTGAACTTCACTCGGCGCGGACGGAGGATGAGCGAGACCCTTCTCGCGCGATACGGAGAGTGGCGACCCCTGACGTTCGGTAGGAGACGGCGTCAGGCCGACGTCAAGAATTTCCCGAACTCGTATGGACCCCGTCAAGGTGGTCCGCCGTCGGGCTGAAGTAGAGGTTTGCTCGTATCGGCCAAACGGCCTATTCAATTCCTCACTTCACCACAGGAGCTCGCGATGGCCGATCTGGCCTTCGTCGTCACCACGGTCGCGGTATTCGCGCTGGTGGCCGTCATCGCCCGGGGGGTGACCCGGCTGTGACCGTCGAGAACGTCGTCGGCCTTGTCGTGGCCGCCTCTCTGCTGGGATATCTCGTTCTGGCCCTCCTTCACCCGGAGAGGTTCTGAGAGCTGAGATGAATTCCCAGTTCGCTGGTGTGCTCCAGCTGCTCGCCCTGATCACCGCTCTCGCCCTCGCTTACCGCCCGCTGGGCGATTACATGGCCAGGGTCTACTCCTCCGAGAAGCACTACCGACCGGAGAAGTGGATATACAAGGTCATCGGCGCCAATCCGGCCGCAGAGATGCGCTGGCCCGCCTATCTGCGCGGGGTGCTCGCCTTTTCGGCGGTGAGCGTCCTCTTCCTGTACCTGATGCAACGGGTGCAGGGCTCGCTGCCCGGTTCCCTCGGATTCTCCTCGATCGACCCGGACCAGGCGTTCAACACCGCCGCGTCCTTCGTCGCCAACACCAACTGGCAGTCGTACTCCGGCGAACAGGCCATGGGCCATGTCGTGCAGACCGGCGGCCTGGCGGTGCAGAACTTCCTGTCCGCGGCGGTCGGCATGGCCGTGGCGGTGGCACTCGTACGGGGCTTCGCCCGTTCGCGTACCGGTGAACTCGGCAACTTCTGGGCCGACCTGGTGCGCGGGACCGTTCGCGTCCTGCTCCCCATTTCGGTGATCGGTGCGATCGTCCTGGTCGCCTGTGGAGCCATTCAGAACTTCTCGGGAATCCACTCGGTCGGACAGTTCATGGGCGGTTCGCAGGAGTGGAACGGTGGCGCGGTCGCCTCCCAGGAGGCCATCAAGGAGCTCGGCACCAACGGCGGCGGCTACTTCAACGCCAACTCCGCCCACCCCTTCGAGAACCCCGACCCCCTGTCCAACCTGTTCGAGATCTTCCTCATCCTGCTGATCCCGTCCGCGCTGACACGGACCTTCGGAAGGATGGTCGGATCGCTCAAGCAGGGGTACGCGATCCTCGGCGCGATGGCCGTCATCTGGGTCGGCTTCACGGCGCTGATGATGTGGACCGAATTCGCCCACCGCGGACCGGCCTTCGACATCGCGGGCGGTGCCATGGAGGGCAAGGAGACCCGCTTCGGGATCGCCGGCTCGTCGATCTTCGCGGTCGCCACGACGCTGACCTCGACCGGTGCGGTGAACTCCTTCCACTCCTCCTACACCGGCTTCGGCGGCGGCATCGCCATGCTCGGCATGCAGCTCGGGGAGATCGCCCCCGGCGGTGTCGGCTCCGGCCTCTACGGCATGCTGATCATGGCGGTCATCGCGGTGTTCATCGCCGGGCTGATGGTCGGACGCACCCCCGAGTACCTGGGCAAGAAGATCGGCACCCGCCAGATCAAGCTCGCGGCCTGCTACATCCTCATCACCCCGGCCCTCGTGCTCGGCTTCACCGCCGTCGCCATGGCCCTGCCCACCCCCGCCGACTCGATGACCAACACGGGCCCGCACGGCTTCTCCGAGATCCTGTACGCCTACACCTCCGGCGCCAACAACAACGGCTCCGCCTTCGCCGGGCTCAACGCCGACACCCAGTGGTTCAACACCACCATCGGCATCGCGATACTGCTCGGCCGGTTCCTGCCGATGGTGTTCGTCCTCGCCCTGGCCGGCTCGCTCGCCGAGCAGAGGCCGGTGCCCGAGACCGCGGGCACGCTGCGCACCGACAAGCCCCTCTACACGGGGCTGCTCGTCGGCACGATCCTCATCATCACCGGACTCACCTACTTCCCGGCCCTGGCCCTGGGTCCGCTTGCCGAAGGGCTCGCCTCATGAGCACCGTCACCCCCACCCCTGCCCCCACCCACGCTCCGCACGGAGACATACCGCCGACCGGTGGCCGGGAGGCTGCCAACCGTGTCGGCAGCGGGCTGTTCGACCGCCGGCAACTGCTGAAGTCCTTCCCGGACGCGCTGCGCAAGCTCGACCCGCGCGTGATGGTCAAGTCACCCGTCATGTTCGTCGTCCTGGTCGGCTCGGTGGTCACCACCGTGCTGGCGCTCGCCGACCCGACCGACTGGTTCGGCTGGGCGATCACCGCCTGGCTCTGGCTGACCACCGTCTTCGCCAACCTGGCCGAGGCGGTCGCCGAGGGCCGGGGCAAGGCCCAGGCCGACACCCTGCGCGAGGCCAAGACCGGCACCGTCGCCCGCCGGGTCATCGGCACGAACGAGGAGCGGGTCGCGGGGACGGACCTGCACGTCGGCGACCTGGTCGTCTGCGAGGCAGGCGACACCATCCCCGGCGACGGCGACGTCGTGGAAGGCGTCGCCTCCGTCGACGAATCCGCGATCACCGGCGAGTCCGCCCCGGTCATCCGGGAGTCCGGCGGCGACCGCTCGGCCGTCACCGGCGGTACGAAGGTGCTGTCCGACCGCGTCGTCATCAGGATCACCACGAAGCCGGGCGAGACCTTCATCGACCGCATGATCAACCTGGTGGAGGGCGCCTCCCGGCAGAAGACGCCCAACGAGGTCGCCCTGAACATCCTGTTGGCGTCCCTCACGATCGTCTTCCTGCTGGCCGTGCTCACCCTGAAGCCCTTCGCGATCTACGCGGGCGCGGACGACCAGACATCGCTGATCGTGCTCGCCGCACTGCTGGTGTGCCTGATCCCCACCACGATCGGGGCGCTGCTGTCCGCGATCGGCATCGCGGGCATGGACCGCCTCGTCCAGCGCAATGTGCTGGCCATGTCGGGGCGCGCGGTCGAGGCCGCGGGCGATGTGTCCACCCTGCTCCTGGACAAGACCGGAACGATCACCCTCGGCAACCGGCAGGCAGCCGAGTTCCTCACGGTCCCGGGCGTGACGGAGGACGCGCTCGCGGACGCGGCGCAGCTCTCCTCGCTCACCGACGAGACGCCGGAAGGCCGGTCGATCGTCGTGCTCGCCAAGGAGAAGTACGGGCTGCGGGAGCGGAACCAGGGGGAGCTGGAGGGGGCCGCGTGGGTGGAGTTCACCGCCCAGACCCGGATGTCGGGCGTCGACCTGGACGGCCGGAAGGTCCGCAAGGGCGCGACCGGTTCCGTCGTCGCCTGGGTGAAGGAGCGGAACGGCCGTGTCTCCGAGGACGCTCAGGCGCTCACGAACCGCATCTCCCAGGCCGGTGGCACGCCACTGCTGGTGGCCGTGGAAGACGCCGACGGCGCCCGGGTCCTCGGGGTCGTCCATCTGAAGGATGTGGTGAAGGAGGGGATGCGCGAGCGGTTCGAGGAGCTTCGCCGGATGGGCATCCGTACGGTCATGATCACGGGTGACAACCCGCTGACCGCGAAGGCGATCGCCGAGGAGGCCGGGGTGGACGACTTCCTGGCCGAGGCGACGCCCGAGGACAAGATGGCCCTCATCAAGCGGGAACAGGCCGGCGGCAAGCTCGTCGCGATGACCGGCGACGGCACCAACGACGCACCCGCACTGGCCCAGGCCGACGTCGGCGTCGCGATGAACACCGGCACCTCGGCCGCCAAGGAGGCCGGGAACATGGTGGACCTCGACTCCAACCCCACCAAGCTCATCGAGATCGTCGAGATCGGCAAGCAGCTCCTCATCACCCGGGGCGCGCTGACCACCTTCTCCATCGCCAACGACGTCGCGAAGTACTTCGCGATCATCCCCGCCATGTTCGCCGTGGCGTACCCGTCGCTGGACAGGCTCAACGTCATGGGACTCGCCTCGCCCGAGTCCGCGATCCTGTCCGCGGTCATCTTCAACGCGCTCGTCATCGTCGCGCTGGTGCCCCTCGCCCTCAAGGGCGTGCGCTACCGGCCCGCCAGTGCCGACCGGATGCTCCGCCGCAACCTGGGCGTCTACGGACTCGGCGGCATCGTCGCCCCG
Organism: Streptomyces sp. WZ.A104; assembly: GCF_002382885.1. Taxonomy (GTDB): domain Bacteria; phylum Actinomycetota; class Actinomycetes; order Streptomycetales; family Streptomycetaceae; genus Streptomyces. Next base: position 19,735 of record NZ_NWVL01000105.1, read on the forward strand.
TTCATCGGCATCAAGATCATCGACCTGCTCCTCTCCCTCATCCCCGGAATCGGCTGATCCGCCATGACCAACAACGCCGTCAGCAACACCGCGCGCGCCCTCGGGGCCGGGCTCCGCGCCCTGCTCGTCCTGACTCTCGTATGCGGGGTGATCTATCCACTCGCCGTGACGGGCGTCGCCCAGACCCTGTTCAGCGACAAGGCCAACGGCTCCGAGACCACGGACAGCAGCGGGCAGGTCGTCGGCTCCTCCCTCATCGGCCAGCGGTACGACCTCCCGCTCAAGGAGGGGCAGGAGTCACCGGCCCCCGACCTGAGGTGGTTCCAGCCGCGGCCCTCCAACGGCCTCGGCTCCAACAGCGTCAACACCCAGTACTCGTTGATCCTCTCCGGCGCCACCAACCGCTCCGGCGACAACGAGGAACTGATCCAGTGGGTGAAGGACGCCAAGGCCGCCGTGGTCAAGGACAACTCGACCGCCACGTACCAGGTCGAGCCGGCGGACGTGCCGGCCGACGCCGTCACCTCGTCCGCATCCGGCCTGGACCCGCACATCTCACCCGCGTACGCGAAGCTCCAGGTCCGGCGGGTCGCCGACCGGAACGGGCTCGACGTCCAGCAGGTGGAGGCCCTGGTCGCCGACCACACCGCCGGCCGGGTCCTCGGCTTCATGGGGGAGCCCCGGGTGAACGTCCTCGAACTGAACACCGCGCTCAGGGACCTGACCCAGAACTGACGGATCCGAGGCGGGGGACCGGACCCCGGCGGGGCGCGGACTCTCCGCGCCCCACCGGTCCGGTCGCCCGCCCACAACCAAGGAAAGGGCCACAGCCCATGCCCCGGGTGCTCGTGGTGGAGGACGACGCACAGCTGGTGCGCGCCCTCAAGATCAATCTGCAGGCACGTGCCTACGAAGTCGAAGAGGCGTCCGACGGAAGGTCGGCTCTCCGGCTCGCCGAGATCCGCCGGCCGGACGCCATCCTGCTGGATCTGGGTCTACCGGACGTGGACGGCGTCGAGCTGATCAAGATGATGCGAGGAAAGAGCCGGGCACCGATCCTGGTCCTGTCCGCACGCCACCTGTCCACGGAGAAGGTGCGGGCCCTGGACGCCGGAGCCGATGACTACGTGACCAAGCCCTTCAGCATGGACGAGCTGCTGGCCCGGCTACGAGCGGCCACACGGCGACGGCGGACGACCGCTGAGGCCGAAGCACCGACCGTCGTGACCACGGACGTGTTCACCATCGACCTCGTGGCGAAGAAGGTGCGGCGCGACGCCGCCACCGTCCGGCTCACCCCGACCGAGTGGCACCTGCTCGAAATCCTGGTCAGCCATCCCGGCCGCCTGGTGTCCCAGCGCGCGCTCCTGCGGGAGGTGTGGGGGCCCACGTACGCGGAGAACACCAACTACCTGCGGGTCTACATGGCCCAGCTGCGCCGCAAACTCGAAGCCGATCCCGCCCACCCGCGGTATCTGATCACCGAAGCGGGCATGGGCTACCGCTTCGAGCCCTGACGCCTCATCCAGCACGGAAGAACGAGAAACACCATGGGACGTGGAAAGCTGCGGATCTACCTCGGTGCGGCACCGGGCGTCGGCAAGACGTACGCGATGCTCTCCGAAGCCCACCGGAGGCTGGAGCGGGGCACCGAAGTGGTCGTCGGGTTCGTGGAGCACCACGACCGGCCCCGCACCGAGGTGATGCTGCACGGACTGGAGACCGTCCCACGTCACGAGCTGGAGTACCGGGGCACCGCGTTCACCGAGATGGACGTCGACGCGGTCCTGGAGCGTGCCCCGGCCGTGGCCCTGGTCGACGAGCTGGCGCATACCAACGTCCCCGGTTCGCGCAACGCCAAGCGGTGGCAGGACGTCGAGGAGCTGCTCAGGGCCGGGATCGACGTCATATCCACGGTCAACATCCAGCACCTGGAGTCGCTGGGCGACGTCGTGGAGTCGATCACCGGGGTCCGGCAGCGCGAGACGGTCCC
>NZ_NWVL01000106.1 GCF_002382885.1 Streptomyces sp. WZ.A104
CGCCGCCGCCGACCGCTCCGCCAGGGTCGCCGCCGCCATCCGCGAGGCCGAACGCGACGCCGCCCCCGCCCTGGCGGCCCGCACCGCCGCCGCCACCGACCTCGTGCGCGCCCTGCACGCCGCCGCCGAGGAGGGCGAGCGCGTCGCCAACGAGGAGGAGGAGCGCTCCGACACCCTCCAGGCCACCGGCGAACGCGCCCACCGGGACGCCACAGTCGCCGCGACCGAGGCCCAGCGTGCCCGCAGCGAGGCCGGACACCTGCGCCAGCGCCTCGCCGAGGTCGAACAGGAAACCGCAGAGGCGGTCCGGGCGGGCTGGCTCGACGACACCGCGCCCGACGCCGACCCGGCCCGTGCCGCCCTCGCCGCCAACGACGCCGAGCAGTCCGCGGTCGCCGCCTGGGACACCGCCCGCGAGGCCGCCCGCACCGCCGCCGACACCGCCCGCGAAGCAGCCGCCGCCGAGAGCCGCGCCGAACTGGCCGCCGCCCGCGCCGCCGACGGGGCCAAGGCCGCCGAGCAGAGTTACGAGGACGAGCTGCGTGCGGCCGCCTCCATCGCCGCCGACCCACGCCTCTCCGACCTGCTCGGCCTGCCCGCCGCCACCGGCGTCCCGCACCCCCGCCGGGAAGCCGCCGACAAGCAGACCGGAGCTGACGGGCGGAGTGCCGCCCGGCCCGGCCCGCAGAGCGACGACGGCACGGGCCCCACCCGCCAAGGCGACGGCACGGGCCCCGGCACCGACGCCTCCCCGGACCGCGCGGTCGCCCTCGCCGACCAGGCCGTCCAGGACCGCCAGCCGCTCAGCGCCGAGGAGTTCGACCGCAGCGCCGACGAACTGCGCGAACTCCTCGACCAGTCCGTCACCGCCGCCGAGCGCCGCCTCTTCGACCTCCGCACCGCCGCCGCCGACGACGCCCGCATCCTCGGCGCCCTCGGCGAGGGCGGGCTGCTGCCCCCCGGCCCCGACGTCCTCGCCACCGTCGAATACCTCGGCGAGCACGGCATCCCCGCCCTGCCCGGCTGGCGCTATCTCGCCCAGGCCGTAGACCCGGCCGACCATGCCGCCGTCCTCGCCGCCCGCCCCGAGCTTGTCGACGGCGTCGTCATCACCGACCCCGACGCCCACACCCGCGCCCGCGAAGTCCTCGGCGGTGCGGCCCTGCTTCCCCGCTCGACCGTGGCCGTCGGTACCGCCGCCGCCCTCCTCGCCCCCGTCCCGGCCCCCGGCACCGGCTCCGACGCGCAGAACGAAGGCGTCTTCCTCGTCCCGCCGAACCCGGCCATGCACGACGAACACGCCGCCGACGAGGAACGCCACGCGCTGCGCAGCCGTGCCGCCGCACGCGACGAGGACATCCGCACCCTCGCCGCCCGCCTCTCCGGGGACCGCGCCCTCGCCGCCCGCATCGGCTCCTGGCGCGCCGACTGCCCGCCCGGCATGCTCGGCGAGCTGGCCGAGGCCGCCGCCCGTGCCCGTACGGACGCAGAGAGTGCCGAGGCCGTCCTCACCGAGGCCCGCACCGCCCGTGCCGAGGCCGAAGAGGCCGCCGCCGACACCGCCCGGGTCCGCGACGAGCGCCAGGAAGCCGCCCAGCGGGCCCGCCGCGCCGCCGACGCGCTCGCCGGACTCGCCTTCCGGCTGCGGGAACGGGCTGGCTGGGGGGCCCGCCTGCGCGAACTGGTCGACGAGGCCGCCGAGTCCGAGGCACGGGCCGCCGTCTGCCTCGACCTCGCCCGCGCTGCCGACGAGGACCGCCGCGCCGCCCAGCGCGCAGGTGACGACGCCCGCCGCACCGCCCGCGCCCTGCGGGCCGAGCGCGCCGAGATCGCCGGAGTCCCCGAAGTCCTCCCCGAGGCCGACGAGAGCAGGGCCCGCACCGCCCTGCCCACCCTGCGCGAGGCGTACCGAGCCGCCTCCCAGCTGTACGAGAAGGTCGGCGTCGGCGCCGACCTGCGCGCCGAGCAGGCCCGTGCCGAGAGCGACGAGAGCGCGGCCCTCGCCGAGCTGGACCGCCTCACCAACAAGGTCCGCACCCGCGCCGCCCAGCTCCTGGAAGGCACCGACGGCGCGGACGGCCCGTCCCGCCAGGCCGCTGTCGCCCGCGCCGAATCCCACGTCCAGCTCCTGGAGACCCGCGCCTCCACCGCCAGCGAACACCTGGGCCGACTGCGTGGCGAGGCCGAGCGGCTCGCCCCCGACGACGACCGCCCCCACCACACCGAACTGTCCGACGAGCTCGTCCCGGACGACGCCGAACAGGCCCAGGCCTTCCTGCGTACGGCCACCGCCGAGCTGGCCGCCGCCACCGCCGCCCTGGACACCGCCCGCGCCGCCCACAGCGAGCTGCTCCACGCCCACCGCACCGCCGAGGACTCCGCGGGCGGCTTCGACGAGACCGCGGCCCTGCTGCGGGACCTGCTGCGCGACCACGGCGCGGAGGACGGCACCGAGTCCCCCGACCCGTACCCCGGGACCCTGGAGGAGGCCCGGCAGTCGGCCGCCGAGGCCCGCCGCTCCCTGCGCGGCTGCAACGCCGACCTCTCGGCCGCCGAGAGCGCTGTCCGGGAAGCGAGCGACATCCTCGTCCGGCACGCCAACTCCACCCGCTACGAGCAGGTCCGCACCCCGGCCCGCCAGCAGATCCGGGAGCTCCCCGCCTCCGCACTGCCCGAGCACGCGCAGAAGTGGGCCGACGCCTTCGCCCCGCGGCTCCGGGTCCTCACCGACGAACTGATCCAGCTGGAACGCAACCGCGACTCGATCGTCGACCGGCTGCGCGGCCTGGTCGAGTCGGCGCTCACCACCCTGCGTTCCGCCCAGCGGCTGTCCCAGCTCCCCGAAGGACTGGGGGAGTGGTCCGGGCAGGAATTCCTGCGCATCCGCTTCGAGGAGCCCGACCAGGCCACCCTCACCGAACGCCTCGGCGAGGTCATCGACGAGGCCACCCACGCCGCCCTCAAGAAGAACTCCGACCTGCGCCGGGACGGCATGTCCCTGCTCCTGCGGGGCGTCGAGGCGGCACTGCGACCCAAGGGCATCGCGGTGGAGATCCTCAAGCCGGACGCCGTGCTCCGCGCCGAGCGGGTCCCGGTCGGGCAGATGGGCGACGTCTTCTCCGGCGGCCAGCTGCTCACCGCCGCCATCGCCCTCTACTGCACGATGGCGGCCCTGCGCAGCAACGACCGGGGCCGCGACCGCCACCGCCACGCAGGCACGCTCTTCTTGGACAACCCGATCGGCCGCGCCAACGCCACCTATCTGCTGGAGCTCCAGCGCGCGGTCTCCGATGCGCTGGGAGTGCAGCTGCTGTACACGACCGGACTCTTCGACACGACCGCGCTCGCCGAATTCCCGCTGGTCATCCGGTTGCGCAACGATGCCGACCTGCGGGCCGGGCTGAAGTACATCAGCGTGGAGGAGCACCTGCGCCCCGGCCTGCCGCAGCAGGACCCGGACGGCGAGACGGTCCACGGCGAGATCACGGCGACCCGCATGTTCAAGCGGAGCGAACAGACCACCGCCCAAGGGCCGGACGACCACCCCGGCAAGTAGACCGCCGGGCCGGCCCCGCCAAGAGGGCGGGGCCCAGGCCCGGAGACGGATCGCCCGGACAGGCCCAGGGACAGGTCGCCCGGCCCGGGGACAGAATTCCGGAAGAGACCCAGGACAGGTCGCCCGGTGAGGCCCGGGCCCGGGTCGGCCCGGACCGTATCGCTGGATCAGGCGCGGGACAGATCGCCGGTGTTCCGGCGGGCCGGTATACCGCCGCCCGTGCCGTCCCGCTGGGCAGCGCGCTCGGCCCGCCGGGCCCGGCGCCGCTCGCGGCGTATCTGCCGTGCCGTGCTGCTCGGCACGGACACCACGCCATGGCGCTGGTTCCACACCTGTCGGGTCACCCACACATCGAGCACCGCCCAGGTGGCGACCACCGTGCTGGCGACGCTGCTCAGCACCATCGGGAAGGCCAGCCAGGAACCGGTCAAGGTGCTCAGAAAGGCGACCATCGCCTGGATGATCGTCAGCGACATGATCAGAACGGCACGCACGGCCGCCGTCCGCACCGCATCGGGCATGCGCCGCTTCGACGCAGGCTCCTCCACCCACAACTGCCGCGGAACCCGCGCCCCGTTCGCGGCTTCCGATTCCGCGGCCGCTGGTACTCCCGGCACTCCCGGCACTCCCGGCACTCCCGGCACTCCCGGTACTCCAGCGCTCCCGCGCTCCTGCGTGCTCAAGGCCCTTCAACTCCCCACCACTGTCCGACTTCAGGGTGGCTGCCCGGCTTGCGCCGGTTCTACGCGGGCGGACCGCGTCCGCCCCGCCGCGCACGCCCCCACTGCGCGCTTCCCCGTACATATGGACGAACCACTCGTCCCGAAGATTCCCCTGGAAAGCGCCCGCACGGCACGGAACGTCACGGATCGAAGAATTCCAGCCACTGATGCGTGCCGGTCCTGATCGGTCCGGTCGGGATCCTCTGTCGCTTTCGCGAATTTCATCTCCCGGAATACCGGGACAACTCATGATCAAGTCCAGTGCGAACGGCTGAAAATCATCCGGACGTGTCTTCGAGTTGTCTCCGCGTCGGTAGTAGGCTCGCGCCGTTTATTGACGCAGGACGGACCTCGCCCGCGTTCGCCCGATGCGCGCCGGTGTACGCACGGCGCCTGCCGGGGCTGGGGCCGGGGCCGAGGGACGACCGGGAGAAGACCACCCCCGCGGTGCGGGGCCGATCTGGGGGAGGCCATGCGCTTTCGCGGAAAGTCCATCCGCAGGAAGATCGTGGCGTTGCTGTTGGTGCCGCTCGTCTCCCTCTCGGGCCTCTGGGTCTTCGCCACGTACATCACCGGCCGTCAGGCGAGCGGACTGATGAGCGCCGGGGCCATCGTGGAGAAGGTCGGCCACCCTCTGGAGGACGCCGTCCGCGCCGTCCAGGAGGAACGGCGGCAGACCCTGGTCTTCCTCGCCGACCCGAGAGCCTCCGACGCGCTGCCCCTCCTCCTCGGCCAACGCGCCGCCACCGACCGCATCGTGGGCGAGGTCAGGGAGAACGCCCGGCAGCAGGACGTCCGCGAAGCGCTGAACACCGAGGACCTCAGCCGCCTGGACGCGATCCTCAGCGCCGTCGACGGACTGGACGCCCTGCGCGACTCCGTCGAGAAGCGCACCATCAGCCGGGCGAAGGCGATGGACTTCTACAACGGCCTCGTCGACCCCTCGTACCGCTTCCTCAACGGACTCCACACCCTGGAGAACGTGTCGATGGACAAGCAGATGCGGGCTCTGGTCGGGATATCCCGGGCCCGGGAGATGCTGTCGCGCGAGGATGCCCTGGTCGCCTCCGGCCTTGTCACGGGCCGGTTCACCACCTCCGAACTGCGCCGGATATCGGGCCTGGTGGCCCAGCGCGAGCTGCTCTACGAGGTCAGCCTCGAAAACCTTCCCGCGGCGGAACGCCGCCGCGTCGAGCAGTTCTGGGGCAGCCCGGACACCGAACCCCTGCGCACCGCCGAGGACGCCCTGATCGCCGCCGGGCCGACGAAGCGCCCCGCAGCCGTCGACACCGACCGCTGGCAGGAGGCGGCCGGGTCCGTTCTCGACCGGCTGGCGGGCCACTCCACGGAGATGGGCGACCGTTTCAGGGACCGTGCCGAGCCTGCCGCCTACCGGGTCCTCGCCCAGGCCGGAATCGCCGGAGTCCTCGGCTTCCTGGCCCTGATCGTCTCGATCTTCGTCTCCGTACGCATCGGCCGCGAGCTCGTCCGAGACCTCTCCCGGCTACGCAAGGACGCTCACGAGGTCTCGGGTGTGCGGCTGCCGAGCGTGATGCGCCGCCTCGCCGCGGGCGAGCAGGTGGACGTCGGTACCGAGACCCCGCAGCTCAGCTACGAACCCGACGAGATCGGCCAGGTCGGGCAGGCGCTCAACACCCTCCAGCGGGCAGCCGTCGAGGCCGCCGTCAAACAGGCGGACATGCGCCGCGGCGTCTCCGAGGTCTTCGTCAACCTGGCCCGCCGCAACCAGGTCCTCCTGCACCGCCAGCTGACCCTGCTGGACGCGATGGAGCGCCGCACCGAGGACAGCGACGAACTGGCCGACCTGTTCCGCCTCGACCATCTCACCACCCGCATGCGGCGGCACGCCGAAGGGCTCGTGATCCTCTCCGGCGCGGCCCCCTCCCGCCAGTGGCGCAAGCCCATCCAGCTGATGGACGTGGTGCGGGCCGCCGTGGCCGAGGTCGAGGACTACGAACGCATCGAAGTCCGGCGCATCGCCCGTATCGGCGTGGGCGGGCCCGCCGTCGCCGACCTCACCCACCTCATCGCCGAACTCCTGGAGAACGCCACTGTCTTCTCACCCCCGCACACCGCGGTCCAGGTGCACGGCGAACGCGTCTCCAACGGCTTCACCCTCGAAATCCACGACCGCGGCCTCGGCATGCCCCCCGAAGTCCTCCTCGACGCGAACCTCCGGCTCGCCGAGACCCCCGACTTCGAACTCTCCGACACCGACCGACTGGGCCTCTTCGTGGTCAGCCGCCTCGCCCAGCGCCAGAACGTCCGGGTCTCCCTGCAGAAATCGCCGTACGGAGGCACCACCGCGGTCGTCTTCATCCCCGCCGCCCTGCTCACCGACGCTCCCGACACCCATGGCACCGGCTTCCGTCTCGACCGCCGGGCCGAACGGGCGATCGGCAGCGGCCGGAGCGCCGGGGCGGCGCAGGGCGCGGAGGGCGTGACGTGGGGCGGGGAGCGTCGTGTCAACGGCAGGTCCGCGGTGCTCTCCCCGGTACCCGCCGGGCTCACCGGCCCCGACGTCCTCGACGGCCCGGTCGAACTCGAAGCCCCCGTCGGCCCGCTGGACTTCGACGGCTGCCCCCTTGACCGTTCCCCGGACCCGGCCCTTGATCCGGCCCTGGGGCCCGTACTGGACGGGGTTTCCGACCTGGAGGACACCGAGAGCGAGCGCGGCGGCATCTTCCGCTCCCGCGACCTGCGGCGTGACGCCGACCGTGGTGCCGACCATGGTCCCGACGGCGACACCGACCGCCGGGCCCGTCGTGCCGGGCGCGGGGGGCCGCGCAGGGGCGCCGACCGGGACCAGCACGAGCAGGCCCGCGACCGCGGCGACGGGCCCACGGCGGACGTCCGCCCGATGCGCCCCTCAGGCCCCGCCCCGCTGCCCCGGCGCACCCCGCCGACCCTGGTGGCCGACCGGGGCCGCCGGGTGGACGACGGAGCCAGGGACGACACCCCGGCCGCCACACCCACAACGGCCCACCGCACTCCGACGGCCACACGCACTCCGCCGGCCCCCGACACCGTGGGTGGCCTGCCCCGGCGGATCCGGCAGGCCAGCCTCGCCCCCCAGCTCCAGGACCCGGCGGAACGGACTCAGCCCCGGCTGCCCGTGGACCCCTTCGACGACATCGAGCGGGACGCGGACGAGGTACGGGACCGCATGGCATCGCTCCAGCGCGGCTGGCAGCGCGGTCGACGGCAGAACGCCGAAATCACAGGGGCCACAGGGACCGCAGAGACCGCAGGGACCACAGAGAAGGCCAGAACCACCGCGAACGCCCAGAACACCAACAGCACCGCGAACACCAACACCACCCAGAACACCGAGGACACAGCCGGCCCCGGTGGCACAGCACCAGGAACCACTCCGGGAGGGGACGGTCGATGACCGCACCGAACGCCGCAGCACACGACCCCGCACGCCAGGGCTCGGGCGAACTGAACTGGCTGCTCGACGAACTCGTCCAGCGCGTCGCCAGCATCCGCAAGGCTCTGGTGCTCTCCAGCGACGGGCTCGCCACGGGCGCCTCGCAAAACCTGACCCGGGAGGACAGTGAGCATCTCGCCGCGGTGGCCTCCGGGTTCCACAGCCTCGCCAAGGGCGTCGGCCATCACTTCGACGCGGGCCGGGTGCGCCAGACCGTCGTCGAGCTGGACGAGGCGTTCCTCTTCGTCACCGCCGCCGGCGACGGGAGCTGTCTCGCCGTCCTGGCCGATGCCGACTCCGACGTGGGCCAGGTGGCGTACGAGATGACGTTGATGGTCAAGCGCGTGGGGGCCCATCTGGCCAACGCCCCACGGACGACCGGTCTGCCCGCCGGAGGGTGAGTGGCGGGCATGAGCGCCGACTCCCGCCGGGGCACGGACCCCGGGTCCCCGGACGGTCCCCTCGACCCCCAGTCCTCGCGGTGGTACGACGCGGAAGCGGGGCCCGTGGTCCGTCCGTACGCGATGACCCGCGGGCGTACCAGCAGCGCCACCCGTCACCGGCTCGACCTGATCGCGCTCGTGGTGCCGGAACCGGCCGCCGACGACCCCGGCCGGGACCAGACGCTAGCCCCCGAACATGTACGCATTGTCGAACTCTGCAGCGACATGCCCCAGTCGATCGCCGAGCTCGCCGCCGAACTCGACCTCCCGGTAGGGGTGGTACGGGTCCTGGTCGGTGATCTCGTCGAGGACGAGCTGGTGCATGTCACCCGCCCCGTTCCGCCGGCCGAGCTGCCGGACGTGAACATCCTCCGCGAGGTGATCAATGGCCTTCGGGCGCTCTAGCCGCGGACAGCGGCCCGTCGAGCCCGTCACCCTGAAGATCCTGGTGGCGGGTGGATTCGGCGTGGGCAAGACGACGGCGGTCGGCGCGGTCAGTGAGATCAGACCGCTGCGCACCGAGGAACGCCTCAGCGAGGCGGGCCGCCCGGTCGACGACCTCGAAGGCGTCGAGTCCAAGACGACCACCACGGTCGCCATGGACTTCGGCAGGATCACGCTCCGCGAGGACCTGGTCCTCTATCTGTTCGGCACACCCGGCCAGGACCGCTTCTGGTTCCTCTGGGACGAACTGGCCCAGGGCGCCCTGGGCGCGGTCGTTCTCGCCGACACCCGGCGGCTGGAGGACTGCTTCGCGGCGGTCGACTACTTCGAACGCCGGGGCATCCCCTTCGCCGTGGCCGTCAACTGCTTCGAGGGAGCCGACCGGTTCCCTCCGGATACCGTGCGGGCCGCCCTGGACCTGGACCCCGAGGTGCCGCTGCTCGTGTGCGACGCCCGGGACCGCTCCTCGGTGCGTGACGTTCTGGTCGCGGTCGTGGAGCACGCTCTGGAGCGGGTGGCGCGCGCTCGTGAACCCGTCGCCACCTGACGCCGATCGGCGGATACCGGCAGCGATACGCGTACGGCCCGTACCCCCGCCGACAGGGGTACGGGCCGCACGTCGTCCGGCGGGCCGGGCTGTGAGTGTTCTGCGGTCGTGACGATGAGTCAAGTCCTCATGAAGGGTGATCTGTTACGGCGGCGGACTCAGGGAATGGCTCAGGGGGGCGCCCCAGGCGCACGGCTCGGGCGGCGGAATCAGGAAACGACCCAGGCGCACGGGCGGGCGGCGGCTCAGGAGACGTCTCAGGTGATGGCTCGCGCGACGGGCTCAGCGGACCGCCACCACCGCCGAACCGTGCCCGAACAGCCCCTGGTTGGCCGTGATGCCCACTCGGGCCCCCGGCACCTGCCGTTCCCCGGCCCGGCCGCGCAACTGCCAGACCAGCTCGCAGACCTGCGCTATCGCCTGCGCGGGCACCGCCTCGCCGAACGAGGCCAGGCCCCCGCTCGCGTTGACCGGAACCCGGCCGCCCAGCGCGGTCGTCCCGTCCCGCACCAGCTTCGCGCCCTCGCCGGGAGCGCACAGCCCGATGTCCTCGTACCACTCCAACTCCAGTGCCGTGGACAGGTCGTAGACCTCCGCCAGTGACACGTCCTCGGGCCCGGCCCCCGCCTCCTCGTACGCGGCCCGGGCGATCGAGGCACGGAAGCTCTCCGGCGGGGGGTCGACCGCCACCGCCGAGTCCGTGCCGATGTCCGGCAGATCAAGGACCGTCCTCGGGAAGGTCGGAGTCACGGTGGACACGGCCCGGATCCGCACCGGATCGGTCACCCCGCGGCGCCGCGCGAACTCCATGCTGCACAGCACCAGGGCCGCGGCCCCGTCGGAGGTGGCGCAGATGTCCAGCAGCCGCAGCGGATCGGCCACCACCGCCGAGGCGGCGACCTCCTCGGCCGTCACCGGTCTCCGGTAGCGGGCGTTCTCGTTCAGCGCGCCCGCCGCCGCGTTCTTCACCTTGACCAGGGCGAAATCCTCCGGCGATTCCCCGTACAGCGCCATGCGACGGCGCGCGTACAGCCCGAAGTACGCAGGGTTCGTCGCCCCGAGCACCCGGAAGCGCAGCCAGTCCGGATCGTCGGGTCGCTCCCCGCCCGCCGGGGCGAAGAACCCCTTCGGCGCCGCATCGGCCCCCACGACCAGGACCACGTCCGCCATCCCGGCCAGGATCTGCGCCCGCGCGGTGTTGACCGCCTGGGCCCCGGAAGCGCACGCGGCGTACACCGAGGTGACCCGCGCCCCCTGCCACCCGAGCGCCTGGGCGAACGAGGCCCCGGCCACGTACCCCGGATACCCCCCGCGCACCGTCTGCGCGCCCACGACCGACTGCACCTCGGGCCAGCCGATCCCCGCGTCGGCGAGGGCGGCCCGCGCGGCGACCCGCCCGTACGTGACGAATCCGCGCCCCCACTTGCCCCACGGGTGCATCCCGGCTCCGAGCACCGCCACATCACCGGTCATGACGTGGTCCCCTGTTCCCCGACGGGGCGCCAGTGCCAGGTCGTGTGCACGATGCCCGCCGCGGCGTCCTCGTCCAGCACGCCGGGCATCACCTCCACCGTCGAGCCGACCGGCAGCTCGCCCACGCCGACCCCGGGTGCGGCCTGCCCCAGCACCACCATGCGCTCGGCCGCCAGCTCGACGGCGACCAACGTGTACGGGACCCAAGGGACTTCGGGATCGCTGAGGTACGGGGGAGGGGGCCGGTAGCGGCCGTCGGTGCAGGACCAGACCGTGCCTCGCTTCGACAGCGGCACCTCCTCCAGCTCCCCACCGGGACAGCCCGGATTACGGCAGTGGCCGTCCTCGCGGGGGAAGTGGACCGACCAGCAACCGGAGCAGCGGGTGCCCAGCAGTCGGAAGTCCTCCTCCCCGGCGCCCTCGGTGAACCAACCGGCCACCACCGGAATGCGCGTATGAGGCAAGGCCCCTCCCCAGCACTGGATCTGACGGAACGTCAGAAGTGTGCCACGGGCGGCCTCCCCGGGCGAGGGGTACGCGGCGGCGTACGGCTCAGCCGTGCTCCGCCAGCCACTTCGCGGCGATCTCCGCCAGCTCCGCGTCCCGGCCCGCCAGCATCATCCGGATCATCTGCGCATCCCCGCGCAACGACCACGCCGGATGCCCGAACGTGGCCGGGTTGTTCTTCTCGATCAGGAAGTGTGCGGGCCAGGCCGTGCCGTAGCCGATCAGCGGCAGGGCCGCCAGCCAGCGCCTCCGTCCCCGCGCCAGCCCGTAGACCGAGATCGCGAGTCCGGTCAGCGTGCCGGCCAGATGGACCCAGCGGGTGGCGGCGCGGGAGTGCATCGCGACGTAGTACGGCCAGAACTCCTCGTACGTATCGAACGTCTGCTGTGACATACGGGCACCGTAGCCGCCCGATCCGCAACCGAAAACGTCTCCGCGGCGTCCGAAAGGAAGAACGGGCGGCCGGAGCCCACGGGGGTGGTCCCGGTCGCCCGTTCATCAGCCCGTGCGAGCAGCCCCTCAGCGCCCGGAGACCGACCTCCGATGCACCGGAAAGTCGAAGTGGGTGTCGGGGAACGGCTCCGGCCTGAAGGTGAAGTGCCACCACTCCTCGGGCAGATTCACGAACCCCGCCTCCGCCAGAGTCCGCTTCAAGAACTGCCGGTTGGCGCGCTGCGCCCCCTGGACCCGCGGATCGTCCGTGTGCGACAGGGGGTCGAAGCAGTCGTAACCCGTTCCCATGTCCACCGAGTTGTCGGGGAAGCGATCGTCCTTCGGTGCGAAGCAGGGAGCCAGCCGCTCGCCCGGACGGTACGGCCTGGTCGGCAGGGCGGGGAGCCTGACCAGAGTGAGGTCCACCGTGCTGCCCCGGCTGTGCCCGGACTTCTCCGCGATGTAACCGTCCTCGAACAAACGCGACTTGTCGACCAGGGGATAGAACTCCCCCTTCATGGACTGGTCGTCGAGATCCTTCGCCCACCGCACGAAGTGGTCGACCGCCCGCTGCGGCCGGTAACAGTCGTACACCTTCAGCGAATGCCCCCGGCGCAGCAGCCGCTTCTGTGCCAGATGCAGCGCACGGGCGGCGGGCCGGGTCAGGATGCAGACCGGCTGCCGGTAGCCGTCGACCCGCTCGCCCATGAAGGTGTGCGCCGTCGTGTAGCGCATCTCCTGAATGATCGTCGGGTCCACCGAGCGCAGCGCCACGAACTCCTCGGGCGCGATCGGCTCGGGGTGCGCCTGCGCGGGCGGGGAGGCGGCGGTGACGGCGAACAGAGCGGCGGCCGCGGTGGCCAGGGCGCGGAGAGCGGTACGCGATCCTGTCATGGACCCACCGTCTACCAGCTGGGCTGCCCGCGGGGAAGAACGATCCGATACAGTCCGCCCGTGTCCGAACCCGGCAACAGGCCCGCCCCGACCGCCCAGCGGTCACCCCGGTACGTACGGGGTTCCCACTGCGGTACGTGCGGAGCCCCGTATCGCGCCCTCCCGTCCGCCGAGACCTGGCCGCGCACCTGTACGCGTTGCGGCACCACCGCCTACCGCAACCCGCTCCCCGTCGCTGTGGCCCTGCTCCCCGTTACGGGCCCCGGCCCCACCGGACTCGTCGTCATCACCCGCACCATCGAACCCCAGAAAGGCGGAACGGCCCTGCCCGGCGGCTTCGTCGACCACGCCGAGGACTGGCGCCAGGCGGTGGTGCGCGAACTGCGCGAGGAGACCGGCATCGAGGCCACCGAGGAGGACGTCCGCCTCGCCGACGCCCTCAGCGACACGGCCGGACACCTCCTGCTCTTCGGCCTCCTCCCGGCCCGCCCCCTCGCCGCCCTCCCGCCCTCGGCCCCCACCTCGGAGACCTCCGGCTACGAGATCCTGCGCGCCCCGGGCACTCTGGCCTTCCCCCTGCACACGCAAGCGGCGAACGCCTGGTTCGCGGGGCGCTACGGCTGAGGGGCGCACTGACCGACATGCGCCACCCCTGCCCCTCACCGCCCGGTCAGCCCTGCCCCCGCACCACACAGTCCACCTCGCCCTCCACCCCTTGCCGCTCCACCACCACGCGGTCGCCCTCCCACCGCGTCACATACCGCTCGACCTCCGCCTCCGCCCACCCGTCACCCGGATCCCGCACCACGAGCCCGCCCCCGGTACGCCCCGGCCTGGGCGCCCACGCCTCCAGCTCCAGGTCCCCGTCCGCACTCCGCACCGGGATCACCGCACCGGCCCTGACCAGCACCGGGACCCGGGACAGCGGCGCGTCGACCAACACCTGCCCCGGTCCCTCGTACGCCCGCCCGGTCTCCGTGTCGTACCACCGTCCCCGGGGCAGCCGCACCGCCCGCCGCCGCACCCCGGGCTCCAGCACCGGAGCCACCAGCAGCGCATCGCCCAGCAGGAACGCGTCCTCGCACTCCCGCAGCGCCCGGTCGCCCGGCACGCCCCACCACATCGGCCGCGCATAAGGCGCACCGGTCAGCCGAGCCACGTGCGACAGCGTCACGAAGTACGGGCGAAGCCGTTCCCGTTCCGCCAGCGCCGCCCGCGCGCCCTCCAGCACCTCGGGACCGAACTCCCACGGCTCCCGACGCCCCGCGTCGATCGCCGCGTGGGTGCGGAACAACGGCAGGTAGGCGCCCAGCTGGAACCACCGCAGATACAGCTCCGGCGACGGGAACCCGTCGAACCCGCCCACATCCGGCCCCGAGTACGGCACCCCGCACAGCCCGAGACCCAGCACCAGGGCCAGCGAGGCCCGCAGCCCCGGCCACCCGGTCGACACATCACCGGACCAGGTGCCCCCGTACCTCTGCATCCCCGCCCAGCCCGACCGGGAGAAGAGGAACGGCCGCTCCTCCGGACGCCACCGGAGCAGCCCCTCGTACCCGGCCCGGGCCATCGCCAGCCCGTACACGTTGTGGGCCTCGCGGTGATCACCGCCCGCCCCCTCCAGTACATGCCTGGCGGAACGCGGCAACGACGGATCGCCGAACGCCGCGAAGGACACCGGCTCGTTCATGTCGTGCCAGACCCCCGAGAAGCCCTGCGCAAGCCGCTCCTCGTACAGAGATCCCCACCATTCCCGCACAAGCGGATCAGTGAAATCCGGATAGACGGAGGCCCCCGGCCACACCTCACCGACCACCACCCGCCCCCGCGCGTCCCGTACGTACGCACCCCGTTCCCCGACCGCCGCGCCCCCCTCGAACACCGCGTCACCCGGCTCGGCCTTCACCGCCGGGTCCACGATCGACACCAGCCGCACTCCCTCCTCACGCAGCTCCTTCGCCAGCGCGGGCAGCCCGGGGAACCGCTCCCGGTCCACCGTGAACACCCGGTGCCCGTCGTAGTGGTCGATGTCCAGATGCAGGACGGACAGCGGCAGCCCCCGCTCCCGGTACCCGTCGACGATCCGCCGCACCTCCTGCTCACTGCCGAAGCCCCACCGCGCGTGCTGCGGCCCCAGCGCCCAGGACGGGGGCAGCGCCGGCGCACCCGTCAGCGCCGTCCACCCCTGGAGCACCCGGGCCGGCGTCCCCGCCACGACCCAGCAGCGCAGCGGACCGCCTTCCATCCGAACCTCGCACGTCCCCGGCCGGTCATGCCCCGAGCCCGCGCCCTCCTCGCCCTCGCGCAACACCACCCGGCCCGCCCAGGTGTTGTCGTGGAACGCCAGATGCGTTCCCGCGTCCGACACCACCACCTGCACCGGCATCGTCAGATACAGCGGATCGTCCCCCGGACCGAACCGCCCGCCCGGATCGGTGTTCCACAGCCCGTACACCCCGTCCCGCAACCGGGGCCCGCCCGACCGGCCGCCCAGGCCGAAGAACCGCGCGTCCGCGGGCACCTCCGAGCGCTGCACCCACCGCACCGGCCCCCCGCCCACCGGCTCCCACCAGCGTGGCGGCAGCTCCCGCCGCAACAACACCCCGCCCGGCGTCCGCAGCTCCACCGCCCCCGTGCGCGACACCACCACCGTCAGCCGCTCCGACACCACCTGCCAGCCGCCGTCCTTGTCCGGCTCCAGCACCGCCCGCTCGTCCGGCGCGGGCGGCTCACCCGCCACCGCGTACGACGGCACCGGCTCCGCCCCGTCCCACGCCCAGAACACGGCACCCCCCACCGACACCCGGATCCGCAGCTCCGAACGGGCGAACCGCACCACACCCCCGCCGGGCCCCGGCTCCGCACCCGTCAGCGCACCGGGCACCCGGGCCCGCTCCGCCCCGCGCGCGGGCAACGCACGCGCGTCCGCCGACCGGCGCCGCCAGGCCGAGCGCACCGTGCGCAGCCCCCGCACCGAACCGACCAACCTCACCCGACGCACCAGGTCACGACCGTCCATGGCGCACACCCTGCCACCCGCCCGGCCCGCAGAACCTCCCGTTCAACTCCCGTTCATCCATGTCGCGCGCCCGCTCCCCGCCGCCCGGAGGCGGGGCCACCCTGGTGCCGAAGACGATCACATGGCATCGTCCGTGTCAGCCGCTCACGCGCACACCCCAGCCCGTGCGCGCCGACACGCCGACCCCGCGTACTCGTACAGCCAGGGAGCAGCCCCATGACCGAAGCCACGCCCGACACGCCCCTCTGGCAGCCCGGCCCCGACCGCATCGAGGCCGCGGCCGTCACCCGCTTCCAGAACTGGGCCGCGAGCCGGTACGGAGCCCCGGCCGACGGCGGGTACGCAGCCCTGCACCGCTGGTCCGTCGAGGAGCTCGACACCTTCTGGCAGGCCGTCGCCGACTGGTTCGACATCCGCTTCTCCACCCCGTACGAAAGCGTCCTCGGCGACCGCACCATGCCCGGCGCCACCTGGTTCCCCGGCGCCACCCTCAACTACGCCGAACACGCCCTGCGGACCGCCGAGGAGCCGTCCCGCGCCGACACTCCCGCCCTCCTGTACGTCGACGAGACCCACACCCAGATCCCCATCAGCTGGGCAGACCTCCGCCGCCAGGTCGGGGCCCTCGCCGCCGAACTCCGCGCCCTCGGCGTCACCCCCGGCGACCGCGTCAGCGGTTACCTCCCCAACATCCCGCAGGCCGTCGTCGCCTTCCTGGCCACCGCGGCCGTCGGCGGCGTCTGGACCTCCTGCGCCCCCGACTTCGGCGCCCGAAGCGTGCTGGACCGCTTCCAGCAGATCGAACCCGTCGTCCTGTTCACCGTCGACGGCTACCGCTACGGAGGCAAGGAGCACGACCGTACGGAGACCGTCGCCGAACTCCGCCGCGAGCTGCCCACCCTGCGCGCCGTCGTCCACATCCCGCTGCTGGGCACCGACGCCCCCGAAGGCGCCCTCGCCTGGGCCGCCCTCACCTCCGCCGACACCGAGCCGGTCTTTGAACAGGTCCCCTTCGACCACCCGCTGTGGGTTCTCTACTCCTCCGGCACCACCGGCCTGCCCAAGGCCATCGTCCAGTCCCAGGGCGGCATCCTGCTCGAACACTTCAAGCAGATCGGCCTGCACTGCGACCTCGGCCCCGAGGACCGCTTCTTCTGGTACACCTCCACCGGCTGGATGATGTGGAACTTCCTCGTCTCCGGCCTCCTCACCGGCACCACCGTCGTCCTGTACGACGGCAGCCCCGGCTACCCCGACATCAGCGCCCAGTGGAGGGTCGCCGAACAGACCGGCGCCACCCTCTACGGCACCTCCGCCGCCTACGTCATGGCCTGCCGCAAGGCCGACATCCACCCCGGCCGCGACTTCGACCTCTCCCGCGTCCAGTGCGTCGCCACCACCGGCTCACCGCTCCCGCCCGACGGCTTCCGCTGGCTCCACGACGAGGTGGCCGACGACCTCTGGATCGCCTCGGTCAGCGGCGGCACCGACGTCTGCAGCTGCTTCGCCGGAGCCGTTCCGACCCTCCCCGTCCACATCGGCGAGCTCCAGGCCCCCTGCCTCGGCACCGACCTCCAGTCCTGGGACCCGGCGGGCAAGCCGCTCACCAACGAGGTCGGCGAGCTGGTTGTCACCAACCCGCTCCCGTCCATGCCGATCCGCTTCTGGAACGACCCCGACGGCAGCCGCTACCACGACAGCTACTTCGACATGTACCCCGGCGTCTGGCGCCACGGCGACTGGATCACCCTCACCGACCACGGCTCGGTGATCATCCACGGCCGCTCCGACTCCACCCTGAACCGCCAGGGCGTCCGCATGGGCTCCGCAGACATCTACGAGGCCGTCGAACGGCTCCCCGAGATCCGCGAGTCCCTCGTCATCGGCCTCGAAGAACCCGACGGCGGCTACTGGATGCCGCTCTTCGTCCACCTCGCCGAAGGCGCGACCCTCGACGACGACCTGCGCGCCGCGATCAAGAACACCATCCGTGAGAACCTCTCCCCACGCCACGTACCGGACGAGGTCATCGAGGTCCCCGGCATCCCGCACACCCTCACAGGCAAGCGCATCGAGGTCCCGGTCAAGCGCCTCCTCCAGGGAACCGAACTCGCCAAGGCGGTCAACCCGGGTTCGGTGGACAACCTCGACCTGCTCCACTTCTATGCCGAACTGGCCGCGAACCGCCGCGGCTAGCCCGCTTGTCAGTCCCCCTGATTACGCTGAGTGAGCAATTATTCACCGCGCACAGGGGGACACATGGCGCAGACCGAGAACACCAGGCGCAACACCCAGCACAACTCCAAACACAACAAGAAGCACGGCACCGCACCCGGCACAACCCTGCGACGCACGCTGCGCCGCGAGGCCCCCAGCACCATCGGCCTCCTGGTCGACGCGCAGGACTTCGCGGCCATGCGGCACTACCGCACCTTTCCCTTCGACGACCACACCGTCTATCTGCAACAGGTCGAGGCCCTGCTCAAAACGCTCACGGCCCAGGGCATGCACACCACGATCGCCCTCTTCGACCCCGAGGACTACGCCGAATTCTGCGCCGAGTCCGGACTCGACGCGGACACCGGAGCCAGCCGCAGCCGCTTCACCGCGGAGATCGCCGCAGCCGGAGCCACCGTCGCCTACACCGGCCAACGCCTGAGCGACCTCATCCCGCTCCTGGTCTCCCGCGCGGTCCGCCAGGCCACCTGGGAGTACGCCACACTCCTCCTCGCCGACCTCGGCGCCTGCGCGGACTGCGGCCAGGACATCGGGCGCGCGGCCTTCGACCGGGCCTCGCACCTCCTGCTGCGCCTGCTGGAAGCGGCAGGACCGGGCACCCACCACCTGGTCTGCTCGACCCCCACGGAGGACGACCAGCTCCTGGCGGTGCTCAACACCCACCGCGACCCGACGGGCCCGACCCGTATGGACAGCTCCGAGGGCGCGGAGTTCGCCACCGTGCTCGCGGTGGCCGTCGCCCTGGAATCGCGCGGGGGAGTGGTCCTGCGCACCAGCGCCCCCGACAGCCCGGACCGCGTCCACGGCTGGCGGCTGGCCCACGGCACCCTCGCCCCGCTCACCGCGGGCGAGGTCTTCAACGCCTACTGCACCGACGCCGAGACCGGAGAGCCCGTCTCCCCGGAATCCGGCGTGGAGTACTGCGCGGGATTCGACATCCGGGCCGACCCGGCTGAGCCCCACCACTGAGGCGGGCACACAACAGGAGGGGCTTCCCGCCCACGGCGGAAAGCCCCTCCAACACAGACAACCGGCTCGGCTACTCGCCCGAGAGCACAGCCTGAGCGGCCTTGCGCGCCTCATCGGCGGAGTCGGCCGAACGGGCGGCGTTCGCCGCACGCTCGCACTGCGCCAGCGTGTACTTGGCCAGCGTGGCGCGCACATAGGGAATGGACGCCGCACCCATGGAGAGCGAGGTGACACCCAGACCCGTCAGCACACAGGCCAGCAGCGGATCGGCCGCGGCCTCACCGCACACACCGCAGCTCTTGCCCTCGGCACGGGCGGCCTCGGCGGACAGGGCCACCAGATCCAGCAGCGCCGGCTGCCACGGATCCTGGAGCCGAGACACCGCGCCCACCTGACGGTCGGCGGCGAAGGTGTACTGCGCCAGGTCGTTGGTGCCCAGCGACAGGAACTCCACCTCCTGGAGGATCGACCGAGCACGCAGAGCGGCGGACGGAATCTCCACCATCGCACCGAACTTCGCCTGCAACCCGGCCTCACGGCACGCGTCCGCGAACGCCTTGGCGTCGATACGGTCGGCCACCATGGGCGCCATGACCTCAAGGTATACGGGCAGCCCCTCGGCGGCCTTCGCCAGCGCGGTCAGCTGGGTGCGCAGCACCTCGGGGTGGTCCAGCAGACTCCGCAGCCCGCGGACTCCGAGCGCCGGGTTCGGCTCGTCGGCCGGCGTCAGGAAGTCCAGCGGCTTGTCGGCGCCCGCATCCAGCACACGTACGACGACACGCCCCTCGGGGAACGCCTCCAGAACCGCACGGTAGGCCGCGACCTGCTTCTCCTCGGAAGGAGCCTGCTTGCTGTCGTCCAGGAACAGGAACTCGGTCCGGAACAGCCCCACACCCTCGGCGCCCGCCTCGACCGCCGCGGGCACATCGCCCGGACCGCCGACATTGGCGAGCAGCGGCATCTTGTGCCCGTCCGACGTTGCACCCGGACCGGTCGAGGCGGACAGCGCGGCCTTGCGAGCCGCCGCGGCGCTCTCCATCTCGGCGCGCTTCTCGGCGCTCGGGTCGACGAAGATCTCACCCGTGCTGCCGTCCACCGCGACGACCGTGCCCTCCGCCAGCTCACCGGCACCGGGCAGAGCCACCACGGCCGGCACGCCGAGCGCGCGCGCCAGGATCGCGCTGTGGCTGGTCGGCCCGCCCTCCTCGGTGACGAAGCCGAGCACCAGCGTCGGGTCGAGCAGCGCCGTGTCGGCCGGTGCCAGATCGCGCGCGATCAGCACATACGGCTCGTCGCTGTCCGGCACCCCGGGCATCGGCACACCGAGCAGCCGCGCCACGATCCGGTTCCGTACGTCGTCGAGGTCGGCGACTCGCCCCGCCAGGTACTCCCCGGCGTTGGCGAGCAGCGCCCGGTACGCGGCGAACGCGTCGTACACGGCACGCTCGGCGGTGCTGCCCACGGCGATGCGCCGCTCGACATCGGACATCAGCTCGGGGTCCTGCGCCATCATGGCCTGCGCCTCAAGCACGTGCTGTGCCTCGCCACCGGCCAGATTGCCCCGCGCGATCAGGTCGGCCGCCACCGCCTCCACAGCCTGCCGGGCACGCCCCTGTTCGCGCCCGGCCTCCTCGGCGGGAATCTGTTTGGCGGGCGGCTCCAGCACCGCCGTACCCATGTGCCGAACCTCGCCGATGGCCACACCGTGGCTCACGCCGACGCCTCGCAGCGTTGTCTCCATTTCACCCGTCTCCGGTTGTGCGGTGAACTCGTGCCACCGCGGTGGTTGTGCAACTGGCTGTTACTGCGCGCGCGGTGTCACTGCCAGCCGAACAGCGTGTCGCCGACCTTCACGTCGCCGTCCTCGCGAACCTCGGAGAGCGACTCGGCGGTGGCTTCCAGGGCCACGATGGGGCAGATGGGTGACTTGCCGGCCGCCTCGACGGCGTTCGGGTCCCAGCGCACGATGCTCTGGCCGCGGGTCACCGTGTCCCCCTTGTTCACGAGAAGCTCGAAGCCCTCGCCGTTGAGCTGGACGGTGTCGATGCCGAGGTGCGTCAGAACCCCGTGCCCGTCCGCGTCGACGACGACGAACGCGTGGGGGTGGAGGGAGACGACGATGCCGTCGACCGGGGAGACGGCCTCGGAGGGCTCACGTACGGGGTCGATGGCGGTGCCGGGACCGACCATCGCGCCGGAGAAGACCGGGTCGGGAACCGCGGTGAGTCCAATGGCGCGTCCAGTAAGAGGGGACGTCACGTTGGTCATGGGGAGCCTCCCAGGGGGTGGAGATTCAGGTGTCGCCGCCGTGGCTGATGGGGGGCGGCGTACTGCTCAGCAGCGTAAGTCATATGAAGTCCCGGTTCCGCCCGAGACCTACCGCTTGACGGACCTAGGGGTGCACCAGAAACGATTTGCCTCGATCCCCGGTGCCCTGTACTGTCGTACTCCTGCCTGACCCCAACGCGACTTTGAGTCGGGGGTCGGCGGCGACCTTCAAGCCCAGATCCTAACCCTGAACCTCCCTTCGGCATGCCCGCGGGACGTGGTCAAGGGAAGCGGAAAAGGCCTGATAAAGTCGGATCCGCCGAAAGGCAAAGGCCCTCCACAGGCCACCGGAAATCGAATTCGGACCGGAAACGGAACGAAAAAGAGTCTGGTAAAGTTGGAACCGCCGGAAAGGGAAAACGCGAAAGCGAAGGACCTCGAAAGCAACCCGCTTCGACCGGGAATCGGACACGAAAGAGTCTGATAGAGTCGGAAACGCAAGAACGAAGGGAAGCGCCCGGAGGGCCCCGGTGAAACGGGACCGAAGGAAGCG
>NZ_NWVL01000107.1 GCF_002382885.1 Streptomyces sp. WZ.A104
GGCCGCCGCCCCGCCCGCGCCGGTCGCCGCCCCCGTCGACCCGCGCATCGCGCCGCCCGCGCCCCCGGCTCCCCCGGTGGCGCCCGCCGCGCCCATGGGCACCGGGAAGATCAACCTGGACAAGGGCCGGGTCAACCTCCAGAAGAACCAGACGGTGTCACTGGTCAAGGGCGGCGCACCGCTGCTCTCGCGGGTCAGGATGGGCCTGGGCTGGGAGCCCGCGTTCCGGGGCAAGGACATCGACCTGGACGCGTCGGTGATCGCCTACGGCCCCAGCCGCAACCACCTGGACAGCTGCTACTTCGGCCGCCTCACCATTCTGAACGGGGCGGTCAAGCACTCCGGCGACAACCTCACCGGTGAGGGCGCGGGCGACGACGAGACGATCGTCGTGGACCTGGGCCGGCTCCCCGCCGAGGCGACGGGCCTGGTCTTCACGGTGAATTCGTTCACCGGCCAGAAGTTCAACGAGGTCGCCAAGGCCTACTGCCGTCTGCTCGACGACGCGACGGGCGAGGAGCTGGTCCGCTTCGACCTGACCGGCGCCGAGCCGCAGACGGGCGTGATGATGGCCAAGCTCATCAAGCAGTTCACCGGTGAGTGGGAAATGACCGCGATGGGCGATTTCGTGAAGTCGCGGACGGTGCGAGGCATGGTGAAGCCCGCCGCCCAGGCCCTCTAGCACCTGCTCCCTCCGCTCCAACGGAGTCCGGGGCGCCTGAAGTGATTCAGGCGCCCCGGATCCGAAGAGGGCAGCGGCTGCTCGCGCTCGTCTCGCGACTCAGAGCTTGGTCAGCTTGGAGTACGGGCTCAGGATCCTTCCCTGTCGCCCCGAGAAGTCGATGAGGACTGCGTCGTTGTCGCCCTCGACAGCAAGAATCCTGCCGAGCCCGAACTGGTCGTGCGACACCCTGTCGCCCACATCGAAGCATTCGACCGGTGGGGCCTCCTGGGCCGGGCGGTTGAAGGGACTGGAAGGCAGGTGACGCCGGGATCCGGCTGACTGTTTCATTACGTCGAGTATGCGCCCTGCGAAGGCCCGACGCCATGCCCGCCCGCTTCCGGGGTCCTAGACGTACCGCATTCGTAATCCGCGCTCACCGGGTCCGGTCAGCGCTTGCTGCCGCTCCCAGCAGCGGAATCAGGCGGAGCGCAGAGGCGGGGCGCCGGGTCGAAAAGCCCCCCGAACGTGTGGCGTTTCCCCTCCCCGGCGGACCACGGTCGAACCGGCGGACCACGGTTGAACCGGCGGTCGACC
The DNA here is from genome assembly GCF_002382885.1 of Streptomyces sp. WZ.A104. Lineage (GTDB taxonomy): Bacteria > Actinomycetota > Actinomycetes > Streptomycetales > Streptomycetaceae > Streptomyces. The sequence continues at coordinate 1,259 of NZ_NWVL01000107.1, forward strand.
CGACGATCAACGCGGCTGCCAACGCGGCGACGCCCCGGCGTCCCGGGGCGTCGCGCGCGCGGGTGCGCCCCGTCCTAGCCGCCCGCGCGCGAGCGGGCCTTGAAGGCGGCCTTCCGGGCCTCCTTGGCGGCCTTCTTGTCGCTGTGCAGCCGCCCCATGGCCTCCAGGACGTCGGCGGTGGCCGGGTGGTCGACGCGCCAGACCTCGTCGAAGAAGCCGCTGTGCTGCGCGGCGAGCCCCTCGACCAGACCCTGGAGCTCGTCCAGTTCGCCGTCCGTGTCCAGCTGGGCGGCGATGGTGTCGATGGCCAGCCAGAAGATCATGGCCTCCGGCGGGGCGGGGACATCGGCCGCACCCCGCTCCGCGAGCCAGACGCGGGCCAGGCCGCCCAGCTCGGGGTCGCCCAGCACCGCGCGTACGGCGGGCTCCGCCTCGGGCCCGGCCAGGGCGAGGGCCTGCTGGCAGTGGAGGCGGCGCAGCGGGGCGCCCTCGTCCGTGCCGCGTGCGGCGGCCAGCAGCTCGGCGGCGGCCGATACCGCGCCCTCGGGGCCGTACCCCGCGAGCCAGAGCTTGACCTCGGCGCGGGCGGCGGACTCCGGGTAGTGGGCGATGCCGTCGAGGAGGACGTCGGCGCCCTTGCCCGCGAGGTCGCCGACGGCGGGGGCGTCGACCCCGGCCTCCAGCATCCGGGCCCGGATGCCGTAGAGGCCGAGGGGGGTGAGCTTGACCATGCCGTACCGGGTGACGTCCTCCTCGTCGGCCCCGGCGGCGTCCACCGGCGCGTCGCCCTCCTCGACCATCAACGCCTCGTCCACCGGCCGGTACTCGACGATCCCGATGGGTTCGAGCAGCCGGAACTGGTCGTCGAGGCGCATCATCGCCTCCGACACCTGCTCCAGGATGTCGTCGGTGGGCTCGCCCATGTCGTCGGGGACGATCATCGACGCGGCGAGGGCGGGCAGCGGCACCGGCCCGTCGCCCGCGCCGTTGTCCGCGAGGGTGAGCAGGTAGAGGTTGCCGAGGACGCCGTCGAGGAACTCCGCCTCGGCCTCCGGGTCCCAGTCCAGGGCGTCGAAGTCGATGGAGCCGTCCTCGCCGACGAGATCGGCGAAGTCGTCCAGGACGGGCGCGGTGGCATCGGCGTGCACGGCGTCCAGCCCGTCGAGCCAGATGCCGAGGACGTCCTGCGGGGAACCGCCGGTGAGCAGCGCCAGATTCTCCCCCGCGGCGACAGTGCCCTCACCGTCGCCGTCCTCGGCGCCCTCCTCCTCGGGGTCGGTGACGTCGAGGAGCCCGGTGTCCACGGCGAGCCGCCAGGCCTCACTGGCGTATGCGGCACCGTCCTCGTCGGCCGGAAGTCCGAGGTGTTCGGCGGCGGCGGGGAGCTGCGCCTCGACGAGCTCGCCGCCGGCGCCGACACGGGTGTCCGGCCCGGCCCAGCGGGCGAGCCGGACGGCACGGACGAACAGCGGAGCGGCGAGCGCGTCCCGTGCCAGTTCGGCCTCGGGGTTCAGCCGCACCGGCGGCAGGGAGGGGCGCTCTGCGGACATCGGGGGTTCTCCTCGGTGCGTGCTCGGGGGCATACGGAGTGCGTACGCGGTTCAGCCGCCCAAGCCTAGACGCATTTGGCCGTCCGCCGCCCGGCGCGCTTCTACGCGCCCGCGCCCGGCTCCAGACTGAGCGCGGGGGTGTAGCGGTTCACGCCTCCGCCGGTCACACCCGGGTACTTCTGGACGCGTTCCCACAGCGGCGACGGGGAGCCGACGCCGTCGCCGGGTGCGGCCAGGGCCGCGATGTGGTGCTCGGCGGTCTCCCACTCGGCGTAGTTGAGGACCCGGGTGCCGTCGGTGCTGACGTGGAAGTGCGCGGCGATGCCGCCCTCGGGAGTCCGGATGTCGTCGCCGAGCGCCTCGAACACCGCGTCCGCCCAGTCGCGTTGCCGGGCCGGGTCCGGCCCGTCGAACTCGACGTCCACGATGACGACGCACCCCGGCTCCCTGGTGTCGCCCTCGGCCCGGCGCCCGGAGCGGTAGAGCTCGTACGTGTGGAGGGCGACGCGCTCGATGCCGGGGACGGCGGCGTCGATCTCGGCGTTGCGGGCGTCACGGTTGTTCCGCACGAAGTCCTCGTAGGCCTGTTCGCCGGTCCACTGGGAGTAGTGCAGCAGGGTCGCGCCGTCCTCCCCCGCGTAGACGCTGTAGGAGAGCAGCCCGGGGTGCGGCCAGTCCCGGCTCTCCCAGGTCTTCCGGATGGCGTCGACGGCCTCTCGCTGCCGCTGCGGCGTACCGACGTTCCAGGTGCTGGCCTTGGCGATCCGGGCGTCGGCCCGGGACAGGTCGGGCCGGTCGGTGATGCGCGTGGCCTTGACGGTGGTCATGGCGGTGCTCCCCTCTCCCGCCGCGGCTCTGCGCTGCGGCACTGCCCCCACCGTCACACCTCAAGTCACCTTGAGGTCAAGGCGCTTCGGCCCTGCGGACGCGCGCCCGCCGAAGTTCCCGCCTCAGCTCGTGAGTTCGGTGCGCCAGGCCGTCGTGTTGAGTTCGTCCATCAGCCGGATGTCGTGGCCCTCCAGCGGGAAGACCCGCACGGGGAGGCCGGGGGCGGCGGAGATGGCCAGGGCGTCGCCCTCGATGAGGTCGCCGCCCTCGGGGGTGGAGACCCAGGCGAGGATCGACTTCACGGTGAGCCCGGGGTCCAGGAGAAGCTTCCTGGGGCCGGGGTCGCTGCCGAAGTGCGAGCCGTCCTCGTTGACCTTGACGGGGAGGGGGCGGCCGTCCTCGCCGAGGGCCTGGACCCAGGGGTAGCCGTCGACCGCGTACGGCTTGCGGCCGCAGTTGGTGAGGGTGAGGACGACGGCCCGGTGCATCATCGCGGTCTCCACCGGGCCCATGTCCACGACGGCCCCGGAGGCGGGGCACCTGCCGGGCGGGGCGGACGTCGGGGCGGTCCCGGCCGGGGCGCCCCGGCCCGGCGCGTCCGCTCCCGGGGCGGGAGTCGGGGGCAGCGTCTCGGCATGGACGCCGCCCTGGCGGGACGCGGAGGCGGACGGGGTGGGGTCGGGTTCGCCCTCGCCTGCCGGGACGAGGAAGCCTGAGCAGCCGGTCAGCGTCAGGAGCGCCGCCGCGGGCAGGACGGCCGAGGCCCGTCTCCGTATCCGTGCGCGCTCGCCCATGGTGTCCGCCCCTCGCCGCAGCCGTCGTCTGTGCGTTCGATCATGGCAGAGGGCGGGGGCCGTAAGGACTGTTCAGCTCTCCTTGCCTATTGCACCAAGGAGATCTAAGTAGACCTTCATGGTTGCCGGAGTCGACACTTCGGACATGACCGCCACCGCACCGCGCCCCTTCGGTCGCACCCTCTGCGCCATGATCACGCCCTTCACCGCCACCGGCGCCCTGGATCAGGACGCCGCCCGCGCGCACGCCGCGCGGCTGGTGGCACAGGGCTGCGACGGGATCGTCCTCAGCGGGACCACCGGGGAGTCCCCCACCACGACGGACGCCGAGAAGTCCGCCCTGCTGCGGGCCGTCCGCGCGGAGGTCGGCGACGGGATGCCGCTGCTCTCCGGCGTCGGCGGTCCGGACACCGCGCACACCGTGCGGCTCGCGTGGGAGGCCGAGGAGGCGGGCGCGGACGGGCTGCTGGTGGTCGCCCCGTACTACAGCCGTCCGCCGCAGGCCGCGATCGAGGCGTACGTCCTGCGCGTGGCCGAGTCCACCGGGCTGCCGCTGATGCTGTACGACATCCCCGGCCGCACCGGCGTCAGGATCGAGCCGGACACCCTGCTGCGGCTCGCCGGGCACCCGCGTGTCGTGGCGGTGAAGGACTGCTCCTACGACCTGCTCGGCTCGACGAAGGTGATCGCCCGCACCTCACTGGCGTACTACTCGGGCAGCGAGGAGCTGAACCTCCCGCTGTACGCGGTGGGCGGCGCGGGTTACGTCAGTACGGTCGCGAACGTGGCCCCGCGTCAGATGCGGGCGCCGCTGGACGCGTTCGACGCGGGCCGCACCGACGAGGCGGCCCGGCTGAACGGGCTCACGGCCCGGCTCGTCGAGCTGATGATGGCGAGCGGGCTGCCCGGGACCGTCACCGCGAAGGCGCTTCTGGACGCGGGGCCGGTCCGGGAACCGCTACAGCCCGCCGGGCGCGGGGCGACCGACGGGCTGCGGGCGGCGTACGAGGAGCTCCTCGCGGCCTAGGAAGGCCTGGTGAGCAGGTCAGTTGTGGGCGTGCAGGACCTCGTTCAGCCCGCCCCACACCGCGTTGTTCGGGCGGGCCTCGACGGCGCCGGTGACCGAGTTGCGGCGGAAGAGGATGTTCGAGGCACCGGAGAGCTCGCGGGCCTTGACGATCTGGCCGTCCGGCAGCGTGACGCGGGTGCCGGCGGTGACGTACAGACCGGCCTCGACGACGCACTCGTCGCCGAGCGCGATCCCGACGCCCGCCTCCGCGCCGACCAGGCAGCGCTCACCGATGACGATGCGGACGTTGCCGCCGCCGGAGAGGGTGCCCATGGTGGAGGCGCCGCCCCCGATGTCCGAGCCGTCGCCGATGACGACGCCCGCGGAGATCCGTCCCTCGACCATGGAGGTGCCGAGCGTGCCCGCGTTGAAGTTGACGAAGCCCTCGTGCATGACGGTGGTCCCGGCGGCGAGGTGCGCGCCGAGCCGCACACGGTCGGCGTCCGCGATGCGTACGCCCTTGGGAGCGACGTAGTCCGTCATCCGCGGGAACTTGTCGACCGAGGTGACCTGGAGGTGGAGGCCCTCGGCGCGGGCGTTGAGCCGCACCCGCTCCAGGTCGTCGACGGCGACCGGGCCGAGCGAGGTCCAGGCGACGTTGGACAGCAGGCCGAAGAGCCCGTCGAGGTTCTGGCCGTGCGGCTGGACGAGCCGGTGCGAGAGCAGGTGCAGGCGCAGGTAGGCGTCGTGGGCGTCGAGCGGCTTGTCCTCCAGCGAGGAGATGACCGTGGAGACGGCGACGACCTCGACCCCGCGCCGGGCGTCCACGCCGATGGCCCTGGCGGCACCCTCACCGAGGCGGTTCACGGCTTCGTCCGGGGTGAGCCGCTGCGTACCGGCGGGGCCGGGGTCCGAGGTCAGCTCGGGGGCGGGGAACCAGGTGTCGAGGACGGTGCCGTCACCGGCGAGGGTGGCGAGGCCGGCGGCGACGGCGCCGGTGGTACGGGCAGAACCCTGGGAAGTCGTGTCGGTCATGAACAGCAACCTAACCGGCCGGGGCCCGCTCGGGCGAACCGGTCTCAGCTTCCGGCCGCCGCAGGACCGGGCGCACCCGCCCCCCGGGCCCCGGCAGCCGCCTCGCCGCCAGCACCGCGGCCCCCGCACCCGCCGCGAGCAGGGCACAGACCGGCCAGAGCAGCGCGGGCGCGGCCGTGTACAGGGCGGCCCCCAGCGGCGGGGCGAGCACCTGGCCGCTGATGGAGGCCCCGGCGTACAGACTCTGGAAGCGGCCCTGCGCGTGGGCGGGGGCCCGGTCGGCGACGTAGGCGGTGGCGGGGGTCTTGTAGAGGATCTCGCCGAGGGTCAGCGACAGCATCATCGTGACGGCGAAGAGCACGCCCGCGCCGGGGATCAGGATCGCGTAGCCGAGTCCGACGAGGAGCAGTCCGACGCCGACGGTGCCGAGCGGGGAGCGTTTGCGCAGGACGTGGGCCGCGGGGAGTTCGAGGCAGAGGATCACCCCGCCATTGATGGCGAGCAGCCAGCCGTAGAGCTGGGTGGTGTGCCCGTGGTCGGCCAGGAAGACCGGCAGGATCGCATACTGCTGGCGGTAGACGAGGTCGACGCAGACGATCGCGGCGAGCAGTACGAGCACGGCGGGCCTGGCCCGCAGTTCCCGCCAGATGCCCGGCGCGTCGGGGTCATGGGCGGGTGCGGAGTGGGCGCTGCCGCGGGCGGGCAGGATCCGTGAGGCGTAGGCGGCGAAGATCAGGGTGCCGATTCCGTCGGCGACGAAGAGCCAGTCGTACGAGAACCGGGTGGCGACCAGGGCGCCGAGCGGCGGTCCGACGGCGAAGCCCCCGTTGCTCGCGAAGCGGGTGAGGGCGAAGCTCTGGCGGCGGCTGCCGCCCTCGGGGACGGAGACCGCGACGAGGGCCGCGTTGGCCGCGCGGACGACGCCCGCCGCGTACTGGGCGACGGGGAGCACCGCGTACAGCGCGGTGACCGGCAGCGCGGGCAGGACGAGGAGCGCCGCCCCGCTGACACAGGCCCCGGCGAGCAGGGCGCGGCGGTGGCCGAAGCGGTCGCCGAACCAGCCGCCGGTGAAGTTCCCGGCGACCAGGCCGATGCCGCCGATACCGCTGATGGCTCCGGCCTGGGTGACGGTCAGGCCGCGCGGCCCGACGAGGTAGACGAAGAGATAGACGAAAGTGAAGCTGACGACGGCGTTGAAGAACGCCCCGAGCGCCAGCAGCCGTACCGTTCGCGGCACTCCGCGCACCATGCCCATGCCCCGCCACCCCCGTGAGCCAGTGAGTTCCCTAAGGGAACGGACTATGGCAGCATGATTCCATCAAGGTCAACCCGCTACTGGAGGGACGACCATGCCCCAGCGCACCAGCCTGGCCGACGCCGACTGCTCGATCGCGCAGGCCCTCGACGTCGTGGGCGACTGGTGGACCCTGCTGATCGTGCGGGACACCGCGCGCGGGGTGCACCGGTTCGACGCGCTCCAGCAGGAGCTGGGCGTCTCGCGCAAGGTGCTGACCGAGCGGCTGCGGCTGCTGGTCGACGCGGGGGTGCTCACGCGGGAGCCGTACCAGGACCGCCCGGTCCGGTACGAGTACCGCCTCACCCCGCGCGGCCGGGCGCTGCTGCCCGTACTGATCGCCCTCCAGGACTGGGGCGACACCTGGGTACTGGGAGAAGGGGAAGCGATGGCGACGACGGCGGAGGCCTCGCGGGAGGCTGCCCGGGTGCGGGGGCTGAGGGGGACGCGGCTGCCGGAGCTGCTGCTGACGGGGAACGACGGGCAGCCGCGCGACCCGGTCGCCGACACCCCCTGCACCGTTCTGTACTGCTTCCCCAGCGCCTACGCCCACCGCGACGCCTATCCGCCGGGCTGGGCGGGAATCCCGGGGGCGAGCGGCTGCACCCTCGAATCGTGCACGTACCGCGACCAGTTGGCGGAGTTCACCGCGGCGGGCGCGACCGTGCACGGGGTATCCGTGCAGCGCCCGGACGAGCAGCGCGCGTTCGCGGAGAAGGAGGGGCTGCGCTTCCCGCTGCTCTCGGACGCGGATCTGGCGCTGACGGCGGCGCTGCGGCTGCCGACGTTCCGGGCGGCGGGGGTGAGCAGGCTCAAGCGACTGACGCTGGTGGTGGACCGGGACCGGACGATCCGCGAGGTGCTGTACCCGATCACGGACATCGAGGCGAGCGTACGGGCGGCGCTGGAGGCGGTACGGGGGCGCGCGGCGGACTGAGCGGGGCGGACGGCGAGCCCCGCGGCCGCGACAGCGGTCGGCCCGTCACGGTACTGGCCCGCGCGGGCCCCAGGGCCCGTCGCGCCCGGCGGGCGGGCATGCGACGACAGGCCCTGACGGCCCCTCACTCCCGCCCGTCGGCCACGCGCGCCAGCATCTCCCGGGTGTGGTCCGCGTCGAAGCTGCCCCCGGTCAGCAGCACCTGGAGGCAGATGCCGTCCATCAGCGCGACCAGCGCCCGCGCGGTCTCCGGGTCGGTGCGCCGGGACAGCACCTCGACGGCGGCCTCGGTCCACTCGGCGGCGACCGGGCGCAGCGCGGGGCGCCGCAGGGCCGCGAGATACAGCTCGTACTCCAGCTCGATCGCCCCGCGTTCACCCGCGAACCACTGGCCCAGCAGCCGGGTCAGCTCGTCCGCGAGACCGGCGACGGGTGCGGCCGCGCCCGTCGCGGGAGGCGCGGCGAGGACCTCGCTGCCGCGCAGCGCCTGGGCGAAGGTCTCGTTGCAGCGGCGCAGGGCGGCGATCAGGAGCTCGTCGAGCGAGCGGAAGTGGTACGTGGTCGAGCCCAGCGGCACATCGGCCTCGGCGGCGACCGTGCGATGACTCAGCCCGGCTATACCGTCGGCCGCCATCACGGCGAGCGCCGCGTCGATGATGCGCGTCCGCCGGTCGGGGTCGTACCGCCGGGCCATCAGTGGGCCCCTCCGACGTTGAGCACGACGACCCCGGCGACGATCAGGGCGACGCCCGTGATTTTGACGAGGCTGCTGGACTCCCCCAGGAAGAGGATGCCGATGAGGGCGACGGCCGCGGTGCCGACGCCGGCCCAGATCGCGTACGCGGTGCCCACGGACAGCGTCTTGAGGGTCTGCGCGAGCAGGGTGAACGCGATGAGATAGCCCACCGCGGTGCCGATCGAGGGCCAGAGCCGGGTGAAGCCCTCGCTGTACTTCATGGCCGTCGTCCCGGCCACCTCCGCGGCGATGGCCGCGGCGAGCAGTCCGTATGCGTATCCCATGTGTACGACAGTACACAATGTTGCGTACGCCCGTACATATCATCGGATCGCGCCGGGACGCTACCGTGTCCCGACCGACGATCGACGGAGCGGAGACGCAGTGGCGCAGGATGCAGGGTGGGGCGGCGGTCCTTACGGGGGCGCGCCTCACGGTGGGGGACCCTTCCACGGGGGAGCGCAGGGACCGGGCGGATGGGACGGCGGATGGGCCGCGCCGCCCAAGCCGGGGGTGATACCCCTGGCGCCGCTGAGGATCTCCGACATGCTCAGCGGCGCCTTCTCGACGCTGGGGCGCTACTGGAAACCGCTGATCGGGGTGGCGCTCACGCTGTTCGGCGCGGCGGCGCTCGTGATGGGTGCGGCGGTGGCCGTCGCGTTGGCCGCCATGGCGGCCAACTGGGACGAGCTGACGTCCGAATCGGCGGGCTCCCCCGACACGGCGGAACTGATCCCGTTCGGCATCGCGTTCGGGGTGCTCATGGTGATCGGGGTCATCGTGTACCTGCTGGCGTCGGCCGTCGTACAGGCGGCGGTTCCGGTGGTCCTCCAGGAGGCGGTCCTCGGCCGCCCGATCCGCTTCGGCGCGGTGTGGAGCCGCGCCTGGTCGCGAGCCTGGGCGATGATCGGCACGGTGTTCCTGGTCGGGCTCATCGTGAGCGTCCCGTTGGTGCTCGCCATGGCCGGCGTCTTCGGGCTGATGATCTACGCCATCTCCCTGGGCGACGCGGACGGCATCCTGCCGCTGATGTGGTTCGGCATCGCGGGCGCACTGGCCGTCGGTCCGGTGGCGGTCTGGCTCTGGGTGAAGTTCGCCCTCGCCCCGACCGTCGTGGTCTTCGAGGGCCAGCGCCCGGTCGCGGCCCTGCGCCGCTCCGCCCAGCTGGTGCGGGACAGCTGGTGGCGGGTCTTCGGCGTCACGCTGCTCGCCTACACGCTGGCGTCCATGATCGGCTACATGATCCAGATGCCGTTCCAGATGCTCGGCATGCTCCCCGGCATCTTCGACCCCGCCGACGTCGACTCCGACCCGAGCGGCGGGGAGCTCATCGCACTGTTCGGCGGCCTCATGGCGCTGTCCCTGATCAGCCAGATGATCGCCCAGCTGTTCTCGGCGGTCTTCCCGCCGCTGGTGGTCGGCCTGCTCTACGTGGACCGCCGGATGCGCGCCGAGAACCTGGGCCCGGTCCTGGCCGAGGCGGCGGCGCTGACCCTGCCCGAGCAGTACGGCCCGCCGCCGCCCGCCCACGCGTAGGTCGTGTCCTTCCGGACAACGCCCAGGGCGGGCCTCTCTCAGCCGTTTCTCAGTCGGTCAGCGTCCGCTTCGGGCGCAGCACACAGAACTCGTTGCCCTCCGGGTCGGCCAGCACCACCCAGGTGCTGTCCGGCCCCTGGCCGACGTCCACCCGCCGGGCGCCGAGCGCGATGATCCGCTCGACCTCGGCGTCCCGGTCGTCCGGAGTCAGATCGATGTGCAGCCGGTTCTTGACCGTCTTCCCCTCCGGCACGGGCAGGAAGCACATCCCCGGGAACGCGGTCTCGTCCGCGCCGATGACGATCTCTTCCTCGTCCTCGAAGAGCACCTTCCAGTCCAGCACCGCGCTCCAGAAACGGGCCAGGAGCGGCAGATCGTGGGCATCGACGGCGAGGTGGTACAAGCGAACGGCCATACCCGCCAGTATGCCTGGCGGGTATGGCCGTTCACCACTGCTGTCCGGGGACGCGTCAGACGTTGAACCCCAGCGCGCGGAGCTGCTCGCGTCCGTCGTCGGTGATCTTGTCCGGGCCCCACGGCGGCATCCAGACCCAGTTGATCCGGAGCTCGTTGACGATGCCGTCGGTGGCGGACTTCGCCTGGTCCTCGATGACATCGGTCAGCGGGCAGGCCGCGGACGTCAGGGTCATGTCGAGGGTGGCGATGTTGGCGTCGTCGACGTGGATGCCGTAGATCAGGCCCAGGTTGACGACGTCGATGCCCAGCTCGGGGTCGACGACGTCGTACAGCGCCTCGCGGACCTCCTCCTCGGAGGCCGGCTTCATGGTCGCGGTCTCGTTGTCGCTCATGCGGTCTTCCCTTCGGACAGCGCCTTGGCCGTCGCGTCCTTCCACGCCATCCAGCTCAGCAGCGCGCACTTGACCCGGGCGGGGTACTTGGAGACGCCGGCGAACGCGACGGCGTCCTCCAGCACCTCCTCCATCGCGTCGTCCGGCTCCAGCTGGCCCTTGGACTGCATCAGCTCCAGGAAGGTGTCCTGGATCTTCTGCGCCTGGGACAGCTCCTTGCCGACGAGCAGCTCGTTCAGCACGGAGGCGCTGGCCTGGCTGATGGAGCAGCCCTGGCCCTCGTAGCTCACGTCGGCGATGGTCTCGCCGTCGTACTTCACCCGGAGCGTGATCTCGTCACCGCACGTCGGGTTGACGTGGTGCACCTCGGCGTCGCCGTCCCGCAGGCCACGCCCGTGGGGGTGCTTGTAGTGGTCCAGGATCACTTCCTGGTACATGGAATCAAGCTTCACCAGTCAGCCCTCAGCCGAAGAAGTTCCGGACGTGCTCCAGACCGTCCACCAGGGCGTCGACCTCGGCGGGCGTGGAGTACAGATAGAACGACGCTCGCGTCGTCGCGGGAATTCCGTACCGCAGGCAGACCGGCCGCGCGCAGTGGTGGCCGACCCGGACGGCGATGCCCAGCTCGTCGAGGACCTGGCCCACGTCGTGCGGGTGGATGTCGCCGAGCGTGAAGGAAATCGTCGCCCCGCGGTCCTCGGCCGTCGCCGGACCGATGATCCGCAGATCCGGGACCTCCAGGAGGCGCTTCACCGCGTACTCGGTGATCGCCTTCTCATGCTGGTAGATCTTCTCCATGCCGATCGCCGAGAGGTAGTCCACGGCCGCACCGAGGCCGACGGCCTGGGCGATCGGGGGCGTACCGGCCTCGAACTTGTGCGGCGCCGGAGCATACGTCGACGAGTGCATCGACACGGTCTCGATCATCTCGCCGCCGCCGAGGAATGGAGGCAGGTCCTCCAGGAGCTCCTGCCGTCCCCACAGCACGCCGATGCCCGTCGGGCCGACCATCTTGTGGCCGGTGAAGGCCACGAAGTCGGCCTGGAGGGCCTGCACGTCGAGCACCATGTGCGGGGCCGCCTGCGAGGCGTCGATGCAGACCAGCGCGCCGACCTGCTGGGCGCGGCGGATGATCTGCTCGACCGGGTTGACCGTGCCCAGGATGTTGGAGACCAGCGTGAAGGAGACGATCTTCGTCTTCTCGGTGATGATCTCGTCGATGTTGGACAGGTCGAGGCGGCCCTCGTCGGTGATGCCGAACCACTTCAGCTTCGCGCCGGTGCGCTGAGCGAGCAGCTGCCACGGCACGATGTTGGAGTGGTGCTCCATCTCCGTGGTGACGATCTCGGTGTCGCGGTCCACCCGATAGGGCTCATCCGCCCAGCCGAGCATGTTCGCCACGAGGTTCAGCGACTCGGAGGCGTTCTTCGTGAAGATCACCTCGTCACGGCTGGGTGCGTTGATGAAGGCTGCGACCTTGTCGCGGGCGCCCTCGTACAGCGCGGTGGCCTCCTCGGCGATCGTGTAGACGCCGCGGTGCACGTTCGCGTTGTGGCGCTCGTAGTACGTGTTGAGCGCGTCGAGGACCTGGCGCGGCTTCTGCGAGGTCGCCGCGGAATCCAGGTAAACGATCTTCTTGCCGTCGTGGACCGTGCGGTCCAGGAGCGGGAAGTCCTTGCGGATCGCCTCGGTGTCGAGGAGGCCGGTGAGCCCCTGTCGGGCGTCAGTCACGCGGAAGCGCCACCCTTCGTGTATGCCTCGTAGCCCTCGTTCTCCAGCTGGTCGGCGAGCTCGGCGCCGCCGGAGGCCGCGATCCGGCCGCCCGCGAAGACGTGCACGAAGTCGGGCTGGATGTACTTCAGGATGCGGGTGTAGTGGGTGATCAGCAGGGTGCCGACCTCACCGGTCGCCCGGACGCGGTTGACGCCCTCGGAGACGGTCTTGAGCGCGTCGACGTCGAGGCCGGAGTCGGTCTCGTCCAGGACGGCGATCTTCGGCTTGAGGAGCTCCAGCTGAAGGATCTCGTGGCGCTTCTTCTCACCGCCGGAGAAGCCCTCGTTGACGTTGCGCTCGGCGAAGGACGGGTCCATCTGGAGCCCGGCCATCGTCTCCTTGACCTCCTTGACCCACGTACGGAGCTTGGGGGCCTCGCCGCGGACGGCGGTGGCGGAGGTGCGCAGGAAGTTGGAGACCGAGACACCGGGGATCTCGACCGGGTACTGCATGGCGAGGAACAGGCCGGCGCGGGCCCGCTCGTCGACGGACATCTCCAGGACGTCCTCGCCGTCCAGGGTGACCGAGCCGCTGGTGATCGTGTACTTGGGGTGACCCGCCAGCGAGTACGCGAGGGTGGACTTGCCGGACCCGTTGGGGCCCATGATGGCGTGGGTCTCGCCCTGCTTCACGGTCAGGTCGACGCCCTTGAGGATCTCCTTCGTGGCGTTGTCGGCCTCGACGGTGACGTGCAGGTCGCGGATTTCAAGCGTTGCCATGGGTGACTCAGGACTCCTGGGTGACGGAGACGAGCACATCGTCCCCTTCGATCTTTACGGGGTATACGGGGACGGGGCGCGTCGCGGGAAGGCCGGACGGCTTGCCGGTGCGGAGGTCGAACGACGATCCGTGCAGCCAGCACTCGATCGCGCAGTCCTCCACCTCGCCCTCCGAGAGGGAGACGTTCGCGTGCGAGCAGATGTCGTTGATCGCGAACACCTCGCCCTCGGTGCGGACGACGGAGACCGGTGTGCCGTCGAGCTCCACCCGCTTGGGGGTGTCGTCCTCCAGCTCACTCAGCGCACAGGCTTTGACGAAGGCCATCAGACGGACGCCTTCAGCTCGGTCTCGATCTTGTCGAGCAGACGCGCTTCCACGTCCGGCAGGCCGATCTGCTGGACCAGCTCGGCGAAGAAGCCGCGCACGACCAGGCGGCGGGCCTCCTCGGCCGGGATACCGCGGGACTGGAGGTAGAAGAGCTGCTCGTCGTCGAAGCGGCCGGTCGCCGAGGCGTGTCCGGCCCCGACGATCTCGCCGGTCTCGATCTCCAGGTTGGGCACGGAGTCGACCCGGGCGCCGTCGGTGAGGACGAGGTTCCGGTTCATCTCGTAGGTGTCGGTGCCCTCGGCCGCGGCCTGGATGAGGACGTCGCCGATCCAGACGGCGTGCGCGCCGTCGCCCTGGAGGGCGCCCTTGTACACCGCGTTGGACTTGCAGTGCGGGGTGTTGTGGTCGACCAGGAGGCGGTGCTCCTGGTGCTGGCCCTTGTCGGTGAAGTACAGACCGAAGAGCTCCGCTTCGCCGCCGGTGGCCGCGTAGGCGACCCGGGGGTGCAGCCGGACCACGTCGCCGCCGAAGGTGACGACGATCGACTTGAAGGAGGCGTCCCGGCCGACCAGCGCGTTGTGCTGGCCGACGTGGACGGCGGTGTCGTCCCAGTCCTGGACGGAGACGACGGTCAGCTTCGCGCCGTCGCCCAGTACGTAGTCGACGTTGGCGGCGAGCACCGCGTCACCGGTGTGGTCGATGACGACGACGGCCTCGGCGAAGGCGCCCAGCTCGATGACCTGGTGGCCGTAGGCGATGCCGCCCTCGCCGTGCACGGCGATCCGGATCGGCTCGGTGAGCACGGCCTCCTTGGCGACCGTGACGACCGAGGCCTGCTCGAAGGAGCTGTACGCCTGGGCGGCGACCCGGTCGACCGGCGTACCGGCCTTGCCGAGCCGGGAGTCGTCGCGGCCGACGGTCTCGACGGTGACGCCCTCGGGGGCCTCGATCGCGACCTTCACGCCGCCGCCGTTCGCGACGGCGGTGCCGTCGTGCAGCCCGCGCAGCCGCTCCAGCGGGGTGAAGCGCCACTCCTCCTCGCGGCCGTGCGGGACGGGGAAGTCCGCGACGTCGAAGGACGGGGGTGCGCTCATACGGGTGGCGACGGTCGACTCGGCGGCGACCGCGATGGAACCGGCGGTGGTGGAGCCCGCCGGGATGTTCTGAGCCTCAGCCATGGCTGTCGTAGTGCTCGCTTTCTCAGTCAAGAAGGGGTGGTTCGGTGGGGGCAGGTCCGAACGGGACCTAGCCGACCGAACCCTCCATCTGCAGCTCGATCAGCCGGTTCAGCTCCAGGGCGTACTCCATGGGCAGCTCCTTCGCGATCGGCTCGACGAAGCCGCGCACGATCATCGCCATGGCCTCGAACTCCGTGAGTCCGCGGCTCATGAGGTAGAAGAGCTGGTCCTCGGAGACCTTGGAGACGGTCGCCTCGTGGCCCATCGACACGTCGTCCTCGCGGACGTCGACGTAGGGGTAGGTGTCGGAACGCGAGATCGTGTCGACCAGCAGAGCGTCGCAGAGGACGTTGGACTTCGCGCCCGGCGCGCCCTCGCCGATCTCGATCAGACCGCGGTAGGACGTACGGCCGCCGCCTCGCGCCACCGACTTGGAGACGATGTTGGAGGAGGTGTTCGGGGCCATGTGGACCATCTTGGCGCCGGCGTCCTGGTGCTGGCCCTCGCCCGCGAAGGCGATGGACAGGGTCTCGCCCTTGGCGTGCTCGCCCATCAGGTAGACGGCGGGGTACTTCATGGTGACCTTGGAGCCGATGTTGCCGTCGACCCACTCCATGGTCGCGCCCTCGTAGGCCACGGCCCGCTTGGTCACCAGGTTGTAGACGTTGTTCGACCAGTTCTGGATGGTCGTGTAGCGGCAGCGGCCGCCCTTCTTCACGATGATCTCGACCACGGCGCTGTGCAGAGAGTCCGAGGAGTAGATCGGGGCGGTGCAGCCCTCGACGTAGTGGACGTAGGCGTCCTCGTCGACGATGATCAGCGTCCGCTCGAACTGGCCCATGTTCTCCGTGTTGATACGGAAGTAGGCCTGGAGCGGGATGTCCACGTGGACGCCCTTGGGGACGTAGATGAACGATCCGCCGGACCACACGGCCGTGTTCAGCGAGGCGAACTTGTTGTCGCCGACCGGGATGACGGTGCCGAAGTACTCCTTGAAGAGCTCCGGGTGCTCCTTCAGCGCGGTGTCGGTGTCCAGGAAGATGACGCCCTGCTCCTCCAGGTCCTCGCGGATCTGGTGGTAGACGACCTCGGACTCGTACTGCGCGGCGACACCGGCGACGAGGCGCTGCTTCTCCGCCTCGGGGATGCCGAGCTTGTCGTACGTGTTCTTGATGTCCTCGGGCAGGTCCTCCCAGGAGGCCGCCTGCTTCTCCGTGGACCGCACGAAGTACTTGATGTTGTCGAAGTCGATGCCCGACAGGTCCGAGCCCCAGCTGGGCATCGGCTTCTTGTCGAAGAGCCTGAGGCCCTTGAGCCGCAGCTTCAGCATCCACTCGGGCTCGTTCTTCTTCTCCGAGATGTCGCGGACGACAGCCTCGGACAGACCGCGCTTCGCCGCCGCGCCTGCCGCGTCGGAGTCGGCCCAGCCGAATTCGTACGTGCCCAGACCCTCGAGCTCAGGGTGGGCAGTCTCCGTGGGGAGCGTCATGCGGGGTTCCTCCCGGCCGTGCTTGCAGATGCTGAATGGGTGGTCTTGGGGGGTGCTGCGTGGCCACTGCGCGGCACGTATGTCGTGCACACGCCGTCGCCGTGGGCGAGGGTGGCCAGGCGCTGCACATGGGTCCCGAGGAGGCTGGAGAAGAACTCCGTCTCCGCCTCGCACAGCTGCGGGAACTGCTCGGCGACATGCGCCACCGGGCAGTGGTGCTGGCACAGCTGCTCGCCCTGCTGGTGGCCGGGCGCGCTTCGCGCCGTAGCAGCGTACCCGTCGGCCGTCAGGGCCCTGGCCAGCGCCTCCGTACGGCGCTCGGGCTCCGCCGCCTCGACCGCGGCGCGGTACGCCTCGCCCGTCGCGGCCATCCGGGCGCGGGCGAAGGCGATGATCGCGTCTTCGCCCCCGGACTCGGCGATGAAGCGCAGGGCGTCGGCGGCCAGCTTGTCGTAGGACTGGTCGAAGGCGTCCCGGCCGCAGTCCGTCAGGGCGAACACCTTGGCGGGCCTGCCGCGGGTCCGTGCTCCGTAGACCCGCTGTTCACGGGCTTCGACGACATCGTCGGAGACGAGGGCGTCCAGGTGGCGACGGACGGCGGCCTGGGTGAGGCCTACGCGCTTGGCGAGATCGGCGACGGTGGACGGGCCGTGGTCCAGGATGGAGCGCGCGACCCGGTTGCGCGTCGAGCGCTCTCCGGTCGCGAGTTCCTCCTGGGGAGCCCGTCCGTCGTATTTCACAACACCATTGTTGCGTAATTCGTTCGACCCTGACAACCACGGTCCGAAACGATCTACGGTGTGGTTCGTCACTTAGGGTTACCTAATCTGGCCCCGGGGCGGGGTCCCCGCCGGGCCCTGCCTAGACTCCCTTGCCATGGAGAACGAGCCCGTCGTACAGGTCAGCGGCCTGGTGAAGCGGTACGGCACGAAGACCGCGGTGAACGGCCTCGATCTGGCGGTCCCGGCCGCCGCGGTGACCGCCGTGCTCGGCCCGAACGGCGCCGGGAAGACCACCACGATCGAGACCTGCGAGGGCTACCGCCGCCCCGACGCCGGCACCGTACGGGTCCTCGGGCTCGACCCGGTCGCCGAGGCGGAGCGGCTGCGCCCCCGGATCGGGGTGATGCTCCAGTCCGGCGGGATCTACTCCGGCGCCCGGGCCGAGGAGATGCTCCGCCACATGGCGAAGCTGCACGCCCACCCCCTCGATGTGGACGCCCTGATCGAGCGCCTCGGCCTCGGCTCCTGCGGCCGCACCACCTACCGGCGGCTCTCCGGCGGCCAGCAGCAGCGGCTCGCCCTGGCCATGGCGGTCGTCGGCCGGCCCGAGCTGGTATTCCTGGACGAGCCGACGGCGGGCCTGGACCCGCAGGCCCGCCGCTCCACCTGGGACCTGGTGCGCGAGCTGCGCGCCGACGGGGTCTCCGTGGTGCTCACCACCCACTTCATGGACGAGGCCGAAGCCCTCGCCGACGACGTCGCGATCATCGACGCGGGCCGGGTCATCGCGCAGGGCAGCCCCGAGCAGCTCTGCCGGGGCGGCGCGGAGAACACCCTGCGCTTCACCGGCCGCCCCGGGCTCGACCTCGGCTCGCTGGCCAAGGCGCTCCCCGACGGCTCCGGGGCGGCCGAGCCGCTGCCGGGGACGTACCGCATCACCGGGAGCATCGACCCGCAGCTGCTGGCCACCGTGACCTCCTGGTGCGCCCAGCACGGCGTGATGCCCGAGGGCATCTCCGTCGAGCGGCACACCCTGGAGGACGTCTTCCTCGAACTGACCGGCAAGGAGCTGCGCGCATGAGCGCCGGTACGTACACCCCGCGCCCCGGCGCCGCCCCGCTCCCCCGGATGATCGCCGCGCAGACCGCGCTGGAGACCCGGATGCTGCTGCGCAACGGCGAGCAGCTGCTGCTGACGGTGATCATCCCGACGCTGCTCCTCGTGCTGTTCAGCGCGGTCGACATCGTGGACACCGGCTCGGGCGCGTCGGTCGACTTCCTGGCCCCGGGCGTCCTCGCTCTCGCCGTGATGTCCACCGCCTTCACCGGCCAGGCCATCGCCACCGGCTTCGAGCGCCGTTACGGGGTCCTCAAGCGGCTCGGGGCCTCGCCGCTGCCACGCTGGGCGCTGATGACCGCGAAGACCCTGTCGGTGCTGGTCACAGAGGTGCTCCAGATCGTGCTGCTGACGGCCATCGCCTTCGCGCTGGGCTGGTCGCCCTCGGGCGACCCGCTGTCCGTCCTGCTGCTCCTCGTCCTGGGAACCGCCGCGTTCTCCGGGCTCGGGCTGCTGATGGCCGGAACGCTGAAGGCCGAGGCGACGCTCGCCGCCGCCAACCTGGTGTTCCTGCTGCTGCTGGTCGGCGGCGGGGTGATCGTGCCGCTGGACAAGTTCCCGGACGCGGTGCAGTCGGTGCTGGGGCTGCTCCCCATCTCGGCGCTCTCCGAGGGGCTGCGGGACGTCCTCCAGCACGGCGCGTCGATGCCGTGGGCCCAGGCCGGAATCCTCGCGGTCTGGGCGGTGCTGGGGCTGGGCGCGGCGGCCAGGTTCTTCCGCTGGGAGTAGGGCCGGCAGCGGGGACCTTCACGGGCAAGCGGGTACGAACCCACCCCTCGTGAAATCATGCACAAGCCCCGTCCTACGATGGTCCGCGTGGAAACCCCCATCTCCCTCATCGCCAAGCGCTGGACGCCGTCCACCCGGGTGGTGAAGCGCGCAGCGCTCTCCGCCGTCATGATGAGCGTCTTCATCATCGTCACGGGCGGAGCGGTCCGGCTGACCGGTTCGGGGCTCGGCTGCGACACCTGGCCCAAGTGCACCGACGACAGCCTGTTCGCGACGCCCGAACAGGGTCTGCACGGCGCGATCGAGTTCGGCAACCGGATGCTGACCTACGTCCTGTCGGCGGCCGTCGGCTGGGCGATCATCGCGGTCAGCTGCCTCAAGCCGCGCCGCCGCAAGCTGACCCGGCTGGCCTGGTCACAGTTCTGGATCGTGCTGGGGAACGCGGTCCTCGGCGGGATCACGGTCTGGGCGGGCCTCAACCCGTGGACGGTGGCCGGGCACTTCCTGCTCGCCAACGCCCTCCTCGCGGTCACGGTGATCACCTGGGTGCGGGTCGGCGAGGGCGACGGACCGCCGCGCCCGCGCGCGCCGCTGCCGGTGCGACGGCTTGCCTGGGCGATCGTGGCGACCACGGTGGTCCTGATCGTGCTCGGCACCACGGTGACCGGTTCCGGCAAGCACGCGGGCGACAGCAGCGACGTACCGCGCATGCCGTGGGACTGGTCGGCGGCCGCCCATGTGCACGCCATCGCCGCCTGGGTGGTCTGCGCCCTGGCCATCGCCATGTGGCTGGCCCTGCGGGTGGTGGACGCGCCCGCCGACACCCGGGCCCGCGCCCGCGATCTGCTGGTCGTGCTGCTCGCCCAGGGCGCGATCGGGTACGTCCAGTACTTCACCGAGGTCCCCGAGATCCTGGTGGGCATCCACATGTTCGGCTCGGCCATCATGTGGATCGCCGTGATCCGCCTCGTGATGAGCATGCGCGAGCGCGACGAGGAGGCACCCGCCCCACTGCCCGGCCCGTCCGCCGGGCGACCGGAGACGGCGACGGCCACAGCCGTCTGAGAGAGCTCTCTACGGGAGGGGGCGACGGGCCGGGTGCCCGTCGCCCCCTCCCGTATGACGGCTCCTCACCCCAGCCCGTACACCCGGCGCGCGTTTCCCGACCCGATCATCGCGGCGACCCGGGCCGCGTCGCCCCGGGTCCACGCGCCGTCCGCCACCCAGTCCCCCAGCACCCGGCCCAGCGCCTCGCGGAACTGCCGCGCGCCCACCAGGTGCAGCTCCGGCAACCCCCGGGCCCCGCTGGAGAACAGCAGCTTGCCGAACGGCGCGAGCTCCAGGATCTCCGCCAGCACGCCCGCGGCCCGCGCCCCGGTCCGCGCCGGCACGGTCCCCAGGTCGGCGTAGACGTGCGGGTGCCGGCCCGCCAGCGCGGCGGCCTGCCGGTGGTACGGGTACCCGTGCAGCAGGACCAGGTCGCAGCCGTGGCCCTCGGTCGCGGCGGCGAAGTCCGCGAGGCACGCCGGGTCCCCGGCGCCCAGGCGCAGTTGCAGCGGCAGCCCGCAGGCGACCGCGCTCCACCGCAGATGGTCCAGCAGCTCCGGCTCGGCGGGCGCCCCGCGGCCGCCGCCCCGCAGCACCGCGCCCCGGCGGGCGGCC
>NZ_NWVL01000108.1 GCF_002382885.1 Streptomyces sp. WZ.A104
CAGGTCAAGATCCGTGGGTTCCGTATCGAGCCGGGCGAGATCGAGGCCGTGCTGAGCGGCCATCCCGACATCGCCCAGGCCGCCGTCCTCGTCCACGAGGACCAACCCGGCAACACCCGCCTCACCGCCTACATCGTCGCCGACACCGAATCCACCAGCCCCAGCGACGAGGAGGAGCGGAGCCAGATCGGGGAGTGGCAAGACCTCTACAACTCGCTGTACGCGGAGCCGGGTTCGGAGCTCGGAGAGGACTTCTCCGGGTGGAACAGCAGTTACGACGGTCAGCCCATCCCGCTGCCCGAGATGCGCGAGTGGCAAGCGGCCACGATCGAACGGGTCAAGGCGCTCAAACCCGAACGGGTCCTGGAGATCGGCGTCGGTACCGGGTTGCTCCTCGCCCGGCTGGCACCCGAGTGCGAGGAGTACTGGGGGACCGACTTCTCACCCACCGTCGTAGAAGCGCTGCGGCGCCACGTCGACGCCGACCCCGAACTCGCCCGGCGTGTCACCCTGCGAGTGCAGGCCGCGCATGAGCACGGCGAGCTGCCGCAGGGCCACTTCGACACGATCATCCTCAACTCCGTCGTCCAGTACTTCCCGAACGCCGACTACCTGGAACAGGTCATCGAGCAGGCATTCCGGCTGCTCGCCCCCGGCGGGGCCCTCTTCGTCGGCGATGTGCGCAACCCGCGGCTGCTACGCACCTTCGCCGCAGCCGTCCAGACGGCCTGTGCCGATGACCCGGGCGACACCACCGCCGTTCGCCGAGCGGTCGAGCAGAGCCTCGTCCTGGAGAAGGAACTCCTGGTGGACCCGGAGTACTTCACCGCGCTCGCCCACCACATCCCCGACCTCGCGGGCACCGACATCCAGCTCAAACGCGGCACAGCCCACAACGAACTCACCCGCTACCGCTACGACGCCACCCTCTACAAAACCGGCATCACCCCCCACCCGCTCACCGACATCCCCACCCGCCCCTGGCCCCGGGACCTCGACGCCCTCGCCGAACAGTTGCGCACCGGACGGCCCGAGCAGCTGCGGGTGACCGGCGTCCCGAACGCACGTATCGCCCACGACCTGGCCGTACAGCACGCCCTCGAAGCCGGGACGGCGCCGACGGATCCGCTCGTGCCCGGTGTCGATCCGGAGGACCTGCACAGGCTGGGGGAGGAGCACGGCTACCGGACCGCGATCAGCTGGAGCACACACGATCCGGCCGTCGTCGACGTCACCTACGTCCAGCACGGAACCCTGGGAGGGCGCGTCGCCGTCGGTGCGTACGCCTCCGCGGGCGCCGCCGGTCCCGATACGCCGCTGTCCTCCTGGACCACCAGTCCGGCCGCGGGCCGGGACACCGGCGCCCTGCTCATCGCCCTGCGCGAGCACACCCGCCGCCTGCTGCCCGACTACATGCGCCCCGACGCCATCATCCCCCTCGACCGACTGCCGCTCACCGCCAACGGCAAGCTCGACCGCGCCGCGCTCCCCACGTTCGCACCGGAGCGCGCCGACATCGGCCGGGCACCGGCCACTCCGCAGGAGCAGGTCGTGTGCGAGCTGTTCGCGGAGGTGCTGGGGCGGCCCGTCGTGGGTGTGGACGAGGACTTCTTCGACCTGGGCGGGCACTCCCTGCTGGCCACCCGGCTGATGGCCCGGCTGCGGGCCGCGTTCGGTGTCGAGCTGGGGCTGCGCAGCCTGTTCGAGGCGCCGACCCCGGGCGGAATCGCGGCCCGGCTCGAAGTCGACGACTCGGACGACTCCTACGAGGTGGTGTTGCCGCTGCGCCCCCGAGGCAGTCGGCCGCCGCTGTTCTTCATCCACCCGGGCGGCGGCATCAGCTGGTCGTACAGCGCGCTGATCAAGCAGATCGATCCGCAGTACCCGCTGTACGGAATCCAGGCCCGCAGTCTGGCCCGTCCGGAGCCCCGGCCGGGCAGCATCGAGGAGATGGCGGTGGACTACGCCGACCAGATCCAGAGCGTGCAGCCGCACGGGCCCTACCACCTGGCCGGCTGGTCCTTCGGCGGACTGTGCGCGCACGCCCTGGCCACGGAGTTCCGGCGGCGCGGCGAACCGGTGGCGCTGGTCGCGGTGCTCGACGTGATCCCCAACTGGCAGGGGCTGACCCATGCGGACGTACCCGCGCCCGACGACCGGGTGATGCTCCTGTACCACGTGGGTCTCGTCGATGACGGAACCCACCGTCAGGAGGACGAGGAGATGACCTTCGCCAGGGCGCGGGAGATCCTGCGTCGCCAGGGAAGCGCGCTGGCCAACCTGGACGAGGACAGGCTCGCGGCGATCACCGAGATCTCGGCGAACAACACCCACTTGACCATCGACTACCGGCCCGGTGCGATCGACGGCGACCTGCTGCTGATCGCCTGCTCGGAGCAGCAGGACCCGCCGGTCGACGCCGCGGCCTGGCAGCCCTACGTCCGTGGCACGGTCGAAGCGCACGTGGTGCCCGGCGAGCACGGGACCATGCTGACCCGGCCCGACACGCTGGCCGGCGTCGGTCGGATCCTGTCGGCCAAGCTCCAGGAACTCACCGGCGACAAGTGACGTTCGCAGGCCGCGTTCCAGCCCCCCGTCCGCATCCTGCGAGGACCGAGACCTGAGGATTGACAACGATGCTGACCGACGTGCTCTCCGTCGACTTGGCCAAGGCCTTGGAGGCCGCCGAAAGCTGGCTGAGCGACTACATCCGCCAACCGCACAGCGAACTCGGACGCACCGGCCCGGTGTGCCCGTTCGTCGAACCGGCCCAGCGCGCCGGTGCGCTGGAGATCCGGGTCAGACTGGTGGGCCCCACCCCGAGCCAGGCCCTCATCGACGAGATCGTCCGCTGCGGCCTGGACGAGTTCAGCGAGGTCGACTGGAAGGCCGGCAACCCGAACCTGCGGTCGCTGCTGCTCGTGCTGCCGGACATTCCGCCCGAGCATCTGCACCTGTTGGACGCGGCGCACACCGCGCTCAAGCCCGAGAGCGTGCGCCGTGGGCTGATGATCGCCCAATTCCACGAGAAGTGCCGGGAGAAGGCCGCTCGCAACCCGGAGTTCGAGGTGAGCCACGCCCCCGTCCCGATGATGGCGGTGCGTTCGATGGCGATCCACGACGTGCTGTTCCTGGCGGACCGGCGGGAGTGGTTCGAGGAGTACGCGAGGCGCTTCGGGGCCCGCTACCGCAACTCGGCGCACGGCATCGATCCGCTGCTGACCGAGATGTACGAAAAGGCCTGTGCCGCACACCGGCTGGGGGCCGAGTGACGTGCGGCGGAACGAAGCCCCGGGGTACGCGATGACAGGTGCCGCCGTGTATCGGGGAATGGATCAGGCCACGTTGGACCGGCAGTACTCGCCGAGTTCCCGGGTGCCGAGCCTCGGGGCCTACCTCAGTGAGTACGAGCGGCTGAGCACGGCCGCCCGCCGGGACCATCCGGTGCGGACCGGTCTCGCCTACGGCCCGCATCCGGCCGAGTCGCTCGACTACTTTCCCGGCGCGGGCCGGGGCCGCACGCCACTGCTGGTGTTCGTGCACGGCGGGAACTGGCAGGCGCTCGGCCGTGCCGAATCGGCCTTCCCAACGCCGCCGTTGCTGGCCGCCGGAGCGTCGGTCGCGGTCGTCGAGTACGGGCTGGCACCGGACGTCGGGCTGGACGCCATGGCGGGCATGGTGCGGCGGGCCGTCGACTGGCTGCTGCGGCACGCGGACCGGCTCGGGTTCGCCCCGGACCGGCTCCATCTGTGCGGCACCTCGGCCGGCGCGCACCTGGCGGCGATGGCCCTGCTGCCCGGCCCGTCGGACGGCCCGGACGTGTCCGGCCGGATCGCCGGGGCGGTGTTGCTGAGCGGCATGTACGACCTGGAGCCGGTCCGGCTGTCGTACGTCAACGAGGCGCTGCGGCTGGACGAGGCCGGGGCGCGCCGCAACAGCCCGCTGGGCCGGCTGCCGTCGCGGCTGCCCCCGGTGGTGGTCGCCCGCGGCGGCAACGAGACCGAGGAGTACGTCCGCCAGCACGAGCGGATGGTGAGGGCACTGCGCCCCCGGGCGAAGGTGACGGAGGTCGTCGCCGAGCTGCGCGACCACTTCGATCTCCCCTACGACCTGGGGGTGAGGGGCACCGAACTGGGCGACGCGGTCCTCGCGCAGATGGAACCGGGAGGAACGATCACATGACCACCGAGCAAGCCGCCCAGGGCTCAGGACAGGGCCTCGGATGTCCGCTGTCCGCCCCCGCCCCGCCGGGCACCACCCCGTACGCGCACTACGCGCGCATGGACGAACTGCTGGCGCTCCAGCATCCGCTCAGCGCGGCGGACACCGAGCCGGGCTTCATCATCATGAGCCAGGTCAAGGAGCTCCTCTTCAAGCTGCTTCACACGGAACTGACCACCGCCCGCAACCAGTTGGACAAGGACGGACTCCGCGACGCGCTGTGGACACTGCGCAGGTCGGCACGAGTGCAGCAGGTGCTGCTGGTCTCCTGGGAGACGTTCTCCGTGCTGTCACCCGCGGAGTTCGCCGAGTTCCGGGACGTCCTCGGGTCGGCCTCCGGCTTCCAGTCGGCCGGCTACCGGCGACTGGAGTTCCTGCTGGGCAACAAGAACCCGGCGATGGTGGAGCCGCACAGGGACACGGTCGGCCATGACGCGGTGATGAACCAACTGCGGGAGCCGAGCCTGTACGACGCGGCGCTCGCCCTGCTGGCCCGTCGCGGACTGCTCACACCGGACGAATCCCCGACCCCGGACACCACCTTGCCCTACCGGACCGGCGCCGAGGTCGAGGAAGCCTGGCGGGCGGTCTACCAGGACCCGGCCCGCCACCACGACCTCCATCTGCTCGCCGAGGCGCTCATGGACACCGCGGAGCAGTTCGCCCGCTGGCGCTACACGCACCTCGTCACCGTGCAGCGGATGCTGGGTGCCAAGCCTGGCACCGGCGGCACAGAGGGCGTGGCCTGGCTCGCCCGGATCAGTCAGCACCGCTTCTTCCCCGAGCTGTGGTCGGTGCGCTCGACGCTCTGACCGGCCGGAGGAGATGACGGTGAACGCCAGGACACGGCAGACGCCGACGACACGAAAGAGGAGGAGCGCCGATGGAGGGCGGTATCCCGCGCACGGCGGCCGAGGAGTTGGACGCGGCCGATCCGCTGGCCGGGTTCCGGGAACGGTTCGTCATCACCGATCCGGAGCTGGTCTACCTCGACGGCAACTCGCTGGGCCGACTGCCCGCGGCCACCTCGGACCTCCTGCGCGAGGTGGTCGAGGAGGGCTGGGGCGGCGGGCTGGTGCGTTCCTGGCAGGGGTGGATCGACTGGGGCGCCCGGCTCGGTGACCGTCTTGCCGAGCACGTCCTCGGCGCCCGGCCCGGCGAGGTGGTGATCTCGGACTCCACCTCGGTCAATCTGTACAAGCTGGCCGGTGCCGCGCTGGACGCCGCACCGGGACGGGGCACCGTCCTCATGGACGCCGAGGACTTCCCGACCAACCGGTACGTTCTCCAGGGCCTCGCCGAGCAGCGCGGGCTGCGCCTGCGGCGACTCGCTTCCGATCTCGACGGCGGCCTCGATCTCGACGTGCTGCGCTCCGCCCTGGACCAGGACGTCGCGCTGGTGGTGCTCTCGTTGGTGTCGTACCGCAGCGGCGCGCTCCTGGACATGGCGAAGGTGAACGAACTGGCCCGCGCGGCCGGCGCCCGGGTCCTGTGGGACCTGTCGCACGCGGCCGGAGCCGTCCCCGTCGACCTCGCTGCGACCGGCGCGGAGCTGGCCGTGGGGTGCACGTACAAGTATCTCAACGGCGGCCCGGGTTCGCCTGCCTTCCTCTACGTGCGCACCGAGCTGCACGCCGAGCTGCGCCAGCCGGTGTGGGGCTGGTTCGGGCAGCGGGAGCAGTTTCGGATGGGGCCCGACTACGATCCGGTGCCGGGGATCGAGCGGTTCCTCGTGAGCACCCCGCCGCTGCTGTCGCTGGCGGCGATCGATCCGGCGCTCGCCCTCGTCGAAGAGGCCGGAGTGGCGCGTATCCGGGCCAAGGGGCTGCTGCTGGGCCGGCTCGTCGACGACCTGGCCGACGCCTGGCTCACCCCTCTGGGCTTCCGCCGGGCCTCGCCGCGGACGCCCGGACAGCGCGGTTCGCATGTGTCGCTGTACCACCCCGACGCCTGGCGGATCTGCCAGACGCTCGCCGCCGACGCGAAGGTTGTCTGCGACTACCGGGTCCCGGACCGGCTGAGGATCGGCCCGTCACCGCTCTACACCCGGTTCACCGAGGTCTGGGACGCGCTGGCCCGGCTGCGTCGGATCGCCGCCGGGCGGACCTATGCGTCCCGTCCCGCGGATCTGGCCCGGGTGACATGACCGCCGGCCCGGCCCATGGCTTGCCCGAACCCTCACCACCCCACGCGATACGGAGTGCCCATGACTGACGCAACCCCGCTCACCACCGACGGCCTGGTGCAGATCCTGTTCGGCTCCTCCGCCTTCCAGATGCTCAACGCAGGCCGCAATCTGGGCTTGTTCCCGTTGCTCCACCGGCGCCCCGGCCTGACCCCGCGGGAGATCGGACACGAACTCGGCCTGGCCGAACGCCCGGTGCAGATTCTGCTCCTGGGCACCACGGCCCTGGGGCTGACGGTCCGTCAAGGCAGTGGATACCTCAACGCCGATGTCCTGAACGGCAAGTTCGAGGACGGGACCTGGGAGATCATCGAGGACCTGATCGAGTACGAGGAGCGGATCGTCCGCCCCGCCGAGGTGGACTTCACGGAGTCGCTGCGCAGGAACACCAACGTCGGCCTGCGGCGGATCAAGGGAACCGGCCCGGACCTGTACCACAGGCTGTCCGAGGACCCTGACCTTGAGCAGCTGTTCTACCGCTGCATGCGGTCCTGGTCCCGGCTGTCGAACCCCGTACTGGTCGAGCAGGCCGACCTGACCGGGGTGCGCCGGGTGCTCGACGTCGGCGGGGGTGACGGCGTCAACGCCATCGCGCTCGCACAGGCCAACCCCGGCGTCGAGTTCACCGTCCTCGACCTTCCCGGCACGGTGGAGATCGCTCGCCGCAAGATCGACGAGCACGGTCTGGCCGAACGGATCTCCGTCCGGGCGGCCGACATCTTCGCCGACGACTATCCGCCTGGGCACGACTGCGTACTGTTCGCCAACCAGTTGGTGATCTGGTCGCCGCAGGAGAACGTGCGCCTGCTGCGCAAGGCCCACACGGCCCTGCCCGACGGCGGGCGCGTGCTGGTGTTCAACGCCATGTCCGACGACGACGGCGACGGTCCGCTGTACGCCGCCCTCGACAACGTGTACTTCGCGACCCTGCCCGCCGCGAGCAGCACCATCTACCCGTGGGGTCAGTACGAGGAGTGGTTCGCCGCGGCCGGCTTCGTGAAGCCCGAGCGGCTGCCAGGCGGTCAATGGACGCCGCACGGCGTGATCAGCGCGGTCAAGTGACGCCTCAGGGAGAGCCGGAACCAATCATGTCACTCACTTCCCATGACGCCTCGCAGACCGGGGAGACCGCCCAGTGCCCCGCCGGTCCGCACATGACCGATCCGGATCTGCTCCGGGACCCCTTCGGCGGCTACGGCCGACTGCGCGAACAGGGCCCGGTGATCAACGGCAGGTTCGTCGACGGCACCCCGGTGTGGTTCGTGACCCGCTACGACGATGTCCGCGCGGCGCTGCGCGACCCTCGGCTCGTCAACACTCCCTCCAACGTGCCGGGGGAGGGGGGCGCGGACCCGCGCGAGGGGATGATGGAGCTCCTCAAGATCCCCGAGCATCTGCGGCGCTATCTGCTGGGCTCCATCCTGGACAGCGACCCGCCGGACCACCCCAGGCTGCGCCGCCTGGTGACCCGGGCGTTCGCGGCCCGCCGGATCCTCGACCTGCGGCCGGACATCGAGCGGATCGCCGACCGGCTGTTGACCGAGCTGCCGCACCGGGAGGAGGAGGGGGCGGTCGATCTCCTGGAGCACTTCGCCTATCCGCTGTCGATCACGGTGATCTGCGAGCTCGTCGGGATTCCGGCGGCCGACCTCGACCGGTGGCGGGAGTGGGGCGGCGACCTGGTGTCGATGCGGCCGGAACGTCTCCAGCACTCCTTCCCCGTGATGATCGACTACTGCCACGAACTGATCGAGCGGCGCCGGGCAGCGCTGAGGGACGATCTGCTGAGCGAGCTGATCCGGGCCCAGGACGACGACGGGGGACGGCTCAGCGACGTCGAGATGGTCACCATGATCCTCACGCTGGTGCTGGCCGGTCACGAGACAAGCGCGCATCTGATCGGCAACGGCACCGCCGCACTGCTCACCCACCCCGACCAGCTGGCGTTGCTGCGCAAGGACCCGGCGCTGGTGCCGCGCGCGGTGCACGAGCTGATGCGCTGGTGCGGGTCGGTGCACGTGGCGCGGCTGCGCTACGCCACCGAGGACCTGGAACTCGCCGGCACGCCCATCGCCCGTGGCGACGCGGTCCAACTCGTGCTGGTGTCAGCCAACTTCGACCCGCGCCACTACACCGACCCGGACCGTCTGGACATCACGCGCCAGCAGGACGGCCAGGCCGAGAACCATGTCGGCTTCGGTCACGGCATCCACTACTGCCTGGGTGCCACGCTGGCCCGGCAGGAAGGCGAGGCGGCCTTCGCCAGGTTGCTGGAGCACTACCCGGGCATGGCGCTCGCGGACGACGGCGCCGAACTGGACCGAGCCCTGCTGCCGGGCAGCTGGCGACTGAACTCGCTTCGGCTTCGGCTTCGGCCCTGATCGTGCTCGCGCAAAGGGGCCGCCCGACATCGGGCGGCCCCTTTGCGCGTGCGTCCTGCGGCGGACCGGGAGGACGCTCAGCCCTCGGGCGGCTCGTCACCCAAGGCGATGGCCTGCACCGGACAGGACAGCGCCGCCTCCTGCACCTGCTGCCGCGCCGCCGTCGCAGTACCTCCGGGCACCAGCTGCGAGTACCCGTCGTCGTCCTGGGTGAACACGCCGGGCGCCGTCAGAACGCACTGCCCGGACCCTATGCATGTGTGATGGTCGATGCTGATCTGCATGAAAGGCCGTCTCCGGTGGTCGGGCGGGCCGGGTCCGTCAGTCACCGAGTTCGTGCGCGGCGGCGCGGTCGAGTGTCACGAGTATCCATTCCTCGAAGCCCCCTTCGGCCTTCGAAGCGGCCTCGCGCCAGCGTTCCACACGATCGACGGGCACGCTGATCCTGGGCAGACTGACCCGAGCGAGCGGGGCCGCCCGGTTGCCCTGACGGCTCTCCCGCAGCCGCAGTCTGAGCAGGTTCCTGGACCAGCCGTGCTGCTCCGCGCGGTCGAGCCAGGTGTCCGCCTGCGTGGGAGGGAGGGAGACGACCTCGGCGTGGTGGCCGAAGCTCAGGTTCTCGCGGCGCCGACCGATCTCGAAGTGCCGTGCCACCCAGGCGTAGTTGCGCAGCGTCTGGTAGTCGAGCCCAGCAGCCTGCACTCCGGTCCGGTAGCGGTCGGCGTATCGCTCCTGGCCGTACACGAGCCAGTCGCCCAGACACCAGGCTGAGGAGTCGGCGATCTGGAAGATGTGCAGTCCGGCCTTCTCCCACCGGTCGTACGGCAGGGCGGCCGGGATCCTCAGGCCGACCCGCGTGGTCAGGATTCGCTCCTGGCCGTTGCTTCCGGGGTGAGCGGCCGCTTCGCCCGGTCTGCGGCCAACTGGTAATCGACTGTCACGCTGGTGGTACTTGGCGGTCTGCTGCACGAGCTTTCCCCCCTGGAATTGAGCCATGGTCACATCTCGCACCAGTCGTCGGCGGCTGAGAATCATGAAAGATCACCAGACCAAAAAGACCGTAGATTATCGATCGGCATATCGTCAATGATCATTTTTGGACTGGTTGTGATCCGGTGAGGGTGTTAGGGGTGTCCTATTCGGCGAAGTGATGCGGTGCTCGGTGATCAGGTGAACCCTCGACCCGTACGTGCTCCGGCCGGTGGGGCTCGGAGCTGTCAGGTCCGCCTTCCGAGCCGATGCCGTCAAGGATCAATTCCAGGCCGACCCGGAAGGCTTCCCCGGCCTCCCGCTCCACCGGCGGTGCGACGTCACCCGAATCCTCCCGGGCGGCATCGGCGGCGGCAGCTGCCGCGTGCGACTCCAGCGCCGCCAGCGCCGGGAAGCGCTCGGCGAAGTCCGGCGCCACCTCTGTGAGCAGGGTGGTCCGCACCGTCCACCATTCCTCGTCGGACACCCCGGTCTCCGGCGCCGCCTGCCGGTGCTCCGCGGCGACCCGGGCCATGCCCCGGACGAACTGGAACAGTACGGCGATGACCCGCCGGACCTTCAGCGGTTCCAGGCCGATTCCGTCCAGGATCCGCACAACCGTCTCCAGCTGCGCGTATTCACCCGGCCCGAGCACCGGCCTGGCCTGGGAGACCTGTAGTACCCACGGGTGCCGCAGATAGAAGGCCCACGTGTCGTCGGCCCAGGCGGTGATCGCCGGGCGCCACCCCGAGCTGGTGTCGTACTCGGTGGGCAGCTCGGCCAGCACCCGGTCGTGCATGAGGTCGACCAGCTCGCTCTTGCTCGGCACATAGGTGTAGAGCGCCATGGCGGTCCGTCCCAGCCACGCCCCCACGGCCCGCATCGACAGGGCCGCCATCCCCTGCTCCTCGGCGACCGCGATGCCTGCGGCCGCGATCGTGTCGACGTCGAGCCCCGGCTTCGGTCCGGGGGCGGCTCTGGTGGCACCGGAATCGGCCGAACGCCAGAGGAGGGCCATCGAGCGGCGGGCGTCGCCCTGCCCGGCAAAAATAACCACCTTGCAACTCCTTACTGCATAAAGTACTCTCGCTCAAGCATCTCCTTACGGCGTAAGGATATCAGGCGGACATGTTCCCGCCCCAGGATGCCCAGCACTCTTGGAAGGTTTTCGATGGCAGAGCTCCCTGTTTCATTCATCCAGGTCACCGACATCACACACGTCACACCACGCATGGCCCGAGTGACGTTCGACGCCGAGCGACTCGACGACTCCGTGGGTCGGACGCCGGACCAGCAGGTCAAGCTCTGCTTCCCGCGGTCCGGCCAGCAGCTGCCCGTTCTGCCGGAGCAGGGCGACGACGCGACGAGCTGGTACCAGGCATTTCTGGCCATTCCGGAGAGCGAGCGGCCGTGGATGCGCAGTTTCACCATCCGCCGACGCGGACCGGCCAACACCGTCGAGATCGACTTCGTCCTGCACGGCGACACCGGCCCCGCCACCAGCTGGGCCGGTTCCGCCCGTCCCGGTGACCGGCTCGGCATGGTCGGCCCGTCGGAGGTGTACTCCGCGCCCGTCTCCCTGACGGACTCGATCGCGAACTCCGACTGGCTCCTGCTCGCCGGAGACGAGACCGCGTTGCCGGCCATCGGCACCCTGCTGGAGGCCCTGCCCGAGGGCGCCCCTGCCCTGGCCTTCATCGAAGTCGCCGACGCCGCCGAGCGGCAGGACTTCCAGACCGCGGGCGACGCCACGGTCAACTGGCTGTACCGCGAGGGAACCCCGCCCGGCCGGAGCGACGTGCTGATCGACGCCGTACGCAAGGCCGAGTTCCTCCCCGGCAGCCCGTTCGCCTGGCTGGCGGGCGAGTCGGCTGCCGTCCGGGCGCTCCGCCGACACCTGGTCAACGACCGGGGACTGGACAAGGCGTCGGTCGACTTCAGCGGGTACTGGCGGTTCAAGCTGACCCAGGACGACGCGCCGACCGCGGAGGACATGGCCGAAGCGCAGGAGCGGCTCGCGCAGTTCCAGGCCGCTGCTGCCGACGGCCGTCCGGAGTGAACCGTGCGGAGGGGCCCGGCACACGGCCGGGCCCCTCCGTGACCCGACCCAGAAGCGGTACGCGCGAAAGAAGGCTCTTATGATCACAGTGCGAGGCCTCGCCCGGCAGTTCACCCTCCGCGGGCGGACCGTCGACGCGGTGAAGGGCATCGACCTCGATGTCGAGGCAGGGGAACTGGTCGGGTTCCTCGGCCCCAACGGCGCCGGCAAGACCACGACCCTGCGGATGCTGACGACGCTGCTGCGACCCACCCGCGGCTCGGGCACGGTGGCCGGCTGCGATCTGCTGACGGACCCGCAGGGGGTGCGCCGCAGGATCGGCTACGTGGCGCAGGGCGGTAGCACCTGGCCGGAGTCCAGGGTCGCGGAGGAGATCGAACTCCAAGCCCGGCTCTACGGCCTGTCGAAAGCCGAGGCCCGGCGGCGCGGGGCGCTGCTGGCGGAGCGGCTCGACCTCTCCGGCCTGGACCAGCGTCCCGCCAAGACGCTTTCCGGCGGCCAGCGACGCCGCCTCGACGTCGCGCTGGGACTGGTGCACGAACCCGAGCTGGTGTTCCTGGACGAGCCCACCTCCGGACTGGACCCGCAGAGCCGGGCCAACCTGTGGGACCACGTCCGCCGGATGCACGCCGAGCACGGCATGACCGTCTTCCTCACCACCCACTACCTCGACGAGGCCGATGCCCTCTGCGACCGGATCCTGGTGACGGACCACGGCGCGATCGTCGCCGAGGGCACCCCGGACGAACTCAAGGCCCGCGTAGCCGGTGACTCGATCACGGTCGACGTCGCCGACCAGGCTGACGAGGCCGCCGAAGTGGCACGCCGTCTGCCCGACGCGCATGAGGTCACGGTCGTCGCCGACACCGTACGGTTCCGGGTTCCCCATGGTGACGCCGTGCTGGCGGAGCTGTTGCGTGCCCTGGACAGCCAAGGGATCACCATGACCTCGGTCAAGGTGAACCGGCCCACCCTCGACGACGTCTTCCTCAGTCTGACGGGGCGCTCCCTGCGCGACGGCGAGGCGCCGGCCCCGGCTCTGGAGGCCACCCATGCCGCGTGACACCTTGCTGATCTTCCTCAGGGACATGAAACTGTGCCTGCGCAGTCCCACCTGGCTGATCATCGGCATCATGCAGCCGCTGTTGTACCTGTTCCTCTTCGGGCCGCTCATGGTGACGGTCGTCGACCACACCCCCGGCTTCCCGGCCGGCAACGCCTGGGTCGTGCTCACGCCGGCGCTCATCGTGCAGACGGCACTGTTCAGCGGTTCGTTCGCCGGGGTCGGGCTTCTCACCGAGTACCGGGTCGGCGTGGTCGACCGCTTCCGCGGCACCCCGGCCAGCCGGTCGGCCCTGCTGTTCGGCAAGGTCCTGGCCCAGGCCGTCCAGGCGACCGCGCAGTCGGTGCTGATCGTGCTCGTGACGCTGCTCGTCTTCGACCTGGACGCGCCGGTGTCCGGCATGCTGCTGAGCCTCGCTATCGCCGCGGTGCTGGCCATCACGCTGTCCTCGGGGTCCTACGCACTGGCGCTGATCCTCAAGAGCGAGGCCGCGTTCCCCTCACTGATGAACGCCGTGCTCCTGCCGCTGCTCCTGTTGTCCGGCGTACTGCTGCCGGTCACCGAGCAACTGGCCCCCGGCTGGCTCTACAACCTGGCCCGGATCAACCCTCTGACTCATGTGGTCGAAGCCGGACGTGCGGCGTTCCGCGGGGACTTGGGTTCGACAGGACTGCTGACGGGCTCCCTCGTCCTGTTGGCCATGGCCGCGCTGGCCCTCCTGTGGGGCACGCGGACGTTCCAGAAGGAGAACGCCTGAGAGCCGTCCCTTCCTGCCCGACCACGACCGGGGCTCGCCGGGAAGCCCCACCCGTACCATCCGAGGAGCACATGTGAGTACCGACGCCATCAAGGTGACCGGTGCGCGGGAGAACAACCTCAAGAACGTCTCGGTGGAGATCCCGAAACGGAGCCTGACGGTCTTCACGGGCGTCTCCGGCTCGGGCAAGTCCTCCCTGGTGTTCGACACCATCGCCGCCGAGGCCCAGCGCCAGCTCAACGAGACCTTCACCGCCTTCGTCCGCAAATTCCTGCCCGACCACGGCCGTCCGGACATGGACGCCATCGAGAACATCTCCGCCGCCGTCGTCATCGACCAGAAACGCCTGGGCGGCAACCCGCGCTCCACTGTGGGCACCATCACGGACATCAACCCGCTGCTGCGGCTGCTGTTCTCACGCGCGGGCGACCCCGCCGGCCTGCCGCCCGGCGCCTTCTCGTTCAACGACCCCCAAGGCATGTGCCCGGCCTGCGAGGGCCTGGGCAGGGTCGTGGAACTGGACCTGGACGCATTCATCGACCGCACCAGATCCCTCAATCAGGGCGCTCTGCTGCACCCCGACTTCTCCACAGACAGCTGGTACTGGCTGAGTTACGTGGAGTCCGGCCTCTTCGACAACGACAAGCCGTTGGCCGACTTCACCGAGCAGGAGTGGTCGTCGCTGCTGCACGGAGAGATGCCGCAAAAGCTCCGCCTGGACTGGCAGGGCAACACACTGAACGTCAAGTACGAGGGGCTGGCAGCCAAGTTCACCAGGCTCTACATCAAGAAGGAGGACATGTCCGAGCGCAGCCGCCAGGTCTTCCAGCGGTTCGTCCGCTCGGCTCCCTGCGCGGACTGCGAGGGCACCCGCCTGGCGCCCGCCGCCCGTGCCTGCCGGATCGCCGGCCACCGCATCGCGGACCTCACCTCGATGGAGGCCGAACGGCTGGGTGAGGTCCTGGCGGGGCTGGACCTGCCCGCGGTGAAACCGGTCCTGGACGACCTGGTCTCCCGTCTCGGGCATCTGGCCGAGATCGGTCTCGGCTACCTGAGCCTGGACCGGGAGACCCGTACGCTCTCGGGCGGCGAGTCGCAGCGGATCAAGATGGTCCGCCATCTGTCCAGCAGCCTGAACGAGATGCTGTACGTCTTCGACGAACCGAGCGTCGGCCTGCACGCACGGGACGTGCACCGGCTCAAGGAACTCCTGCTCGAACTGCGGGACAAGGGCAACACCGTGCTGGTGGTCGAGCACGACCCGGACGTCATGGCCATCGCGGACCATGTGGTCGACATGGGCCCGAAGGCCGGGACGCTGGGGGGCGAGGTGGTCTTCGAGGGGAGTTTCACCGGCCTTGCCGAGGCCGACACCCTTACCGGCCGTCACCTCCGGCACCGCCTGCCGGTGAAGGCCGAGCCCCGCCGCCCGACCGGCGCGCTCACCGTCACAGGGGCGAACAGCCACAACCTCAGGGATGTCACGGTCGACTTTCCCACCGGCGTCCTGACGGTGGTCACCGGAGTGGCCGGGTCGGGGAAGAGCTCCTTGGTCAATGACGACTTCCTGAACCGGCATCCGGACGCGATCGTGATCGATCAGTCCGCGGTGGCGGGCAGCCGTCGGTCCAGCACCGCCACCTACACCGGGCTGCTGGACCCGATCCGCAAGCTGTTCGCCAAGGCCAACAACGTCAGCGCCTCGCTGTTCAGCGCGAACTCCAAGGGCGCCTGCCCCAACTGCCAGGGGCTCGGCGTGCTCTACACCGACCTCGCGTTCCTGGAGACGCTGAAGTCCGTCTGCGAGGTCTGCCAGGGACGCCGCTTCTCCGACGACGTCCTCGGCCATCGACTGCGCGGCCGGTCGATCAGCGACGTACTGGCGATGACGGCATCCGAGGCCGCGGACTTCTTCACCGAGCCCAAGCTCCGCCAGGTGCTGCGCGCACTGACCGAGGTGGGTCTGGACTACGTCGGTCTCGGCCAGCCGCTCAGTACGCTGTCCGGCGGCGAGTGCCAGCGCCTCAAGCTCGCCACCGACCTGCACCGGGTCGGCAGCGTCTACGTGATGGACGAGCCCACCACCGGCCTGCACATGTCCGACACCCACCGCCTCCTCGGGATCGTCGAGCGCCTCGTCGACCAGGGCAACACCGTGATCGTCATCGAGCACAACCTCGACATCGTCAAGAGCGCGGACTGGGTCATCGACCTCGGCCCCGAGGGCGGCAGCGGCGGCGGCAGGATCCTGTTCGAGGGAACCCCGGCCGAACTCCTGAAGGCCACCGGCTCCCATACCGCCGAGTACCTCCGCCGGGACCTCTCGGGCATCTGACACATCCGCGGTGACCG
Organism: Streptomyces sp. WZ.A104; assembly: GCF_002382885.1. Classification (GTDB taxonomy): domain Bacteria; phylum Actinomycetota; class Actinomycetes; order Streptomycetales; family Streptomycetaceae; genus Streptomyces. Next base: position 15,988 of record NZ_NWVL01000108.1, read on the forward strand.
CCCGCCGCGCCTCGGCGGTGCGGCGGGCGGTCACCGCGGAAGCCGGGAACACACCTCGCAACGGTGGGACGGCAAGCCCGCGGCCCGCGTCCGCTGCTACGGTTCGGCGGTGACGGCGGGGGAGGGGCAGGCATGGGCAGGGTGGCCAGAGGCGGCAGCGGGGTGCTCGAACCGCGTCTGCGGCTCGGCGGGGTCGCGGTGCGCGGTGCGGCGTACGGAGCGGGGGCGGCCATCTGCGTGACCGTCGCGACGTTCGCCCTCGGAGAGCACGAGGACCGAGTCGACCTGCTGGACGCGACCGCCTTTCTGGGACTCGTGACGGGCTCGGTCCTCCTCGTGACCGGGCTGTTCTTCTGGGCGTGCAGCGGAGGGGAGGTCCTGCGCTGGCGGGACTTCTTCACGACACGTGCTCCCGATGAGGTGGTCGCGATCGCCGCCCCGTCCCTGGTCCGCGTGGGACTCCTCCTGCTGGTGCCCGTTCCGGTCGCCCTCGGCCTCGGGGAGATCGTCGCATCGGCAGCCAGAGGCTCGTGGTTGGGCGGTGCCTGAGGAGCGGTGCCCGAGCAGCGGCAGGCAACGGCCGGCGGACCCGGTACCTGCACCGCCGCGTACACACTCCGCCGCCGGGCGGCCATACTGGACCGGCCGGGGAGGGCGCAGCGGCGGGACTACGGGGGCGGGAAGCGGCAGATGGCGGACACCAGGCTGATCCAGAGCCGGTACCGGCTGCTCGAACTGATCGGGCGCGGCGGCATGGGCGAGGTGTGGCGCGCCCGCGACGAGTCGCTGGGCCGGCAGGTCGCCGTCAAGTGCCTCAAACCCATGGGCCCCCAGCACGACCAGGCCTTCACCCGCATCCTGCGCGAACGCTTCCGCCGGGAGGCCCGGGTGGCCGCCTCCCTCCAGCACCGGGGCGTCACCGTCGTCCACGACTTCGGCGAGCACGAGGGTGTGCTGTATCTCGTCATGGAGCTGCTCGACGGGCACAACCTCAGCCAGCTCCTGGAGGAGAACAAGCAGCACCCACTGCCCGTCGACCATGTCGTCGACATCGCGGAACAGGTCGCCGACGCTCTCGGCTACACCCACCGCCAGGGCATCGTCCACCGTGACCTCAAGCCCGCCAACATCATGCGGCTGACCGACGGCACGGTGAAGATCTGCGACTTCGGCATCGCGCGCCTCGGCCACGACATCGGTATGACCTCCCGCCTCACCACCACCGGCATCGCCATGGGCACCCCGCACTACATGTCGCCCGAGCAGATCAGCGGCAAGGAGGTCGACCACCGCAGCGACCTCTACTCGCTGGGGTGTGTGCTGTACGAGATCGCCACCGGCGTCCCGCCGTTCGACCAGGACGACGCCTGGGCCGTCCTCGTCGGACACCGCGACACCCGGCCGGAACCGCCGCGCACCCACCGTGCCGAGCTCCCCGGCTTCTTCGACCGCGTCGTCCTCGACCTGCTCGCCAAGGCCCCCGACGAACGCCCCGCCGACGCGGCCGACCTGCGCCGTCGCATCGTCCTCGGCCGCAGCGGCGAACAGCCCCTCCCCGGCCCCCTCACGCACAGCGGGGACGCCCCGCGTGAAGCCGTCCTGCCCCCCTGGACCCGCTCCATGACCGTCGGGCGCAGGGCGGTCGGCACCCTGCACAGCGCACCCGAACCGTCGAACCCGGCCGCCGGGCTGACGGGGCGGTGGACCGCGGCGACCGCCACCGCGCCCGCCCCGCACTCCCACTCCTTCGTCTCCGTACCGACTGGGCCGTCTGCCCCGGACCTCCTCGCCGCCCTCGCGGGCCGCCACAGCGCGGGCATCGACCTCGGCCGCCTGGGCCGCTGGGAGGAGGCGGGCGAGGTGCACCGCGCGGTCGCCGCCCAGCGCGCACGCGTCCTCGGCCCGGACCACCCCGACACCCTCGCCAGCCGCTACGAGGTCGGCTTCACCCTGAGCCGTACGGGGCGGGCCGAGGACGCCCTGCGCGAGTTCGGCCGGGTCGCCGAGGGCCGCGAACGCACCCTGGGCGCCGACCACCCGCAGACGCTCGCCGCCCGCCAGGAGACCGCGTACGTCCTCGGACAGCTCGGCCGCCACGCCGAGGCCCACCAGGTGTACGAGACCGTCCTCGCCGCCCGCGAACGCGCCATGGGCCCCGACCACCCCGACACCCTGCGCTGCCGCCACAACCTGGCGTTCAACCTCGGTCGGCTCGGGCGGCCCGAGGAGGCCTGGCAGGTGGCCCGCGAGGTCGCCGACGCCCGCGCCCGGCTGCTCGGCCCGCTGCATCCCGACACTCTCGCGACCCGCTACGAAGTGGCCTACGTCCTGGGCCGACTGGGCCGCCACGCGGAGGCGCTGGAGACCTACCAGGACGTGGCACGGGCCCGCGCGACCGCCCTCGGGGCCGACCACCCCGACACCTTCGCCGCCCGCTACGAGACCGGCATCAGCCTCGGCCGCCTCGGCCGCAACGCCGAGGCCCTGGAGCTGTACCGGTCGCTGGTCGCCGACCGTACGCGGACGGCGGGGGCGGCCGACCCCGAGACCCTGCGCGCCCGCCACGGCCTCGGGGTCAACCTGGGGCGGATGGGCCGCTGGGAGGAGGCCCTGTCCCAGGCACGCGACGTCTGCGCCCTGCGGGAACGCACCCTGGGGCCCGATCACCCGGACACCGTGACCAGCCGCCGCGAGGTCGCGGTGGGCCTCGGCTGGCTCGGCCGCTGGAACGACGCACTCGTGGCGTACCGGCAGGTCGCCGAGGCGCACAGCCGGGCGCTGGGCCCCGCGCACCCCCGGACGCTGGCCGCCCGCAACGACGAGGCGCACTGCCTGGAGCGGCTGGGACGGTCGCAGGAGGCCGCCGGTATCCACCGCGCCCTCGCCGCCCACCGCGCACAGAACGCGGCACCGCCGGGCTGACGCCCGGCGCCGCGGCGTGGCCCGGTCACCCGCCGCCTCTGGTCCCGGACGGACGCCGCGTGCTACGAAGGTGCATGCCCGCACCTCAGTCTCGCTCTCCCCGGTCCGTCGCAGGTCAGCCGCCCGCCCGGGACCGGTACGACGCCGTGATCGTCGGCGGCGGCCACAACGGTCTGGTCGCCGCCGCCTATCTCGCCCGCGCCGGACAGTCCGTCCTGGTCCTGGAACGCCTCGGCACCACCGGGGGAGCGGCGATCTCGACCCGCCCCTTCGCCGGGGTGGACGCCCGGCTCTCGCGCTACTCGTATCTGGTGTCCCTGCTGCCGGACAAGATCGTCCGTGACCTCGGCCTCGACTTCGCCGTACGCAAGCGGAACGTCTCCTCCTACACCCCCGCCGTGCGCGACGGGCGCCCCACCGGACTGCTCGTCGCGGGCGAGGGCACGCGGGAGTCCTTCGCCGAGCTCACCGGCGGCGAGCGCGAGTACGCGGCCTGGCAGCGGTTCTACGGGATGACCCGACGCGTGGCCGAGCGGGTCTTCCCGACGCTCACCGAACCACTGCCCGGCCGGGACGCCCTGCGCGAGCGGATCGATGACCCCGACGCCTGGCGGATGCTGTTCGAGGAACCCCTCGGCGTGGCCGTGGAGGGGAACTTCACCGACGACCTCGTGCGCGGCGTCGTCCTCACCGACGCCCTGATCGGCACCTTCGCCGACGCCCACGACGCATCGCTCCTCCAGAACCGGTGCTTCCTCTACCACATCATCGGCGGCGGCACCGGAGACTGGGACGTCCCCGTCGGCGGCATGGGCGCACTCACCGACGCGCTGGCCGAGGCGGCCCGCGCGGCGGGCGCCGAGATCCGCGTACGGCACGAGGCGACCCGGATCGAGACCGACGGCCACGCCGCCGAGGTCGCCGTCCGCACCCCGGACGGCGAACACACCGTCGCCGCCCGCCGGGTACTGGTCAACGCCTCCCCGCAGGCACTGGCCGCCCTCCTCGGGGACACCCCGCCCCCGCCCTCCGAGGGCGCCCAGCTCAAGGTGAACATGCTGCTCACCCGGCTCCCGAGGCTCCGCGACCGAGCGGTCGACCCGCGGCAGGCCTTCGCCGGGACGTTCCACATCGCCGAGGGGTACGGGCAGTTGGCCGACGCCTACCGGGAGGCGTCGGCCGGACGGCTGCCCGCCGCCCCGCCGTCCGAGATCTACTGCCACTCGCTGACCGACCCCTCGATCCTCGGCCCCGAGCTCGCCGCGCGCGGCTACCAGACCCTGACCCTGTTCGGCCTGCACACTCCGGCCCGGCTGTTCGCCGCCGACAACGAGGCCGCCCGCGCCGCCCTGCTGAAGGCGACCCTCGCCGAACTGGACGCCCACCTGGAGGAGCCGGTCACCGACTGCCTGGCCCTCGACGAGAACGGCGAACCCTGCATCGAGGCCAAGACCCCGCTCGACCTGGAGCGCGACCTGAGGCTGCCCGGCGGCCACATCTTCCACCGCGACCTCGCGTTCCCGTACGCGGAGGAGGGCACCGGCCGCTGGGGCGTGGAGACCGCGCACGCCAACGTCCTGCTCTGCGGGGCGGGCGCGGTGCGCGGCGGCGGGGTCAGCGGGGTTCCCGGCCACAACGCGGCGATGGCCGCGCTGGGGCGGTGAGCGGGGGCGGCCCGGGGGGCGCGAACGGGCGGTGGCCGGCCGGTGGCCCGGCCC
>NZ_NWVL01000109.1 GCF_002382885.1 Streptomyces sp. WZ.A104
GGGCTCGCGGCCCCCGGCCCGCGGAGCCGACTGCTGGCCCTGCCCGGCGGCCGCGCCGCCGACCGGGAACCGGACCGGCCCAAGGCCCCCGCCGCCCCGAGCCGCCCCCAGGCTCCCGGAGACCGCCCGATGCCCAAGCCCTCCGAGGTCTTCCCGCCTCGCCGCCGCCCCGAGCCGCCGCCGTCCGAGGAGCGGGCGGCCGGCTGACCCCGCCCGTACCGCCGCCCGGCCCGACGTGGCGGCCTCCACCCGGGAGGTCGCCGCGTCGGGCCGCACGGGGCTCGCTACTCTGGACGGCATGGACTATGTATCCGCGCTCGTGCCCCCCGTGGTGATGGCCGCCTTCTTCATCGGCCTGATCGTGACGATCGTCAAGAGTCAGGGCGGTCCGAACAAGGCCAAGGAAGACGCCATCGTGGACGCGGCTCTCGCCCACGCGGATTCCGTAAAGCAGACCGCTCGTCCGGAGAATGCCTGACCGCGGGAGCGGCCCGCCCGCCCCGCACCTCCGCGACGTACACCCCGGAGCGCACGACTCGATGAGAGCCGTGCGCTCTTTTGCTGTGTAAATACCGGGCCATTCAGGACATCGGGCACTAAAGTGATCCCGTGCCCCGCCAATTGGGAGACCTGGAAGACGCCGTGATGACCCGCGTCTGGCAATGGAACCGACCGGTCACGGTGCGGGAAGTCCTTGAGGACCTCCAGCAGGAACGGTCCATCGCCTACACGACGGTGATGACGGTAATGGACAATCTCCATCAGAAGGGCTGGGTGCGCAGGGAAGTCGACGGCCGGGCCTATCGATATACGGCCGTCTCGACCAGGGCCGCCTACTCGGCCGCACTGATGAACGAAGCCTGGTCACAGAGCGACAACCCCGCCGCCGCACTTGTCGCGTTCTTCGGCATGATGTCCGCCGAGCAGCGCGAAGCACTCCAGGATGCCGTTCGCATGGTTTCCCCCGACCCTGCCGAAAGTGCCCCTGGCACTACCTCCGTCAACCCCGCGGAAGCGACCGCGGAGACCACCGGAGATGCCGCCCCGGCCGATGCCGCGGAGCCGGAGAGCGGGCGATAGCGTCGGGGCATGTCCTCAGAACAGCCGCAAAGCGATCCGGATACCGAACTCCATACCGACCCGTCGGTAAATAAGCCCGCCATCACCGTCCGGCGGGCCAGGACGAGTGACGTCCCGTCCGTGCGCCGACTCCTCGACGGGTACGTGTCCGGGGGCATCCTGCTCGACAAAGCGACGGTCACCCTTTACGAGGACATCCAGGAGTTCTGGGTGGCGGAACGCGACGAGGACGCGACGGTCATCGGCTGCGGCGCACTTCACGTCATGTGGGAAGACCTGGCGGAAGTGCGGACCCTTGCCGTCGACCCCCGCATCAAGGGGGCCGGAGTGGGGCATCACGTTCTGGTCAAGCTCTTGCAGACCGCGCGCTGGCTCGGTGTCCGCAGGGTTTTCTGCCTCACCTTCGAAGTGGACTTCTTCGCCAAGCACGGCTTCGTCGAGATCGGAGAGACGCCGGTCGACACCGATGTCTACAGTGAGCTGCTGCGTTCCTACGACGAGGGTGTCGCGGAGTTCCTCGGTCTCGAACGGGTGAAGCCGAACACCTTGGGCAACAGCCGGATGCTTCTGCACCTGTGACTGGAGAAGGGCCTGCAACCCTATGTCCGAATCGCGCACGTTTCCCGTCTTCTCGGGCTCCTGAACCTCTCCCGGGGGTTTGTGTTTTCCGGGGAAAAGCGGTTTCCTTTCCGCGTACTCCATTTTCGATGAAAGGAAATCCCCGTGGCACAGAAGGTTCAGGTCCTTCTTGTCGATGACCTCGACGGCGTCGAGGCGGACGAGACGGTCACGTTCGCCCTTGACGGCAAGACGTACGAGATCGACCTCACCACGGCCAACGCGGACAAGCTTCGCGGCCTTCTTGAGCCCTACACCAAGGGCGGACGTCGCACCGGTGGCCGCGCCGCCACGGGCCGCGGCAAGGGCCGCGCCGTGTCCGGTGGCAACAAGGACACCGCGGAAATCCGCCGGTGGGCGCGGGAGAACGGCCACAATGTGAATGACCGCGGCCGTGTCCCCGCCGAGATCCGCGAGGCTTACGAGAAGGCCAACGGCTGATCCGCCGCACCTCTTGTCAGTGGCCCGACGCGGGCGCGCACCAGCCGGACCCGATGGCACTCCGTCGCCGCGGCGTCCACCAGGCGTACGAGATCGGGGGCATCCCCACCGCTGCTCCCGAAGCCCGCGAGGGCCGGCAGCGCCGACTCGGGCAATCGCCTCGGCTCTGGGGGCCGCAGCCATACGGCGGCCCCCGTCGAGTCCCCAGGTCCGCCCGGGAGGGGCGGGGCCGTGATGCGGCCCCCCGCACCCACGGCGGTCAGATCCACGGCGACCGGACCCCATTCCAGCCAGTCGAGCAGCCCCGGCAGCTCATCGGCACCGCCCGCGGCGACCAGCAGCCCCATCCGTGCCCCGGACAGCAGCACCGGACCGGTACGCACCCCGCGCCGCAGCACGGCGTGACCGGCCTCGGCCGGGAGCTCCAGCACATCGAAGCGCAGACCGGTGAGCAGCCGCAGCGGAGCGCATCCCGCGGTGGCCCACCCCAGCTCCTGTTCGTACCTGCGCGCGAGGACGGCGTCGGCCGACCCCGGAGCGGCTTCGGGTGGCGAATCGGATGACGACCGGGGCTGCGGGACGGTGGGGGCCATGGTCGATGAACCGTCGAACACCCCCCGAAGTTACGCAGGGTCCGCAAGTGATCACGTCGCGTTCCGGTTGCGGGGGCGCGCGAGGGCATTCAGCAGCGCAAGGTTGTTCGCCCGTAGCGGAGGGAACCGGGGCGCGCCGCATGGACTGTCAGTGATTGCGGGTAAGACTTTCCTAGTGGGAAGGGGCGACACGCTGGCCGAGGCGTCTCACGTTCGCCATCGGCGTACTTGCGATAGGGGTATCTGCCTGGCCTGCGGGAACATCGTCTCGCACCATCGGGTTGGAGCAGTTGTCAGCTGTTCGGCAGTAAGAATCCCCGCCGGTGCGGGGGTGATCCGGACGGATGTCGGCAGTTGGAATGAGCTGTCCCGTCCTGCGGGACTAGCATGCGGAAGGACTGGGAGGGGACCGACCCCTCACTGACCGACCGCTCTGAGGAGCGATTAACGATGTTCGAGAGGTTCACCGACCGCGCGCGGCGGGTTGTCGTCCTGGCTCAGGAAGAAGCCCGGATGCTCAACCACAACTACATCGGCACCGAGCACATCCTCCTGGGCCTGATCCACGAGGGTGAGGGTGTCGCCGCTAAGGCCCTGGAGAGCCTCGGGATTTCGCTCGAGGCGGTCCGCCAGCAGGTGGAGGAGATCATCGGGCAGGGGCAGCAGGCTCCTTCCGGGCACATCCCCTTCACCCCGCGAGCCAAGAAGGTCCTGGAGCTGTCGCTCCGCGAGGCTCTTCAGCTGGGCCACAACTACATCGGCACCGAGCACATCCTGCTCGGCCTGATCCGCGAGGGCGAGGGCGTCGCCGCCCAGGTCCTCGTGAAGCTGGGCGCCGACCTGAACCGGGTCCGGCAGCAGGTCATCCAGCTGCTTTCCGGGTATTCGGGCGGCAAGGAGGCGGCCACCGCGGGCGGACCCGCAGAGGGCACGCCCTCCACGTCCCTGGTGCTCGACCAGTTCGGCCGGAATCTCACCCAGGCCGCTCGTGAGTCCAAGCTCGACCCGGTCATCGGGCGCGAGAAGGAGATCGAGCGGGTCATGCAGGTGCTGTCCCGCCGGACCAAGAACAACCCGGTGCTCATCGGCGAGCCCGGCGTCGGCAAGACGGCGGTCGTCGAGGGCCTGGCCCAGGCGATCGTCAAGGGCGAGGTGCCCGAGACCCTCAAGGACAAGCACCTCTACACCCTGGACCTCGGCGCCCTGGTCGCCGGTTCGCGGTACCGGGGTGACTTCGAGGAGCGCCTGAAGAAGGTCCTCAAGGAGATCCGCACCCGCGGCGACATCATCCTGTTCATCGACGAGCTCCACACGCTGGTCGGTGCGGGCGCCGCCGAGGGCGCGATCGACGCGGCGAGCATCCTCAAGCCCATGCTGGCCCGCGGTGAGCTCCAGACCATCGGTGCCACCACGCTCGACGAGTACCGCAAGCACCTGGAGAAGGACGCGGCGCTGGAGCGCCGCTTCCAGCCCATCCAGGTCGCGGAGCCGTCGCTGCCGCACACCATCGAGATCCTCAAGGGTCTGCGCGACCGCTACGAGGCCCACCACCGCGTCTCCATCACGGACGAGGCCCTGGTGCAGGCGGCGACGCTCGCCGACCGGTACATCTCGGACCGCTTCCTCCCCGACAAGGCGATCGACCTGATCGACGAGGCCGGATCGAGGATGCGCATCCGCCGGATGACCGCGCCGCCGGACCTCCGCGAGTTCGACGAGAAGATCGCCGGTGTCCGCCGGGACAAGGAGTCGGCCATCGACTCCCAGGACTTCGAGAAGGCGGCTTCCCTCCGCGACAAGGAGAAGCAGCTGCTGGCGGCGAAGGCCAAGCGGGAGAAGGAGTGGAAGGCCGGCGACATGGACGTCGTCGCCGAGGTCGACGGCGAGCTCATCGCCGAAGTCCTGGCCACGGCCACCGGTATCCCGGTCTTCAAGCTGACGGAGGAGGAGTCCTCCCGTCTGCTGCGCATGGAGGACGAGCTCCACAAGCGCGTCATCGGGCAGAAGGACGCCATCAAGGCCCTTTCGCAGGCGATCCGCCGTACGCGAGCCGGCCTGAAGGACCCCAAGCGCCCCGGTGGCTCGTTCATCTTCGCCGGTCCGTCCGGTGTCGGTAAGACCGAGCTCTCCAAGACGCTCGCCGAATTCCTCTTCGGCGACGAGGACGCGCTGATCTCCCTCGACATGTCGGAGTTCAGCGAGAAGCACACGGTTTCGCGCCTCTTCGGCTCGCCCCCCGGTTACGTGGGCTACGAAGAGGGCGGCCAGCTCACCGAGAAGGTGCGCCGCAAGCCGTTCTCCGTCGTCCTCTTCGACGAGGTCGAGAAGGCCCACCCCGATATCTTCAATTCCCTGCTCCAGATTCTGGAGGACGGTCGCCTGACCGACTCCCAGGGCCGGGTCGTGGACTTCAAGAACACGGTCATCATCATGACGACCAACCTCGGGACCCGGGACATCTCGAAGGGCTTCAACCTGGGCTTCGCCGCCCAGGGCGACGTCAAGACGAACTACGAGCGCATGAAGGTCAAGGTCAACGAAGAGCTCAAGCAGCACTTCCGGCCGGAATTCCTCAACCGTGTCGACGACACGGTGGTCTTCCACCAGCTGACCGAGGAAGACATCATCCAGATCGTCGACCTCATGCTCGCCAAGGTCGACGAGCGCCTCAAGGACCGCGACATGGGCATCGAGCTGAGCTCGGACGCCAAGTCGCTCCTGGCGAAGAAGGGCTACGACCCCGTGATGGGCGCCCGGCCGCTGCGCCGGACGATTCAGCGCGAGATCGAGGACATCCTCTCCGAGAAGATCCTCTTCGGTGAGCTGCGCCCCGGTCACATCGTGGTCGTCGGCGTCGAGGGCGAGGGTGACGAGAAGAAGTTCTCCTTCCGCGGCGAGGAGAAGTCGGCTCTGCCCGACGTCCCCCCGATCGAGCAGGCGGCAGGCGGCACCGGCCCGAACCTGACGAAGGACGCGTGACGCACACGCCCAGGGCGTGAGCCCGGGCTGAGGGGCTGCCCCGCAATCGGTATTCGTACCGGTTCGGGGCAGCCCCTTTTCGTACGCGTCAGCCGCGAGGGGCGTAGAGCCGGTTGCCCAGTTCCTCCGCCCCGATCAGGCGTCGCTCGGTCAGCCCGGTGACCCCTACCCGCAGGCCCGGCCAGGAGTGCAGCGCCGTGAGGTCCAGTACGCGCCGGGCGGAGGCGTCCAGGGTGAGACGGGTGACCCCGGGGAAGAGCGGCCGCAGCATCCCGAGGTCCCCGCCGTGGTCAGGGGCCTGCACGGACAGTTCCTCGACGGTGGGCACGCACACCGAGCGGGCGGGCCGGTGCGCCCAGGGGAAGGCGGTGAGGCCGAGAACGGTGATCCGGGAGTGCTCCCGCAGCGCGGTGAGGGCGTCGTCGAACGCGTCGAGCTCCGAGACCTTCAGGTGGGTGAGGGACTTCCAGCCATCGAGTCCGTCCAGGGCGAGCGGACGCCGACTCGTCACGGTCAGGTCGGTGACACCCGGGTGGGCCGCGATCTCGCTCAGCCGGCCGGCCCCGAGGTTCTTCAGTCTGAGCTCCCGCAGACCGGGCACCTCCGCCAGGGGCGCCAGGTCACCCGGGCGCGTCCCCTCAGCGTCCAGGAACAGGGTCACGACCTTGTGGAGTCCGGCGAGCGGAGTGAAGTCCCGGATCGCCTGGCACCGTCCGACGTCCAGCACCGACAGGGAGTCCGCGACGGTGTTCAGGGACGAGAGCCCGGGGAGCCGGGCGTTCGTCCCCAGGAAGAGCGCCTGGAGCCCGGTGCCCTCCAGCGCCGCACCGATCTCCGCGTCGGACAGGTCCAGGCCCAGCAGCAGGGCGAACACGGACGGAAGGTGACGCAGCGCCCTCAGCTGTTTCCGGTCGTTCACGGCGAGGAGCGTGCCCAGGAGGGTGCAGTGGGCCAGGACCTCGGCGGCGTACTCCTCGGGCGGGAAGCGTTCCCACTTGTCCGCGAACTTGGTGCCCAGCCAGGGGTGGGCCAGCGCCCACTCACGGGCGTGGGGAACCGCGGCGGCTCCCCCGATGTTCAGGATCAGGGAGACCACGAACGGGGCGTGCCTCTCCGAGTCGGACATCGTGTGCGGGGCGGGCAGGAACGCCAGCGCCGCCGGGCCCAGCCGGGCCAGGGAGCTCACCTGGCTGTCGCTGGTCGGCGGGAACAGCGCCGCCGTGCTCTCGCGGACCGCCGCCCGGACGGGGCCGTCCAGCCAGGCCGCGTGCTGCGCGCACAGGGCGGCCAGGACATGGACGGCGGTGCGGTCCGCCGTGCCGGCCCCGTGCCGCAGGCCCGTGTTCAGTAACCCCCTTACGAGTGCGGCGAGTTCGCGTCGCCCGCAGTGCCCGGCCGCCAGCAGGATCACGTCCTGCCAGGTCTCCTCGTCCGCATGGCGCAGCAGCTCGTTGAGGTGGTCGTCCTCGACGAACTCCTTCGCGGCCAGGTAGTCCTGGAAGGTGCGGTGGATGAACTGGTAGGTGTCGTCGCCGCGTTCCTGGAGCAGGCCGCTGCGGTTCAGCAGATGGGTCAGGATCCGCTCGGGCGGGCCCTGCGCACCCACTCGCTCCATCCCCGCCAGCGCACGCCGGAGTTGGCGCAGTGCCTGGTCGCGGGTGAACTCCGACTGTCCCTCGCGCACCAGCCACACCGCGATGCGTTGGAGGAGCTGGGTGTGCTCCTCGACGTCCAGTTCGACGCCCTCGGGGTCGCCGATCCGGCGGCGGCGGTCGCGGTGGCCGAGGAGCATTTCCAGGGCCGAGCGGTACAGGCTCCACCGGGTCTCGGGGAGGAAGCCGTCGCGGCGGCGGTGCAGGGCGCAGATCACCGCGCAGAGCAGTGGCGTACGGGCCAGGTCACGGAGCGCGGGGTTCTGGGCGAACTGGCGGGCAAGGTCACGTTCCAGTCCGTCGAGCCGCTCGGCGTCGTCCTCCTCGGACAGCCGGGCCGCCCGGTGCCAGGAGGTCACGAACGCCTGGATGTCCTCGTTCCGCATCGGCAGCAGCCGGAGCTCCGCGAAGCCCTCGGAGCGCAGCCAGTCCGGCTCGACGGCGAGCGGCCGTACGGTCGCGACGCACCGGGTGTCCGGGTAGCGGGCCAGCAGGTGTGTGAGCCAGGTGTGCGCCTGTTCGCGGTCCTCCGGAGGCACCTCGTCCAACCCGTCCACCAGCAGTAATGCCCGGCCCGACGCCAGGACCCGGCCCGCCCAGCCCTCCGGGGCCGTGTCGACCACTAGCCCCGCCGCACCCGACAGCTCCGCCGGGCCCGGGAACGTCACCCCGCGGGCCCGCAGGGTGCGCAGTGGCACCACGAAGGGAACCAGGCCGTTCAGCGGGGCCAGGTCGTCGTCCAGGGTGCGGGCCGAGGCGTGGGCGGCCAGCCACCACAGCAGGGTCGTCTTGCCCGCGCCCGCCTCGCCGCGCAGCAGGGCCCGGGGGCGGCCGTTGAGGAGGGCGTCGATGCGCTGGGGGAGGGGCGGGCCCGGAGCGGCCCGGTCCTCGGTCTGCGCCTGTGCCTCCAGGCTGAGGTAGGCGGTGTCCAGGTCCCATTCGGAGTCGTGCCTGCTCAGCTCGTCGAGGCCGAAGATCTTCGTACGCCGGTACGCGACGCCGAGCGCCTGCGCGTACTCCGCCTCGTACCGCAGGTCCCTCGGAAAGCTGCCGTGGACGCGTTCCTGGCGCAGGGAGATCTCGTTGCGCCGGAAGACCAGGCGGAAGGGGGCCGCCGTGAGGACCGGGCCGAGCGGGACGCACTCGACCCGGCGGCCCTCGCGCTGCCGGGGGACCTGCCGGGCGATGCCGAGGAGTACGTCCCCCATGAAGACCGGGCCGCCGGAGAGCCCGGACAGGGCCGCGGGCTCGTCGTCGGGGAGCGCGGCGGGCGGGCCGTCCAGATCGCAGACCAGCAGATCGCGGACCCGGCCCGCCATCGGCAGGACCGTCGCCGTGTACTGGTCCGCCTCCAGCCGCCGGTCGGGGCCGTAGCGCTGGACGCGCGGGAAGCCGGTGATCTCGCAGTCGGGGATCGCCTGGCGGGTGTCGACGACGCCGAGCCGCACCGGGGGGACCCGCCGCACCGGCTCGACGGCCTCCAGCAGGGCCACGTCCAGCTGGTAGTCGATCCAGGCGACGGTGGCCCGTATCCGGTCCGGGAGCGCGGGGTGGGCGACGAGGACGGACCCGGACTTGACCACATGGGCGCAGGTCAGGACCAGCCGGTCGGTGAGCAGGACGCCGCTGCCCTGGCGGATCGCGGAGACGGCCACCGTGCGGTCGGCGGGGTGGGTGACGGTCGTGCTCATGTGCGGGAGGGCCCGTTTGCCCCGTCGCCGAACCCAGCCGTGCCGTGGTCGTGCGCCGGGTCCGCACCGAACCCCGCCGTCGAGCCGTCGTCCTCCGCCCCGATCTCCCACGCCTCGCCCGTCGCGGCGTTGCGCGGGGTCAGGGTGAAGGCGACCTTGTGCGTGCGGCCCGTGGCGCGGGCGGCGTCCGCCCCCGCCTCGACCACCCAGGCCTTCACCTTGCCGCCCGCCCTGGCCTCCCGGCGCAGTTCGAGGGTGAACTCCATCTGGATGTCGCCGACCGCGAAGGAGACGGGGTGGTCCGTGGCCCGGGTCGCCGCGTCGATGAGCTGGTTACGGATGGACGCGACGGCATCGGCGAGCTCGATGCCGTCCAGGGCGTGGGTGCTCTCGGCTGTCATGGGGTCCCCCGGGGGTGCGGCGTCGCTTTCCCGTCAGCGTAGTGATGCAGCAGGCCGAAGGTCCCGAATCGGAAGGACCAAGGTCCCACCGGCGGTGACAAGGCGCACAGCCCGAAACAGGCCTACTACCCATGCTAGGAGAAAGCGCCATGATCGGCCCCGGGACCTTCGCCCCGGCACCGGCAGGCACTTTCGATGTTTTGGGCGATACGGGCTATTCGAGGCTTAATGTCCGGAAAGTCCCCATGAAGCAGGTGTCAGACCTCGTCCGTGCGAAGGATTCCGTAGCTCGCGCCGACTCCTCGTAAGGGGACAAGCAAGGTGAATTCCCCCAGTCCCCTCTACGGCTTTTCTTCGTAGATGGGGGGTTTGAGCATGGGTGGGGGTGCGGGTTACCAAGGTTGAGCAAGCCCGGACAGCACGCCGGGTCCACTCACCTTCGGAGGACTTCACCGTATGAAGCGCGCATCGAACCAGCACACCATCCGCCCGTCCGCCTTCCGTGTCCGTGGCGCCGTCCTGGCCGCCGGCCTGGGAGCGTCCGTGGTGCTGGGTGCTGGCACGGCGTTCGCGTCCGGCACCACCGGTGCCGCCGGCACCGCCCCCCTCGCGGTGGGGGCCACCGCCGACTCGGTCGCCAAGCAGGCGGCCGCGCAGGGCAAGGCGGCCGCGAAGAAGGCCTCCGACGCGAAGAAGAAGGCCGAGGACAAGAAGAAGGCGGCCAAGAAGAACGCCGCCTCCTGGAAGGCCCCGGTCAAGAAGTACACGCTGAGCGCCAGCTACGGCACCGGTGGCGCCCGCTGGGCCGCCAAGCACTCCGGCCAGGACTTCGCCGTCCCGGTCGGCACCCCGGTCGTGGCCGCCCACACCGGCACCATCGTGAAGGCCGGCCCGAACGGCGGCGGCGACGGCCCCGCGTACGGCAACGCCGTCGTGATCAAGCACGCCAACGGCAAGTACTCGCAGTACGCGCACCTGTCGAAGATCAACGTGAAGATCGGCCAGCAGGTCAAGACGGGCCAGAAGATCGCCCTGTCCGGCAACACCGGAAACTCCAGCGGCCCGCACCTTCACTTCGAGATCCGCACCACCCCGAACTACGGCTCGGCGCTGAACCCGGCCGCGTTCCTCCGCTCGGTGCACGTCTCCATCTGATCCGGCCGGCTCAGGGGGCGCCCGGCAGATCATGACCCCGGGCACGCCCTACCGTGCGACGCCGCCGGCACCCGGTACCCCGGGCACCCGTCGGCCGCGCGGCACAACCGAACAGAGTCAGTGGACCCGTTACACCCCGGTACCCGGGGCGTGCGCCCGGGTCACCCGACCGACGGCGACGTCGAGGACAGCCTCACGGCTCACTCCTCGGGGTCGCCGTCGGCGTTCCCCCGGGTGCAGTGCGGCGTGCGGCTCAGTCCGACGCCTGCCGCTGGTCCGCCATCCGCAGCACCGGGAAACTCCCCGTGTTCGTCGGCGCGTGCTCCGGCAGCCACAGCACCGCGATCGCCCCGCCCGTGCCCTCCACCGCACCCGAGGGCGCGGCGTTCCGGAAGGTCAGCCGGGCCCCCAGCACCCGGGCCTGGCCCGACGCGATCGTCAGCCCCAGACCGTGCCCGTGCCCGGCCCGGTCCATGGAGCCGGTACGGAAGCGGCTCGGCCCGTCCCGCAGCAGCTCCTCCGGGAACCCGGGACCGTGGTCGCGGACCCGGACCACCCGGCCCTCGACGGTGACCTCCACCGGGGTGGAGCCGTGCTTGGCCGCGTTGCCGAGCAGATTGCCGAGGATGCGCTCCAGACGGCGCGGATCGGTGGAGACCCACGACTCGTGCACCACCCGTACGGTCACCTCGGGATCAAGCACCCCGATCCGGCGGCTGACGAACTCCCCGAGCGGCAGCTCCTGGAGCTCCGCCCGCTCCGAAGCGCTGTCCAGGCGGGCCACCTCCAGCACGTCCTCGACCAGTGTCCGCATCGCCTGGGCCCGGTCCCGTACCAGCTCGGTGGGGCGGCCCGGCGGCAGCAGCTCGGCCGCCGTGAGCAGGCCGGTCACCGGGGTGCGCAGCTCGTGGGCGATGTCCGCGGTGACCCGGCGCTCCGCCTCGATCCGCTCGTTCAGCGCGTCGGTCAGCGCGTCGACCGCCCGCGCCAGCTCGTCCGTCTCGTCGCGGACGACCCCGCCGACCGAGTCCCGGACCCGGACGTCCGTCTGCCCCTGGGCGACCAGGCCCGCCGCGGCCGCGGCCTTGCGCAGCCTGCGCGAGAGCTGGCCGCCGATCAGGACGCCGAGGGCGCAGCCGCCGAAGACCACCGAGACCGATCCGATGATCAGGGCCCGGTCCAGGTCGTCCATGATCGTGGCGGAGCGGTCCGCGAACCGGGTGTGCAGCGAGAGCACGTCCCCGTTGGCCAGCGGCACCGCCGCCCATACGTCGGGAACCCCGTCGGGGCCCTCCGCCACATGGGTGGCCCGGCGGTTCTTGCGGACCTCCTCGCGCAGGCTAGGCGGGATCGTCGGGTCGTTGAGCTTGGCGCCGAACTTCGGCGCGCCCTTCTGCATGTTCGTCGCCTCGTAGAAGCGCTGAGCGCCCAGCAGCCGCTCCAGCTGCACCTCGCGGGCGTTCTCGATCATCGAGACCCGGGCCGCGTTGTGCACCACGAGGCTCAGCGCCACCGCGACGAGCGCGCCGACCCCCGCGATGGCGATGCTGATCTTCCAGCGAACACCCGTCCGCAGGGCCCGCCGCTTCATCCGCGCCTCACCGGGCGCCTCACCAGTCGCTTCATCCGCGTATCAGCCGCGCAGCTTGTAGCCGAAGCCGCGGACCGTCTCGATCCGGTCCTGGCCGATCTTGGTGCGCAGCCGCTGGACGTGTACGTCCACGACCCGGGTGTCGCCGCCCCAGCCGTAGTCCCACACCCGCTCCAGGAGCTTGTCGCGGGACAGGACGGTGCCCGGCGCGGACGAGAACTCCAGCAGCAGCCGCATCTCGGTGGGCGTCAGCGCCACCTGCTCACCGGCGCGCCGCACCTCCATGCCGTCGGTGTCGACCTCCAGGTCGCCGAAGACCAGCACCCCGCCGAGCACCTGGTCCTCGCCCTCAGCGCCGCCGCCGGGCTGCTGTCCGCCGTCCGGCCCGGCCGCGTGGCCGAAGCGGCGCAGCACCGCGCGGATGCGGGCGACGAGCACCGCGCCGTCGAAGGGCTTGGTGACGTAGTCGTCCGCCCCGGCCTCCAGGCCCAGCACCACGTCGATCGAGTCGGCGCGCGCGGAGAGCATGATCACGGGGACGGTCGACTCGTCCCGGATGCGCCGGCACAGGCTCACCCCGTCCAGGCCCGGCACCATCACGTCGAGCAGGGCGATGTCCGGCCGGTCGGCCCGGAAGGCCTCCAGGCCGGAGAGCCCGTCGGGCATCGCGGTGACGGTGAAGCCGACCCGCTCCAGGGCGAGCTGGGTGGCCTCACGGATGACGTCGTCGTCCTCGACGAAGAGGACGTGGGTCTCGGCCATGGACGCTGCTTCTCGCTTTCGGTTCCTGCGCGGTTGTGCCGGGCGGGGCCACCGCTTCAGTTGTCGCCCGGTTCCTCCGGGGTGACTGCTTCAGTTGCTGCTCGGCTCCACCACCGGGTCCTCCGGCTCCGACTGAACCGGCAGATCGCCGTCCGCGCCCTCGAAGCCCCGGCTGAAGTCGTTGTGCACCCGGTCGTGCTCGGTGAAGCGGTCGCTCGCCCAACGGTAGGTGACCACCTCCGAGCCGGACGGGGACGTCATCGGGTCGTCCGCCCCGTACACCTGGGTCGTCACCACCAGGTCGCCCCGGTCGATCGTGCCGTAGACGGCGGGGACCTCGACCGTGAACACGTTCTCGTACGAGCCGTTCTCGCCGGCCCGGTACACGTAGGTCCCGATGCCGACCAGGTCGGCGCAGCTCATCACGTTGACCACGACGTCGGCGGCCGGGCCGCCGGTCAGCGATCCGTAGGAGGTGTCGACCGGGTAGGCCTTGCCCGCGCAGGGCTCAAGGCCCTTCTTGATCCGCTCGCCCACCTTGGGGTCGTTCTTGAGGAGCCGAACGCTGTCGACCCGCTTGGCGGCCGGGGCCGTGCCGGAGGGGCTGGGCTGCGGGGTGATCTGGGCGACGGGCTGGCTGCCCGCGGGGCCCTCGTCCCGGGTGCCGGTGCCGCCGGTGGTGCAGCCGACGCTGAACAGCCCGAAGGCGACGAGTCCGGCCAAGGCCGTGCCACTCGCCGCCATAGCGGGCCGGAGCCCGCGGCTCCGGCCGGATCTCCCCGGGGCGCCGTCGTCGTCCGCACCGTCGAAGCCGCCGCCCGAACCGCTGTCCGAGCCGCCTTCGGGGCTGCCGCCCCCGCTCCCGCTGATGCCGCCGCTGCTGCCTGTCAGGCCGCGCACCGCTCCATCCCCCGCTCGTCGTGACGCCCGTGCCGCTGCGCCGGTGTGTGTGCCCGCCCGCCCGGAACCACCGTGACCGGCGACCGCTGGGCGACGACACGGGCGGAGGCGACCGGCGCCGCCGCGCGGTGGCTCCCGGTCTCCCGGGCGATCGCCTCGCGGCTGTGCAGCTCGCGGCTCTCCAGCTCCTGACGCAGTCGCGCCAGCGCCCGGTGCAGTGTGCTCTTGACCGTACCGGCGGACATGCCGAGCGCTGCGGCCGTCTCCTCCGTGCTCATCTGCTCCCAGTGTCGCAGCACGACGACGCTGCGCTGCTTCGGAGCCAGAATCCCGAGGATGTCCATCAGCAGGGCGCGGTCGGCGCGCTGCTCGCTGCCGTCCTCGACGCTCGCGTCGGGCAGCTGCTCGGTGGGCACCTCGTCGAGCTTGCGCGCCCGCCACCACTCCGTACGGGTGTTGATCATGACGCGGCGCAGATAGGCGTCGGCCAGGGACTTGTCGGCGATGCCGTCCCAGCGGCCGTACGTCCGCACCAGGGCGGTCTGCAGCAGGTCCTGCGCGTCCACGGGGTCGGGAACCAGGCGGCGCGCGCTGCGCAGCAGGGCCTCCTGCCGTGTGCGTACGTAGTCCTCGAACGCGAGCACCTCGCCCTGCGCCATGACAACCGCCTCCGTCCCCGTTCGATCCCCGTGCACTGCTGTCGCAGACGCTACGGAGGCGTTGTCACGGCGATGTGCGGAGCAGCCGTAGGACGGTGCACGGCTGTCCATCGGTTGTGTAACAGCCCCGGGCGGGGCCCCTCACGGCGCCCTGCCCGGGGCCCGGGTTCAGGTCAGCGGCAGCCGGTAACGCCCGTCGGCCAGCGGCTCGACCAGCCCGTCGGCCACCAGCCCGTCCAGCGCACGGGCCCGCTGCACCGGCTCGTCCCACACCGCGTCCAGGGCGGCCTGCGGGACTGGGTTGAGCGCGTCCCGCAACACCGCGAGCAGCCGCCCGCGCACCTGGCGGTCCGTACCGGCGTACGTCTGCCCCTTGCGCGCGGGCCCCTGGTGCGGGGGTTTCCCGGCCAGCCGCCACGCGCACCGCGAGGCGATCGGGCACCGGTCGCAGTCCTCGTTGCGCGCGGTGCACACCAGCGCGCCCAGCTCCATCGTGGCCGCCGCCCAGCGCGCCGCCCGCTCGTCCTCCTCGGGCAGCAGGGCCCGGGCGAGCTTGCGCTCGGCGGCCGTGGTGGCGTTCGGCGGGTACTGGATGCCGGTCGCGGCGCGGGCGAACACCCGGCGGACGTTCGTGTCGAGCACCGCGTGCCGCTGCCCGTACGCGAACGAGGCCACCGCCGCCGCCGTGTACTCGCCGATCCCGGGCAGCGCCAGCAGCTGGGCGTGCTCGCTCGGTACGTCGCCGCCGTGCCGTTCCGTTATCGCCTGCGCGGCCCCGTGCAGCCGCAGCGCGCGGCGCGGGTAGCCGAGCCGGCCCCAGGCGCGTACCGCCTCGCCCGGCGCCTCGGCAGCCAGGTCGGCGGGGCGGGGCCAGCGGGCCACCCACTGTTCGTACACCGGGAGGACCCGGCTCACCGGGGTCTGTTGCAGCATGAACTCGCTGACCATCACGCCCCAGGCGCCCGCTTCGGGGCGGCGCCAGGGCAGATCGCGGGCGTGCTGCTCGAACCATCCGATGACGGGGGTGTGGAGGGAGGCGGCGGCGGGGGGCGTCTGAGGTGAAGTCGAAGTCATGGCAGTCATCGCACTCCCGATCCTGGCACGGAAGACGGGCGGTCGGTCACGGGCGCGGGGGTGTCGGCCGCACGCGCGGCTCAGCGAGTGACAACGGCCACCCGTTCTGTCCCTTGTGCCCAGGCCTGCGCGACCGCCGCCCGTGATGATGATCGGCAAAACTTGTGCCCCGAGCGGCGGGTGGGGCCCGAGCGGCCCCGGATCTCTCGTACAGTTTGGGCCGTGGGATCTATGCGTAATCCGGTCGGTCCGCTTCCCTCCAGCATCTACTGGCGACGGAGGGCGGTAGCGGCACTCCTGGTTGCGCTGCTCGCCGCGCTGGTCGCCTGGGCGGTCACCTCCGCCGGCGGCGGGGGGAGCACGGGCGACGGCAAGTCCGGCGGCTCCGACCCGGTCAAGTCGATCACCCCCGGACCATCGAGCACCGGCCCCGCGATCAGCCAACAGCCGGGCGGGCGCGACGAGTCGGACGAGGACGGCGGCTCCGGGGGTTCCGGCGGCTCCGACGGCGGCGACGGCGACACCGGTGCGTCCTCCGGCGGCGCGAGTGACGGAGCGTCGCCCGACGGATCGTCAACAGGCTCTGCGGGCACGGCCGGTGCGGGCGGACAGCAGGTCCCGGCGAACTCCCCGCTCCCCGACTGCAAGCCCGGCGCGGTGCAGTTGAGCCTGCGTACGAAGGTCAGCTACGGCCCCGACGACAAGCCGAAGTTCGAACTGATCGCCAAGAACACCTCGTCCGCCACCTGCAAGACCGACCTCGGACCGAAGAACGTGGTCCTCACCGTCACCGAGGCGGGCGGCGACGACAACGACCGGATCTGGTCCTCGAAGGACTGCCCCGCCGCACCCGGCCCGCTGTTCCTGAAGGTCCCGGCGGGCGAGACGGTGGTGCACACCGTGGACTGGAACCGCACCCGCTCCGCCCCCGACTGCGCGACCCCGCCGCCGGGCAAGGCGGGCCCGGGAACGTACCTCCTGGAGGCGAAGCCCGAGGGGGGCCCGGTCCAGCGCGCATCGTTCGTCCTGTCGAAGGACTGACGTCTCAGCCCGTGTCCGAGCCACATCCAGCCCATGCGGCACCTTCCAGCCCGTCCGGCGCTTGGGGACGGAACCCTCCGCCTGGGCGGGTGGCGCTCATGCCGGGGCTGTGGGCCCGTGAATCCCAGCCCGCCGGCGCTTGAGGACGCAACCCCCGCCCCGGTGGAAGGCACGCGAAAGAGGGCGCCCGCCCGGACGCCCTCCCGACCCGCGCCGAACTCAGACGTACCGCTCCAGGATCGACGACTCCGCCAACCGCGACAGCCCTTCCCGCACGCTGCGCGCCCGCGCCTCGCCGACGCCGTCCACGGTCTGGAGGTCGTCCACGCTCGCCGCCAGCAGCTTCTGCAGGCCCCCGAAGTGCTCCACGAGCCGTTCGATGATCGCCCCCGGCAGCCGCGGCACCTTCGCCAGCAGCCGGAACCCCCGCGGGGACACCGCCGAGTCCAGCGTCTCGGGCGAGCCGCTGTAGCCCAGCGCCCGCGCCACCACCGGCAGCTCCAGCAGCTCGGTGTGGCTCAGCGCGTCCAGTTCCGTCAGCGCCTCGGCCACCGTGCGCGACCGTTTCGCCGTCGGTTCCGGGACGTAGTCGCGGACGACCAGCTCCCGCTCCGGCTCCACGCCCGCGATCAGCTCGTCCAGCTGGAGCGAGAGGAGCCGCCCGTCAGTGCCGAGCTCGACCACGTACTCCGCGATCTCCGTGGCGATCCGCCGCACCATCTCCAGCCGCTGCGCCACCGCCGTCACGTCCCGCACGGTGACCAGGTCCTCGATCTCCAGCGCGGACAGCGTGCCCGCGACCTCGTCGAGGCGGAGCTTGTACCGCTCCAGGGTGGCGAGCGCCTGGTTGGCCCGGGACAGGATCGCGGACGACTCCTCCAGGACCCGCCGCTCCCCGTCCACGTACAGCGCGATGAGCCGCATCGACTGGGAGACCGAGACGACGGGGAAGCCGCACGCCTTGGAGACCCGGTCCGCCGTACGGTGACGGGTGCCCGTCTCCTCCGTGGGGATCGAGGCGTCCGGGACCAGCTGCACCCCGGCCCGCAGGATCTTGGTCATGTCCTTGTCGAGGATCAGTGCCCCGTCGAGCTTGCACAGCTCGCGCAGGCGCGTCGCCGTGAACTCCACGTCCAGCACGAAACCGCCGGTGCACATCGACTCGACGGTCTTGTCCATGCCCAGGACGATCAGCCCGCCGGTATTGCCGCGGAGAATGCGCTCCAGGCCGTCCCGCAGGGCCATACCGGGCGCGACCGCGCTCAACGAGGCGCGCATCAGCGCCTCGTTGCCGGTGCCTTGGCCGGACTTTCCGGGCGTCGTCGCCCGGTCGTTGGCTGCCACTGCACTCCTCCGGTCACAGGTTTGCGGTGCCCTTGCGTCCGCCATGCCGTGTCCACGGGCGGGCGAGACCAGGGCAAAGTCTACCGGCGCACCTTGTCCTCCTGTGGTGCCTCCTTGCGAGAGCGGGACGGGAGGACCCGCAGGGCGTCGCCCATGTCGGCGACTTCCGTGACCTTCATACCGGCCGGGACCCTCCCCGGGTCGGTCGGGACGAGGGCGTGGGTGAAGCCCAGCCGGTGGGCCTCGGCCAGTCTCCGCTGCACGCCGGTGACCCGTCTGACCTCGCCCGCGAGCCCCACCTCACCGATCGCGACCAGGTTCTTCGGCAGCGGGGTGTCGCTGGCGGCACTGGCCAGCGCGAGCGCGATGGCCAGGTCGGCCGCGGGCTCGGTGAGCTTCACACCGCCCACCGTGGCGCTGTAGATGTCCCGCTTGCCGAGCGCGCTGATCCGGCCGCGCTGCTCCAGCACGGCCAGCATCATCGAGACCCGGGAGGTCTCCAGACCGGAGGTGGTGCGCCGGGGCGAAGGGATCTGGGAGTCGACGGTCAGCGCCTGCACCTCGGCGACCAGCGGCCGCTTGCCCTCCAGCGTCACCGTCAGACAGGTGCCCGGCACCGCCACGTCGCGCCGGGTCAGGAAGAGGCCCGAGGGGTCGGCGAGACCGGTGATGCCCTCGTCGTGCAGTTCGAAGCAGCCGACCTCGTCGGTCGCCCCGTAGCGGTTCTTGACGCCGCGCACCAGGCGCAGCCGGGCGTGCCGGTCGCCCTCGAAGGACAGCACCACGTCGACCAGGTGCTCCAGCAGCCGGGGCCCGGCGATCGCGCCGTCCTTCGTCACATGGCCGACCAGCAGCGTGGCCATCCCGCGCTCCTTGGACGCCCGGATCAGCGCCCCGGCGACCTCCCGGACCTGCGCCATCCCGCCGGGCGCGCCGTCGATCTCGGGTGAGGCGACCGTCTGCACCGAGTCGAGGATCAGCAGCGAGGGCTTGACCGCGTCCAGATGCCCGAGCACCGCGGACAGGTCGGTCTCCGCCGCGAGGTAGAGGTGGTCGTTGATCGCCCGGATGCGGTCGGCCCGCAGCCGGACCTGGCTCGCGGACTCCTCGGCGGTCACATACAGCGTGCGGTGGTCGTCGCTCGCCGCCTTGGACGCCACGTCCAGCAGCAGTGTCGACTTGCCGACCCCCGGCTCGCCCGCCAGCAGCACGACCGCGCCCGGCACGAGCCCGCCGCCGAGCACCCGGTCCAGCTCACCGACCCCGGTCGAACGGGCGGTGGCCGTCCGGCTGTCGACCTGGCCGATCGGCACGGCGGCGGCCGAGACCCTCCCGGCCGCGGTGGTGCGCACGGCGGGGGCGCCGCCGAACTCCTCGACCGTCCCCCACGCCTGGCACTCGGGGCAACGGCCGAGCCATTTGGCGGTGGTCCAGCCGCACTCGGTGCAGCGGTAGGACGGTCGGTCCTTCGCGGATTTCGTACGGGCAGCCATGGCGCCACCGTAGCGGTGGGGTACGACAGTCCCGCCCGCGCGGTCCGCGTATCCGGTCCGACACCCGGCCAGCTCGCACGGAGGGCGCACGGGAGCATCCCGGAGCATTCCTGAGCGCCCCCGGCGGGAACCGCTGATCCCTGTCCCCTTTCGAGGGATACGTTCACCCGTTGGGATTAAAAGTGCTCAAGGGGCGCTAAGGGCATGCGCTCCTCTGCCTACGGTCGCCGGGTGACGAGCAGCAGGCTGGAGACCCCCACGCACACCACCGGCGCACACCGGGCGCACCGCCGGGACCATCACGCCGCGGCAGAGCGATCCCCCGCACGTTACGAGCCGTATCTCGACGGGCTGTTCACCTACTGCCTCTCCGTGCTCTGCGACCACGACGCGGCCGCGGAGGCGCTCGGCGCGGTCCTCGCGGTCGCGGACCGGCAGGACGCCCGGTGTCCCACGGCCGAGGAGGAACGTAAATCCTGGCTGTACGCCCTGGCCCGATGGACCTGCCTGCGCACCCTCACCGAGCGCAAGCGCGGCCGTCAGGCCCACCGCCGCCCGTCGGGACCGGCCAAGCCACCCCGTACGGCCAAGGCCTCCGAAACCCCCACGCCCGCGGGCCCGCAGGAGAAGCACGCACCGGACCCGCGGGGAAAGCACGCACCGGGCCCGCGGGGAAAGCACGCACCAGCGCCCTCCTCCGCCCCCGCCCGCCCCGCCACCCCCGAGGACGCCACCACCCCCGCCCCCGCCGAGTCCCCGGCCGCCGAGGCCCGCCGCCGGGAACTCGCCACGCTCGCCTGGCCCGAGGCCGCGGGCACCACCCCCGAGCAGCGCGAAGCCCTCGAACTGGCCGTACGCCACGGGCTCACCCCGCGCGCCGTCGCCGCCGTGCTCGGCATGGAGCCGGTCACCGCCCGCGAGCTGCTGGCCGCCGCGGCCTGCGAGGTGGAGCGCACGCGCGCCGCCCTCGCCGTCGTCGAGACCGGTGACTGCCCCACCGTCGCCCGGCTCACCGGCGACCACCAGGTGCTGCTCTCCACCGCCCTGCGCCGCGAGCTCGTCCGGCACGTCGACGACTGCCCGCGCTGCCGCCGCGCCGCCGAGCGGGCCGACGCCGCGGGGCCCTGGCCCGGAGCGGCCCTGGCCCCGGCC